>JACJNY010000042.1 GCA_014695295.1 Microcoleus sp. FACHB-61 | reverse complement strand
ACATTTACGGTTTGTGGTGCATTCCAATTAAGTGAGGTAAAAGTAAGTGTGGCAGCGTCAGTAGTTGTTTGAGAAGTGTTACCAATGGCAAGAGTAACATCGCCTGTTGGTTGGGATGTTAAAACTGCTGTGTAATTACCAGTTGCACCGCCTTCTGTAGCTGGGGTAGAAGTGGGAGTGATTGTGACTCCGGCAATATCGTTATCAGTGATATTAGTTGTTACAGCAGCGACGGGAATGTTGCTGTAATTGGCATCCGTTAGTGAAGTAGCCGTATGAGTAATAGTGCCAGTATGGTTTCCTTCGACGCTGTTATCATTAACTGCCGTGACATTTACGGTTTGTGGTGTACTCCAATTAGTTGATGTAAAGGTGAGTGTGGGAACTGAAGTAGTTGTTTGAGAAGTGTTACCAATGGCAAGAGTAACATTGCCTGTTGGTTGTGATCTTAAAACTACTGTGTAATTGCCAGTTATACCGCCTTCTGTAGCTGTTGTCGAAGTGGGAGTGATTGTGACTCCGGCAATATCGTTATCAGTGATATTAGCTGTGACAGCAGCGACGGGAATGCTGTTGTAATTTGTATCCGTTGAAGTGGCGGTATGAGTAATACTTCCCGTATGGCTTCCTTCAGCGCTGTTATCATTAACAGCCGTGACAGTTACGGTTTGCGGTGTATTCCAATTAATTGAATTAAAGGTGAGTGTGGAAGCTGAAGTAGTGGTTTGCGAAGTGTTGCCAATGGCTAGATTAACATTGCCTGTTGGTTGTGATCTTAAAACTACTGTGTAATTACCCGTTGTACCGCCTTCTGTAGCTGTTGTCGAAGTGGGAGTGATTGTGACTCCGGCAATATCGTTATCAGTGATATTAGCTGTGACAGCAGCGACGGGAATGCTGTTGTAATTTGTATCCGTTGAAGTGGCGGTATGAGTAATACTTCCCGTATGGCTTCCTTCAGCGCTGTTATCATTAACAGCCGTGACAGTTACGGTTTGCGGTGTATTCCAATTAATTGAATTAAAGGTGAGTGTGGAAGCTGAAGTAGTGGTTTGCGAAGTGTTGCCAATGGCTAGATTAACATTGCCTGTTGGTTGTGATCTTAAAACTACTGTGTAATTACCCGTTGTACCGCCTTCTGTAGCTGTTGTCGAAGTGGGAGTGATTGTGACTCCGGCAATATCGTTATCAGTGATGGTTCGCGAGGCGGTATTGTTGGGGGCAGCGGCGAGGTTGTAAGCTGCACCGTCTGTGAGGGTGATGGTAACGGTTTCATTGGGATCGGCAATGGCATCGTCGGTGGGAACGACGTTAATAGTGGCAGTGGTTTGCCCGGCTGGGATGGTGACGGTTCCCGATAAGGTGGTGTAGTCAGTGCCATTGGTTGCGGTTCCCCCTACTGTGTAAGCAACTGTAAAACCATCCGGTGCAATATCGTTGAGGGTGACGGTAAAAGTGCCGCTGGCGCCACCTTCTGCGGGAGTAGTGCCTGCGGCGATGCTGACAATGGGGGCGTTTTCGTAGTAGCGCGTGTTGCCGTCAAATGCCCCAACAAAGGCATCTAAATCGCCGTCGCCGTCAATATCGACAAAGGTGGGGGAGGCTAAAAACCCCACATCGGTGAGGTTGAAGGGGTTAGTTTGGGGGGCGGCAAAGACTGGGGCGCTAGCGGTGCCGGTATTCCGGTAGTAGTAAGTGTTGCCCTCACCTTCCCCAACGAAGGCATCTAAATCGCCGTCGCCGTCAATATCGACAAAGGTGGGGGAGGCAAAATACTCCACATCGGTGAGGCCGAAGGGGTTTGTTTGGGGGGCGGCAAAGACTGGGGCGCTAGCGGTGCCGATATTCCGGTAGTAGCTTGTGTTGCCGGCCAATGCCCCAACGAAGGCATCTAAATCGCCGTCGCCGTCAATATCGACAAAGGTGGGAGAGGCGTAAACCCCCACATTGGTGAGGTTGAAGGGGTTTGTTTGGGGGGCGGCAAAGACTGGGGCGCTAGCGGTGCCGGTATTCCGGTAGTAGCGCGTGTCGCCGTCCTTAGCCCCAACAAAGGCATCTAAATCGCCGTCGCCGTCAATATCGACAAAGGTGGGGGAGGCGTAATTCCCCACATCGGTGAGGTTGAAGGGGTTAGTTTGGGGGGCGGCAAAGACTGGGGCGCTAGCGGTGCCGGTATTCCGGTAGTAGAAAGTGTTGCCGTCACCTGACCCAACGAAGGCATCTAAATCGCCGTCGCCGTCAATATCGACTAAGGTGGGAGAGGCGTAAGTCCCCACAGCGGTGAGGTTGAAGGGGTTTGTTTGGGGGGCGGCAAAAGTTTTGGGTATGTTATCGGCGATTTGCAGTACGGCAGTTTTAGTCTTCGTTAGGTTGTATCCTGTGCCAGCAGTGAGGGTGATTTGTACGGTTTCGCTGGGATCGCTGACGTTATCTAAGACGGGAATGACGTTAATAGTGGCTGTGGTTTGCCCTGTGAGGATGGTGACGCTACCCGATAAGGCGGTGTAGTCGCTGCCCGGTGTGGCTTTACCGCTGACGGTGTAGTTGATGGTGGTGTTGGCGGTGGCGGCGGCTGAGAGGGTGACGACGAAGTTGCCGTTGACGGGGGCAATGGGTTCGGCTTCGCTGGGTCTGGTGCCGGGGGCAATGCTGACACCGGGAAGCAAATCTTGGTAGTAGCGCGTGTTGCCGTCCCGTGCCCCAACAAAGGCATCTAAATCGCCGTCGCCGTCAATATCGACAAAGGTGGGGGAGGCGTAACTCCCCACATCGGTGAGGTTGAAGGGGTTATTTTGGGGGGCGGCAAAGGCTGGGGTGCTAGCGGTGCCGGTATTCCGGTAGTAGAAAGTGTTGCCGTCAATTCCCCCAACGAAGGCATCTAAATCGCCGTCGCCGTCAATATCGACAAAGGTGGGGGAGGCGTTATTCCCCACATCGGTGAGGTTGAAGGGGCTTGTTTGGGGGGCGGCAAAGACTGGGGCGCTAGCGGTGCCGGTATTCCGGTAGTAGTAAGTGTTGCCGTCATTACTCCCAACGAAGGCATCTAAATCGCCGTCGCCGTCAATATCGACTAAGGTGGGGGAGGCGGTACTCCCCACATCGGTGAGGTTGAAGGGGTTTGTTTGGGGGGGGGCAAAGGCGGGCATAGTTTTTTAAGGGGTAGGGGGTCAGGGGGATTTGGGCTATTACCCTGAGTTTTGGATACTTTCAGAGCGGCTTGATTTTAGGTTGTTTGAATTTTTGGTGCGGCTATTCCCGCAGGGGGATGACATTTTTTTTATATTGTTCTATAATAGAGGGTTAAGTTTAAATGTGTCAACCCCTAGCTCGGTTTGGTTTTGAAAACCGAGCTAGGGGTAAGGGTTAAGGAGAGGCATCGCGCCCAAGTGAAGTAATACTTTAGCTGTTTGAAGCTTTAGTAAAACCGAGAGACTTCTGTAACAGTTTAACGGCGATGCGCGAAGAGCCTATTCCGGTTAAATAGGGGCGCAGATGCCGATTAAGGAAGGAGAGCATTGGCTCGTTGTCTGCCGCCACTGAAAAAGTGCAATTCTCTATCTCACTGTCGATTTGCAGTTTAATTGATGCGGCTAACAGGGATATTCCTCGACCTAATTTTTGATACTTTTTTCGCACAAATAAGCTGGAGTAGCGAATAGTATTTGGGGCGACGCGGTGGGCGATCGTCCAGCCGATGACTTCTCCATTATGGCACAATCCTAAACTATTGAGCGGTTCGATTCTGGATTCGTCGCTAAAGGGATTCAATGGGTTTGGATATTCCCCTTGTTGAAGAATGGCTTGGCGCTCTTGGGCGGTTAATTCGCTCCAGGGAAAAACGGTAAATGAATCTGGTAAGGGGTATTTGTGCAGCCAAGGGGCTTCGGCAATTTTTTTGGTTGTGGTTTGGGCTAATAAAAAGGTGGTTTGAGGGGGGAGCCAGCCCCGTTTTTTTAATAGGGGTTCGAGGGCTACTGCTGTTAATTCACTGCTTTTGTAGGAGATTTCGACTCGCTGACAACCGACTTTTATCAGTTCTTTTTCCAAATTCCCGATCAGGGTTGTGCCGATGTTTTGATGGCGATGGTGGGGAACGACGTAGCAGGAGATGATGCTGGCATATAAGGATGGCGGGTTCTGGGATTCGGGAAGGATTTCTGCGATCGCCATTCCTACCATTTGATGGGAAATGGTGGCAGAAATTCCTACAATTTCGCCCCGTTTAATTTGGGTTTGCCAGCGTTTTTGCAGGCTGGGAAAGGTGAAGGCATCGTAGGCGGAAATATTGTCGGCAGTGAGGTTGTAAACAGCTTGGTATTTGACGGGATAGCGCGTTTCTTCTGGTTGACGCGGTGGGTTTAGCAAGGTTGGTTTTCCAGAAGTCAGGCTTTCAAGGGCTGTTCTCACTTCGGTATTGTCGGGTTTGAGGCGCAGCGCTTCTCTCAAATAACCTTCAGCTATGGTAGTTTCTTGGCGCGAGGCGTGCAATTTTCCGAGGTTGAGATAGGCGAGATAGAAATTCGGATCGAGGCGTAGTGTTTCTTCATATCCAGCTTTTGCTGCTGCGATATTCCCTTGCAATAGGTAAGCGCTGGCGAGATTGCAGCGGGTGGCTGCTTGATTGGGATTAATCTCGATGGCGCGTTGGAGTAGGGCGATCGCTTCTGGGATTTTTCCCTGTAATTGCAGGAGATTTCCTAAGTTATTGTAGGCAGGGATATAGTTGCGATCGAGGGAAATGGCTTCTTGAAAATAAGCGGCTGCTTCTTCCAATTTTCGCTGTTTTTGTAAGTCTCTGCCCCGATCGAAAGCTGCGGCTGCGGTTTCTAATTTTTCTGTGCCAATCACGGCAGGCACGAGGGATTCGCTGACTTTGACAGATGTTTCAGGGGGTTGATGAATGCCGGGTCTGATTGATATAATGCTAGAACCTGGGAAAGTAACTAATCGTTCGATTTCGTCGGTTTGAAATCCTAATGCCCTTGGCTGCCGCACTCCGGGCAATACAGCAATGTCAAATAATTCTTTGACGACTTCTTCAAATATCAGGGACTGGACGATATTGCCTGTGTTTAAATCCACTACCATCAATCCGCATTGAGGTTGTTGCTGTTGGGCGGATAAGCGATCGCTTAATGTCAATCCTTGAAAATTTTCATGTCTGGGTTTGGAGAGTCCGACGATCGCATAGTTGTTATGAAATGCCAACCCTCTGACGAAACCGGGGCAGAAGGCGATCGCCTGAAATTGTCCATTTTCTACATAGCCTAATTCGCCAGTACCGGAGTTGAGTACCCACAGTTTATTCTGGTAAAATCGGGGCGAGTGGGGCATGGTTAAGCCGCTACAAATGATTTCGTTAGAACGGATATCGATAATGCAGCCGCCGCCGCTTCGATGCGATCGCCAACCTGCGGGAATATCGGTTTGGGAACAAGCAGTGACGTAAGCGGGTTCGCCATCTACCATTGCTAAACCGTTGAGGTGACAGCGATCTTCGGCGGCGAGGGAGGAGATAAACGGCGGTTGCCAGATGGGGCGAAAACTGTAGTCGCGATCGCGTGTTGCCAGACAACTAAATTGGGTGTTGACAAATACCCAGTTTTGCGATTTATCTACGATTAGGTCGTGAGTATTTATGTCACCAGTGGTGTAGCCGATGCGGGGAACGTAGAGTTTGTCGTACCCTAAATAATCGCCCACTTCCTCACGGCAAAGATTGTCAAATTGCCAGATTTGATAACAGGTACTCATCACGAGGCTTTCAGGGGTGGCAAATAGTCCCATCGGGCGATCGAATTCGCGATCGAACACTGACAACCTGCCATCGGGTTTCAATCCAATCAAGAATAACCGATTGGTTTGATAGGTGGTGAAGGCGAGGCTAATTTTCTGTGCAGCCAGCCATTCATTGAAGTGTGTTAAGGGGGTAATCTGAATCATAGAACTCATAAATTGACTTTATAGTTAAAGATTTTTGGCGTTGCTTAATCAGGGTATGAAAAAGAACCAGGCAAAAATCCCGAAGCTTTGTGGACAATGGTTTTTATGATTTGCATATTTAGCCGTTCATACCGTAAATCAGCAACGCTGATATAATTATCCCATTGCCTAGTTAGTATCCAGCTTTTATTTGACGAATTTAGCTATGACAGAAACACCCAAATTTTATATTGTCAAACGTCCTGCGGGTAATTGCGATATTTTGCCGTTGGCGGAGCCCTCGCAGAGGATCGCCCAACTCGAAGAACAAAACCCCAGTATTATTGAAAAGTGGGGCCCTTACGATTCGCCAGAAGATGCCATCGCCCGCCGCATCGGATTAATTCGCGCCGGCAAATGCCAGCCGCAATGACAGATTGCGATTGCTTTCCTCTGAATCGCGAAAGCTAACGTGACTCGCAATGACGCATTGCAAAAAATAGCGAAGCATTCGAGTTTAAAATCTTGGCTTTTAGCCGTAAATCTTCCCCCGAATGCTTTTTTTTAACTGAAACCCTACACAGGTTTTCTACTTAGATTTAGAAGGTGCTGCACTCGGTTTTGCTTGCGCCGCACTCGGCTTAGGTGGCGCAGCATTCGGTTTCGACTCCGCCTTATTGTTCCCTGTTTTACCAGTAACTTGCTGTGTCAAAACTTCCATAGCTTTCGCGTACTGCGGATCTGCCGTCGTAGCAATTTTATCGCGATCGCGCCTCAATTCCTGTTTTTGAGCGTCGGTGAGTTCTACCTTAAAATCCGGTTCAATCCCGGCCTTGTTGATATCAGTGCCCTTGGGAGTAAAATACTTGGCAATTGTCACCGCCAAACCGGCACCATTTCCCACGCCGCGTACTGACTGAACTAAACCTTTACCAAATGTCTTTGTTCCCACCAAAACCGCGCGCTTGTTGTCTTGCAAAGCACCGGATAGAATCTCGCTAGCACTTGCTGAACCGCCGTCTACCAGTACAACTAACGGTTTGTCTGTGAGCTCTCCCTTATTTGCAGTTTGTTTATCGGCCTCGCCTACTCGATCGACCGTGGAGACGATCGTACCTTCTTTGAGCCACATCCGAGCAATTTCAATACTTCCGTACAGCAACCCGCCGGGATTGGAACGCAAGTCTAAAATATAGCCCGTCACCTTTTTCTGTTCCAAATCCTTAATTGCCGATCGCATTTCCGATGCAGCATTCGCACTGAACTGATTTAAGCGAATATAGCCGATTTCTCCGATCGGACTTTTCTGCACCGACTTCCGCACAGGATGAATTTCTATTTTAGCGCGCTTCAGCTTAAATTCTAATTCTTTGTTTTCCCGCAAAATCGTCAGCGTCACCTCAGTATTCGCCTGGCCGCGAATCAAAGTTACCGCTTGATTCGTATCCATGCCTTCTGTCGTTTTGCCGTCAATCTTAATAATGATATCTTTTGCCAGAATACCAGCAGTAAAAGCAGGGGTATCTTCGATCGGCGAAATCACCACCAACTTTTTGGTTTCCTCATCTTGAGTCAACTGAATCCCAACTCCTGTCAGTTCCCCAGAAGTTTCAACCTGCATATTCTTGAACTCTTGAGGGTCCATAAACCGGGTATAAGGATCGTCCAGCTTCTTCAGCATTTCCCGAATTGCTTTGTAAGCTTCGTCGTCGCTGGTATAAGTTCGGTTCAAATAATCATTCCGCACCGCTTTCCAGTCAACCTGGTTAAAAGTGCCATCTACATAACTTTTGTCAATAATCTGCCAAACTTCATCAACCAACTCTTTAGGGCTTCCCCGAAAAGAAGCCAGAGATTTAGAACTGCAACCAGCGTTCGCAAGAGTTACAGCAGTGAGTACCACTGCTGCTGCACTTAGAACAAGCCCTCGTTTTGTTATAACCATTTGTCTGACGCGCGGGAGAAAAAGAGTTCACAATAATTACGCTCAATCTAACACAGGCAAGGCCCGGTCGCGTTTGGCGTACATATATTTCCACTTTGCCGAGTTCTATTCAGGGCGGGCTAGAAGCCAACCCCACAAGAAACTTGATATTTTTTTGTGGAACAGGCCCGAAAGCCTGTTCCTGACGGGCTAGAAGCCAACCCCACAAGAAATTTGATGTTTTGTGGAACAGGCCCGAAAGCCTGTTCTTCGGGGGCTAAGGATCGACCCAGCGATCGTCCGATTTAATCAAGTCAATCAATTCTGCCACTCCTCGGTCTTCCGGCACCTTCTTAATTTCTTCCCGGCCCCGGTACAGCGAAATATAACCCGGTTGCTTCCCGACGTAGCCGTAATCAGCATCAGCCATTTCTCCCGGGCCATTGACAATACAGCCCATTACTGCTATATCCAAACCGGTGAGATGCTTCGTCGCCTCTCTCACTTGGTGTAATACTTCCTCTAAATTAAACAAAGTGCGACCGCAGGAAGGACAAGCGACATACTCAACCATCGTTTTCCGCAGTCCCAAGGCTTGCAGAATGCTGTAGCAGACGGGAATCTCCTTTTCTGGGGCCTCTGTCAGCGAGACGCGGATGGTGTCGCCAATGCCGTCAGTTAACAAAGGTGCCAGGCCTGCGGTGGATTTAATGCGGCCGTATTCGCCGTCTCCTGCTTCCGTGACGCCCAAATGCAGCGGGTAATCCATGCCGAGTTCGTCCATCCGGTGCACCATCAAGCGGTAAGCAGCAACCATCACGGGTGCGCGGGACGCTTTCAGGGAAAGTACGATATTTCGGAAGTCGAGGGATTCACAAATTTTGATGAATTCCAGCGCCGATTCCACCATGCCTTCGGGCGTGTCGCCGTAGGTAAAAAGCATCCGTTCAGCGAGGGAACCGTGATTAACGCCGATTCGCAAAGCTTTGCCTTGGTCGCGCAGGGAAATCACCAGAGGTTCCAGGGTTTCCCGGATTTTTTCGCCAATTTCCGCGAATTCGGCGTCGGTGTATTCGGTTCTGTCGGCTTTCGGCTTCTCGAACACGTAAAGTCCGGGATTGATTCTCACTTTGTCTACGTGTTTGGCCACTTCCAGGGCAATTTTCATGCCGTTGTGGTGGACATCGGCCACGAGGGGCACTGGTTGGTAGGTGGCGTGCAGTTTTTGCTTGATTTCGGCTAAAGCTTTGGCGTGGGCCATGCTGGGCACGGTGACGCGGACGATTTCGCAGCCAATCTCGTGCAAGCGCCGAATTCCGGCGACTGAACCGTCGATGTCGAGGGTGTCTTCGTTGATCATCGACTGGACGACGATTGGGTAGCCGCCGCCGATGGTGACGCTACCGACTTTGACTGGCCGGGTTTTGCGGCGTTTGATGGTGGTGTCGAAGGTTGGTTCGGTGGTGGGGGTTTTAGTGGGGTTCGGCAGAGTTTGCATAACTGGTTGCTAGGGTTCTGTAATTAGAGTTTATAAAATTGTGTCTGCTGTTTTTTAGGTTTGCACAGAAACGGCCTGTTTGGCCAAAGAGGTTTTGGGATTTAGGATTTTTGATAGAAGTACGATCGAACTTGTATGTCACATTATGTAGTTTTGGGCGTAAGGGCGATCGATTTTTTAGTATTAAAATTTAACATTCCGCGCGCGCAAGATACCCATTCCACAGATGAATCCGGGGGCTTGTTTAACAGTTGATAAATTTCAGGTAGAATATAAAATTATTGTGGGCGATCGCATCTCGCAAAAATATCGAGATATTTGGGAGTATTAAACACTTATGCCAGATGAAACGATTCGGATTGTGACTGCCGATACTTCGGACGAGTCTCCTGATGCACCTGATGATGACGGTGCGAAGAATGGGGGACATATAGGCGTGGATTGGAGTGATGCTTGGGACGCACAGCCAAATGAGCCGACCCAAAAGCAGGCGGCAAAAGCGGTTGATAGCTTGCGACTTCACAATGTCAGTATCAAGAAATTAGAAAAAGAATTGGTTGACTTCATGCAAACGGTAGATCAAATGTTCAGCCGTGCGGATGCGGAAGCTGACATGAAAGCGATCGAGTTATCTGAAATTGAGTTATCCGTTGCGATTAACGCCGAGGGTTCTTTCAGTTTAGTCGGTCTGGGAGCTAAAGTTGCAGATACCAGAACTGTATTGTTGAGATTTAAACGCAAGTCTTAAGGTGAGATGGGAAAGAATCTGGCGATATCAATTGGCATCAATAAATATGATTTCCTGCAACCGCTGAAGTATGCCAAGCGGGATGCAGAGTTAATGCAGGGATTTCTTCGTAATCAGGTGGGATGTGAGAAACTTTTGTTCTTCTCAGATGACTCGCCTGATTTTATGGGTAGCTCAACTCGTCCTTATTTTACCAAACTGACACAAGTTTTGAGGACGATGTTTGAAAAACCGTTTATGGAAGCTGGGGATAACTTTTGGTTTTTCTTCAGCGGTCACGGAAGGCGTCATAACGGGTGTGATTACCTGATGGCTTGTGACAGCGATCCAGATGATGTTGAACGTACAGCGATTTCCATTAATTATGTGACAGAACAATTGCGTCGCTCCGGTGCTGACAATGTTATTTTGATTCTGGATGCTTGTCGAGATCAAGGGAGTAAATCGGGAGAAGGAATCGGCAATCAATCCGCTGAACTTGCGCGACAAAAGGGAGTTATTACCTTTTTTTCTTGCAGTCCTAATGAATTGTCCTATGAAATTGATGCTTTACAGCAAGGTGCTTTCACAAAAGCACTGCTTGAGGGCTTGGGCGTTCAAGGTAAATGTGCAACTGTTGAGCGATTGGATCATTATTTGAGTTCACGAGTTCCTGAACTGATCCGACAACATAAAAGCAAAAAAGTGCGACAAACACCTTACGTTATTGCAGAGCCTCTCACTAAGTCTCACTTAATTATTTGTCCACAATATGCAACTTTATATGATGTTTCTAAAATGAAAGTTGATGCTTTTTCTGCGGAACACCAAGATTATGAGCTGGCAGAACAGTTGTGGATTCGTGTATTAGCGGCATCTCCTGGCGATATGGATGCAATTAAGGGAATTCAAAGAATCGCTGTGTCACGAATTGGAAATCAGGCTTCGGCTCAAAATAATTTTGTTGCTGCCACAGTTGACAAGCGATCGGAATCTCCATTGTCTGCCAAATCTACACCTCTAGTTAATACTATTCCTAATGAGGCTGATGTTCCTCTCAACTCCGCTCGGGGAATAGACTATACCAATCTGCGCGATTTACTGGCTGCCCGAAGGTGGAAAGAAGCGGATAGAGAAACGCTGAAAGTTATTTTGAAGGCGGCGGGTGAGGAAGAAGAATGGATATATATGGAAAATTTTGAAGAATTCCCCTGCGAAGACTTGCGTACAATTGACCAACTTTGGGTAAAATATTCTAACGGTCACTTCGGCTTTAGCGTGCAGAAACGTATTTATCAAAGTCTAGGGGGAACCAGTCAAAAGGATGAGGCAATATGGGAGAGGTTTGGGGATAAGGTGGGCTGGCGAAAAAACGGCAAATGGCTGCACTACAACGACCTCACTTTTTCAGAGAGGAATACAGCACCAGGACACCTCCCTCTGGCTGTTGTAGGGCGTGGTTCAGAGTGTATTGAGTTGTGGTGGTTGTGGTGTAGTGAGTTGTGTTGGTGGTTGTGTTGGTTGGAGTGAGTGTTTCTTCTGTCGCGTCGAGACTTGCAAGGTGTAACATCTCAGCGTTTCAGAACTTTGTTAACGACGGATAGATTAAAGCCACTCGAATAAAATGCTAGAAAAAGGTGCAATAAGTGGCAGACCTTTCAACCGCTCAAAAGCTGGCGGAAAAATTCTCAACTTGTCTTATCAGAATGTTAAAATTACTGATAAAGGCGTTGCCTTGGTTGAAGCTCATGTTCGCAGATTTAATCCAGTTGGTGAAGCTGAGCTAAGAATGGTTGAAAGGTTAAGAGGTATCACCACCCAAACCCTTGTAGCTGAGCCTGTTGATTTACGGTTTTATACTCACGAGTTACGCGAGTATGTCAGGTATAAAAAGCTGGGCTACCCAACTGGACAACCCGCTGACCCGGATGAGGCTTATGAACTTTGGAACAATGCTCACACAGCTACTCTTGAAGATTATAAATTAAAAGAAGGATTCGGCGTTTTATTTCATCCGAGCGTAGAGGAATTTTGATGAAAAACCTAACTCAATTAACCCAGCTTGAATTAGTGCTGCTGGAATTAGTAGCTAAAGGTCAAGGAAAGTGGAGTTGGTACGAACTCGCGAATGCACTTTCCCGTCGAGATGTACCGCGAGAACCTGACATGATGGTTGTCTTAAAAAAACTGGCTGCTGATGGCTTGGTTAAACGATATGTAGAAACTAATTCGCCTCGCGACAGATGGGAATTGACGCCACAAGGGTCTATGGTGTTGGCAAACCCAAAAGCAGATAGTCAAAGCAGAATTAGAATTTATTTCATTCCCCTTCCGAAATCAGAAAGCAATTCTTCTGCTTATTTTACCAGAGGTACCCAAATGCCTCGCAACAGGAACAACAATCGAGATTTAATTCCCCTCCGGAAATCAGAAAGCAATTCTTCTGCTTATTTTACCAGAGTTCCCCCGATGCCTAGGAAGAGGAACAACAATCGAGGAAGTAGAACACCAAATTAAAGCAGCAATAGTTTTTCATTTAGAAGAGTTGCGTCAATCTGGTTCGTCTCTTCCTGAAGCCAGGACTTTATGCAAATATGTTGAGGTTTAATGTAATTAAAACTATCAATTAGTATGTGGATGGTGTTGTAGAAGTTATTGCAGGCAAGATTCGATCGCACTTTCCAATCATTCATCAAAAATCAAGGCGCGTTAGCGAAGCCCTCGAAGAGGATCGCACTTCACTCGATAAATCTATCTCGCGGATGATGCGATCGCCCCTCCTCCCCAGCAAAACTAAAAAATGTATTGGCAAAACCCTTCACAGACCCAGGCTCAGCAGTTAAATAATCTGAGGTTTTCCATTGGACGATCGCACAAACCCACCAGCCACCGCAGCTAACAACCGCCGACCTCTAATTATCGCAGGAATTCTCCTCGGTATCGGTCAATCCGGCTTTTTTGACGGCATTGTGCTGCACCAACTCCTGCAGTGGCACCATATGTTTAGCAGCGTTAAAACCGATACTACCGTTGCCGGTTTAGAATTAAATACCCTCGGAGATGGATTGTTTCACGCTGCGGATTGGTTGGTGACAGTGGCGGGAATCTTCTGTTTGTGGCGTGCTGTGAAGCGCAAAGACGTTCCTTTGTCAACTCAAAATTTTTTCGGTTCAATATTAATTGGTGCTGGATTGTTTGACTTTGTTGAAGGCATTGTTGACCATCAAATTTTGGGAATCCACCACGTCAAGCCCGGTATCAACGAGTTAGCTTGGGATTTAGGATTTCTCGCTCTTGGAGTTAGTTTAGCGCTGTTAGGTTGGATGCTGGTACAGAGGGAAGTTCCCGCAGATACTAAAGTTTAAATGAATGCAGAGATTGGGAATTTTACTAAATCCGCGTTAAAAATCCCCGACTCTCTTTTTAACTCATCAGTTCATCCCGCCGACTCCAACCACGCGATCAAATCCTCTTTACTCCTAAAATCCAACAAAGCTTCTCCCAAATCATCTAACTGTTCCGCAGATAACCCCTGGATGCGAGTTTGAACTTCCTGTGTAACCTCACCCACCCGCCGCACTATCTGACGCATAATTAATCCTATTTCCCCCTCAATTTTACCCCTTTCGATTCCCTGTTGTAGACCAATTTCTATCCCTTTCATCACAGACCCAATTTGGTCTTGAATAAACATTTCTCGTTTGTCTACATCATTCAATTCGTCTAGTGTCAAATTTGCTCTGTTGGCAATTTCCAGCGCGGTATTAATCTCTTCAACAGACCCCAATGTATCTGGTACTGCTTCCAAAGAGGGCGCGTTTTTCATAAAGTAGATCCATTTTTCCGGCAGATTTTCGAGTTCATTCAATTCTTTTTTAAATTTCGGTAACTCGACAAACACTAATTTTAACTCGCAGTTGGGATAGACGAATTTCTCTTCTGTTTCTGTGAATTCAAAGTTAGAGATTAGTTTTTCGGTGTTTTCAAATAAGATAAAGTCGGTGATGGTTAAAGCAATGACTGGATTTAACTTTAAATAACCTTCTCCGGCTTTGAGCTGAGTAGAATAGGTTTTGGCTGCATTGTACACTACCCGTTTTTCAAAGGCGGCGACGTTGAGTACCTGCATTTCCACAATCACGGTTTTGTTACCGGTAATCTTGGCTTTGACATCCAGGTAAGTGTCTTTCAATCCTGTAACGCTTCCTGCTGAATAAGGGTCAATTATTTCTAATTCTTGGATGGTTGGTTCTCCGTTATACAGCATTGCATTTAGGAAGCTGATGAGAATTTCTGGATGTTCGGAAGAAGCGAATATTTTTTTGAATGCAAAATCTGTTTTGGGACTGATGAAGCGCATATATTTTATAGGAATTTTTTTATGAACCGCAGAGGGCGCTGAGGACACAGAGGAGGAGAAAAGAGAGGAAGATGGATATTGACAAATATGGGCAGGGTTGGGTTTTGTTGTCTCCACCCAACCTATTATCTGAATGCTTTTATCAGCCTGTGGCTTCAGTAGTAGTTGCAGGTGACATAACTAGCTTTCCAGCTATGTCCATCGTCGCAAGCTTCAGCACTTCATTAAAAGCTAAACCCCGAATTTTGAGTTCCCACCGAATGCCTTTTGCTTTCATTCGCTTGGCTTTCCGCATATCGACATCAGCAGCTTTTTGATTCAAGAGCAAATATTTCATTGCTGCTGTAGCTTCTACTTTTGTGGGAAATGCAATATAGGTGATAAATCCGCCGTCCCAGTGATTGGCGTTGCGGACACTGCTGATAGTCGCAACTCTCGGACTAAAGCGGTTCCAGTAAAAGTCGCTGTAGCCGATCGACTGTGTATTGACTTGGAGTTTGTTTGCCATCTGACTTAACTCCTATAACCTTGTGCGCGGGGTTAACAGCAGGGCTTTAATTCTGCTATTTATATTATAGCATTGGGAAGTGGGAATTGGGAGCAAATGCTGGCTGTTGTTTTACTTCCCAGACTGCTTCTGTGAAGTCTGGAAAGTAAAATCTCCCCAATACCTTTAGTTCTTTTTTGTCTCGAATACAACAGCCTCAAAAAGCTCTACAAGCTTTAAGTCTGAATAAACCGATAAATACAAATACTTTTCCAGTTTCTGCCGATTTCTAGGTAAAAATAAACCTAAGCCTGATAAGTTTTTATACTTATGCCTAATTCTTGAGTCCAGTAATTCACCATTCTGTTGCACTCTCTGAATAAGAAAATTATTTAAAAATAACAATAAATCGTTACAAGCTGACGGACTTGCACCTGATAATTGGGTAAGTTTTTGTAAAAAGTTTGCGAAATCAACAAAGGTTTCTCCAAAGTTATGGTAAATTACTACAGTATTGTTATTGGAAAAATTGACTCCAGACGCTAAAATTGAGGATATAAAAACTTTTACAGGCGCAATGTCTGCTTGCAAAATAGAATCAATTACAACATTAATTTTTTCTGGCAAATAGCGAAAATAATGATTGTTAGTTAATGTCAAACTATGGTACATATTAGGTGGTTCATAATCCATAATCTTTTTAGCTAGCTGAGAACCATCAATGTCTGGATAATCGCTCAAATCACTTAACAATTGCTCATAATAGTAATTTGGCACTCCAAGTTGGAGTTGAGATGAAAGCGTATACTTAGCAGTATTTTGGAAGGTATGGTGTACTTCAATATTTCCTTTATTACAATCTTGGAAAAATAATAATTCTAGATTTCCCTTTACAGATTGGTTAAAATTAAAGATAACTTGATTTATTTTTTGAAGATTCATCCATCTAATTTCTGAAGTTGAAGGGGACGTGGGATGTTCGTCGGGGCTGATTTCCATAAGCGTTCCACTATGACCTAAAAACACAATAGCCCAGCGTTTGGCTTGAAATTGAGATTGTGCCCAAGTCAGATACTCACTCAAGACTTCTGAACTACTACTATTTGCTGTTTCTAAGTATTGCCTATCCACTTTACCTTGGCTAATGATGCTTCGAGAAACTTGTGCTGCTCCACTAAAGTCTGATTGTACGACTACCAAAACCTTGTCATTTTTTACACCTTTACTTAGCATTTGAATAATTGGTTGTCCAAATATTGAGAGATTATTGTCATAGGGCATCCAGTATAGTAATATCCAGTCATAATGATTTTTGGCCGTACTTCCAAGCATATATTGCTCTCCCGAGTAATATATTGTCCCTATTAAAGAACTCATGCTTACTGTTACCAATTTGAGTGCTTCTCTCCTTTTCACTTTTTCGGCTCCTGATTGAGGATATTCAGCTTTTTTTAGACTGTATTTTTTGCTAACTAAAACCTCAATTCATATTCAGCAGTGACGCGATTGTCTCCTTGAAAATTACTCGATCCCCTGAGTAAAATTTTATCGCTCAATCGATAGCGCACAGTAAATTCAGTCGGTTGATTTGCTGACAAAACTCGAATGATTGATGCTGAAATATTGCGCGTGATGTCAAAGCCAACTTCTAAACCTAAACCGAGAGAACCCGCACCAGAACTGGAACTAGCAGTTTGTACTTCGTTCCCTCTAATCCGAGTGGGAAATAAGCGAAATTCGCTCAATCCTGTGGCGTTGGTAACCGCAGATTGAAGGTTGTTCAATAAACCCGCACCGGCTAAATTTGCGATCGCCAGCGTACTGTCTCCCTGTCCCAAAGTCTGCACGAAACTGCCGCCCAACAGCGCTACAATCTCTGTTTCCGATCGACTCGGAGAACTCCTCAACTCCAGACTTTCCGCCAACTGAGAAGCTCTTCCCTGCACTAACGCTTGAATTCGGACACTCCGCACATTGCCGAAACTTGTCGGTTCGTCTGTTATTTCAGAGGCTACAGATGTGCCGGGAGTGCGGAACCGCGTTACTTCCTGCACCGAAGTTGCTAATCTCACATCCAGCGTCGGATCGAGTCCTTGTCCTGGTACAAAAGTAGCAGTCTGCGCGTATCCTCGATCGAGTCTAAACTCTGTCGTAAACAAATTCACCGATCCGGAAGTCAACCGAATCGTACCGACAGGGCGAAGGTCATCTAAAGTTCCATTCACCGTCAAGCCCCCAGTGGCCTGAAAACTCAATATCGGCGCACTCGTTACCCGAATTCCCCGGCCCAAATTCAGCCGCAAATCGTTCACTCCAACTTCAAACGGAGGGGAAGTCGGAGTTGCAGGAGAAGGAGAAACCTCAGTCGTAGGGGAAGCAGAAACCTCAGTCGCAGGGGAAGGGGAAGATGTCGAAGGAGAATCAGAAGCAGAAGAGGAAGAAGCTAACTCAGTTGTGCCGCCGCCGGGACTCCGGAGAAATACTTCGCCGTTGTACAGTTCAATATTACCGCTCAACTGCGGGCGCCTTGCCGTACCTCTTGCTTGCACTTGACCGACTACGCCGCCGCGGTACAATCCTCTGAGATTCAGTGCTAACTTGTCGAGATTCACAGCCAAAGGATTAGCCGCATCGACATCGCCCTCAGCAAAAGGCACAGACAGCGGAATCACGCCAGCGGCAACAACTTCTCCCTGACTCAACTGTCCCCGAATTCCTTCTACCCGAATACGATCGCCCTCAAAGCGCACCGTCCCAGTCAGCCCTGTCAGCGGTTCTGGGAAGGCGTTCGCCCGGACGGTTGCATTTTCAAAATTCGCAATTCCTTGCGCTACAGGATCTTGCAGCGTTCCTCCCACGCGAATTTGCACCTGTCCCTGGCCGCTGACCCACGCAACTTGCGGAGTCAATACATTAATAATTGCTAAACCTTCATTTTGCAAATTCGCCCTCAAATCGATTTGATCGCTGTCGGCCTTCACCGCTGCAAACGGCAACTCAAAAGGCAAACTTCCCTGCACCTCTATCGGTTCAGTTTGAGTTACCAAAGCGCTGCCGCCAAAATTCAGGCGGGCGTTGCTGTAACTGAAACTGCCGTCGGCTTGTTTAATCGGTTCTCCGTTTAGCGTACCTTCAACCAAACTCAATTCCCCGGTGGCTTGCGGGTTTTCCAAACTGCCGGCCAAATTCGCCCGCAAATTCAAATTTCCCGTGACATCTACAAAAGGCAATTCCACCAGTTCTGCCAACTCTTCCACCGGCACATTTTCTACGCGCAACTGCCCGGATTGAGCTTTTTGTCCGAGTTGTCCCGAAAAGCCGATCGCACTTTCTCCCGATCGAATTTCCAAAGGCAAAACAGTTAAAATCCCGTCCTGAAAACTGCCTTCAAGGCTGAACTTTTCAGCCACATATTCTCCCCACTGCCAGTTATCGCCTTTCACGTTAAATTGAGCTTGCACACCTGTTTGCAAAGAACCGGCGACAGCAATTTCCGCGCCAAAAGTGCCTTGCAATTGGGATAAGGGAGGCAATTTTTCTGATGATTCCACGGCCTGCTGCTGCTGTTGCAAAAGTATTTCAATTTCTGCCAAGCGGCGCAACTGTTCGATTAGCGGGGCTTCTGGTTGTCCCACTGCTACAGTTTGCACGTCGGCGGCGCTAGCGTAAACCGGAGGTTTTAAGCCTCTAGCCAAGTCGCCTAAATTGAAATATTGCAAAGCGGCTAAAACCTGTTGCAAATTGCCTTGCTGTACGTTAACTTTCCCTTCAAATTGCGGGTTGGCGCCTGTTTTAACATTGCCGGAAATTAAGTATTGACCGCTGCCTTGGCGGAAAAGTCCGTTTGTGAGAGTGGCGCTGCCGTTAGCGTAGCTGAATTCGGCTTGGAAACTGTCACCTTTAATGTAGCCGATCGCCGGTTGGGCGATCGCAATTTGTCCGCTTGCTTGCAAAGTCGCCGGATTTAACGGCATCTTCCAACCGGGCACATTCACTTGTCCCGAAACCGTACCGGTTATCGGCCCCAAACCTGCCTCTTTCCCCGGTGATAGATTCAAAGCAGCCAGGGGAAAATCGCTTA
Organism: Microcoleus sp. FACHB-61; assembly: GCA_014695295.1. Taxonomy (GTDB): domain Bacteria; phylum Cyanobacteriota; class Cyanobacteriia; order Cyanobacteriales; family Microcoleaceae; genus Microcoleus. Next base: position 72,224 of record JACJNY010000042.1, on the reverse strand, counting down.
AATTAACTCGCAAAGTTTCTCCCTGAGTTTGGCCGCTAGCCACAGATTCCCCGCGTTGAACTAAGAAAGATGTCGGCAGAAAAGATTGATTTAAAGCTACTTCAATTTTGTCTTGGCGACCGGCCAAACGCAAATCTACACTTTGGCCAGCATCCGCATTCACACTCCCCGCCAGTACCGGGTCAAAAGCGACTTGATTTACTGCTAAATCCCGCACTTCCACGTCGCCAACTAAGCTGAGTTCGGCGGGGGTTCCCGTGAGGCTGCCGGTAAAATCGACATTGCCGCGCAGGGGTGGGTTTTGCTGTGAGGAATTTTTGTCGGCAATTGTAGACAAAAATCCTAACTTTTCTGCTGGTAAGGCTTGCAGGTTAAAGTTGGCCAGTTTGACATCCAAATCTAAGTTGGAAATTGAGGGCCCTCCTTGACCTTCGAGTTCGACGTTAACAAAGCCGTTTGCTGTCAAACCGGGAGTTGTGGCGTTCTCAATTTCTACCCGTTTGCCGTCCCAATTAAATACTGCCTCAAAAGGTTGGTTCAAAAACGGCAATTCCGAGATGCGGAAACTGCCGCCGGCGCGAACATTTTGTAGGGGCGGTGCCCCCGTGCCCGCCCCTATCAGCCCGGATAAATTGATATTGCCGTTAAACAGTCCTCCAAGCTGGGGGAGATTTTGGGCACCAGAGACTACACCTTGGGCTTGCAAGCTTTGTCGCTGCGACTCAAAGGCTTGCTGGAAGCGACTTAGAGCAATTTGCTCGCCCTCGATTGACGCGCGCCAATTCCCAGATTCGGCGCGGCCTTTAGCATTGACAATTCCTCCGCCGTTGGCGAGTCGAATTTGTCCGTCGCCGTTGGCGGTGATGCCGTTGGCGGTTAGATTATCTACTGTTCCCAAAATGCGGACTTGGCCGTCGAGGGTTCCGTTAATTTCTGGCGGTAAATCCGCTGTCAGCAAACCTGTTTGTTTGAGGGTTTGTTCTAAATTACTGACGGCAATTCCGTTCGTTTCCAGCAATGCTTGCAAGTTGCCATTTTCTAATTTGGCCGTAGTATCGATCGCCCCGAGTCGATCGACCACAATCCGTCCTTCTCCGCTACCACTAATTCCCTTGGCTGTCAAGCTATCCAAACTGCCCGCTGCTTGGAATTTGCCGTTAACTCTGCCGTCAAATCCTTTAGGCAAAGTCGCCGTCAGGGTCACCAGTTGGGTATTGCGGATTGTTTGTTCTAAGCGACTGAGAATAACTCGATCGGCATCGGCGAAAGCTTGCCAGCGTCTGTCTTCTAATTTACCTCTAAAAGCAAGAGTACCGTCCCCTATATTGAGTAGGCCGTTGCTGCTGACGCCTATCTCAGCGGCGGTTGAATTATCAAGACTGCCGCTGGCTTGAATTTGATTGGATATTTGTCCGTCAAGCGATTGGAGATTTTGGATTTTGGATTTTAGATTGTTGATATTGGCGACTGTTTGGGGATTGTCAGCAGCGAAAGCTAAGCCAACATCTAACAGCGGCAATCCTAAATCTCCTAAGCCCCTGATGGAAGTGCGATCGGTTTCTGCTGTTGCTTGCCAGTTTCCGGCTACCAATTCTCCTTTTAAATTAACATCACTACCGGCCAGATTGAGTCTGCCGCTGCCGCTGGCATTGATGCTGCTAGCAGTCAAATTGTCAAGACTTCCCGATGCTGTAAATTGACTCGATAGCAGTCCGTCAATCGATTTGAGATTTTGGATTTTGGATTTTAGATTGTTGAGATTGGCTGATTGCTGATTTTCGGGATTGAATGCTGAAGCCGCATCTAAAATCGGCAGTGTCAAATCTACCAAGCGGCTGATGGAAGTGCGATCTGTTTCTGCTGTTGCTTGCCAGTTTCCCGCTACCAATTCTCCGTTTAAATTTACATTGCTGTCGGCAAAATTGAGCCTACCGTTGCTACTAAAATTGATTCCGCCAGCAGTCAAATCGTCAACATTTCCCGCAGCTTGAAATTTCCCGGCTAGCTGTCCGTTTAACGTTTTAAGATTTTGGATTTTAGCTTCTAGATTCTCCCGATTGGCGGGGTTTCCCCGTGTTAATAACGGCAAGCCAATATCAATCAATTGATTGACTGCAACTTTTTCAGTGTTGCCAAAAACTTGCCAGCGACCAGATTCTAGTTCGCCATTAACATCAACAATACTGTCAGCAATATTCAGCGTTCCTTGGCCCGTAGCAGCGATCGCATTTAAACTCAAATCGTCCAGAGTTCCTGCTGCTTCGACGGTTCCGCTGAACAAACCCGCTAGTTCAGGAGGCAAATTAAGGTCTGGCAGGACTTGCTGCAAACTGTTGAGGGCGACGCGATCGCCCTCGATCAAAGCTTCCCACAGACGGTCTTTTAGCGCAGCATCCACGTTAACAGAAGCATTGCCAATTTTCACAACAGTATTTTGCAAATCCGCCGAATTTCCTCCGGCTCGAATTTCGCCCGCAGCGGGGAAAGTCCCTTGCGGTGCTTGCCATTGAACTCTAGCTTGAATGTTGTCTAACGGGCCGAAAATTTGAGCTTTTGCGGAGACACTGCCAATTGTAACAGTAGGAGGAATCTGGAGAGCGTAAATTTGGGCGAGATTATCTGCGGGCAAGTTTTCAGCTTGCAAGTCAAACACCAAACCCGATGGCGAATTCTTATTTTTTAAAGCAATATCAACTTGACCTTGGCCGCCAAGTTTACCCCCCGCCGCCGGCACTACCAAAATCTCGCTCAAAGTCAAAGCTAAAGAGGAAAAAGGGCGAATAGAAGATTTAGAATTTGGAGTTGGGGTTTGAGCCATTCTCCCGCGTTCCAATTTGAAATTAGTGCTAATATTGTTTAATTGCAGTCGATCGACCGTAGCGGGTTTTGTCGAGGCGATCGCACCTGTGAGCACCGGCAGATCGACGGTTCCAGTTAGCTTGACATCCGCCTTCACCTCCCCCGCAAAAGCAACCGGCAATACTACTTTCTGTCCTAACTCTGTCTCCACCGCACTGACAACACTTGCAAAAGCCACTGGTTGCACGCTAGTTATCAGATTGAAGCTAGCGTTCTCCAAATTAAAATTAGTTCCAGTTGCAACTGTTCCTGCTATTCTCAGCGGAATTAGACCGTAATTAGCCGCCAGACTATCGACAATAATATTAGTTCCCTGAAACCGCAACTGACCGCTGCTATTTTGTATAATTTGTTTCAGTGAAGCAATACTCGCTTGCACTCCTCCAAAACTAGCCGTACCAGTAATTCCCGACACTTTATTCTCTCGCACTTGCACGGTCAAATTGCCATTAGCAAGACCTTTTTGTAAAGAAATGCCGGAAAGTCTTAGCAAGCGAGCGAGGTCGGGCAAAGGCAAATTTTGACCTTGCAACTGCAGGTTAGTTTGAGCTGCAGGTAACATAGAATCAGCTTTAAGTATAAAATTATCGCTGTTAGTAAACTGACCGTTTACTTCGTAGAGAACGCGCTGATTTTGGTCGCGAAATAGAACACTGCCATTTTTCAGATTTACAGAAATAGGAGCCGAAGTTTTCTGCCCGACTGGGGGACTCGGCACCAAAACTGCGGCGGCATTTTCAGCTCGAAATGCTTCAACTTCAGTTTTAAATAAACCCGGAGATTTCCGCTCCGCAGTTGGAAGATTAACCCAGCGGCCTTTAGCATCCTGTTCGATATAAGCGTTGGCTTGAACTAAAGTAATATCTAATTTGAGAGTGCGGGTGAACAGCAGTTGCAAAACCGAAAACTTTACTTTAACTGCTTCTGTAGAAGCGTAATCCGGATCGGTAGGAGTTGCAGGTAAAGTCGATCGGCCAAACCGCAAACTTGTCAGAGAAAATCCTTCCAAACGTCCGAGTTGCACGGGCCGCTTCAGCAACTGACTGACTTCAGTTTCCACCAAAGGAGCTAAATTTGCCCGCACCCACGCCTGAGCTACCACCGCCCCAACCAAGGCGATAATGCCCAATCCCGTACCGCTAAGCAGCAGCAGACGCCACCAGCGGCGGTGGGGGCGGGGTGCGAGTTGATTTGTGTCCTTGTCCGAGTTAGTCATGGGTGTTTCTCAAAGCTTGTGAGAATTCAGGAATTGAGGAAATCAGCGGGTTTTAGACAGGTATAATTTCTGTGATTCGTAAGCGTGCCTTATGCCCTTGGTAGACGCAGGACAGAGGCTGGAAGTGCCGATGGCCCTTTAGCGAAGCCCTCGCAGAGGATCGAATTTCAAGATTCACGCCCCCCACTGCGGGGCAGAGTCCAAGAACCTTTACCAAACTTAATCAAAACACGCCACACGACCTAACACCAAGTCTTCAAACTCCCCAAAATCCTCTCGATCCCCGCGCGTGCAAGATCGGGAGTCAATTCTAAAATCTAAAATCTCCAATCTAAAATTTAAAATCGACTGCTCGGTGGCCCGATCGCTCCTAAGATAAAAAAACGGTGGTTAAGAAGGTCTTTAAAACTTATGCGAGTGTTCGTCTTACTCTTCAATGCCCGCACCGAGAATGAGGGAATTCATACCATTCAACTCGGCGATCGCAATAAAGTTCTGATGTTTGAGTCAGAAGACGACGCCACCCGCTTTGGCGTGATGTTGGAAGCTCAGGATTTTCCCGAACCCGCTGTCGAGGCGATCGACGATGAGGAAATTAAGGAGTTCTGCGATAGTGTTGATTATGATTGGGAACTGGTGCCGGCCGGCGCGCTGGCGATCCCGCCAGAAGACAATGTAACACAGACTCAGTGGCAGCCGGAGCTTGAGCCAGAGTCGGAGCCGGATTCTGACGTTTCCCAAAACGAACTGGATTCTATTCGCCGCCGACTCGAAGGACTTTTGTAATAGTCATTAGTCATTAGTCATTAGTCAGCAGTTATTGGTAATGGGTAATGGGTAATGGGTAATTGCCTCTCTCTCGGAAGTAGATCTAGCCGATCACCAGAACCGCAAATTTCGAGCCTTTGAGTCACGACTTCACCAAGCTCACCAGCGGGCAGGCAATGCGTACCCTATTTTGTAAACCTAATGACTATTGACTGTTGACTGTTGACTGTTGACTGTTGACTAATGACCAATGACTAATGACTAATGACTAATGACCAATGACTAATGACTAATGACTAATGACTAATCACAAAACATGAAAAATTTAGAAGAAAGAGGGCATCTGCTGACGGAACAGGTGAATGCCAACAGCGAGAATTTAGACCAACTCAGTTCGATCGAATTAGTGGACTTGTTCAACCGGGAAGACGCCCAAACCTTAAGCGCGATCGGCCGCGCCCGCGAACAGTTAGCCCAAGCGATCGACATTGCAGCCGAGTCTCTGCGTCAAGGAGGCCGCCTGTTTTACGTCGGTGCAGGTACTTCCGGGCGTTTGGGGGTGCTGGATGCGGCCGAGTGTCCCCCCACCTTCTGCACGCCGCCAGAACTCGTACAGGGCATAATTGCCGGGGGTGCGGGGGCTTTGGTGCGGAGTTCAGAGGATTTGGAGGATCGGGCTGAGGATGGGGCTGAGGCGATCGCCCACCGTCACATTACCAACTTAGATGTGGTTGTCGGGATTACGGCTGGAGGTACGACGCCGTTTGTCGCGGGCGCTTTGCAGGCGGCGCGCCAGCGGGGGGCGAAAACTGTGTTTATGGCCTGCGTACCCGTCGAACAAGTGAATTTTGAGGCTGATGTTGATATTCGGTTGTTGGTTGGCCCGGAGGTAGTGGCGGGTTCGACGCGCTTGAAAGCCGGTACAGTAACAAAAATGGCTTTGAATATCATTTCGACTGGGGTAATGGTGAAGCTGGGGAAGGTTTACGGCAATCGGATGGTTGACGTGGCGGTTACTAATAAGAAATTGCGCGATCGGGCTGTGCGGATGTTGCAAGATTTGACTGATTTGAACCGGGATGAAGCGGGTTTTTTGCTCGAAAAAAGCGGCAAATCTGTAAAATTAGCTTTGATGATGCACTGGACTGGTTTGGAGAAGGAAGAGTGCGATCGCATTTTGGGAGAATTTCAAGGAAATTTGCGATCGGCTGTAACATCAATTAGTCATTAGTCAGTAGTCTGTTGACTGTTGTCAGTTGTTAGTCCTCAACAGTCAACAGTCAACAGTCAACAGTCATCAGTGTCAACCATTTACAAAAATGCTCGCCGTAAGCTGACTTTGACTTACACCTTGCACGATGCCCAAATAATTGTTCCCCGACTTAATCGCCGTAGAAGCGACGCTTGCACCTCCATCCAACTGCAAACTCACAGCTTCAAAAGTCAAGTTTGCAAATCCGATACCGTCAGTCAAACCAATTTTATCCCCAGCCCCAAAATCGACGATCACATCCGCACCAATTAAAGTAGCCGAAGCAGACAAACCTCCCGCCAGAATAAACGTATCATTTCCGCCGCCGCCCGTCAGCATATCTTGCCCGCGATCGCCCGCCAACAACTCGTCGCCGTTACCGCCAATCAAGACATCATCTTCTTTGCCGCCACGGATAGTATTGGTACCGTCTCCTCCGATTAGTCGATCGTTATCGTTGTTGCCGCTGATAAAATCATTGTCAACACCGCCATCAATTAAATCGGATTCTTTGCCGCCGGATAAGCTGTCATTGCCTCCTGCGCCATTAATTGTATCCGCACCTTGCATTCCATTAATGCTATCAACACCTTCTCCCCCGGTGATATTATCTTTGCCGGAAAGGGCAAAAATTGGCAATCCCGCAGCATTTGTCGGTATTTGAGTATCGGCACTATCTGATAGGAAATAATTGCCGCCGCTGGCTGTATTTTTGGGTGCTGTCGTCGGGTTCCCGTCCCCTGTAGCATTGGGTATGGGCGAAGTAATCGATACCAATGTGTTGGGAGTAGGAGTCGGTGTGGGAGTTGGTGTGGGAGTTGGTGTGGGAGTTGGTGCGGGATTGACACTACCGTCAAGAGAAGTCGCAAAAACTTGCGTCCAATAGTGATTGAAATTTTCTGTACCCGTATCGTTGGCTAAGAAATAGTAACCAATCCCAATTTCTTTGAGATTGGGGTTAAGAATGTTAGCCCGATGGCCGCTGCTGTTCATCCACGATGAGACAACTTGTTCGGGTGTAGAAGAGCCCGCAGCGATGTTTTCTGCTGCCGCTGAGAATTGATAGCCCGTTGCAGAAATCCGACTTGCTAATGATGAACCATCTTTTCCGGTATGGGAAAAGAAGTCTTGCAGTGCCATGTTTTGGGTGTGATTTTCCGCCGCATTTAGTAACTGAGTATTGAAGGTTAGCGGGGACAAACCTAATTTGCTGCGTTCGATGTTGGTAAGTTCTAAAACTCTATTAATAAAGTTTTGATTGGTTGGGCTTGGTGCTACTTGAGAGACCGATCGCTCTGTTAAAATATCCAAGGACTGAGAACCGGAATTTTCTAGTTGTTCAAGCATGGGGATGATAAACAGTTTTAAGACTTGGTTTTGCTGGTAGATTGCTTACCGTCTTAACGATAGTTTCCCCGATCGCTAGCTGGCTGGGCACAATTCAATAATTGTGTTAATCCCTGCCGCTGCTGTATCTATTTTGATTATAGCTGTTGTCAAAGTGTGGATGTCAAGAGCCCGGCTATGATTGGGAAAGGGAAGAGTGCGCTCGAATTTAAGGAGAGTTTCAAAGGAATTTGCGATCGCCCGTGGCATCAATACAATTTTAGATTTTAGATTTTAGATGTTAGATTTTTCCTGATTAGTAAGGTTTGCGCTGCACACCCAGCCCGCTGGCGGGCGGGCTAGAAACCCGGTTTCTACGAGTTTTGCGGACAGGAACGACAAATATAGGAAGAAACCGGGTTTCTGAATTCTGTGTGCGATCGCGAACAGAGTTTTTAGTAGAATCCTCACAAAAAATTCTAAATTAATTCAAAATTCACAACCGCGCAGGGTTGTTCGGGATCGCCAAAGCAATCTCAAGATTTCAAACTATTTTCTTGTCCGCCTTTAGCCTCCTGAGCAACTTGCTCAACCTCATCTTTGGCGAGAATTTCCAAAGCTGTCTGTGCTTCTGCACCGCCCAACCGCCCCAAAGCTTGGGCGACTCTGTAACGGATCTGCCAATCAGCATTGGAAGCGTAGGGAAGCAGCAGCGGCAGCGCGCGTTTATCTCCCAATTCACCTAATGCACTGATGGCAATTGTTTGGATCAATTCGTTTTCAGAAGTGAGGGCATTTTCTAACATAGGAAAAGCTTTCGGATCTCCCATTTCTCCCAAAGCAGCAATGATGCTCAGTTGCACCAACCATTCAGAGGTACTGCTGTAAACTTGCTGCAAATCTTCTAAAGCATCGGTTAATTTCAATGCGCCCAAAGCATCGGCTGCTGCTGCTTGCACGTCGGGTTCTGGGTCGTTGTTCAAGCTGTTTCGCAGTACCTCTAAAGCGTTCGGCAGATTCTGCGTGCCGAGGGTTGATAATTGGCTGACTGCTGCGTAGCGAACCCGGACGTTGTTGTCGCCGATCGCAATTTGAATTAGTTTATAGGCGATCGCGGGTTCTAGTTGTCGCAGTTGGTTGACTGCTCGCAGCCTTTCGCCAAAATCCTCGGAATTCAGCAATTGTTCGACGGACTCAGGGGTAATGCTCATCGGATTTTAGATTTTAGATTTTAGATTTTAGATTTGGTAATTGGTAATTGCCAAAAGTGAGGGAGATTGAAAGAGCGATCGACTCATTTTCTGATACAGTCCTGGAACTGCAACAGTTAATTTAAGATTCGGCAGCCATCGAGCGAATAATATCTCCCCTAGTGAGGATGCCGATTACTTTGCCCGCAGGATCGAGCACTGGCAATCGGTGGATGCTGCGATCGTGCATTAGTTTTGCAGCTTCTGGGAGAGATTTGTCGGGATCGATGGTAACTGGCTCTTTACTCATCGCTTCTCCTACTGTTTGCCCTAAAGCCTTGTGGAGTTCTCGCTCATAACGACCTGGATTTTCTAGGTAAATCACGCTGTCGAGCACCATGATATAAGCGGGGGGAGTTACGCCGGTTTCCCGCCACATCAAGTCGGTTTCGGAGATGACTCCTACCAACAAGTCATTCTCATCTACGACGGGAAGACCGCTAATGCGTCGATCGGCTAAAATTTTAATCGCTTCGTTCAGGGGCATTTCGGGTCGCGCCAAAATCGGATCGCGGCTCATCACATCAGCTACTGTTTTGGGCATGATTGGCGGTTTATTGAGTTGTTGCTCTAAATCAGATCATATCGGGAAAGCGTGACACAGACTGAAGAAAGGCAGCTCTGCTGAAGGGATTCGTTAGAAGGTAGAAGCAAGGAAAAAGTTTGAATGCCAGAATTTTGCTGTTTTTTTCGATCGCACTGTAAAATTCTGCCGTTTGCCTCCCTCCGGCGGGCGATATGCCTGACAAGATTGTTAAGATATCTTAAAGAGCGGATAAATCCTTACCAATGCCAGAATCTCCAACCCGAGAACCAGACTCCCAACCAGAAGCGCGCTGTGTATTGGTTTGCCAGTATCAATCTTGCCTGAAAAATGGTTCAGCAGCAGTGCTAGCTGCTTTTGAAGCCCAACAAGTTGCAGGGGTAAAAGTTGAGGCCAGTAGCTGTCAGGGACAGTGCAACACTGGCCCGACTGTACGAGTTACCCCAGACGAAATTTGGTATTGTCGAGTTAAACCGAGTGATGTACCGTTGATTGTGGAAGAGCACCTCAAAGAGGGAAAACCTGTAGAGCCGCTGTTTAATCCGAGAATTCATGCGCGTTATTATTATTAATATTGACTTGATTCGGTGACACTTCCAAGCTCTGGCGCATCTAATTTTAATAGTTATTGTTAAGGAACTTGCACTTTGAAAATCCAAGGAATTGCGGTTAGTTTGTTAGTCCTAATTCTGGGGCGTCCGTCGGCGGTTGCTGCTCAAACGCCGGCGGTTGCTGGGGATATTTGTCCTGGGGAATTGGGGGCGCAAGTAGATGCGATCGCCAACCGTCCCGAATTTAGTCGATCGCGCTGGGGCATTTTGATTCAACCTCTATCTTCTACTGATACTCTCTACAGTCGCGATGCCACCAAATATTTTATTCCAGCATCAAATGCCAAGCTGCTAACTACAGCCGCTGCTTTGCAGAAACTCGGTGCAGATTTTCGGATTAAGACATCGGTTTACAGCGGCGAAAATGGGAGTTTGTACGTTGCGGGCAGGGGAGATCCGAGCATTGCTGAGGCTCAGTTGAAATCTTTGGCGCAGCAGTTGAAGCAGCGGGGAATCACTCAAGCCAACCAGTTGATTGGCGATGACAGCTATTTTCAAGGCAGTGCAGTCAATCCCAATTGGGAATGGGAAGACGCGCAAGCAGGCTACGGAGCACCGATTAACAGTTTAATTTTCAATCAAAACGCGATCGACCTTCTCTTGTCCCCCCAGGCAATCGGGCAACCTCTGAAAGTTACTTTTGCCGAACCAAAGCTGGCAAATCAGTGGCAACTCCAGAACAATTCAGTAACAGTCGCCCAAAACGAATCCGAGTTTATTGAAGTTGGTCGGGAGTTCGATCGACCTATAATTCGAGTGAGCGGACAGTTGAAAGTTGGTGGCGAACCTGAATCAGCGTATGTCGCAGTTGTCAACCCCGCTAATAATTTTTTGCAGTATTTTCAACAAGCCCTGGCGGCGGAGGGAATTCCTGTTAAACAGGCTTTAGTTGCATCGGCTTCTCGCAATTTAAATCAAGAATTAGCGACCGTTGAATCGCCGCCGCTGGCGGAATTGGTGAGAGAAACTAATCGCGAAAGCAACAATCTTTATGCAGAAGTTTTATTGAGATTGTTGGGAAAAGTTACAGACAAGATGCCCCAGCAGCAAGAGGATACAGGTGAAATGGGTTTGAAAGAGTTAAAAACCGCTTTAACTCAATTAGGAGTAAATCCAAACAGCTACATATTAGCCGACGGTTCGGGACTTTCCCGCCACAATTTAATTAGCCCAGAAGCCTTGGTGCAAACTTTGAGATTTATGGCCAATTCACCTGCTGCATCTATTTACCGCCAGTCACTGCCGATCGCTGGCGAGAGCGGCACTTTGAAAAATCGCTTCAATAATACACCAAGCCGCGTAAATTTGCAAGCAAAAACAGGAACTATGAGTGGAGTTTCGGCGCTGTCGGGATATATCGAAGTTCCGAATTACGAGCCGCTGGTGTTTAGCATTATCGTCAATCAATCTGACCTATCGACTGCAAAAATGCGATCGGCAACGGACGAAATTGTGCTATTATTGAATCGCCTGCGCCGCTGTTAAAACAATACATTTAAGGTGATAAACTTGAACTCAGTAGTTACACCTAAAACACAGGACACCCCAAAACCCTACAAGTTTTAAGTTTAATTAGATTGCACCGACGGGGATCGAAAAGCAGCTACAATAAAAGTAGAAAAATTAAAACCACTGGGCCGTTTCAGCCTGCTACCAGTCGGCGGGTTGTTTACTTCCCGAAAATAAGTCTAACTTTCCAACTATGAATTCTTTAGATTCCGAACAGCAACACATTTTTGTCGAAACCAACAACATCCGCCTGCACTGCGTTTCTCAAGGAGAAGGCGAGCTGGTTCTGCTCCTGCACGGGTTTCCAGAGTTTTGGTACTCTTGGCGTCATCAAATCCCTGCTTTAGCGCGTCATTTCAAGGTTGTGGTGCCGGATTTGCGGGGCTACAACGATTCCGACAAGCCCACAAGCGGCTATGATTTAGATACGCTGAGCGCCGATATTCGCGGTTTGATTGCGAGCTTGGGCTATACAAAAGCTCACATTGTCGGTCACGATTGCGGAGGTGCGATCGCGTGGCACATAGCTCAAAAATTCCCCGAACAGCTCAATCGTTTGGCAATTTTAAACGCTCCGCACCCGCAGCGATTCGTGCAGGAAATGGCGAGCAATTTAGATCAAATCCGTCGCAGTTGGTACGTTTTGGCTTTTCAGGTTCCCGGCATTCCCGAATGGTTGATCCGGCAAAACTTGAAAGATTTTGTGAAAAATGTTTTTCAAGGACAAGCTGTTCGTAAAGGAGCTTTTAGCGCTGAGGAAACTAAAATTTATCAGACAGCTTTAGAAAAGCCGGGAGTGTTAGCTGCGGCGATGAATTATTACCAGCAGATGTTTAACCCGCAGTGGCTTTGGAATTGGGGACAGAAATTAGAACCTGTGACAGTGCCTACTTTGGTGCTTTGGGGAGAAGAAGATGCGTTTTTGAGCCACAAACTTGTAGAAGGTTTAGACAGATTAATTACGGCTCCGTTTAAGCTGAAATTAGTCCCTAACTGCGGTCACTGGATTCAGCAGGAAGCGCCACAAACGGTGAATCGAGAATTGCTGAGCTTCCTGAGAAATTCTTCTGGTTCTTTGGCTTTGGCATAGAAAATTTTAAACATTGCAAATTAAAACCCGGTTTTACAGGTAAACCGGGTTTTAATTTGTCTCGGGATAGGTTTTTGTAGGGTGCGTTGTGCCTAGAGTTTCTGGATTACCAGAGAATTAAAGCTAGCTGACGCAGCCTACTTATTTATCAGTCCCAGAGCAAATTTTCTTGGATCAGCAGTGCAATCATCGCAGTTCTGGAACAAACACCGAGTTTGATAAAAATCCGCCTCACGTAAGTAGCAACCGTCCAGTGGCTGATATTTAAATTTTTGGCAATACATTTGTTTGGCAGGCCTTGGGCTACTAATTGCGCGATCGCTCTTTCCCGTGGACTCAGGCTAATTTCCGGTTTGTAACTTATGCTTTGCATACTTTTGCAATGAGGTAACGACTTAAAATCTAATCAATTAAGGGTAGAATTCCGAGTTTCTCTCGAACTTCAGATAAAGGAGTTTCCCAATCAGATGCAACGTCCCAGTCAATTAGCCGAGCGGCTAATTTTCCATGTTTTAAGCCTTTGATAATTTGTCCGATCGTGCATTTGCCGCCGATCAGTCCCACTAACACTAAAATCGCACAGGAAGGGCGAAAGACTTGAGCGCGAGTAAACGCTTGAAGTACAAATTCATCTTCTGTTGAAGCTGAAAGACCTGTCAGGACGTGCCAAACGTCGTGGTTTCGCTGAATCCAGTCTCCCGATGCGATCGGCTCAAAGCCTTGTTCGTCTAAAAACCGCGCCACTTCGCACCCTAATGTTCCTGCTGGCAGTTGGCGCAATTTCTCCAAGTCTATTTCAAAATGTCGATCGCTCTCAATTTGAGGATTAATTGTTTGAGCCATCTTTAATATAACTTCTAATTGACCGTCAGCCATGATTTATTCTCCCTCGAAAAATGATTGAACTCTATGGCAAATTAAATTTGTGTTTTTCAAGTTCATTTTTGTGCTGAATCAAGACGACTTTTTTTTACCGACTCAGCTTAGAAACCGTACTTTCTGTCACAGCAATTGGCTTTCAGGAGCTTTTACATTTCTTTACAAACTGCCTCAGAGGTGAAATCTGCCATTTGTCAAAATCGGGCTAGTGTTAGTTGCCCCCACTGGACCCCCCGGGAAGTAGCCGTAAAATCCACAGTATTTAGAGGTGACTGGAACTCCCTTACGTACGTATATAAATTTATTCTGCTGCTGATTATTGGAACCTGCAATGAGTCAGAAGTTGAAGCTTGCAAGGCCAGTGATGCAGGTGCATACAAGTGAAGAGAGCTGAAGAAACCTGAAGTAGGGTGAAGTTTTGCATAGCTGATACCGGGGATGCTCCGCGCGCAGGGTCAAACGAGTGCGCTGTCGCTCAAATGAGTGACACTCATTTGAGGGGCTGGTGAAGTATTCGGGTGCTAGCTATAATAAAGTATAAATTCATAAAAAGTATGGCCATGAAACGACTTAACCTTTGGTTTTATGCAGGAGTTTTGTCATTAGTTTGGTGTGGTGCTGCTAGCGCTACCACTTATGTTAATCCCAACGGTAAAACTACTTTAAACCTGTTAGAAAAAGGAAACAATCGCAGCGGTTTTTACTTGACCAAAGTAGGCAATAGGGAATTTTTTGGCAATATTCAAATTACCCGTTCCGAAGGAGCAGCAGGCTCTTACTATTACAATGGGACTTTCAAAGACAGTGCGATCGGCCCTGGCAGAAAAATTGTTTGTTCTGGAGATATTGCCATTGTCAGGCGTCAAGTTGGAAGAAGCAGCCAATTGGGAGCCGAAGTTACTTGGAAGGTGAAAGCAGGAGAAAATTGTCCTTCTATTGGCCAGACATTTAAAGTAAATTTAGTCGAAGCTTTACCGCGTCCTAATGCAAGTGGCGACTATACTTCTAGCAATGCTAATACTTGGTCGAGTCAAACAAATGGTTTTGTAACTTGGCCTGCTTGGCGAGTCACCTCGCGAGATGGACAACTCAACTGCCGCAAGACCGCAAACGGAGCCATTCAACAAGTTTACCGCGCGGATAGAGATACAGTTGCTGCTGAACTCAGGGGAGCAAATGCTATTACGATGGCGAACGGTCAACCCTGGTTGCTGACAAGACAAGGCTGTTATGTGCGCGCTAATTCTCAATACGTTCAGCCAGTTTCTATGCCTGAATAAGTGTTCGTAAATAGGGAGCATCTCACTTTTGCAGCCAAGCGAGAAATTGGAGTTGGGAGCCAGGAGCTAGGAGGAAAGAGGAAGAAGGAAGAAGGAAGAAGGAAGGAGCCAGAAGAAGTGTTTTTACAAATATGAGATGCTCCCAGTAAGTAATTCCCAAATCTAAAATCTAAAATCTAAAATCTAAAATGGTATAACCTGCGGCTCCTTGAGAAGAAAAGCACAAAAGTAGGTTGGGTTTGTGTATACTAAACCCAACCTACTTTTGCTAATCACTAATGACAAATGACTAATGATAAATCACTAGAAAAGTTATACTTCTTCCAACTCTTCTACATCCTGAACGTCATCAACATCCTCATCCTCATCATCAACATCAAGATCGACAGGAGTGACAGAATTAGCAGAAACCACAGCTCCCGTATCAAGTTTCTCCCGCACTAACTTCTCGATCTCATTTTTAAATTCGGTATTTTCCTCCATGTGCCGAATTACGTTATCGCGTCCTTGAGCAATGTTGTCGCCGTTGTAGCTGTACCAAGAACCTTTCTTAGTAATTACTCCCATTTCGTCGGCCAAGTCAGTCAAACAGCCTAAAGTAGAAATGCCTTTGCCAAATACAATGTCAAATTCGGCAATGCGGAAAGGCGGAGCAACTTTATTTTTAGCAACTTTAACTTTCGTGCGGTTGCCGTATTCTTCTGTACCTTTTTTCAAGCTTTGAATGCGGCGAATGTCGAGCCGCACGCTGGCGTAGAATTTGAGTGCGTTACCGCCGGTTGTTGTTTCGGGGTTGCCGTAAGTTACGCCGATTTTCTGCCGCAATTGGTTGAGGAAGATGACGGTACAGCCGGATTTGCCGATATTGCCGGTGATTTTCCGCAAAGCTTGGCTCATCAAGCGCGCTTGCAAACCCATGTGGGAATCGCCCATGTCGCCTTCGATTTCGGCGCGGGGGACGAGGGCGGCTACGGAGTCAATTACTACGATATCGACGGCGACGGAACGCACGAGTTGATCGACAATTTCTAGACCCATTTCACCGGTATCCGGCTGGGAAACTAATAGATTTTCAATATCGACGCCTAAAGCTGAGGCGTAGGTGGGATCGAGGGCGTGTTCGGCATCGACGAAGGCTGCGATACCGCCGGATTTTTGGACTTCGGCGATCGCGTGGAGGGCTAGAGTGGTTTTACCAGAACTTTCCGGGCCGTAAATTTCAATGACTCGGCCTTTTGGCAAACCGCCGCCCAAAGCAATGTCCAGTGTCAGAGCTCCGGTGGGAATGGTTTCTACCCTCATGCGAGTGGAGTCTCCCAATCGGACGATCGCCCCTTTGCCAAAGCTGCGCTCGATTTGGGACAGTACGGAAGTTAGAGCTTTTTGCTTTTCTGAGTTTTCAGTGGAAGTTTTTATAGACGCTTCTTTTTTTGCCATTTGCGGTATGCGGGTAGACCCCTTGCGGAGCTTGTTGATTAACTGTACAACACGTATGTTAGCAGTTATTTTTGGGCTCTGGAGGTTCTAGGAGGATCTGGTTGAAGATTCTTGATTTTGGGGGTGGTTCAGCCACTCGCCAGCTTTCACAAGGCACTGATGTAGAGGTATTCGGCATCCGGCAGAGGGTAGAATGATCGTCTGTTGGGGTATGTACGGGGTATCGATCGCTCTCGGAGTGCGGTTTAAGATGGTCTACAGTTCCAAATTCCGTGAAGCGTAGCTATCCCGGAGGGAATCGCCACAATTAGGACAAGCATGGGATCTACAACACATCAAGACACATCTGTTAATACCAAAAATTCCCGCTGGCTGATGAGCTTATTGGCGATCGGCATCTTATTAGGTATCGGATTCCGCTTTTTTGAGATCGATCGCAAACTTTACTGGCACGACGAAGCTTACACATCAATCCGCGCCGCTGGTTTCACCCGCCAAGAAATCGACGACGAACTATTCCAAAACCGGATTGTTCCCGCACCAGAATTGCAGCAATATCAGCGGATTAAACCGGGAACTACAGAAGCAGACACAATTCGTTCTTTAGCACTGGAAGACCCGCAGCATCCGCCTTTATACTTTCTTCTGGCTCGTTGGTGGATGCAGGAATTTGGCAGTTCTCTAACAGCATCCCGCACTTTGCCAGCACTATTGAGTTTGCTGTCGCTGCCTTTGATGTACGCTTTAGCTCAGGAACTTTTCGCCTCGAATTTGGCGGCGTTATTAGCAACAGCACTTTTGGCTTTATCACCCTTTGACATATTGTTTGCTCAGACAGCAAGGCAGTACAGTTTCCTAACAGCCACAGTTATTGGCAGCAGTTGGCTGCTGCTGAGAGCAGTGCGGTTGCGGGATTGGCAAAATTGGGTATTTTACTCGCTGGCGATCGCCCTTGGTTTCTACACTCATCCTTTCTTCAGTTTAACACTCATCGGACACGGAGTTTTTATAATTGCTTACTGGTTCTTTGTCAAAAAAACCAAATTGCCAGGTCATGTAACTAATTCCCAATTTTTCTTAGCAGTAACAGCAGCTTTAATATTTTATCTTCCGTGGATTTACGTGCTGGCAACCAACCTGGAACGAGCATCAGCTACGACTGATTGGACGCGAGTATCTCCTGGTTGGCTGTATCTTGTCAAATTGTGGACGCTCAGCTTTACAGCATTATTTTTTGACTTCGACTTAGGCTTTGATAATATCTGGACTTATCTGCTGAGATTGCCATTTTTGCTGTTAATTGCGGCAGCCATTTACCAAATCTGCCGCTGGACTAGCAGTTCAACTTGGCTGTTTATTTTAACATCAATTTTTGTACCTTTTTTGATCCTGGCGTTACCGGATATAATCTTAGGCGGCAAACGTTCCGCCGTCAGCCGCTATCTGATTTCCTGCTTCCCGGGAGTGCAGCTAGCAGTTGCTTACTTGCTCGCAAGTAACGTGAAAAATCAGCAGCGATTTTGGCAAGTCATTTTAGCCTTGGTATTTACAGCAAGTGTAGCATCCTGTACGGTCAGCGCTTTTTCTGATACTTGGTGGAGCAAAGACTTGAGCTATTTTAATGCTGAAGTTGCGAAAATTATTAACAAAGAGGCGATAGCTAACCGATCGATTAAAGATACAATTGTAATTAGCGATCGCGGCAACGATTTTACGAACATGGGGGACTTGCTTTCTCTGAGTTATTTGCTCGACAAAGACGTGAGGCTGATGCTGCTGAGCCAGTCGCCAGATATGGAGATGCTGAACAAATATTCGGCTCCCCTGGTGTTCCGCCCTTCGGAAAAATTGCGATCGGCACTCAAGCAAAATCAACGCCGCCTAGAGCCGATATTGGAGTATGCCAGACTTTTTCGAGTGCGGCGAGCTTCTTAGAGCAGCTTGACAGAAATGGACGATCGTCCCGGGTAGGGTGCGTCAGTGGATTTTAGATTTTAGATTTTAGATTTTAGATTTATTCCACAGATGAATCTGGGAGATTAAACTTTGGTCTAAAATTTTTGGATATTCACGATAGGAGTACGTGGCATGGTATCGGTTTTTGGGCGGGATCAGAAAAAACTGTTTGAGTTGCCTCAAATATTTGGACTGACGCACGTTAAATCACTATTTGGGCATTTTTGTCAATATTTTTGGTAAGGTGCGTCAGAAAAAAACTGTGTGAGTTGTCTCAGGTATTTGGGGTGACGCACTTGACATTATCAGCAATAATTATTTGAATACTTAGGATAAAACGCAATGCAAGAGTTAAATAATCCATCTTCTGAATCCGCACAGCAATTTCGCAATCTTCAGACAGAATTACGCGAACGTTGGCGAGCAGTCGAAGAATTCGACGGCGGAGATTGTGACATTATTATCATTCCTTCTCTCAGCTTAGATCAGCAAGAAATGCAGAAAGTTGAGGGTGCTTACCATTACGAAGAGCGGCATTTATTTTCATTGATTCGCCTGCGAAATCCCCGCACGCGCTTAATTTACATTACCTCGGAACCCTTGCACCCGATGATTGTGGATTATTACCTGCAATTGCTGCCGGGAATACCATTTTCTCACGCGCGCGATCGGCTTTTGCTGTTCAGTGCTTACGATGCTTCTGCCAAATCCCTCACCCAGAAAATTTTAGAGCGTCCCCGCTTGATGGAGCGCATTCGTCAAGCAGCGCGACCGACAAAATCTTATATGGTTTGTTATAACTCGACGCCCTTAGAACGCGAGTTATCTGTTAAATTGGGGATTCCTTTGTGGGCCAGCGATCCCGATCTTTTATACTGGGGAACAAAAAGTGGCAGCAGGCAAATTTTTAAAGAATGTGGCGTGCCTTATCCTGACGGTTCCGAGTTGGTTTGGAATGCGGAAGATTTAGCGGAAGCTGCGGCCGCGTTGTGGGAACGGCAGCCGCATTTGCAGCGGATCGTAATTAAGTTAAATGAAGGTTTTTCGGGGGAAGGAAATGCACTTTTAGATCTGAAGTCCCTCGCAGGTAAAGCGCCTACACAAAGAGCGAAGGCAATTGGCGATAGCTTCCATAATTTGCGCTTTCAAGCAACGGGCGAAACCTGGGAAAATTTTAGCAGCCGCATTCCCGAATTAGGGGCAATTGCCGAAGCATTTATCGAAGGAGAAGAGAAGTTCTCGCCCAGCGTTCAAGGGAGAATTATCCCCAGCGGCGAAGTAGAAATTCTCTCAACCCACGACCAGATTTTAGGAGGCCCCGACGGTCAAATTTTCTTAGGCTGCCGATTTCCGGCCGATGAATCTTATCGAATAGCGTTGCAGGAATTGGGATGGAAAGTAGGGCAAAACTTAGCTAAAAAAGGCGCTTTAGAAAGATTTGGAGTAGATTTTCTGGCGGTGCGACAATCAGACGGCAACTGGGATATGCAAGCAATAGAGATAAACCTGCGCAAGGGCGGCACAACTCATCCCTTTATGGCGCTAAAGCTGTTAACAAATGGTCGGTACGAACGTTCGACAGGATTATTTTACAGCCAGCAGGGCCGTCCGAAATATTATGTTGCTTCGGACAATTTGAAAAAAGAGCGCTATCGGGGATTATTACCGAACGATTTGATGGATATTATTGCTGACAATCAACTGCACTTTGACACCGGTACTGAGACGGGGAGCGTGTTTCATTTAATGGGCTGTTTGTCGGAGTTTGGCAAATTGGGATTGACAAGTATCGGCAACTCGCAGCAACAAGCAGAGGAGATGTATAACAAAGTTGTGAAAGTGCTCGATCGCGAAACCTCATACTAAATCTCTTTTAACCATTGATTATTTTGTCGTGGAAAATGGCTAATAAGTAATTGGTACTTTAAACTGACAACCGCAGATGAAAATCTGCGGGTTGCGGGTTGTAGCTAATTTTTAGCGGGATAAATGGGCGTGGGATCGATCGAACCTGTGCGGTTGAGTGGCCAAAAACGCACAATTGCTCTACCGATAATATTTGGCCTCGGTACAAAGCCCCAATAATGGCTGTCACAGCTTGCGTTTCGGTTGTCGCCGAGCACCAAGTAAGAATTTGGATCTACAACTACAGGCCCGTAGGGATACTGTGGAATTTCTTCAATATATTTTTCCTGTAGCGGCTGCTTGTTAATAAAAACTTTTCCCTCTTTAACTTCCACAGTGTCTCCTGGAAGTCCGATCACTCGCTTGATATAGGCATCTTTGATTGGCGGCGGCTGTCCCGTGCACAAACTAGCTGGATCTGGAGGCATAAAGACTATAATATCTCCTCGCTGGGGATCTTGGAATCGATAGCTCACCTTATCTATAATTAATCGATCGTTAATTTGTAGGGTTGGGAGCATCGATCCGGTGGGAATGTAGCGAGCTTCGGCAACCAGGGTACGGATGCCAAAGGCCAAGAATGCTGCTAAGCCGATCGTCTTAATTCCTTCTATCCAAGGATTTTCGGTGTCTTGCGGAGGTTTTTCGTCGGCTGACTTGTCTAGACGAGTCATAAATATTAAGTGACTGGGCTGGATACAAATTATAAACTTAATTCGGAGTTTTTTCAGGAAATCTCCAAAATCTTCGCCGGCGGGGTGGGCTTTTGCATTGGCCCTGCTGACGAGTGCAAAACTTCGATTTGTTTTGGAATAATTTTTTTATGAGGGGGTTAGGACTGGCTACCAATAAAAAAATATTTGTTGCTTCACAGGCATCTGCCTGTTACCTCAAACGCGCCCAGTAAGAAACCGGGTTTCTTGCATAGATATATCGTCCTCAACCTCTTATTTTCCGTATAAACGGAGTTTCTGAGCGCCAGTCCCATTCATATTTCTTACTATTGACAGAACTCTTTTGAGGATAAAATTTTTTCATGTGCTCACGCACCTTACTCATTTAATTATAGCTTATGCCGACCACATCAAGTTTGTTAATCCGCGGCGCTCGCATTCTTTTGCCCAACGGCGAGTTTTTAGTAGGGGACGTGGAAATCTGCGAGGGCAAAATTGTTCGGGTTGCTCCGTCCATTGCCGAATCGGGCGATCGAGAAATAGATGCGATCGGCTTAACTCTGTTACCCGGAGTAATTGACCCCCAGGTACATTTCCGCGAACCGGGTTTAGAACACAAGGAAGACTTGTTTACCGCTAGCTGTGCTTGCGCTAAAGGCGGCGTAACATCGTTTCTGGAAATGCCGAATACGCGACCCCTGACAACAACTCAAGCTGCCTTAGATGATAAACTAAGCCGCGCTGCCGAGAAGTGTTTGGTGAATTACGGCTTTTTTATTGGTGCAACGCCCGAGAATTTGCCGGATTTGTTGAATGCGAATCCGACTCCGGGGATTAAAGTTTTTATGGGTTCGATGCACGGCCAGCTTTTGGTGGATGGAGAAGCAACTTTAGAGGCGATTTTTGCCAAGGGCGATCGACTAATTGCGGTACACGCGGAAGACCAAGCTAGAATCAATCAGAGGCGTCAGGAATTTGCCGGGATTTCCGATGTTGCCGTGCACTCGCAAATTCAAGACAATCAAGCAGCTTTGTTAGCAACTCAGCTAGCCTTAAAACTTTCTAATAAATATCAGCGCCGACTGCACATTCTGCACCTTTCAACTGGGGATGAAGCTGAGTTGTTGCGCCAGGAAAAACCGAGTTGGGTAACTGCGGAAGTTACGCCGCAGCATTTGTTGTTAAATACCAGCGCCTATGAAAAAATTGGCAGTTTAGCTCAGATGAATCCGCCTTTGCGCGAACCCCGCGATAACGAAATACTTTGGCAAGCTTTATTAGACGGGGTAATTGATTTTATTGCCACCGATCACGCGCCGCACACATTAGCAGAAAAAGCTCAAGAATATCCAAATACGCCGTCGGGAATGCCCGGAGTCGAAACTTCTTTACCTTTGATGTTGACGCAAGCAGTAGAGGGAAGATGTACGGTTGCGCAAGTTGCTAATTGGATGTCGGCAGCAGTTGCTAAGGCTTATAAAATTCCCAACAAAGGGGCGATTGCCCCGGGTTTTGATGCCGATTTAGTATTAGTAGATTTGGACAACTACCGCCCGGTTGTGCGAGAAGAAATGGTGACTAAGTGCGGCTGGAGCCCATTTGAAGGATGGAGTTTAACGGGATGGCCGGTTGTGACTGTTGTGGGAGGAAAAGTAGTTTTTGAGAAGGGTAAATTGGATACAACGGTTAGGGGGGAAGCCTTGACATTTGACGCTGATTAAGCATGAATAAAGGTAAAGTGTTATAATCAATAGTTCGGACAGTTTTTAGTTCGTAGTCTGAAATCATCGATGTTCCGTTGGTAGCTCGATTGCCGAATCGTTTTGAAACCCTTATTCTACGGTTGGCAGTCAAAAACTGTCCGAAGTATTGATTATGACATATTCCCGATCGCAAAGGCGATTTTACCCATGCTCCTCGAAGAACTAGAAACACAACTCCTGGCCTTAACTCCGACTGAAAAAGCTGAAGTCATCAGACTGTTAACCCAAAGTTTAAGTAATAGCTGGCCGGGAATTACCAAGACTCCCGACGTGTGTGGTGGCGATGCTTGCATTGCCAAAACTCGCATCCCTGTTTGGCTGCTTGAAAGTTTTCGCCGCGAAGGTTCAAGCGATGCCGAACTTTTACAATTTTATCCCCATCTAAGCGCTGCCGATCTAGTCAATGTTTGGACTTATGCTGATGCACATCAGGAGGAAATGGAAGAAGCAATCGGCAAGAATGAGGAAGCCTGAGTCATCCTAAATTTGTATGCCGACGAACAATTTCCTTTGCCAGTTGTGCAATTGCTGCGCGCTTTTGGTCACAATGTCCTGACGGTTCAGGAAGCAGGAAAAGCAGGACTTGGGATTCCCGATCCAGAGGTGCTAGCATTTGCTATAAGCAACGATCGAGCTGTTTTGACATTAAATCGATTTGATTTCATCGGACTGCACAACCGACAGCCAGGCCACGCTGGTATTATTGTTTGTACCAAAGATAGGAACGTAGAAAAGTTGGCAACACGCATTAATGATGCTATTGCTGGTGAGGAAACTTTGAGAGGTAAATTGATTCGAGTCAACCGCCCGCCGCAGTAAGTTCGATCGCCTTTTCTCAAATTTCCAATTGCCAATCCAATAAGTCGCCATTACCAATTACTTCAATTTGCCGCCCGTTATCTAGATAAGTCAAATAAATTTGCAAATAATTTTCTGGTTTGTACTTTAATCTTTCCGCCCATTCGATCGCCACAATTCCCAAATCCCTTTCTAATCCGTCCCAATAACTTTCTAAGTGCAAAGCCTCGGCTTCTTCGGGTTCCAGTCGATACAAATCTAGATGATACAGCGGAACTCGCCCTGCAAAATACTCGTTAATCAGGGTGAAAGTAGGACTTTCGATCGAGTCGGAAATTCCTAAACCTTCAGCGATACCTTGAACCAAGGTAGTTTTGCCAGCACCTAAATCTCCTTGTAATAAGATTACAGTCCCTGGGGGGAGCGATCGACCTAACGCAACACCAAACTTGTGCGTAGCCTCAGAATCGGGAAGCAAAGTTTTCATTTCAATCAGTTGTCTGTTGTGATATCGTTTTTGTTTGCATCGGCATAATAGCAGTGCGAGCATCTCGATCGCGAGTGCTAATCGCGAGGGTCAGGTGAGCGCTCGGGTATAATTCCGCAACCAAATTTGATATGATTTTCTCTGCCACTTTCTCCCTCAAAGGCATCAGCTTAAATGTTCTGGGCGCGGCCGTACCAACGCAGCAACATCCCCGCCAACCTTTGAGAATTGTGGCGAATTAAACCCGTATTTTTATCTTCATCCATCACATTTGCGATGACAATTCGCCGCCCCAATTGCGTTACGGCTTCTCGATCGAGCACAACCGGATAAGAATTCTCCTGAGAATAGCGGATCAAAGCTTTTGCAGAAGGGACTTTTCCCTGAACTACTACAGCATCGAACAGTGGTCGGCCACAAGCGCGGTCGATCGCCCGAATGTGGTCTGCAACACTGTATCCGTCAGTTTCCCCTGGCTGAGTCATAATATTGCACACATAAATGCGCGGAACTTCGCTGTTGGCGATCGCATCAGCAATTTCCGGCACCAACAAATTCGGAATGACGCTCGTATAAAGACTCCCGGGCCCAATAATAATAAAATCCGCTTCCCGAAGCCCTTCCACAGCCCTGGGTAACGCCGGAGGATTAGCAGGAGTACAGCCTATTTTGAGGATTCGCCCGTTAGCTTCTGTAATGCTGGACTCCCCCTCAATCCTCCGACCGTCAGCCAGTTCTGCCCACAAAGAAACGTCGCTCAGAGTAGCCGGCAGCACCTCTCCCCTAACTGCTAAAACTTTAGAACTCGCGGCGATCGCCTGTTCCAAATCTCCAGCAATATCGCTCATCGCCGTCAAAAACAAATTCCCAAAACTGTGACCCATCAAACCGTCACCGGCCCGAAAGCGATATTGAAATAACTCAGTTAATAACTTTTCCTCATCTGCCAAAGCCGCTAAACAATTGCGAATGTCTCCCGGCGGTAATACCCCAATTTCCCTGCGCAGCCGCCCGGAAGACCCGCCATCATCCGCCACTGTGACAATAGCAGTGATTTTGGCGCTGTAATCCTTCAATCCTCTGAGCAAATTAGAAAGGCCCGTACCGCCCCCAATTGCCACAATTTTCGGGCCGCGGTTCAAGCGGCGGTGGTTGAGGAGTCGATCGACCAATTCCTCATTCCCTTCGGGCATCAGCACTTGAGTAATAGAGTTCAAACTGCGAGTTTGTCCCCACAGAATTAACAAAATCCCGCCAGCAATGATGATCGGGCCCGACACGTAATTGGGAATAACTTCCGCAATCCACGCCAAAAAATTTCTCAACAATTGCAAGAAGAAAAAAATCGGAGTCATCCCAGTCCAAATCGCTAAACCCAAACTGGCAAGTACCAAACCGCTAGCACTGATCAGCAGCCACCGTTTCACCAACAGTCCGGGGGCCAACCACTTAAACCACTGGTAAACTCGCCCGTTCCGCAAAGAAGGGGGGTAAGGATTTCTGGAACGGCCAAAAACCTGCTTGGCTTTAGCCAAGACGCGAAGGGCTTTAGGAAGTGAACTAATTGACATGGTTAATTAGTCTTAAGGGTATTGGAACAGCTCAAGCTGACAAATTTACAATACAAGAGAGTTTTGATTCTGGCAGTCAATTCTACTCATTAGTCATTAATCATTAGTCATGAGTCATTAGTCATTAGCTAGACTGATGACTGAGGACTGATAACTTATTGATAACATCATATGGTTGAGCCGCTAATCGAACTCAAGGGGGTAAGTAAGTCCTTCGGCCAGAACCCGATCCTCGATCGAGTCGATCTGAGGATTTATCGGGGAGAGGCCCTGGCAATTATTGGCCCTTCCGGGACGGGGAAATCTACGATTTTGCGAATAATGGCGGGTTTGTTGGCCCCGGATGCCGGGGAGGTTTTCGTTCAGGGACAGCGCAGGGTCGGATGGGTGGACGACGTGGCAGATCCGATCGGAATTGGGATGGTATTTCAGCAAGCGGCTTTGTTTGATTCGCTGACGGTGGAGGAAAATGTCGGTTTTTTACTTTACCAGCATTCTAAGCTGCCGCGCAGCCGCATTCGGGAATTGGTGGAGGAAAAGTTGGAGATGGTGGGTTTGCCGCGAATTGGCGAACGCTATCCGGCGCAGTTGTCTGGGGGAATGCGGAAGCGAGTAAGTTTTGCCCGCGCCATCATGGCGAATCCCGATAATGCCAGGGATAATCCAGAGGTTTTGCTGTACGATGAACCGACGGCGGGTTTAGATCCGATCGCTTCGACGGTAATTGAAGATTTAATCCGCGAGTTGCAGGCGGCCCAAGGTGTTTGCAGCACTTATGCGATCGTCACTCACCAAGACAGTACCATCCGCCGCACTGCCGATCGCCTCGTATTTCTCTATCGAGGCAAAGTGCAGTGGGAGGGAAGTGTCAGCGATATTGCATCGACCGATAATTTGTTAATTAAACA
The DNA here is from genome assembly GCA_014695295.1 of Microcoleus sp. FACHB-61. Lineage (GTDB taxonomy): Bacteria > Cyanobacteriota > Cyanobacteriia > Cyanobacteriales > Microcoleaceae > Microcoleus. Next base: position 46,141 of record JACJNY010000042.1, on the reverse strand, counting down.
ATTTTTTACCGGCAGCGTTACTGGGCCAATTCAAGCGATTGGATAGTCAATTGTCAGTTGTTAGTGGGCAGTTGTCAGTGGGCAGTTGTCAGTAGGTCGTGGTTAATTGTTTGTATTGTTGGGAGATAGCATATGTCACAAACAAACTTTCAGAAGTTAGATGTTTATAAATTAGCTGAAAAATTAGCTGATGAAATTTGGAATATTGTTATAAAATGGGACGCACTAGCAAAAGATACTGTCGGCAAGCAAATTATTCGCTCGGCTGATAGTATTGGTGCTAATATTGCTGAAGGAGATGGTCGAGGTAGCTATCAGGATCATCGGAGATTTATCAAGATTGCCAGAGGTTCTTTATATGAAACAAAGCACTGGTTGAGACGGGCTTATACTAGGCAACTACTAACAACTACGCAAGTAGAAATACTCAAGCCAATTATTGACGAACTGTCGCCCAGGCTAAACGCCTATCTAAAATCTATAGGCAACACATCAGAAAAAAATTAACAACTGCCAACTGCCAACTGCCAACTGCCTAAAGAGGTAATATGCAATCGCGAACTGTAAGAGAAGGTTCTGTCGGGTTATTAATTTTAGTAGGAATCGGTTTATTTGGCGGCATAGTGCTCTGGCTGCGGGGCGTGCAGCTAGGGAACCGCAGCTACAAATTCGCCGTAGAATTTGCCAGCGCCCAAGGAATGCAAGTAGGCACGCCCATCAGGTATCGTGGGGTTGCAGTCGGTAAAATTACCGCCCTCCAACCGAGTTCCAACGGCGTAGACGTGATGCTGGAGATTGCCCCCGGTACTTTAGTGATTCCCCGGGATGTGGTGATCGAAGCGAATAAATCGGGTTTAATTGGCGAATCCTCGATCGACATTACCCCCAAATCGATTTTGCCAGAATCGTTACTTAGCGCCAATCCGGTTAGCGCCGACTGTCCCCCAGAGATTATCTGCAACAATTCGCGCTTAAAAGGTCAAGCTGGAGTCACTATCGACGAACTAATTAAATCCACAGTCCGCCTAGCTAATTTCTACACTGACCCCGCGCTGTTCAACAATATTAAATCCCTTGCAGAAAATACAGCCAACACAGCTAAAGGTGCAGCTAAACTCACTCAAGATTTATCGACTTTAACTAAAACTGCCCAAGCGGAAATAAAAACTTTAAATCAATCTGTAAGGGGAGACATTGGGAGCTTAAATCAATCTGTAAAAACCGAAATAGCAGGTTTAAATCAATCCTTAAAGGGGGAAGCCCGCAGTTTAAATCAATCATTAAAGGGAGAAGCAAGCACCTTAAATCAATCGCTCAAGACGGAAATATCAGCAGTCGCCGCTGATGTTTCTAAAGTAGCATCTACGGCGGACACTTCCACAAAAGCCGTATCTGCCGCTGCGATAAATTCTGCTAATTCAGTAACTCAAGCAGCCAATCAAATTACATTAACAGCAAACCAAGTCAATTCTTTAGTAACAACCAACCGCGCTAGTTTAGTCTCAACTCTGAATAACATGAATCAAAGCAGCCAGGAACTGCAGGTAGCTGTCAGCAGTTTGAGTCCGACAATTAATCGAATCAACCAAGGACAATTACTGAACAATTTAGAAGTTTTATCAGCGAATGCGGCCCAAGCTTCTAATAATTTGCGAGATTTATCCAGCCAAGTAAACAATCCCGCCAATTTGCTATTATTGCAGCAAACTCTAGATTCTGCACGAGCTACATTTCAGAACGTGCAGAAAATTACTTCCGACGTGGATGATTTGACGGGAGATCCCGCTTTCCGCAACAACATTCGCAGGTTGTTCAACGGATTGGGAGGCTTGTTGGGTTCGACAGAACAACTGCGACAGCAAGTTAAAGTGACTCAAACATTAGCTCCCCTTTCTGAGAAAGTAAATGCGAGTAAAACTGCCAAAAATCAATCATTAGAGCCGGGATTTCCCAGCTTGCACAAACAGCCAAAATTGCCTGTTATACCTTCTCAAACTGCAAGGTCAGCAGAACCAGTTGCTCCAGAAAATACTCCTTAAAACACGGTATCATTGAATAACTGCAATTCTTGCAAGATTCGTGATTTTCTCTAGTTAGTAAGGTGCGCAGTGCGCACCCCGATTACAGCTAGTTAGTAAGGTGTAAATTGCGCACCCCACCTTAAAGCTCTTGTCCAAATCCTATTAACAAAAAACTTTTTTAGGAAAAAAAAACAATGACGCAAACATTATCGAAACCGGAAAAAACCAAAACAAAGTATACTATAACTTGGGAAAAATTGCCAGACGACTTTAAATTACCCGACGATCCTGTGGAAAATATCGACCAACCACTTTTAGCCGCAGCCCTGCGAGAAGCCTTGGAACTCGCAGGATTTATCCTAGCTTCAATGCTAATAGCTTCCAATTTTGGACTGTGTGCCAAAGTTAACGACAAAACAGTAGTAAAAGCACCAGATTGGGTGTACGTTCCCTCGGTATTGCCCGCAGAACCAGGAGAAGTTCGCCGCAGTTATACGCCCAATGCTGAGGGAGAAGTACCTGCCGTAGTGATGGAATTTTTATCGGATACTGACGGTAGTGAATATTCAAATAAACCGACATATCCTTACGGAAAATGGCGGTTTTATGAGCGAATTTTGCAAGTACCGATTTATGTAATTTTTGAACCGAAATCGGGAGTATTGGAAGTGTACAGACTCTCGACTTCGGGAGAATACGAATTGCAAGAACCGGATGCTAATCAGCGATTGTGGATAGAATCAATGGGTTTATTTCTAGGGGTTTGGGAAGGCGAAAAATCTCAAAGAACTGGTTATTGGTTGCGCTGGTGGGATGAGAATGGCAATTTGCTGCTATGGGGTGCGGAACGGGTGGAACAGGAACGCCAGCGCGCCGAAGAGGAACGCCAGCGCGCCGATCGACTAATGGCATACTTGAGAAGTCAGGGTATCGATCCTGATGCCATTTGAAGGCGTGGAAGGTCGATCGGCCTTTGGGCCCTTAATCCAATCCCATTTTGATTGCACAATCGAGTCAGCAAGGGCGTTTTAGATTAAAAATAACCACAATTAAGGAGCGATCGGCATGACTGCAACAACATTAAAGGCATTCAAAAGGGCGATCGATCTCAATACGGGCAACAGGAAGATAGCTATCAATTAATTACTGACAGTCGCAGTGAAGTGTTGCAAGTGCGTTTAGAAATAGATGGAAAACTCATCGGTTTTTATCGGGAAGATAATGGATGGAAATTACTGCTTCCTGATGAATTAGCCTCAGCACTAGAAGCGGAACGCCAGCGTGCTGCTGAACTCGAATCTTTGCTAGCGCATTACCGAGATCGGTTTGGCTAATTGCCTGAGAGTAACGGCTAAAAAGTAAGGGTGCGATCGCGCTTCATCGATCTCGATCGCGTGTTATTGTTACCTAAATGTCCTTGACAAATCTCAGGTTTTGTGTGCAGGCTAGGATGGGTCTCAAATTTTAAATGGCGAAGGGCGATCGTTTTGCGATCGAACTTGGGCAATCTAGAGATAGGTGCTTTGCAAGTGCCTGGAAAACAGCGACACCAAGAGTTAGCAATGGAAAGCACACAGAAAAAATCTAGTAATAGTCGCGTTCATCGGAGCGATCGAATTAAGCAGATTTTTGCGTTAGTATCAATGGTTGGCTTTGGTGGTTCGGCAATATTTGGTATGGTGAGTCTTTTCGGCAGCGGTTTGAGCAGTCAGCACCAGCAAAAGCAGGCAACTGCGCCAGTTTCCCAGGAATCTTTGCTGGCGGCGCAGGAACGGGGATATGAGACGGTTTTGCAGCGGGAACCTCAGAATCCGACGGCTCTGGAGGGGTTGGCAAATGTGCGGTTGCAGATGAATAATAAGGTGGGGGCGATCGAGCCTTTGGAGAAGTTGGTGAAGCTAAATCCCGATCGGGCGGATTATAAGGCGCTGTTGGGGCAGGCGAAGGGGAAATAGGGGGAAATATAAACATTGCAACTGAAGTTTTTTAAGGGAATCCAATGCATCTAATCCATCGCAAAACTTGCCGTGTCTGTGGTTCTTCAGCTCTTACAAATGTTATTAATCTAGGCGAGCAGCATCTGCAAGGTTCATTCATAAAACCCGGCAAAGAAGAACCGCCATTCAGAAAAATTCCTCTTTCTCTCGTGCGCTGTGACCCGCTGAAAGATGAAAAAGCCTGCGGTTTGCTTCAGATGGAACATACCGTTCCCCCAGAAGTGTTATATTCCGCCTACTGGTATCGTTCCGGTACAAATCAGACTATGCGAAGTCACTTGCAAGGAATTGCAGAAGAAGCTTCATCGCTAATCGGCAAAGACAAAGCGCTTGTCTTAGACATTGGTTGCAATGATGGCACTTTACTCAATTGCTATCCAGAAGAATTTATCAAATTTGGCGTAGATCCGTCTGACTTAGCTCAAGAAATTACTGGAGATATTACTGTTATTCAAGATATTTTCCCTTCGGAAGAACTCATTACACTCCTGAAAGGCGAAAAATTTGATATCATTACATCTATCGCGATGTTTTACGACCTTGAGAATCCTGTCAGGTTCTGCCAAGAAATTAAAAAACTGCTAGCAGTTGATGGAGTATGGATATTAGAAATGTCATATATGCCATCAATGCTCAAAATGAATTCTTATGACACAATTTGCCACGAGCATTTGGAATATTACAGTTTGGCAGTGCTGGAGTACATTCTAAAACAAGCAGAACTAAAAATAGTGGATGCTGTAGTCAACGACATCAACGGTGGCAGTATTCGCTGTTATGCGACACATATTGATAACTTTGCATTTAAGAACAAAGAAGCTTTGCAGCGCATCAATCTGTTGCGTCAAGAAGAATTTGATATGGAGCTGGATACTGATAAACCCTACAAAAATTTTCAAGACCGTATAAACGTACACAAAGAAGAACTGAATTGTTTACTTAAAAAAAGGAAAAAAGAAGGCAATACGGTTCATCTATACGGTGCTTCAACCAAAGGCAATACTATATTACAATGGTGTGGAATAGATCATCGAATTATAGATGTTGCTGCGGAGAGAAACCCAGATAAATATGGCGCTTATACTCTGGGAACTGATATTCCCATTGTCAGTGAAGAGGAGTCAAGGGCTATGAACCCGGATTATTATCTAGTGTTACCTTGGCACTTTAGAGCAGAATTTATCAAACGCGAGCAAGAATCTTTGAATAAAGGAATAGGGATGATATTTCCTCTCCCAAACATTGAAATTATTAAATACTAAGCCTACCTCCCAGTAGCGATTTATGTATTGGTGACTAGCAAAGCAATAGAAAATAGGAAAAAAGTGAGTTTTATGATTAAAGTTCTGAAAAATTGGCAAGAAATCGGGGACGCAACTCTCAGCCTACAGCGCAAAGGTCTCCCAACACACTCAGACACTCGGAAAAATTGGGACTTGTCCCTACTTTACGAAACTATTGCCTCGGAAAATAGGAATTCTCGAATTGTTGATCTTGGATGCAGTCCAGGTTGTACTCTGGTTTTTTTGATTAGCCTTGGATTCACAAACCTATATGGCATAGATTTTGATCTAGAATTCACTGGAGGTAGAAATTTCCCAGCCAATCTTTATAAGGGGGATCTTACCGATACCACTTTTGAAAGCGATTTTTTTGACGTGGCAATTAGTATTTCTGTAATCGAACATGGCGTAGATTTGAAAGAATTATTTAATGAAGTTAACAGAATTCTAAAAAACGATGGATTACTATTCTTGACGACTGATTATTGGGCAGAAAAACAAGATGTTGGGGAAATTAATCCTCTGGGGTTGCCCTGGAAAGTATTTTCTGAAGCAGATATAGAAGAGTTAATTAACATAGCTCAAGATTATGGATTTTCCTTAAACGAAGATATAAATATTCCTAGCTGTTCAGAGCAGACTATTATTTGGCAAGGGATAGAATACACATTTATTGCTTTGATATTCAAAAAGAAAGAAGCAGTTTATTATCAAAAAAGCCGAGAGAAAGTTGACAAAAATGTATCTGTAGGTGAAGGCTCTATCGAATTAACTGAAACAGAAAATCAAACAGAAAGTCTTGCTGGGAGAGCAACAGAATCTCTATTGTCTATCGTTCGATTGTCCTGTGAAAACTATCATAAAAATCTCTGTGAAAATTCTGCACTACAAGATTTGCGTGTGAGTAGGAAAAAAGTTGCCGATTTTTGGCTGAATTTAGCAGAAGGTGAACTTGAAAGCGCTTACTTGGGAGAGTTAGGAGAAGCACATCGAATTTTGCTCAACAGCGGGATAAAAAATGAACAACTTACAGATACAGAACAGAGGTTTTTGGATGAAGTAGCAGCAGAGCTTTCTAGAGGATTTGATGCTCCGAAAGCTATCCCTTACTTGCTAGCAGGTATGCTGTACCGGCCTGCCGCTCAGTTGCCGTTGCAGCATGACATTCTGCGGATTCCCCAATGGTTGCTCAATAACTATCTGACATTCATGTTTGAGTCTCCCGGTTTATTTCAGGAAGTTGGAGAAGCAGACAGTTACTACCACTATGCCAAAAAATGGGTAGATTACCTCCATGAGAAGATTTTGAGCAACCAAGAATCACAACTGTGGCAGGATGTGGCTGTTTGTTTTTCTCAAAAGGCTAACTTCATTCCGGTTTACTTTAATAGTCAGAATCTGAAAGATCTTTGTCAAAAGCGTGCTGAGATACTGGAATTTGTCTTAAAAATTGGTGGACACCCAATTGATTGGGATTTTCCAGAAAGGTTGCACGAAAGAGACAAGATTCGTCTAGGAATTTTGGCAGCCCATTTTCAGCCACAGACAGAAACTTTTGCTACACTGCCAGTTTACAAGCACTTAAATAGAGATTTATTTGAAATTATTCTCTACACGGTACAGGCAGGCAATCATAGACTAGAGCGGTATTGCGGGGGCCACGCTGATGCTATGGTTTTGCTGCCCCAAGATTTGCCGAGTCAAGTTCAAACTATTCGGGATGGAGACCTGGATGTTATTCTGATTGGCACCAACGTTACAGCAGGGGCTAATTCCATAGCATGGTTGGCTTTGCATCGGCTGGCGCGGATACAGATTGCTAATGTGTGTTCCTGCATCACAACTGGGATGCGTCATGTAGATTACTATGTTTCAGGCTTATTTAGCGAGCCAGAAAATGATCCTCAGCAGCATTATACAGAGACCCTACTTACATTAGATGGGTCGGCTCACTGTTATGATTTTGCGACCGAGGAACAGCTTACAGCTACCATCAGCGTTAATAGAGAAAAATTAGGGATTGCTGAGGATGCTGTAGTTTATATTTCGGGTTCTAATTTTTACAAAATTACTCCTGAAGTAGAAGCAGTTTGGACAAAGATAGTTGCTAGTACACCTAACTCAAAGCTGGTTCTTTATCCCTTTAATCCTAACTGGTCTTCAAATTACGCAGTTGCCGCTTTTGGGAAGCGTTTAGCTGCTAGTTTTGCCCGGTATGGTTTGAGCGAAGAGCAGTTAATCATTCTTGATTGTGTGCCGAACCGCGCTGATGTATTAGAACGTTTGAAGCTGGGTGATGTTTATTTAGATTCTTATCCATTTGCGGGTGCAACATCGCTGCTAGATCCCTTAACGATTGGTCTGCCAACAGTTGCTATGGGAGGCAGCACTTTTAGGTCTAGGGTAGGATTGGCGCTTTTGAAAGAACTGCAACTTGATGAGTTGATTGCGGAAAATGAAGAGTCATATATCGAGTTGGCGATCGCACTTGGTACAAACCGTGAATTTCGGCAACAAAATAGCAATTTGATCGAGCAGCGAATGCAGAGTAATCCCAAATTTTTAGACAGCCGTACTTACTCGGCTCAAATGGGAACTCTGTTTCAAGAACTCTTCCGATCGCAACAAGCAACTGTTCTGACCGACAACCTGAACTTAAGAGCAATAAACCTGATTATTTTCCCCGATTGGAGTCAATCGGAAGATACTTTATTTCAAGAGTTGACGAATGTGATCGGGGCGATCGCAAATCACCCAGACAAAAGTAAGATGACATTGCTGGTAGACACGAGCAATGTTTCTGAGGAAGATGCCAATCTCGCTTTGTCTGGCGTAGCAATGAATCTTTTGATAGAACAAGATTTAGATGTATCTGACGGGCCTGAAATTTCACTGATTGGACACTTGAGCCAAATGCAGCGGGAAATACTCTTCTCTCGCCTTCACGGTCGGATTGTTTTGGAAAATGAGAATAGAGAGGCGATCGCCAGAGTACAAGCCCAACACATTCCCACTCCTGAACTAGACAACTTAATTATCAGCAACTCCCGTAATGAAATCAGTTCTCCCTCTTAAGGGTATCCTGCGGTGGGCTAGCTCCAAAAAGCCTGGTCCCCGCTTGCTCATATAATTCTCTAGAAAGTGGGTGCAAAAGATTGTATTCTAAAACATTTTTCACAACTAGCAGCAATAAGCCAGAATCTACTTCAGAGGATTGATCCGACTTCACAAGCTTGATTACGCCCAAAGAATCGAGATCAGCTTCTGTATAGCTCCCCATCAGAATAGACAGGTTAATCAAATGCAATAGATTATTAATGTCTGTCGGACTGATTTCCCGTAGATGATGGCGGATTGTCCAAGTAATTCCATAGTCTCCAACTTTTCCCCGTCGCTCCGCTTCTGTTTGCAGGACCTGGATTAAATCCTTTGTCCAGAGCTCGACTTGTTCGCTATCTCCTCCCGTCATCCCTATCAGCCATGTCGCCTGAGCTTCTATTTCTTGTCCGGCTAATAGCAACGCCAACCCCAAATACCAATAGTGAGACCTATTATCGGGTTCAGCTTCAATAGCTTGTTCGTAGAGATTGGCAGCTCCACTGTAATCTCCTTGAATGAAGTTTTGATAGGCTTGCTGCTGGATAGTTTCTGCTTGGATCAATCCAGTTTTTTGTAAAACTTCAAATGGCATCAAATTTTCGACGTGTGCCATGAAGTTTTCTCGATATGCTTTCAAATGCACCCGCAGTCTTTCTTCCTGCTCCTTTCCAGCCACATAACGGGATTCTTTTGTAAACTGACCTGATTCTTTGACAAAAACCATATCAACTTGAGATAAAGCTAAGTCTGAAAGTCGATACGAAAGACCGACAATATCGTAGGCTACAAAACCTTGCTCTTTCATAAAGTTTATAACAGCCCACATCTTATCAAATCTAGCTAATACATATAAAGTAACTTCTACAATTACCAACTCTGTATTTTGCAGAATTTGAGTTGCACCTGCTAGGACATCTAGTTCTCTACCATCTACATCAACTTTGATTAAATACGGCCCTTCTAACTGGCGAGTTTTACAAACTTTATCCAGAGTAACGGCAGGGATTGTCCTTAGTTCAAAATTTTCTGAGCTAGCCTCATCCTCCTCTGAGATGTAAGAGTGGATAAAGTTACTCAAATTCACTTGAAGAGGCACAAGCCCTGCTTCTTTGGAAGCTGCTGCAATTATATAATCTGCTCTTTCAAGATATTGACAAATTTTTTTGAGATATGGTTCGTTCTCTGCTATGGGTTCGATGAGGAGATATTTTGATTTTGGAAAAGCTTCGTAAATTTCAAATGTGCCTAATCCAGCACCTACGTCAATAACAGTTTCCGGTTCAAAACCCAACTGCTTTGCATTCCATAATGACCCAAACATTGAACTTCTAGGAATTTCGTTGTTCGTCATAGTAATTTTTCCCTCAGCTATTTTTAATGGCTCAATTTCCAGCTTCAACGTAAATTTGCCACATCTGCTCGTATGCTTTCTCCATCTCTCGTGTAAATTGCTTGCCATTCCATAGCGGAGCAGTTTGTCGTGACTGTCGCAGTTTCCAGGATATTTGCTGGCGCAAAACTGGATCTTTCCCTAACCGAATTCCCCATTCTACATACTCTTCATCAGTCCAAGCAATCCCTTCAGAAATACCAGCATTCATCATCATCGTGTAACTGTTGCGAGCAGCAAACTGCTCTCCAACGCGCGTTACTATAGGAACGCCCATCCACAGCGTTTCCATAGTTGTTGTAGCTCCGTTATAGGGATATGTATCCAGTACCACATCTGCAATGCCCAAATTAGCTCGGTGGTCTGCCTCCGATCCTACCAATGCTAAAAATCGCAGGCGATCGGCTCCCACTCCCTCTGATTCCGCAACTTCGACAAAAAACTTTTTGATTGATTCTTGATCCGCCATACCTTTAATTAAAAAGTAACTATTCGGTACAGCTTTAATAATTTGCATTTGCAGCCGTGCTGTATCGGGATGATATTTATATCCCCTCTGAGCGCTAAGATAAATCACAGCATCACTGCCAATATCCAAGTGATCGCGTCGCAGCGTTGGCACCCCAACCTCAAAACCATCAACTGCTATATAAGTTTGAGGCAAACGCCAGATTTTTTCCGTATAGTATTCCTGAGCCGACTCTGGCAAGACGTAAGGATCGGCAATATAGTAATCAATAGTTGGCACACTCGACGCATCCCAACCCAACCAAGTCACCTGAACAGGTGCTGGTTTAAGGGCCATAACTTCACAAGAATTACTCAGCGTTATACTATCGAGATCGACTAAAATATCTATTTCATCTTCGTAAATTTTCTCAGCAGTGTCGTGACTATCTAATCCTAACTTATAAGCTTTGTCAACTTTGCTAATGTACCAATCTTCTAACTTGTCGCGACTCATTTCAGAGCCAAACAGGTAAGCATTTACTTCAAAGCGAGATGGATCGCGGTACTCAAACACCCACCTGGCCAACCACCCCACAGAATGGCTGCGTAAGCAATGAGAAAGATACCCAATCTTCAAACGTTTACTAGGAGGCTCGATCTTGAGAAGTGGCGATCGCCCCTGGCGATATTTCTCCACTTTCTCCTTTGCATAATTTTCAAGATTTAACTGAGTAAGCTGACCTACTTGACTGCGAATTTTTATATTTTCTTGTGGGATATCCTGAAAGTATGGGAAAAAAAACACAGAAACAAATAAACGAACATTAATACCCTGCACCAGGGATGTCGGTTGCTCCTCTATCAAAGACGCTAACAGGGATTTCTGTGTTTCTAAGGCTAAACAAAATTCATCCCAATAGCCACCAGCTCCCATCAAACTCCGCATTATTATAAAATTAGCATGAACTTTTTGTGCTAAGCCTTCCGTAGCTAAATAGCATAACTTAGCAGTTTCTATTCCTTTGGTATACTCCCTACTATCTTGATAAAAAGTAGATAAAGTACCTAGTAATTCTGGATCTTTAGGAGACATACGCAAGGCTAACTCTGTGAAGCGTGCTGCTAACTCAACTTGCTTTGCCAAGAAAGCAATCTTATTAACAAAGGGTATTAAAAGCCTCAAAAAAGTTAGGGGGTCTTTAACATGGGCTGTACTAGCTTCCGTAAAATCAAAAGATGACGGATAAAAAGGAGCTCTGTCTAAAACATTCTTCAATACTTGCATCAATAGCTCAAAGTCTACCCCATTCGTTTGTTCTGACTTAAGCAACTCAATGACGCCTATATCTGCCAATTCCTCCCCAGTATATGTCTCCAGCATGGTGGACAGCCCGATCGAATGCAACAGGTTGTTGATATCTGTAGGATTAATTTCCCTGATGTGCTGCCGAATTGCCCAAGCCACCGCATAGTTACCCAGATCCCGCTGTCTATCCGCCTCTGTTTGCAGAACCTCTATTAGTTCCTCACTCCACTGCTCTATTTCTTCAGATTCCCCCTCCGCCAATCCCAACAGCCAGGTAGTCTGAGCTTCAGCCTCTTGTCCCTGCAAGAGCAACATCAACCCTAACTGCCAGTAGTGGGACTTGACACTTGGTTCGTCTTCAATTGCCTGTTCGTAAAGCTTTGCTGCCTGAACGTAATTTCCTTGAAGCAGCAATTGAGCGGTTTTTTGCTGGCAATCAAATCCTACAGCCGATAAATCACTAGAAAGCATAGACTAAGCTGTTCAAAACAGTTTTTACACAATAAATCAAAGCGGGTAGGACTCTGTGTTCTACCCGCTCTCGTCAATAAGCCATGGTTGTTAGGCCGAACAATTACTTTGTAACTATTTCCATGTTAGCGGGACAAACGATCTCCGTTGTATTAGCAGCAATCGTAGGCGCAGTAGCAAGACCAACATTCGGACCCGAAACCTGACAAAGTATGCTCTGGGTGGTTTTGGCTTCGCCAGCAGTAACCAACCCTACCCCCCCAGCATATCCTTTGAGAGCTGTCCGCGTAGCTTCCAAAGGCTGTCCAAGGGAAGTAGCTCCATCTGCTGTAGTTGCTATTACGTAGGAATAATTAGAAGTTTGAGTTTTGAGACCTAGACCCAAAATTGCAACGTCACTCCCAAACTTAGTATTCTCTGCGTAGTATGCTTGCTGACCCTTGTTAATTGAACTGACGTACTGTTTGGCTTCAGACTGCTTGGCTTTGTTTGCTTGGTTGAGGAAGGCGGGCAAAGCGATAGCGGAAAGAATACCGATAATGATGATAACAACCAGCAGTTCAATCAGTGTGAAACCTTGCTCCTGTCTTCTTTTGTTGATGTGTTGCAGGAACTTAGCTTTAAATTCAGTCTTCATAAGTCTTTTCTCCGTGAGGGGTGGGATGCTCGATTTCTAACTCTTATATGTAACTTACCCAGTTATCGGCGCTTTAATATCACCCCAAACTATTTTTTTTTTCAACTCCTGGCTCTAAGACTCCAAAAGCACATACAGAAAGACTTCCAGCCTAATCAACAGTTCCTTGACTTCCTCAAAGGCAGTCTCATCACTAATAGACTCTAGGTTAACACCGATCTGCGAGCGGATTTGGAGCCACTGTTCCACGATGGACACCACAGACTGTGGCCCATCCCAAAGAGGTAGCAAACAAGCCGCGATCCCACTCTCGATCGCCACTGGCGCTAGAGTTGGCACAATAATATAACGGCTAATCTCAAACGGCGTCTGACTGTCAATGCAATTCATCAAGTCTTCCCTAATCTCGGAAGTCATCAGTTGAGGGTGCAGGTGTACCCGTGCTTCCTGCCATTGAGCTTCCGTCCATTCAGCAACGGGCACAAAAGCCTGAGCCTGATGGGGATTGCCGCACCAGAAATCAAACAAACGGTGCAGGGGATGTAACAAGTCAAATAAATGCAGCCGCTCTTCCACAGAAGCTTCTGGCAGACTCATCGCCAAAAACGGAGGCAAATCATCTGGCTCTTTGAACAAATCCATCAACTCCCACCTGCGCCAGGCCACCATACTGATAAACTCTAAATCAGCACCTCTCAACATTGCAAACACTTCAGGAATGGTACAACCTTTATCACCCACTAATAAATAGTTAGCCATAATCCATCCCTCATCCTGCGCGCGATCGGAATTCCATGTGAATGCCTTAAGCCCTACTTCATCTTGTAATGCTTCCATTGTTTCCCGGACTATTTCTATCTCCAATTCTCCCGGACTTCCATTCATTAATCCCATTGCTTTGAAAGCAGCTTGAGCGCGAAATACTCCGGCTCTACCATGTGAACTGTGAAGGTTTGTGCGGATGATGCCATCGCTCGCGAGAACAGACTTCATCGCTTGCAACCCAGCAATAGCATCTGGCAAGAGATACAGAACTTCGTCAGCATTAATATAGTCAAACTCTAACCCTAAAGTTGGTAACTCTTCTATCTTCAAAGCATAAAACTCTGCATTAGCAACCCCATGATACTGTAAACGTTGCTCAGCTAGTTTCACAGATTCTTCTGATAAATCGATGCCTACTATTTTTGCTCCCGGATTGGCTAGAGCTAAAACCAAGGATTTATAACCGGTGCCGCATCCCGCATCTAGGATAACTTTACCTTCTGTATTGATAATTTTTCTATTTCTGAAGTAGTAAGCAGTGACAAGATTATGAAGGTAGAGCAATTCACTGTTGTCTTTGGGAGATTGTTCTAGGGGGATTCTGGGAAAAGGAGTATTGTCAAATTGCTGGCGAATATTTTCTATTAACTCTAAATTTTGGTGATCCATTTTTAATTACGCTCAACGCTGGCAAATTATTTTAGTATCTCAGAAAATAGCCGATCGCCCGCCCACCCGCAACACATACTTGCAATAATAGTCTGAAAACCAGATTATACAACCAACCACCACATCCATGAACACCAACATCAGCCCCATCCTCAAAGTATTCACCCTATCCGCCGCCCTTTCCCTGGCTATCAAGTACGTAGGGCCTAGCTTATCCATCCCCTCTACCGACCTCAACGCCCTCATCGCCGTCTTTACCCCCAGTATTATCTTAGCTGCGATCCTCGGCTGGCGATCGCGCCAACAGCAGCAGTAGAGACGCAATCAAAAAGTGCGATCGCTACTTGGTCTAAAGACTGTGTTTTTGCCCAAATCTTAATTCCCCGTACAGCTTATCAAAACCAAAGTTGAGGCACTCACCATGATTCAAATCATACCTGAATTAGTAACATTCGATGAATTCATTGACTGGTATCCTGAGAACTCAGAACACCACTACGAACTGCACAATGGAGAAATTGTTGAAATACCAAAAGCAACAGGTAAACATTCTAAAGTCGCCGGTTTTACCGCACTGAAAATCGGAATAGAGATTGAGCGTCTCAATTTGCCCTACTTCATCCCCAAAGAATGCGTCATCAAACCCATGCGCGAGGAATCGGGATATGAACCAGATATTATTGTACTTAACGAACAAACCATTGGAAACGAGCCGCGATGGGAGAAATCATCAATAATCACAATGGGTTCATCAGTCCCCCTAATCGTCGAGGTAACTAGCACTAATTGGGGTGATGATTATGCCCTAAAGCTTGAGGCATATGAGTCAATGGGTATTCAAGAATATTGGATTATAGACTATCTAGGATTGGGCGGCAGACGGTTTATTGGCAACCCCAAACAACCCACTTTTTCGATTTACCAACTAATAGACGGGGAATACCAAGTCAAACTGTTCAGAGGCGGCGAGGGTATTGAGTCCCCAACTTTCCCAGAATTGAAGCTGACAGCGCAGCAGGTGTTCGCAAAAGGGAATTGAGGAGGCTGCTTATGCTGATGTCCGATAGGGGTATCTGATTAAAGATGCAAGCGCGCGCATCTGCTGTATCTTGTATAGAGGCGATTCATCGCGTCTGGGGAGCAGAGCAATTAGCAAGCAGCCATTCCCAATACCCTATTCCTTAATCTAAAATCTAAAATCTAATGAAGCTAGGACAGTGGATGGGCTTATTAGCCCTCATCGCATCTTGTTACATCCTGTGGCAAATCAGGCAGGCCCTACTGCTGCTATTTGCCGCCGTCGTCTTAGCCACCGCCTTAAACAGACTAGCACGCTACTTGCAAAAATTCGGGCTCAAAAGATCGATCGCCGTACTCTTATCAGTTAGCTTCCTAGTCCTCATCTTCGTAGGATTATTCCTAATCATTGTACCACCCTTTGCCGAACAGTTTCAACAACTTACCCAAAGAGGCCCTCAAGGAATAGCAAGGTTAAATGAGTGGATCGATCAGATTGAAGCTCGCTTTTCTGGACAAATTGGTCAGCGACTACCGAATCTTGATATTAACGACATTATCCAACAACTGCAACCCCTATTCAATCAACTCGTCGGCGGTGCAGGAGCCTTTGTCGGCAACACATTAGGGGTTATTCTCAGCTTTTTGCTAGTCATAGTTTTGACCTTGATGACATTAGCCGAGCCTTTATCTTACCGCAAAGGATTTACTCAACTATTTCCCTCTTTTTATCGGCGGCGAATCGAGGGAATCTTAGATGAATGCGAAATAGCCCTCGGTCGATGGGTAATCGGTGCTTTAATTAGCATGAGCGTCATCACTTTTCTCAGCCTAATTGGTTTGTCAGTATTGCAAGTTCCCCTAGCTCTAGCTCACGCTGTTTTAGCTGGCTTGCTGAACTTAATACCCAATATCGGGCCCGGCTTGAGCGTCATTCCCCCAGTGACGATCGCACTTTTAGACTCTCCCTTAAAATCAGGTTTTGTGTTCATCCTCTACTTTCTAATTCAACAATTTGAAAGTAACCTCCTCACCCCTTACGTTATGGCGCAGCAAGTAGCGCTATTGCCGGCTGTTACCTTAATAGCTCAAGTATTCTTCGCCACCTTCTTTGGATTTCTAGGGCTATTGCTTGCCCTTCCTCTCACCGTTGTCGCTCAAGTTTGGGTTAGAGAAGTTTTAATTAAAGACATTCTCAACCAGTGGCATACCAATCCCAGACACCTAGCAGCGATCGACACCGCTATTCACGAGGAGTACGAATCTATAGGAGTAACGCATAGCAAGCCAGAAAGCCTGCCAGAACAAAAATTAGAAATCCCAAATAATACAGAAAGCCACACTCCTGAAAATCAATAATTGAAATGGATCGATGATGACTGTTGCACTGGTTGACAATCCACGTTTAAAAACTACTCAAATAGTGGTTTTACCAAATATTAGTTGGCCAACTTATCAGACCTTATTGGCAGAATCTGGAGAGCGCATATCCTCTAAATTCGCTTACAGTCGAGGAGTGCTAGAAATCATGATGCCGTCCGACTTGCACGAAAAAATAAATTGCGTGCTGAAAGGCATCGTTACCGCTTTAACTAAAAAGGTTAACTTGAGAGTTAAAGGATTTAGTTCGACGAGTTTAAATTCCTACGATTTACAATACGGTGAAGAACAAGATTCCTGTTTTTCTCTGCAAAAATTTGACAGTATTCTCGGTAAAAACCTTGAAATTTTAAACGCTGCGTCGCCCGATTTAGTCATTAAAGTAGATTTTACCAGTCTCTCATCGAATCGATTACCTGTTTATCAGCATCTAGGAATTATTGAAAGGGAGCTATATAGGGGAGTAACTGTCAAAATTTACCAACTTCAAAATACCCGATATATTTTTTGCGAATACCGTCTCGCATTTCTAATTAGGCCTGCAACCTTGCTGAATCATCATTTAGTACAAATATCAGAAACTCAGGACAATAATGCTATTGTCCGGTGGCCGCAGTGGGTGAGGCAGCAATTGCAAACACAGAGTTTGTAGCTACTTTATAGCGAAGACCAATAAGGAGGCCGATCGCCAAAACTGCATTCGCTCGATCGACCTTCCATCACACTAAAATCTAAAATCTAAAATAGTCTTATGCGATCGATCGACGAAATCAACGATAAAATCAGCCAGGGCAAAGCCACAGTCTGGACAATCGAAGAACTCAAAACTAGAGTTCAAGAAACCAGCATTACCCAAGCAGCCAAAGAAGTCGATGTGATTACCGCAGGCACTTTCGAGCCGATGGAATCCTCCGGTGCAATCATCAACCTCGGCCATACCGACCCGCCGATAAAAATCCGTCAATGTTGGCTGGACGGCGTTTTAGCCTACTCCGGCTTCGGGGCAGTAGACCTGTACCTGGGAGCCACCCAAGTAGCCGAAGACGGCGAAGAATCGCGCGAACGGGGCGGCGGACACGTCATCGAAGACTTAATAGCCGGCAAACCCGTGCAGTTGCGAGCCTTGGGGCAAGTAACAGACTGCTACCCCCGCGCCTCCTTTGAAACCACGATTACCCGCGATACAATCAACCAGTTTTATTTATTCAATCCCCGCAACGCATATCAAAACTTTATTGTTGGCGTCAATGGAGGCGATCGCCCGCTGTTCACCTACCTCGGCCCCTTGCAACCAAACCTCGGCAACGCCGTCTACTCGAACCTTGGAGCCATGTCTCCCCTGCTCAACGACCCCGACCTCCAAATCATCGGCATCGGCACCCGCATCTTCCTAGGAGGCGCCACCGGCTACATCACCTGGGAAGGAACCCAGCACTTCCCGCTGCAAAAACGCCAGCCCAACCGCACCCCCATCGGCCCGGCCGCCACCCTCGCACTAATCGGCGACGCCAAACAGATGAACTCCAAATGGGTGCGCGGCTGCTACTTCAAAAACTACGGCCCATCCCTGATGCTGGGAGTCGGCATCCCCTTTCCCGTCTTAAACGAAACAGTCGTCGCCAACTGTGCAGTATCAGACAAAAAAATAGTAGCGCCGGTGGTAGATTTCTCTATCCCCCGGCGCGTTCGTCCCACCTTCGGTTTAGTTAGTTACGCTCAATTAAAGACTGGCCGCATCTTGATCGAGGGCAAACCTGTGCGGGCCGCCCCCCTTGCGAGTATGTTTCTGTCCCGCCAAGTAGCATTGGAATTGAAGCAGCAAATTGAAGCGGGTCAATTTACCCTCACGGCCCCAGTTGCTCCCCTACCCACCGACAGAGTATTTCTCCCGCAAGATTTGTGGGGCGCTCAAGTGAGGCTCGAATAAAGGATTTTAGATTGGCGATTATTTGGCGGTTTTAGATAATTTGTGGACGCACAAGGTCTTAGAAACCGGATTTCTTGTCGCCAGCTTTGCCTGAAAGCTTAGGTTTTTGGTCAAGAAACCAGGTTTCTGATCCTCGCGAGTGCGTCCAGGATTCTAGATTTTCGATTTAAGAATTCTGGTTAAAAACTGCACACATTGGAAACTGATGCACTCACCTAAAATCTAAAATCTAAAATCTAAAATTGGTTCATTCTTGGATCGGCTTAGGCTTCTTAACCGGCTTAGGAAGAGGTTCCTTGGGGACACGCGGTGGTGCTGCTGCTGCGGACTTGATGTTAGGACGCCCTACAGGAGCACCGTCACCGCTCGGCTTAGGAGTAAACGGACGCTTCCCTCCTCCTTTGAAGCCACCGGGCGGCTTGCTGCCCGGGGGGAATTTCCGCTTTTTAATCGGCAGGGCACCAATATTATTGGCTTGCTCAATCATCAGACTGTCAGCTTTCAATTTGACGTGGAAATCCCAAAAAAACCCGATCGCTTTTGTTGCTAAATCTCCCTTGAGTTTCAGTTTAAAAAACTTCATCTTGTCGTCATTCTTGCGGGGAGCTTGCTTGATTTTGACGATGACATACTTTTCTTCGTCTTGGGATTGATAAATCACCTCACCTCTAATCGAAAAATAGCCATCTTCAACATCAGGTTCCGAGGGCGGCAAAGATGCGGTCGATGCTTCGCCACTAGCCTCAATCTCCGCTGCTTCCTGATTTTCCTCATCAGAGGACGGTTCGGGAGGTTTCTTGAGCGTTTCCGGCTCCCAAACTCCCATAATCTGGGCGTGCAAGTTGCCGTCTTCTTGCCTGGTGCGGGGATAGACCACCCACAGGTGTTCTTGTTCCAGATCCAGGTGATTTTTGACTAAACTCATGACTCTACCCAGCAAAACTGCGTCGATGGCAGTTCCGTCGGCAGCTATGAGCATACCCCGGGTGAATTGCTCTTCTGATTGCGTGTAGCGGCCCCGCACCAAACCAACAGCTCGGTACTGTCTGGGTTCGCTGGGCGGGGGAATGGGATGTTGGCGCATGACCGAGGGTATGTCCTCAGCGGCCTGACTTTCGTTAGTGGCAGGCTCGGCGTTTGCGGGCGGTGCGACTGCTAGCGCTGTCGGATCGCTGACAGCTTCCGAAGGTGCTGCTTGCTCAGAGGGTGCAGGAGCATTGCTGGGCTGGTCTTGTGGCTTTGTTTTGTCCTTGTCGAGGGCAGAACTGTAGCGTGGTCGTTGCAGCTTATCCTTGGACGCTGGGGCGTCTGTTGGCGTTGGCGGTTGATTTTGGTCAACATCTGCAGCCAACGCCGAAGGCACCGGACTTTCGTCTGGTGTCTCAGGCATGGAATCTGTATCTTTAGGCAGATTGACGGCCGGTTCGCTTGGCTGAGCCTTGCGATTTGAAGTAGATTTGGGCGATTTGGAAGAGCGGTTGGGAGAGGGGTTCATAAAAACTCCTTGCAGCGGAGACACATCCCTTAAGGGAAATTAGGAATAAACTGAAGAAACTGCTTTAAAAACTACTAGCACCTGACTTGGGGCTTGCGCCCGGAGGTCTGGTTGTGACCCGTCAACGCCAACTTTCAACGCTACGAGTGCCGATCGGTTCGCTGGCTGCTAAAATCCTTGCGAGCAAGGACTTTGGGAGTTGCTGACCGATCGATCCTGCGATCGCGCTGAGTTTGGAGTTGCTGGCTAATAGCATTTAGGATATTCAGCTTGCCTATTTTACTTAATCCAATTACCTAACGGGCTGATCCGCCATATTTTCGGTAATTTTTAGCTTGACCAGACTAAATTGGACAGACACCGCAGTCCTGGGGGCTGCGGGTCTGAGCGTCCAAAATTGTTTAGCTAGCATGGAGTTGTGGGTCTGTTACCATATTAGCTGCAAGTAAAAGGCTGCTTTGTCCGTTGGGACTTTGAAGTTAAAAACGTTTACGGTTGCAGCGATCGAGCTAAATGGCAGATGCCGCCTGGTGATGCCTTAATTCTTAGAAAAAAGTAGATTTTAAGCTGGGATAGTTGAATTATGGAAAAAGCAAACAAGCGTCGTGGGTTGATTACTGTGGTGGTGGTGCTGTCGCTCATCGCTTTTTTGGGATTTTCCCTTGTGCCAATTTTGGACAGTATTCTCAAGGCCAGCCAAGCGCAAAGTCGGTCAACTCCAACGCCTACTCAAACGGCGCAGTCTGGGGAGAAGCAATCAGAGTTACTGCAAGCTCAGGCGAGGGGGTACGAATTGGTTTTGCAGCGGGAACCTGACAATGTAACGGCTTTGCGGGGGCTTTTGCAGGTGCGGCTGGAGTTGATCGGACAAGGAGTCGGCGACATTAAGGATGCGATCGCTCCTTTGGAAAAGTTGGCTTCGCTGAATCCTGAGACTACTGAATACGGGATTTTGCTGGCTCAGGCTAAGGAACGCACGGGCGATCGCGAAGGGGCTGCTCAGGCTTACAGGTCAATTTTAGCGTCTAGGCCTGGGGAAATTAAGGCTTTGCAGGGGTTGGTGAATTTGCTGCTGGTGCAGCAGCGGCCCGAAGCTGCGATCGGACTGCTGCAAGATACGCTGAAGGCGGCTCCGGCTGCAAATCAGGCGAAACCGGAAAGTGTGGATGTAACTTCGGTGCAGTTGATTTTGGGACAGGTTTATGCTGTGCAGAAGCGGTTTGAGGAGGCGATCGCAATTTACGACGAATCTGCTAAGGCTAATCCAAAAGATTTTCGCCCCACTTTAGGAAAGGCGATCGTGCTGAAGGAACAGGGCAAAACAGATGAAGCAAAAACGCTGTTCGATCGAGCTACTGAGTTAGCTCCTCCTAACTATAAAGACCAAATTAATCAGTTAGCTAGTGGCACTCCTTCGCCTTCTCCTGCGGCTACGACGACTCCGGAACCGGCGGCTTCTCCTAGCCCTGAAGGTGCGCTACCGAAGCCTTAAGGAGTATTTTGAGTTTTGAGTACCCTATAACTTTAAGGACACAGCATTGCTGTGTCCTTAACCATGCCACTCACTGTTGACTGTTGACTGTTCACCGTCAATATCATTCCGGTGCAATCGGAATTGATATTACCGATCGCCAATTATAAAACCTCGGAGGGAATTATGACCCAAAGCGTTGACCGCGTTGTTCTACCTCCTGCTTTTCCAGACCACACTGGGGCTCTCCCGGATGTTTGGTGTAAAAATTATTGGCTAATACATTTTTGCTCGGTAATGAAGGTTGAAAACTTTGATGCAGCTAGATTATAAGCTTGCGTTATCACCACAAGTACGGGAGAGCTGATTTTGTAATATAATCTAATATTAATCTAAAATCGTTGTTATCAAGTATACTTGGAACTGCAATATTTTATCATCTCAATTTTTAGACAAAACTGAGCAAAAAAGAGATTTATGACAGTTAACTTATTTGACCCCAACTTTTATCGTGCTGCCAACCCAGACTTACTTGGCTTAAATGATACCGAAGCTTTATCGCACTTTGAACAATTCGGTTTAAAGGAAGGCAGAAAATTTTCTGTTGCTTTCGATCTAGATTACTATCGCACAGTTAATCCCGATTTAGTGACAGCTAATCTCAACAACCAACAATTATACGAACATTTTCAAAAGTTTGGCATCAACGAAGGACGTGCTTCCTCCCAGTTTTTCAGCGCTAGTTATTACGTGGCCAACAACCAAGATTTGCAAAATGCTGGATTCAACTACCAACAAGGATTACAACATTTCGTTAATTATGGTTTGAAAGAAGGTCGCGTTGGTAATCTTAAAACTGACATATTCTTCAATGCTGTAGCAGCGGGAGATGCCACCGAAAATAGCGCTATTCTGTGGACGCGCACCGCCGACCCTACCACTAACAAAGGCAAAATCACTGATTTAATTGTGCAAGTTGCCACCGATCCACAATTTAACGGCATCCAAAACACTTTACTGACTAAAACTAATCCCGATCGCGATTACACTGCCAAATTGGATAACACATCTTTGCAGAGTAATACGCGCTACTACTATCGATTTTTAGCACCGGGGGGAGAAGTTAGTCCAGTCGGAACATTTAAAACTGCACCCAATAAAACCGAGCAAGCACCTCTCCGCATGGCTTTTAGCGCAGATACTGCGGGTGAGTGGCGACCCTATCCTTTAATTAAAGATTTCAATCAACTGAATTTGGACTTTTTTGTTTATTTGGGAGATACAATTTACGAAACACCAAGCGGTAATACAACTACTGGTGTAGGTATATCTCCAGCTACCGCCGATCCCTTCGCAGATCCCGCGCAAGCTTTAGCTGATTATCGCCGTAAATACCTGGAAAATTTATTACCTGTTACACCCAATGGTTTCCCAGGATTGAGATCGTTTTATGCTGCTCAAGGAAACTATACACTGTTAGATAATCACGAATTGGGAGATAAACAATTCGCCAATGGTGGAGCGCCAGCAGGAACGCCAGCAGGTGCAGGCGTAGATCCTACTAATCCCATTTACGATGCCAATACAACTGGCACATTTATTAACAAAACACCCGGATATCAAGCAGTATTAAAACCTTATCAAGATTATCAACCTATCCGGGAAAAAATCATTTCTGCTCCCAACGATCCTCGCATTGATGGCACTTTACAGCAATATTTTGCTCAGCCGTGGGGAGCAAATGCGCTTTTTGTGAACGTTGACGATCGCTCTTACCGAGATATTCGGATGAGAAGAACCAACGCTGAGGGTAGAATTGTCGATGATGTTGGTTCTCGTGCAGATAATCCCGATCGCACAATGTTGGGATCTACTCAACTTAATTGGCTTAAACAAACACTCCTCCAAGCTAAAAATGATGGTGTTACCTGGAAAATAGTGGCTATTTCCGCGCCAATTGATGAAAATGCCAGCACCAGCGGGAATAAAATTATCCCCTTAGATACAGGAAAAACTTGGATTGGAGGTTATCGCGCCGAACGTAACGATTTACTCAAGTTTATTGCTGATAACAAGATCGATAATGTTGTCTTTCTGACCGCTGACGATCACGAAAATCGAGTTAACGAATTAACTTATACAGATCCGCTAACAGGCTCTCGCGTTCGCGTACCCAATGCGTTGACAATTGTTGCTGGCCCAATGGCAGCTTTTGGCCCTGGTTTAATTAATAACCACAGTTTTGAGAACATTAAATCTTTAGCTGATGGCATTGTGGCACAACAGCAAGCAACAGGGGTTGATCTATTAGGTTTAGATCCTAACTTCCCCGGATTACAAAATGTTTTCCGCGAAGGCGATCCTAATGCAAATACATTACGTCAACCTGTAGATTTTTACTCACCGGATACCTTTAATTATGTCACTCTTGATGTGAGTGCTGATGGCAATAAACTATCAGTAAATACTTACGGAATGAATCCGTATCCTACTAATAGTTTCCCCGATATTAGCCAAGTAGATCCAGTACGGCGCATCTTAGGATTTGATATTATGCGGAAGGGCGGGTTTTGACAAAAAATTGTAGGACTTACGCATTGACAAAATAGCTCAATTGTGCATATCGGGAACTGAGGTGAGTTCAGTTCCCAAAACAGATAGAATTGGGTAAAATTGCTTAAGCTATTAGGGGAGAAAAAATATTAGAACCAGAACTAAGCCATCTACTGCACAGTGCAACCTGGAAAAGTACACATATTTTCTTTTAGCTGAGTCTAAATATTCAGGTTGCTGTCGGCTTTCCGAAATTTTAGAGGAACTATCTCACGATAGCATTAACCGTTTTTTGTTAAGGGAAAGATATGAACCAAAAGATTTATTTAACGAACTCAAACCACATATTGAGTTAATAGGCGGGACATTAAGCGGGGATGACACAGTTATTAGACTTCATCATGAGAACCCATTTTGAGCAATAAAATAGTTTCCTCCTCATCTTCTGGATCGATCGCAAACTCAAATAAAATCCGATAATCATAATCTATGGAACACGACCAGATACCCGATAAATCTCCTGTCAATTTGGGAGTCCAACCAATTTTCATCAATCATCCAACTCCGCCATAAAATCGGCTACCGACCCAAATTTAACATTGCCCTCAGCATACTCTTGACGAACTTCTGCCACTTCCTTGAGTAATTCATTTCCTCGCTGTCGCAGGCGATTCTGAAGAATATCTAGAAGCATGGCTTGATCTTCTAATGATAAAACTTCTACAGCTTCAAGAGCTTGCTGGAATTGAGATGTATGTGCTGTTTTACTCATAGTTATTGTTCAGTAAATTACCAGATTATTTTCATTGTAACCAAAATATTTTTTATTTATTTTAGCCAATTTTATTATATCCTAGCATTTTTAACTTCTGCTGTGTGTAAGGTTTTCCTTGTTCCCAAGTTC
Organism: Microcoleus sp. FACHB-61; assembly: GCA_014695295.1. Lineage (GTDB taxonomy): Bacteria > Cyanobacteriota > Cyanobacteriia > Cyanobacteriales > Microcoleaceae > Microcoleus. The sequence continues at coordinate 21,306 of JACJNY010000042.1, read as the reverse complement.
AGCACGGGAACAAGGATTTCAAACTAGCTTCTAGTATTTACGTTCCTGTGGCTCAAACATCGTAATCGCCACGGGCATATAAGCCAAATCAATCCCCGCCGGCGAATAATACGCCATTGTATGCTTCAAGAAATTCCCATCATCGCGCTCAGTAAAATCTTCCCGCGAATGAGCTCCCCGACTTTCCTGACGGTTCAAAGCAGAAGTTAAAATCATTTTTCCGACAATAATCAAACTCCGCAACTCCAAAGCTTCCACAATTTCCGTATTCCACAACTTGCCTTTATCGTCTAAGTAAACCTCCTCATATTTTCGCTCTAAATCCTCCAACTTCTTTAAACCTTCCTGCATCAATTCGGCGCTACGAAATACGCCACAATACTCAGTCATAGTATCTTGATACTGCTGTCGCACTTGATTGATTCTGTATTGTCCGGGACGGTCTAAAAGTGTTTGAATTTGCTCTTCGGCTTCCTGGATATAACGCTGTTCGTCTACGGCAGGCAACTTGCGATTTTGTACGAATTGTGCTATGGTTGCGCCAGTAACTTTGCCGTAAACGACGCATTCCAACAGCGAGTTGCTGCCCAAACGGTTGGCGCCGTGAACAGACACGCAAGCTGCTTCGCCCGCTGCAAAGAAACCGTCTACCAAACCCTCAGGACTGCTGCGAACTTGCCCGCTAACATTAGTAGGAATTCCCCCCATTGAATAGTGAACGGTAGGGCGCACGGGCATCGGCTGATTTACCGCATCAATTCCTAACAAACGGTGGGCTTCTTCCCAAGCAAAAGGAATTTTGCTCATGATTTTTTCGCGTCCCATGTGCCGCAAATCCAGGTAGATAAAGGGGCCGCCGGCACTACCATCAACATTAATTCCTCGGCCGGCGCGAATTTCTATGGAAATTGACCGCGAGGTGATATCTCTGGGCGCTAATTCCATCCGCGACGGGGCATAATTCGCCATAAATCGATCGCCCTCTGAATTAATCAAATAAGCGCCTTCGCCCCGCACAGCCTCCGAAATCAACACTCCCACGGGATACAAACCCGTCGGGTGAAACTGCACGAATTCCATATCTTCCAGCGGCAATCCAGCTAAAGCCGTCATCGCCAAACCGTCTCCCGTCGAGGCGTAATCGTTCGACGTGGTATTGTAAACTCGGCCGTAACCGCCCGTAGCAAACATCACCGCCTTAGCGCGCACTACGGCAATTTCGCCGTCTAGCAGGCTATACATAACGACCCCCTTGGCTTGGCCTTCTTCCAAAATCAGGCGCGTAACATACCACTCCTGATAGATGTGAACTCCGCAGCGGCGCAGATTGTTGACTAATTCGTGGAGGATGGCGTGACCGGTTTTGTCGGCGGCGTAGCAGGTGCGGCGGTGGGAATGTCCGCCGAAAGCGCGCTGGGCAATTCTGCCGTCTGGGAGGCGGGAGAAGAGGACTCCCATGTGTTCTAAATCTATGACTACACCGGGTGCTTCCCGGGTGAGGATTTCTACCGCGTCTTGGTCGGCTAAATAGTCTGAACCTTTTACTGTGTCGAAGGCGTGGGCTTTCCAACTGTCTTCGGGATCGACATTTTGGAGGCTGGAGGCCATGCCACCTTGGGCTGCGACGGAGTGCGATCGAATCGGGTGAGTTTTGGCGACGACAGCTACCTTTAAACTGGGGTCAGTCCGAGCAATTTCTACTGCGGCGCGGCAACCTGCTAAACCGCCGCCTACAATGATTACGTCGTGTTCTAGCATTTTTTTGAATTATTTTGAGTGTTCTGCTCAACTTATGGTGACGCAAAAAAAAACTTCCTACCACAAGAGCGGGAAGTTTTTTAACTTTTGATTTGAATGGAAAATCAAAAGTTAAAATCTCAAATTGGACTAGCCGGCGCTTTCGGCAGGGTTCTGAAGCGACTGATTTCCCGTTGCAGAAGGTTGAGGTTCGGTACCGGGTTCTACAGCAAGCACTTCAATGTTATTTAGCAGAGTTGTCACGAAAGCAAACAGCAAGAAGGGCAGAGACAGCACTAAAATCAAGCCGACGGTAGCCAAGGCGAAGATTTGGCGGGCGCTACTCCACAAGGCGAGTGCCGACGCTAGACTTAGGAAGATGACTATCAGCCAAACAATGATTTGACCGTAAATGTCGCCAAAGGTGAGCGTACATCTAAGGCGATAGTTTTGGATGTTATTCATTTGATGCCTCGCGAGATTGCTATTACGACTTGTCCAAAAATACTTTGACAGTGCGTCAATGCCCACTGTAAATTTCTAAGTTTAGCTGTCGCAACTTGCTTTTGGGGTTGTTGTAAACATTCTTTAATAAGTTGCCACAAGAGTTGGTATATTTTTGCTTCAGACTGGGAAATTCTGCCGAAACAGTTGGCGATCGCACTCCGACGCCTAGAAACCGGGTTTTTTACTGTTTTGGCGGGCTGACTGGAAGTGAACGCGCGAAAAAACCAAGGTCATGACCGCCCGTGCCTCCAGGATTACGAAACAAAGGCATAAGGGGAAAGTCTACTTTTTGAGGGAGCCCCGACTTGGTAAAGTAATGTTAAGCTGCATGGCAATGGAATCAACCTTTATAGCGTCGCACCTGTCTTTTCGCCCATGTTTTCAGAGAGCAAATTGCTGATTTCGCGCTGTTTCCTGGCTGGTTTGGGAACACAGATGTTTATGTACCGCGAAGACCGGATTCCCCAAGAGAGTCCGGTGCTGGTGGTGAGCAATCACCGCAGTTTCTTAGATCCTGTGCTGCTGACGGCGGCTTTGGGTCGATCGATTCGCTTTGCTTGTCATCATTACATGGGTCAAGTTCCGGTGATGAGAGAAATTGTCACGACTTTCGGCGCTTTCCCCTTGGAAGCACCGGAGCACCGACAGCAGCATTTTTTCTCTCAAGCGACAGCGCTGCTGCAAGGCGGGGAGATGGTGGGGGTGTTTCCAGAGGGTGCAGAACCGATGGTGAAGCTTACTGGGCCGAATACTGTGGGGAAGTTTCAGCGGGGATTTGCTCATTTGGCTTTGCGGGCACCGGTGCGGGATTTGGCAGTTTTGCCGGTGGCGATTAGTTCTTTTGAGGAACACTCAGTACGATCGGGTGTACCGCTCAAGTTGTTGAGTTTGTTTGATCCTTCGGAACCGCTGTTCGATCGATCTGGGTGGCATCCTGTGATAATTTATCAGCGAGTTAATGTTTTAATCGGCCGCCCTTACTGGATTACTGTCGATCGACAGCAGCAATATCGAGGCAAAAAAGCCAAAGCAGTTGTTGCTGAACTCACAGAGCACTGTCAGGGAGAAATTGCAGAATTACTCCAACGACGTTGTTTGTAAGTTTGTTGACTGTCGATGCCCAAATGCAGTAATATCAATAGTTTAAGCAATTAAAAGCCTCTTAATTGCCGAGAATGTTGATAGATCCGTGGGGTCAATTATCCAATCTAAAATCTAAAATCTAAAATCTAAAATCGATTGACTTGAATCATGGCAAATGCTAACAACAAGATTCGTTTCCTAACCCCCAAACCGCCGAAACCAGATCGCCCTTTATTTGTATTTCTGCCCGGTATGGACGGGGGCGGTTTGCTGCTGCGGTCGCAAATTCCTAAATTAGCTAATCATTTCGACATTCGCTGCTTAGCTATACCGGCTGACGACATGGCTAGTTGGGAGGTACTTGTTAGCGAAACAATTGCCTTAATTGAAGCAGAAAAGCAAGCCGGAAAGCCGAAGCGGCCGGTTTATCTGTGCGGCGAGTCATTTGGGGGCTGTTTAGCGATGAAAACTGTTTTAGAAGCTCCTCAATTGTGCGATCGATTAATTTTAGTCAATCCAGCTTCTTCGTTTCGACAGCAGCCTTGGGTACAGTGGGGATCGTATCTGACTCAGTGGCTGCCGGCCAACCTTTATCCGCTGTCGGTAATCGGTCTCTTGCCGATATTAGCATCCTTAGGAAAGATTGGGCGCGACGATCGGCGAGCTTTGCTAGAAGCGATGCAAGCGGTACCGCAAAACACGTCTGTGTGGAGATTGGCGTTAGTGCGATCGTTTAATGTTGACGAAAATCAGTTGCGCGGCATCAAACAGCCGACGCTAGTAATTGCTAGCGGTGCCGATCGGCTGCTGCCTTCGCTAGTAGAAGCGAAGCTTTTAGTCAAGGTAATTCCCAAGGCTCAAATGGTGCTGCTGGCTAACAGCGGTCATGCTTGTTTGTTAGAAACCGATGTTAACCTTTACGGGATTATGCAAGCTCGCAATTTTTTGACAAAATCCGAAGAAAATCTGTCATTAGTCAGCAGTCATTAGTCAATAGTCATTGGGCATTGGGCATTGGGCATTGGGCATTGGGCATCTCCGAAAAACAATCTTATCGGCATCAGCAATTACCAATTATATTATGTCCGGTCAATCGATTACGGCTACAGTGCGAGCTTCTAGCTCGCGAGCGGGACGCTCGCACTTGACAATAATTATCAGGATTACCCGGACAGGATGTTATCAAATACCAATGCCCAATTCCCGATTCGCAATTCCCAATTCCCAATTAACTAATTAAGATTTAGCCATTTTTGAGCGTTAAGCCGCTGGACTACGCCAAACACCATGAGGTCTAGAGTAACCTTACGCTCGTCTATCAAAAAAGGCTCTAAAGTGCTGGTTTTGGTCTTATTCTCCGCGCAGGAAAAGGCTCTTTGACTTTGAATATTTTCTTGAGGAAAATACAGGTTAAATTGGCGCTCACCTTCTTGGAATTTACCAATTACCTGCCAGCAATCGCCAGCGGAACTCATGCCAAAAACGGGGAATTTTTGCTTGATCAAACTCACCTCTAAATCCTTAACGCCCTGCTTAGCTAAAGCAGCTTGCAAGGCGGGCAAATAGTCTTGTTGAATAAAATCCGCAAAGGGCTTGTCTTCAACAGCAGGTGCTTTTTCCTTTTTAGCTTTAGCTGGGGGCTTGTCGCCGTCCGCCTTGGCTGCGGGCTTTTTAGCAGCCGGCTGAGGCTTGTCAGTGCTGGGAAGGTCGGTTGTCTCGGCTGTGTCGGAACTCGGAGCGTCCTCGATCGAAGCACTGGGAGTTTCCGATTCCCCAGCGCTAGGATTTTTCGGTTCTTTCTTGGCTGCGGGTTTTTTAGCAGTCGGCTGAGGCTTGTCAGTGCTGGGAAAGTCGGTTGTCTCGGCTGTGTCGGTACTCGGAGCGTGCTCGCTCGAAGCACTGGGAGTTTCAGATTCGCCAGCGGTAGGATTTTTCGGTTGTTCTGACTGTTTAGCAGTCGGCTGAGGCTTGTCAGTGCTGGGAAAGTCGGTTGTCTCGGCTGTGTCGGTACTCGGAGCGTGCTCGCTCGAAGCACTGGGAGTTTCCGATTCGCCAGCGGTAGGATTTTTCGGTTCTTCTGACATTAACGCTTCCTGTTAAAAGTGATTCGGTAAGGAGTTGGGAGTTGAGCAAGCGGGCGATCGGCTTTCTTGAGCGCACACATATTTTATGCAAAACCAAGCTGAGAGAATGGCTAGTCAAAAAAATTTGAACTGAAAACACTCTCAGAGGGCGATCGCCCGCAAACATCACAACTCTTGAGATTATTCTAAATCTCTGCGACAGCTCGTTCAATCAAACGGCGGGCGAGAGTTTGAACACCGGTGTGTTCGTAGTAGTTGGTAGTCATGTCGAGGAATGCGCCCACGTAGTCCACCTTGTCTGCTGAAATATCTACAACATTCTGCAAGTGGCCGAGTACGTTTTGGGGAGTCAAACCTCGATCGCCCACAAAAGAGCTCATCCAGCCGGAAACCGAGTTAAAGCTTTCGCCGATAAAGCCGAGTTGGCCGGCGGGAGAGCCCCCAGGAATCATGCCGCCGATCGCGTTAAATGACGGATTGGATTGCAAATCGTTAGGAGAGAGCTTTTGAATCCAAGACTGGGTAGCGAGGATAAAGTCTGGGCCCAGGGGAATCAAACCGTCAAAACAAACCAAAGCAGCCATCCGCATCAGGGATTCGCCACCGTAGTCACCCAAGGATGCGGCAAAATCGCCGATGCTGTCGCCGGGAATACCGTTGATTTGGCAAAAAGCCAGCAACTCAGTGACTAACTTCAGAGAAAGGTCGATCGTTTGAGCTTTTTCCGGCTTGGGGGTGAGATTGCCGAGCATGGACAAAAACGGCACATTTTGGGCGACTTTGTTAGCGAGGGCGGCAGTGCCCAAAGCCTTGTCGGCATTGTCAATAGTTTGGTAGAGCCAGAGAGCGCGCTGGTAGCCCTCAGATTTATCGTTGTAGAGGTAGATCGCGCGATCGCCAATTTGCTGAATCAGATCTTCGTCAGTTTCGCCAGTAACGGTGCGAATGGTATTTTCAAAGCCCACTAAATTGTTCCACTCGCCGGGAACCACAAAGTCAAGCGCTCGCAGGGCTTTGACAGTCATGTTGTCTTGAGGCAGTTGATCGACTAATTCAAAGACTGTTTTGCTCACAAAAAACTCCTTATGCTGGGACGAAAATCAAAGGTATTACTTTTGGCAGATTGCAAAACTTCACAGTCTCATTGTTGCAGACTTAGTTCTGATAGCGCCAGACTGAAGTCGGGCGCGGAGTGTGACAAGAGACATTGCTACTTGACGCGGGCGAGGCCGCCGAGGTTAAATTTTGACAGCCAAGCTTCGCGATCGCTCGCAGTAAAAGAGGGATTGCGGGATTGAACTTTCACCTGATAGCGATTTGCTACTAAAACAGCGGTGATATTAGCACCCTGATTAATAGCGGGATAGCCGGCAATTTGCTTGGTACTTTGCTTAAATTTTGTAGCGGCGCTGGGGTTGCCGGCGATGTCGTTAATCGAGAGCACCGCGAGATTTTTACCGCCTTTGTTCAATTTAGCTTCAGCAAAACCGGATTTTTCTTGAGCAAAAACGCGATCGAATCCACCGCCAGAAGCCGGGAAGTATTTATTTAACTTACCGCCTGCAACTGCCTTATTGGGCAGATTTTGATTACTAGCAGTTGATTTGTCAGCAGTTGTCTGGTTGGCTTTAGCAGGTTTTTGGGTGCTTTCCTGCTGGGCTTTGTCCCAGCGGGAGGGGGCTTGAGTTTGGCCGCAGGAAGTCACCAGCAGCAGTACCGAGATCAGGAATGGAGCTAAAATTCGGCGTGCGGGGGAAAATTGCATCGCTCTCTCCTCATTAGTAGGTTTCCATAACAATTGTGGCTCAGAATTTGGCAATTTGTGTTCCCCGATCGGATGATTTGTCTTCTTTGCAAAAAAATCCTCTGCCTGCAGGCAGAGGATTTTTTTGCAATTAGGAGTTCTCAAGGAAGAAAATTGAAAGATCGCTCCACAGATAAATTCTGGAGATGGGGCTAAAGAAACTAAGTTTTCTGATAGCCAGCAATCTCAAAACAATTTTTGCTGATTTTCCCTAGAGTTATCTAGAAATTTCAGAGCAATTGTTCATCCATCGTCTTACTTCGGCTTTCCAACTTAGGCCTTACTTTAGGGGTAAGGATCAGGCGTCGCTTTCAATGTAGATAAACAACAAACTCATTACCACAACCGGCATCACCCAGGTAATAACCGGAATCAAAATCCAAGGCAAGAAAGAAGCAGCGTAGGAACCTGTCATATCAAATTCTCCAAACTAAAGTTAGTGCATTCCAACAGAGATATTGGGGAGTGGAGTCTAATTGTTGACTAAACCCCGGAAAATGGCATCGAGGCCATTAAAGTTTTCGAGTAAGAAGTAGGCAAGAAAGACGCCGCCCATCCCGCCAATGAAGAAACCAGCGGTATACTGGCTCCACCCTTCAGAATTTCTGAGGGCATCGGGGGTCATGGGATTAGCGCTAGGGTAGCTGGTGTTGTCTTGTTTGAAAGAGACTAAACCGTAAAGAGACAGACCTATTGTGCCAAGCAGAACTAAGACGAGGGCTGTATATAATCCGCCGAGATTAGCTGCTTCTCCATAATCCCGCAGGGGTCCGAAGACGATTTGGGGACCGATGAGGAAATAACCGTGTGCCAAACCGATTTCTAGACCTCGAACTAGGGGCGAGAGTCCTTTGCGGTAGATGGGCAAGTTCCCAAGGTATGCTTTTGTGAAATCAGAAGCACTGATGGGGGTGGCTAGATGACCCGTGAAGGGGTCGCCGTTAAAGGGTTTAATAAGCTCTGCATCTCTGGGATCGGGCATATTCTGTTTGTCCTCGCAGTTTAAAAAGTTGAGGCGTTCAAGTCATATTTTACGCAGGGACGTGTTTCCTATTTACATAATTAACGGCGAGCTTTAGAAAAGTTCACTATTCTTTAGTTTTTGGAAGAATTTTTCTTTTGCCTCTTATACCAGAAAGCGAGTCGATCGGGCGACACTCCCAGGAAATAAGCGATGATTACTATTTGATTGATAGCGGTGGTTTTGATGACCCCAAGCTGCTGCCATCGGCGGGCGGATGTCAGCACTGGCTGGGGTACTATTTCGATGCGGCCTTGTTTTTTTAACCTGCGCACGAATTCAAAGTCTTCCATGAGGGGCAAGTCTGGAAAACCGCCGATTTTTTCAAAGGTAGCTGCTTTGAGGAAAATGGCTTGGTCGCCGTAAGGCATTTGCAGAAAGTTCGATCGGCAGTTTACCGCTTTTTCTACCAGCCGGAGGCTCAGCCTGCGGGAGTCAATCTTGAGTTCAAAGGCCCCCGCTACAGCAGACGGGTTAGCTAGTGTCCGACGCGCGCAAGAGTCGTACTCGGGAGGCAAAAGAGTGTCTGCGTGGAGAAACAGCAGGATATCTCCAGTAGCTGCGGCAGCACCTGCATTCATTTGGGTGGCGCGGCCTGGGGCGGTGGAGATAACTCGCACGCCCAAAGATTTTGCTATATCTGCTGTACCGTCGCTGCTGCCGCCGTCGGCGACAATTATTTCGACATTTTTGGCATTTCCGGCGGTGGAGATGACTGGGGCAATTGTAGATGCTTCGTTTAAGACTGGAATGATAATGGAAATTTTGAGAGTGGGATTTTCTGGCGACATACAGAATTAAGCACCCCGTGAGAGAGAGGGGTTTTGTACCAAGCTTATCTGTTATTTGGCAAATTTCTGACGCCGGGATCGCCCCTACATGGGGCCTTAACCTGGGAGGGCGAGTTTTGTACAAAACAAAACTGTTAGTTGCTGATTTTTTACGCCGGGCCCGCGCCTACATTGGGCTTTCATCTGGCAGGGCAAGTTTCGTACAAAGCAGAGTTGTTAGTTGTTCATTTATGTGCTAATTTTTGGCTTTTTCTCGCGCCTGGGACTATTGTCCCAAGCGCTGTCTAACTGCTACTGATATTCAGCATTTGGTTAGACAAATACACTTACTATATTATGACTTTATGGTTTCACAATCAAGTAGTTTATTATAATTACTTATGATAATTTATAATATTTTATGTCCATTAAATATAGTTTAGTTATTTCAATAGATTAATATCTAAACCGAGCAAGTCCTCCGGTCGATCGATATCTGCAAGAGTGGGAAGATAAGCAATATTGAGATCTAGCTTTTGGGCGATCGCCCTCGTACAAGTAAAGACTTCACTTGTTCCCCAGTGAATGCCACTGAACAATTCCGGTATCGATCGCCGCAGCCCGATCAGGTAATAACCTCCGTCTTTTGCCGGGCCCAAAACTAAATCGTGCTGGCTCAGTTCCTCAAAAGCTTGTGCCATGATTTCTGCTTTCAAATCCGGACAATCAGTGCCGATAATTGCTGTTTTTCCAACCCCTGAATTAAAAGAATTTTCAAACGCTGCCGTCATTCTTGCGCCCAAATCGCCGTTTATTTGATTTTGACAAATAATATCAGTTCCCAACCACTCTTGCATCAGTTGTTGGCTGCCGCCTGCTCGGTGAATTTCTACCGATAATTGGCGGGATTTTTCGAGAGAGAGAGCGCAGGCGATCGTTCGTTGGGCCATCAAGCGGTGAAGGTTGGCAGCGCCTGTTTTTCCCAGCACCGGAATTAGTCGAGTTTTGGTTGTTCCCGGTTCTGGATAGCGGGTGAAAACAATCAGTTTTTCGGGTATCATTTATTGTTCATGAGTTTTAAAGGAAGGAACCGCAGAGGCGCAGAGGCGCAGAGGAAGAAAAGAGAAAGAGTTGACAACTGATTCACGGATTGCCGATCGATGTTGGTGGGTTAGGCAATGACTTAATTTAATCGCCGCGCCCAACCCAGCCTACAATAGATTTACTTAAAAATAGCCAGCGGTTAGCTCATTTCTAGCATTCGCTGGATGGGCTGCAAGGCTGCTAGTTGAATATCTAGGGGCATTGTAATTTCAGGGGTTTGATTTTTTAGGGATAGATACAATTTTTCCAAGGTATTTAATCTCATGTGCGGGCATTCATTGCAAGCGCAGTTATTATTGGTTGAAGGAGCGGGGATGAAGCGTTTGTGCGGAGCTTGCTTTTGCATTTGGTGAATGATTCCCGGTTCAGTCGCGACAATAAAAGCTTGGCTGGAACTAGCTTGAGAATATTTGAGCAAAGCGGTGGTGGAGCCGATGTAATTGGCGTGGCGCAGCACGGGAGGTTCGCATTCTGGGTGGGCAATTATTTCGGCTTCGGGATTTTCGATTTTAAGTTGAACTATCTTTTTTTCTGAGAAGTTTTCGTGGACGATGCAGGCTCCTTGCCAAATCTCCATCTTTCTACCAGTTTGTTCCATGACGTAGCGGCCGAGATTGCGATCTGGCCCAAAAATTATCGGCTGATTTTCGGGAATTTGGTTGACAATTTTAACTGCGTTAGAACTGGTGCAAATTATATCGCTCATTGCCTTAATGGCGGCGGTACAATTAATGTAGGAAATTACCAAATGTCCTGGTCGAGCGGCTTTGAAAGCTGCAAAGGCTTCGGGAGGGCAACTGTCGGCGAGGGAACACCCAGCATTTAAGTCTGGCAACAATACTAATTTGTCGGGATTGAGAATTTTTGCGGTTTCGGCCATGAAATGAACTCCGGCAAAAACTATGACATCGGCGCTGGTGTTGGCGGCTTTGCGGGCAAGTTCTAGGGAGTCGCCAATGAAGTCTGCGATGTCTTGAATCTCGGAGTCTTGGTAATAGTGGGCGAGAATGACGGCGTTCAACTCTTGTTTGAGGGCGTTAATCGCTGCAAACAAGTCGTCGGGCAGTCGGGTTTGAGTAAAGTTGCGAACAGGTGCGGTGGTAAACACAGTTAGAATATTCCGGGGAAGGTGGCGAAGACAGCTAAAGTGTATTTTGAATTATAGTTGAATTCACCAAAAAGTGCTGGCTGTTCAGTGGAACCCATCTAAATCTAAAATCTAAAATCTAAAAATGCCTGGGGGAGGGTGCAAAAATTGGTCGCTGTTTCTTATGCTGATAAGAAGGGGCTAGGGATCGATCGCAAATAACAAATGAAATGAACAAAGCTAAATCTATCAAAATTGCGGTGGTGGGGGATATTCACGATCGCTGGGAACCTGAAGACGGCGAGGCCCTGAAGCATCTGGGCGTTGATTTGGTGCTGTTTGTCGGGGATTTTGGCAATGAGTCGGTGGAGGTGGTGCGGGCGATCGCCCAATTGGACATTCCGAAAGCAGCGGTTTTTGGGAACCACGACGCTTGGTACACGGCGACAGAGTGGGGCCGCAGTCAGTGTCCTTACGATCGCACTCAAGAAAATTGGGTGAAACAGCAGTTAGATTTAATGGGAGAAGCTCACGTCGGTTACGGGAAACGGGATTTTCCCGAATTGGGCGTAACTGTGGTGGGAAGCCGCCCGTTTACTTGGGGGGGATCGGAGTGGAAGTACGGGGATTTTTACTCGGAGTGGTTTGGGGTAGAAAGTTTTGAGGAGTCGGCGCAGCGCATTGCAGGGGCTGCTGCTGAGGCAGACTGCGAAAATGTGATTTTTTTGGGTCACACGGGCCCGACGGGGTTGGGAGAGGCTCCTGAAGACCCCTGCGGGCGAGATTGGAAGCCGTTGGGAGGGGATTGGGGCGACCCGGATTTTGCGGAGGCGATCGATCGAACTCGGAGTTCTGGAAAGCACATACCTCTGGTAACTTTTGGTCATATGCACCACAAACTGCGGCACACAAAGCAGGAGTTGCGGAAGTCGCTGGAGGTGAGTGCGGAGGGTACAGTTTATTTGAATGCGGCCAGCGTACCGCGAATTGTGGAGAGAGAGTGCTCGAAACTGCGCAATTTCTCGATCGTCCTGCTGGAAAATGGAGCAGTGTCGGAAGTGTCTCTGGTTTGGCTGGGGGAGGATTTCGCGGTGGCTTTAGAACAAATTCTTTATCGGCGCGCTGAATCTGCGACTATTTGTAGTTAGAGACAATTGCTGGTATGATAAATTAATGTATGCGCCCGGAGAGGTGGCAGAGTGGTCGAATGCGCCTGACTTGAAATCAGGTGAACTGAAAGGTTCCGTGGGTTCAAATCCCACCCTCTCCGTTTTTGAGAACTAGCAAAAAGAACTGGCAAAAAAAACACCCCCGCAGGGGTGCTGTTGCTTACCAGGTAAATTTTATAGCCAACTGAGTTAACTAAACCCTTCTTCATCCGCCGGGTCGCCGTAGGGATCTTCGCTGGCCGGCATCACATTGCCGAACATTCCAGCATCCGCTACGTAGTCTGCCGGGTCGCCGTAGGGGTCTTCGCTGGCCGGAGTCACGTTGCCGAACTGTGCGTAGTCGGTACCGGCGTCGTCTGCGGGATCGCCGTAAGGGTCTTCGCTTGCCGGGGTCAGGTTGCCGAACTCTCCGTACTCAGCCGGGTCGCCGTAGGGGTCTTCGCTGGCTGGAGTCACGTTGCCGAACTGTCCGTACTCAGCCGGGTCGCCGTAGGGGTCTTCGCTGGCTGGAGTCACGTTGCCGAACTGTCCGGCATTTGAGGCATCTTCGTAATAGCCGTCAGGATCGGCTTGCTCGCTGTCTGGTCCGACGATCGCATCTTTTAACTTGCGCAAAAATCCGTCTACCATGATAAAGTTCCTCTTTTTTATGTGTTGAAAAACGACTGTTTTAGATTGGGAATCCCAGATTTAATTGAAAGTCACGGAACCTGCAATCTAAAATCTCAAATGCTTAGACTACTGTGCGGGAACAGGACTTGTAGCTTCCGGCAAGGTAGTGAGGTCTCGACCGGTATTTTGGTTGTTGTACCCCTGGAATTCGCGGTAACGCGTTGCCTCGGACTCCGGAACTTTAATTCCTTCAGGCGGGGGCGTTACCCAGACCGCGCGATTCTGGGCATCGCGGTAGTAAACCCGACCGTTTTTGGAAAGGTAATGTTTTCCCTGCGGCCCCTTTTCTTGTTTATTTTTGTGCTGATTGTAGATGTAGTAAAGGGCGGCTGCTCCTGCTAAAGTAATCCCTACTTTTTGAGCATTGCTCAGTCCTTTTTTCGCTTGTGGGGAAGGAGTGGAGCCACGATTAGTTTGCACTCCTCCAGCGCGAGAATTGTCAACAGGAGGCGGGGGAGCGACAGTTCGATCGTCAGAACCGCAAGCACTCACAAAGGGAAAGGTCAGCAGCGTTGTCAGCAGCAGAGCCATGAAGCGCGATCTTTGGGGTTCGGGTTTGATTGTGTTCATTACCGCTCCGAATTGTCGGGATTACAGGTAGGGTGTGTTCTGGCGAGGTTGAGAAACCTGAGCTGCTGCCAACAGTTTTTAGAGTAAATTAATTTCTCGAAGCAATTTTGCCCAAAAAAGTAGTTGCTGAGAACTTAACAGCGCAGGTACGGTATTGCCTTTGTATTTAATCATCCTCAAGTCTCTCGAAAATTGGCTCATTCCAGCGATATAAATAAAGTTTCTTTTATTTCAGTCCGCAGGTATATGCAAATGGGCGCTTTCGGGTAAGAATAAATTCCGTTTGTGGACTGCTCACAGCAAAGTGAAGCAGACGGAGGGGGCGAGTCCGAAACTCAAAGCAGCACTGGCGAGGGAAAGGAGGCGGAATCTATAAGTCCGGCGGTGTTTAATTGCGCCAGACTGCTTGTGGGGGATGCCTGCAATTTTATTGTGCGAATTCTGGAGAGGCCGATCGCACTATTGCAGAAATCTATTAACCGCGAGAGAAAGCCGCCCAAGCTTTTCGGATATTTATGAAATTAAATAATTTAGTTACTGCTGGATTCTCGCTACTTTCAACCTTGAGGCTAATGAAAAAGAAGCAAATATGGATTTTAATGTCACGGCTGTTCCAGAACAGAATAACCCAGAAAATGTAATAGTTGGTTTCAATATGAAAGCAACGGATCAAGGAGCGACAATGCGTTTCAACCTCATGGGATGCGCTGACTTCTCGAATGCTAGTACAGCTCGGCGTAAATACACAGACTATTAACCAGCCAAGACTTTACCCTTATATGTCCACTTAAAAGGTTTGGCCATTGTTTGATTAAAGTAGTTAATAAAATTGAGGATGCGATTTTTCAGATCGTACTCACTGGTGAAACTTGCTCTTTTAAGTAATTTCCGCACCAAAATGCTGAACCAAATCTCTATTTGATTAAGCCACGAAGAATGTTTTGGTGTGTAATGGAAAACAATTTGATGTGTTGGGTCACTTAAAAAAACTGCGCGAGATTTCATAGATTGAAGTATGCCGCTTTTTCCCTTAATACCGAGGTCGATATCTAAGCCTTCTTTTTCGGCGACCAAACGCACCAGTGATTCAGATTGGTGAGTATTCAGACAATCCATAATTAGATGCCATTTTTTGGCATCAGGGTCAGTTTCAATGATGTGACGAATATTCAGTAAAAAATCTGATTCTGTTCTCGAATCTCCGCAAGTTGGCTCGATTATCTTACCATTCGCAATATTGAAATTAGCGATCAAGGTCTGCGTACCATGACGAATATATTCAAACTCTCTTCTTGCAACTTTCCCGGGTCGCATTGGTAAGTCTTTTTCGAGACGCTCATCGGGCTTGAATCCCTGTCATTTCATCAACTGATATAGTGTGTTCTCCATTTTGACTGCGTTCAATCGCAGTCAGATATAAGCCTGTAATATCTTTAACTTTTGCATCAAATTCTTCATCCACAGGGGGGGGTTAACCAGTAGCGCGAGGCGTGTGGTTTAATTTCTGCTTCTTCTAATAATCTGCCAACATGGCGGACTGATATACTTTCAATAATGCCTTGTTTTATGATTTCCTCCGCCAGATCTCTAGCTGTCCAGTGACTTATTGGTCGTCCATAATCTGACGGTGAGGAACAGGCGAGTGCAAATAACTCGGTTACTTGTTCCATGCTAAATTTTACTGGTGCGCCAACACGCTCTCGATCTTGTAATCTTTGCAAAATCGATAAGTCTTTTCCCTCGCTCTCCAACCATCGGTTTCGCCATAAACGAGCCATCTGCCGGTTAATCTCTAGGCTTCGGGCTATTTCACGATGGTTTTGACCATCAGATGCCATCAGAATGATTTTGGCTCGTAGCACGATCTGTTGCGGCGTGTTGTGTCTCTTGCTCAACTGGTTAAGTTGATGACGCTCGCCATCGCTTAATTTTAATATTTTAGGCATTAATAAGGCCATATATGACTCCTTTATCACCTACCGAAACTGGTCTAAACTAACTATGTTATTCTACCACAAATATAGTCTGTCTACTTACGCCGAGCTGTACTAGCTTGCAAGAAGCTAAAATGCCAGATGGCACAATTCATCCTTAATTGCAGCAAATACAGCAATCTGCTGTCTCATCATTTGTCAACTTCTTTTCATTCTTTCTGCTCTCTCTTGTCTCTTTCTCTGCGTCCTCTGTGGCCTCTGTGGTTCCTAAAAAAAACGCCGTCTGAATAACAGACAGCGGTTTTTTTTTAAGCAACTAACAATCGCCTAAAATTAGTGAGCAGAACCGTTACCGTGATACTTGTCAGTATCGTAGAATCCGTTTTTTGTACCAAAGAACAGACAGCAAACGGTGAAAACTGCTGTCAAGACTGCTAAAACTAACTTAACGTCCATAATTTACCTGCTGTTGTTGAGTGAGTGCAAATACTCAGATTGTAGAATCTTTTTGGCTGGCGCGGCCATCTACCAGCGTAGCGCCAGATTTGCTGGGGTGCTCGCTGGTGCGGCAGTTTCCTGACGGCGAGACGATTCGGGGCATTATTGTCGAAACCGAAGCTTACGGCCCGGGAGACCCCGCTTGTCATGCTTACCGGCAGCGAACTCCTCGCAATGAGGTGATGTTCGGGCCTGCGGGTATGAGCTACGTTTACTTAATCTACGGGATGTACCATTGCTTTAATGTCGTGACTGATGCAGAGGGAGTTGCTAGTGCTGTGCTGATTCGAGCTTTGCAGGTAGATGCGCTTCCCAAGGGATTCGCTGGAATTCCCGAGAAGAAGCGATCGCGCCTCGCCGCCGGGCCTGGGAAACTGTGTAAGGTGCTGGATATCGATCGAACTTTAAGCGGTTTTCCCTTGGGTGCAGGCCAACCGCTGCGGTTGGAACACCGGAGCGAACACTTTCAGCAAGCTGTGGAGGAGGGTACAATAAATTTTGTGCAAACTACGCGGATCGGGATTTCTCAAGGAATGGATTTGCCTTGGCGCTGGTATGTAGGGAACTGTACGGCTGTGTCACAACTCTTGTAATGTCAAAGGTATCAGTGTAAATTTTGTCGCTTATCTTAGTCAGTAACTCAGCCCTAAAAGGACTGAGCTTGGTCGCGAGCAATCTCTCGCAAGCTGTACTGACCAGACCCCTCGTAAGAGGAGACGTTATTTGGGTCACGACACCGGAGAATGCGACGCTAGTTTTCCGCTCTGTCATCTGCAATTAAACAGTTTTAAAGTCACTGAAACAGTGTTGCAGGTCTAACAAGCCTTTATAACCAGGTCGAAGCGAACATTACCCCGCAAGGGAGATTGAGGCTACCATACCTCACCGGAGAGGCTACCATACCTCTCCAACCCCGAAAGGGGATTCAAGGTGGTTTTAACCGCCTGGTCGTTTTCCTCTCAGGGCTAAAGCCACTGAGCTTCCCACTTACCGAGTGTTTTTTGTGAAATTATGGCTTACTCTTCTGAAAATCCGATCGTACAACTCAAAAAATGCCTAAGCCTGGTTCAGGATGTTAGCACTCACACCGAAGCCAACCGGGCTTTCGAGCAATTGTGTGGGATTATCGATGCTGAAAACCCAATGGCGGCGCAACTTTTGGAGATGCTGTGGGAAGAAGCAATTATGGCGAGGCGATCTGCTTTATTTTGGCAACAAATGAGCGATGTTGAGAAAGATATGGCTAATAGAATGATGGAAAATATGACGCAGATGCGGCAGAATTATTTGCGGTTGATGCAAGAAATGTAGGCAGTAATTGGTAAATCCGTGTTTGTAGTGAGGACTTTAGTCCTCTCTTTATCAATAAAGCTTTCTAGATGTAGGGTGCGTCAGCGCCGATATTTGACGCTGATCCAACAGTTTGTTTGCGGGGCACCCTACGAGAAATTCTCCTACTTCATTAAAGCAGCGCCGCGGTTGTAAAGTTCCCGCGCGTAATCAGTCCAAGTTCCCTGTCCCCAATAGCGGAAACAGCTTGTTTGTAGCAACAAGTTGTAAAGCAAAGCTTGCTGGTATTCAAACTGCTTGGTAACTGAAGCATCTTGCTGCACCAGCGGGTCGTATTTTTTGTGAAATGCAGCGCTGAGTAGATTCATCGGTTCCAAGACATTTTCGTAGCCTTTCACCCAACTCAAATCGTTAGTCCAAGAAGCACCATCCATGTGAAAATTATGGTCGGTTTGCTTGAGTTGGGCGATCGCACTTTCCACTTTTTCCGGCGTCGCATTATCAGGATCGACTAGGTGCCAGATTTTGTGCTGGTTAATCCCCTGACAAATCGGATAATCATCAGGATTAACCCCCGCCGCTTCAATTATCTCCAAATATTCAGTGCCGTTTAAACCAACAACACCGGATTTTCCGCCGCCTTGTTCGCGGTTTTCGTGCCAAGCTTTGACAAAGGCGCTGGGAAATTCATTCATCATCACGCCGCCATTTTCGCCGTCGGCAATCTGGGTGACTAAAGAAGGAATTGTAATATTGCCAATTTGCTGTTTATTGCGTCCTTTCGCTTCGTAATACGGCTGCATTTGACCGACCAATTTCGTATCCGAACCTTGGGTTTTAATCAAAGCAGTGATGCTGATTGTTTCGCCGTGAGAATTGCAGGCAACTAAACGGTTGGGAATATATTTTTGGTCTTGCGACAATCCCGAACCGTCGGGATTTTCTACAGAATGTTCCTGTACCATCAGCCAGCGGTAGCCACATTCTTTCAAAGCTTTGATGTATTCGTACAGTGTATCTGGATGATTGGGAAAGTGCATTTCTGGGGGCGAAAAACCTTTAACGCGCTTCAGGGCATCCAAGCCAAAAATTGCCGCAAAATGATGTTGCCATGCTTGAATTTGGAGTTTGATGTCGGGAATGGGAGTTGAGGGAATGACGGCGTGACTCCACATTGTGCCCAGCCATTCTACGTGAGGTTGATATTGAGTATCGCAGGTAATCCGCTTGAGATTATCAAAGATATCGTCGCGTCCCATTTGGCGCAATCCCCACAATAAGTTGCCCGAATAATCGAGCATAATTCGCGGGTTGCAGCCTTCGGCAATCAGTTGGGGAATAAATTCCCCCATTCGGGAATAGCACCAAGCAAACACTCCGGCGTTGTG
Source organism: Microcoleus sp. FACHB-61 (assembly GCA_014695295.1). Lineage (GTDB taxonomy): Bacteria > Cyanobacteriota > Cyanobacteriia > Cyanobacteriales > Microcoleaceae > Microcoleus. The sequence goes on along the minus strand of JACJNY010000042.1, from coordinate 2,588 downwards.
GTTATCTCCTTGGTTGGGATGTTCAAACATATTCTGGAGATTGCTGATCAGTTCGCCGTTTGCACCGGCAGGAATTGTCGGTTGGTGCATATGCAGGGCGCAGGCGAATCCGGCTTGAATGTTTTCCAGGCGCAGATTTGTCGTAGGTAGAAAGATTGGTTCGTTGCTATTGGCTGCGGCATCAATTTCTGCTTCTGAGCCACAAATATTGGGCAATCCTGAGTTGATTTCTTGTAAAATTGGTAAATTGGGAGATTGTGCGATCGCAGGCATAAATTTTTCTCAACAATTGTGGAGGGGCGCTGTCTGCTATTGCTAAGATAGCTAGATACTTTAACAGTAGCAGAGGATGTCTGCCAAAGATTAATTTCACAAGATAAGTCCGGGAGCGCGGCAGCTCCTAATCTTGGGTAAAATGTTTAACACATTTCACGTAAATAGGCGAGGTAAATTATGAAATACGAAATTAAGGTTTTGGAACCAACGGATTTGTGGTACATCCAAAATAACATCAATCCTGAAACCAATAAGTTTTACCATCCCACTAAAAATATTCCGTTAGTTCAGCAAGTGGAAATTAACTTGAACAATTCGGGAGCGATCATTCAAAAAGGTGCGCTGCATTGGTGTATGGGGAAATTGACTTCCGGTGTTTATAAAACGGATAACCGTTTGAAAGATATGTGGGTATCTTTGACAACGGAAATGGACTACAACGCTCCCGTATATCAAGGGACTGGTACGGTGAAGCTCGAACCGAGACAAAAAGGGCATTTCCTGCATTATACGCCGATCGACCTTTCGGATGCGGAGCAGTGGGAGTTTGATGACGGTGTATTTCAGTTTTGTTCGGACAATGTAGTTATCGGTGCTAAAAAACTGAAATTCCGACAAGTGGCTGCTTCTAATGACGGTAGGTGGAGAATTGCTGTTACAGCTTTGCGCGAGCAAAAAGCTACTGTTGTAGCAGGTACTAATTCACCTGCTAAGATTGTCGAACTCAAACAAGGTGAAACTTTGATAGCTGATTGCGATTTAGTAAAAGGATTTACCAAGGGGATTGAAGAAGATTATCGAAAATTAGGTCATTTTGGCAAAGGCGGTGGAGAGGGTTATGTTTGGTATTATCAGGGAAAAGGTAAATTATTAATATGTGAAAATGATGCTATGGGTTTGGGTTGAGTTATTGACAGCGACAGGAGATGCGCTCGATAAAAAGGAATGGATTTGACCAATTAGTTGGATTTTTGCAAAATCGGGAAACACAGGTCATCGATTACACTTTGGCACATCACCGGGACGAAGCTATGATGGTAATTGTGGCTGTACCCAATACGGTTCAGATAAGACACTCATGGATACAAAACCCTGTGAAAAACAGATACTGCGTTGGCGAAGCCTGCCCGAAGGGCTTATGCTTCGCTATTCGCTGGCAATGACAAAAAAACTTTAACTGAACCGTATTGATTTATAAGTTGAATTGCGGCTTAGTCTTCTGGAATTAGGGGGAAAGCATCTCTAGCTTGCTGCTGCATTTGTTCGATCTAGAAGTCTTGCAGCCGCATTTGCTGGTTGCATTTCCAAGATAGAATCTCTGAGTTGATGTTTAGCAGCCGAACAGGTGCTCTGTGCAGGGTAAGCTCATCTAATTTGGTATAAATTGTACTTGACAAAAACCCGCCAATAGGCTCTATATCTGTGCACCGAACTCAAAGCTATAATTAAGTTTGAATCTTAACAAAGTCAATCAAGTTGAAACGGAGTTAAAGACAATGACAAAGGGTTTTGCACCTAGATTGAAACTCGCTGTAAAATCTCAAGCTAAAAGAGCAGAAAAACGACAGTTAACACCTCTGAGTGAAATCCAAGCCAATTTATTGAATTATGTAGCAGAGCTCCCCGACCCCAGAGTTCAAAGAACCCAAAAACACTTATTAAAAGATATTTTAGTAATCTCTATTTTAGCCGTCATTAGCGGTGCAGAAGGTTGGGAAGACATGGAAAATTATGGCATCGCTAAACAGCAATGGTTAGAGGAATTTCTCGAATTACCCAATGGTATCCAAGCGTGATGATACTTTTCGACGAGTCTTTGAAAGAATCAATCCTGAGGCTTTAGAACAATGTTTAGCGAAGTGGCTTCAAAGTATGCTTGGTTCGATAGTTGGCGAGATTATCCCCATCGATGGCAAAAGTGTTAGAGGTTCTTATGACCGTAATCAAGGCATAAAAGCTTTGCATTTGGTCACGGCTTGGGCAAGTGAACAGCGTTTAGTTTTAGGGCAAGTTAAAGTTGAGGATCATTCCAACGAGATTACGGCAATTCCGGCACTCTTAGAATTATTAGACTTGACCGGGGCGATCGTTACCATTGATGCGATGGGAACTCAAACCGAGATTGTGAAACAAATTCGCCACAAAAAAGCTGATTATATTGTATCTCTTAAAGCCAATCATCCCACTTTACATTCTCAGGTTAAAGAATGGTTTGACACCAGAAGAGCTAATAACTTTGAAGGCATTAACGTTAGTTATAACCAACAGATTGAAACGGGACACCATCGCACTGAAAAACGTTATGTTTGGGC
>JACJNY010000041.1 GCA_014695295.1 Microcoleus sp. FACHB-61 | reverse complement strand
TGTTCATTTAAGGAGTGGATAGGTTTTATTTTTCACCCTTATTCTCTCCCGGCGCGGTGGCTCTAGTTCTTCTTTGGCCACCGTTCTCATCTTTATTTAGTCTAAACTACAGTAAACAGTGCTAACAAACTATTGGGTTCAATCGCAAATTAATCTTTTTTATAAGGACTAAAGTCTTTACTACGAACAATTCTCCGAAAGTTTGTAGTCAGGACTTTAGTGTTATCTACATATCGGCAATCACATCCAAAAAACGCTTAACCTGTTTTTCCCAAGTCCAATCCAGCATAAAATTAGCCGCAGCTAAACCGCGACGTTTTGATTCTTCGCGATTAGTATAAACTTGTTCCAAAGCCTCGACAACTTCTGCAACCTCAGACTCTCCCCAACCTTCTACACCGGAAAACTGAGCAGTCGGTTTTACTCGTCCCTGATTCGATAAAGGATAGCAAATGTTATGGTAAATCAAGTCTAAATGACCAGTATTTGCTGATAAAATAGTCGGAATTCCGCAGGCCATACTTTCCATCGCGACTAAATTAGTGCCGCCTTCACAGCGATTGGTGAAAACAGCGCAGTCGGCTTCTCGCAAAATTTGTCCGGCGAGGTGATTGGGAATTAAGCCGATGTCGATAAAAGAGTCAACCGGCAAACCGTTAGCCGCTAACCATTGGGAAATTCCTAAACTTCCGTCGCGGTTGATATTGGGAAGTCCCGCAACGTTTCCGGTTTGTTCGATTCCCAGCATATACTGAGGCCAGAAGTTGTGCCAGGCTGTTAGTAACAAAGCCTCTGGATGTTTAGCGCGAAATCGTTTGAAAGCGGCAATTACAATATCTTGACCTTTGCGATATTCCAGTTTGCCACCAGAGAATATGACGAAGCGATCGCCAAATAGATTAGATTTGGGTGCAGGATGGAAAATTGTTGGGTCAATTCCTTGATGTACCATTGCCACATTAGTCAAGCCGCGGCTTCTCAAAACATCGGCATTCCAGTTGGAACCGGCGACAATCGCGCTATATTTTTTGGCTGTTTCTAGTGCTTCTGCTGTGATTCGTGTGTCTTCAAAAAAGATGACTCCTACTTGAGAAGCGGTGGTAATTTGATTCTCAACTCCAGACGATGCTAAATTATTGCCGAGAGCGTAAAGTACGGGAAAATTACAACTGATTTGTTTGTCGGAATTTGCTGCTACTAATTCCTGAAAACTTTTTTGCTTTTCAAGTACAGGTAATAACAGCGATTTATGGAGCGGATTCATCGATTCTGAGGTAATTGATGGCGGTGCTAAAAGTGCAACTTCCCAGGCGGGGTTTTGCAGCAGTTGTAGTGTTAAATTCAGGCCGTAAATTCCCCAGCCGCTGGTGATGCTGATCGGCCAACTGATGCCCATTCCTGTAATTTGTGGGAGAGTTTCTGGGGGGTGGATTTGAGGCCGAGTATCAGAATCTGCGTTACCAAGCTGAGTCTGGGGACGAGTAGATTGTAGGGGCGGTGCCCCCGTGCCCGCCTTCTCTAGCAAGGCTGCTTTTATGCGATCGCACACTCCATCCCAATCACCGGCTTTTTGCTGGCGAAACAGACGCACAGTGGGATACCAAGGGCTATCTTCGCGTTCCAACATCCACCGCCAATCGGGAACAAAAGACAGCAAAATCCAGACTGGTTTGCCCAAAGCACCGGCTAAATGCGCCACAGCAGTGTCAACGCAGATTACTAAATCCAGTTGCGAAATAATTGCTGCGGTGTCGGCAAAATCGACGCAATGTTCGCTTAAATCTTCAATTTGGTGTTGATTTAATAAAGTAATATCGCCCCCTGACAAATCTTTCTGAAGGCTGTAAAAACTCGCTCCCGGAACATCTAAAAATTTCACAAAATCGCTCAATTTACACGATCGCTGATGATTGTTGCGGTGCAGCGGGCCGCCAGCCCACACAATACCTACTTTTAGTTGATTGTTCGGCTCTAGGCAAAATTTAAAATCCTGTGGCGGGGCTAAATAAGGAATATTCGCCGGTATATTTTCCCAAGTCGTTCCTAAAATTCGCGGCAAACTTAGCAGCGGGGCTTGCACTTGAAAATCTACCAAATCGCTCGGCCGGACTCCTACTCGATCCACTCCTGCAATTCCTTCAAATAAACGCTTCAGCAAGACATGACAAGCAACAATAACTTTGCCACCTTTTTGCTTGACTAAAGGCGCGTAGCGAATAAACTGTATCGTATCCCCAAAACCTTGTTCAGGGTGCAATAAAATTGTTTTTCCCTGCAAATCAGAGCCGCCCCAAAGTGGTTGGGCAAAATGTCTGCGGTCCATTTCTTGAGTTTCCCAGCGCGATTCGTACTCCGCAAAACCAGGCTTCAAATCTCCCTTTAAGAGCAAAGCGAAGGCTAGTTTCAAGCGCCAATTGGGCGAGTTTGGACGTAGTTGAATTGCTTTATTGTAGAAGTCGATCGCCTCTGCGACTTGTCCCTGCTCTTCGAGGGCGGAACCCAAGTATAAGTTAGTTTCAGCCTGGTTGGAATTGATTTTTAGCGATTTTTGGTAATGAGCAATAGCCTCGGTTATTTGCCCGTTTTGCTGTTTGATATCACCTAAACAACTGTGGGCTTCTGCGTGGCTGGGTGAGGCGGCAATTACTTGTTCGTAGCGAGCGGCTGCGTCTGCTTTTTTACCTTGTTTTTGTAAAGCATTTGCTATGTGAAATTGTACCTGTGCGGGCGATAAGGAAAATCGAGGCTCCGCCTCGGGATCTGCGTTACCAGGCACAGCCTGGAAACGAGTAGATTGTAGGGGCGGTGCCCCCGTGCCCGCCCTCTCTAGCAAGGCTGTTTTTACGCGATCGAATACTCCCACCCAATCGCCCGGTGTTTGCTGCCGAAACAGCCGCGCTGTCGGATACCAAGGGCTGTCCTCGCGTTCCAACATCCACCGCCAATCCGGCATAAAACACAGCAAAATCCATACGGGTTTACCCAAAGCACCGGCTAAGTGGGCGACAGCAGTATCCACGCAAATTACTAAATCTAGTTGCGATATCACCGCCGCAGTATCGGCAAAATCGTTCAAATTGTCGCTCAAATCTATAACGGGAATTTGAGTTAACAAAGTACGATCGCCCGCCGATAATTCTTTCTGAAGGCTGTAAAAACTTACACCGGGAATATCTAACAATTGCAGAAAATAGCTTAAATCGCTCGATCGCTGAAAATCCTTCAAATGTTCCGAACTTCCCGCCCACACAATCCCCACTTTAAACTGGCGATCGGAATTTAGAGAAAATTGCCAATTCGGCGGCGCCACTAAATAAGGAACATTTGTCGGTATATTTTCTAAATTTGTTCCGAGAATATGCGGCAAACTCATCAGCGGTGCTTGCACTTGGAAATCGGGCAATTCATCCATCCGAACTACCACTTGTTCGATGCCAGGAATCTGCTTAAATAAACGCTTCAGCTCTTGATAGCAAGAAATGATTACTTTGCCACCTTTTTTCTGCACAATTGCCGCGTATCGCACAAATTGAATTGCATCGCCCAAACCTTGTTCGGAGCGGAGCAAAATAGTTTGCCCGTTCAAATCTGAACCGTCCCAAAGCGGTTGGTCAAAATTCAACCGTGGCAATTTTTTCGCCTGTTCTGTTTGCCAGCGCCACTCGTATTCTGCTAAACCGCGCGGCAAGTCCCCAGTCAACAGCAAAACTAAGCTTAAATTGAAGTGAGCTTTAACACAATTTGCCTCAACTTCTAGAGCTTTAGTGTAACAAAAAATTGCTCGATTTACGTCTCCTAATTGTTCATTTGCACTTCCTAAATTAGTGATAGCTTCTAGATAATTCGGATTCAAAGATATTGCTCGTTCCAAGCTAGAAATTGCCTGTGATATTTTGCCCGCACCCAAGCATAACGTTCCCAGGTGATAGTGTCCTTTAGGATTGTTCGGTTCTGCTTCAATTGCACGCTGGTAAAGGCGTTCTGCCTCGGATACCTGACATTTTGCTTGCATCGCCACACCCAAATTTACCAGCGCTGGCACGTAATTGGAATTGACGGAAAGTGCTTGATGAAAACAGGCGATCGCAGTCGGCAACTCGCCCTGCTGTTGGAGTGTGGCGCCGAGATTGTTGAGAGCTTTGACGTAAATCGGATTCAGGGCGATCGCCTTTTGAAAGCATGATACAGCATCGGGTATATTGCCTTGATCTTGCAGCAAAATACCCAAGTTATTATGCGCTTGAGCGCAGTTCGGATCGATTTTGATCGCACGCTGATAATAGGCGGCAGCTTCGGCTAAATGGCCTGTTTGGTGCAGCGTCACTGCCAAATTCGTGGCGGCTTCGATCGAATCCGGCTGCCAAACTAAAGCATTTTTAAAACAAGCGATCGCCTCGGAAAATCTACCTTGCGATTTCAGAATATTTCCCCAATTAAACTGTTTTTGAGCTAACTCAACATTTGGCTGAGCTTCTATTAGTGGTTGAGCTTCCTGATGCTGACCAATTCTTTCTCTGAGCGCGAAACCCGCTTGTTCTACAACTCCTTGCCAATCCCCCGCTGTTGACTGGCGAAACAGCCGCGCCGTCGGATACCAAGGACTATCTTCGCGTTGCAACATCCACCGCCAATCCGGCACAAAACACAGCAAAATCCACACTGGTTTGCCCAAAGCACCAGCCAAGTGCGCCACAGCAGTATCTACAGAAATCACTACATCCAGAGCCGAGATTGCCGCCGCAGTATCCGCCAAGTCGTGCAAATAAGAGCTTAAATCTGTTACAGCCATTTGCTCTAACAAAGCGCGATCGTCTGCTGTCATTTCCTTTTGCAAACTGTAAAAATCTGCTCCGGGAATATCTAACAGTTTTGTCAACAAATTTAGCGGAACCGATCGCACATTATTTTGGGAATATTGAGGATTTCCAGACCACACAATTCCTACTTTCAAATTAGTAGTTGGACTGAGAGTAAACTCCAAACCAGGCGGCGGAGCTAAATAAGGAACCTTCGCCGGTACAGTTTCTAAAGTTGTTCCCAGAAGGTGAGGCAAACTCATTAGCTGCGCGCGCACTTGAAAATCCGGCGCATCCTCTGGGTTAACTATTAACCCATCGATTGCCGAAACTTGTGCAAACAAGCGCTGCAACTGCGGCAAACACCAAACAATTACCTTACCGCCTTTTTGCTTGACTAAATCTGCGTAGCGGATAAACTGAATTGCATCGCCTAAACCCTGTTCCGGGCAAAGCAAAATAGTTTTTCCATGCAAATCTTTGCCATCCCACAGCGGCTGAATAAAGTTGTGGGATCGGAACTGTTTTTCTTTAACTAGGAGTCGCCATTCATACTCGCAAAAACCGCGCTGAAAGTCTCCCGCCAGCAGCAAAGCTAAACCTAAATTTAGGTGAGATTCAGGATTGCCGGCATTGAATTTAACTGCTTGGCTGTAGCAGGTGACAGCATCTGCAAATTGGCTGCGATCGTGCAAAGCCTTTCCCAAACTGTTGAGGGGATTGATATAACCGGGTTTGAGTTCGATCGCCCGACGGTAACAATCGATCGCCTCTGCCATTTTTCCCGCTTCCTCAAAAGCTTTGCCGAGATTGTTTAAAGCTTCAGGAAAGTCGGGTTTCAGGCTCAAAGCTTGCTGGTAGCAGGCGATCGCATCTTCAATTTTGCCCTGTTTCTGCAGGACAATTCCCAGGTTGCAGCGAGCCTGCGCACTGGCAGGCAATTGCTGAATCGCTTGCTGGCAAACAGCTAGAGCCTCATCTAACTTGTTTTGCTGTTGCAGGGAACTCCCCAAACCGATCAGAGTTTCTGCTAAATCCGGTTGCAGTGCAGTCGATCGCTCGTAGTATGCGATCGCACGGTCAATTTTGCCCTGTCGGATCGAGGCGTATGCTAAATGGTTCAGGGCGTCCGCATAATTTGGGTCGATCGCGATCGCCCGTTCGTAATTCGCGATCGCACGTTCGTAATTTGCGCCCGCTTCCGCTTCCTCCCCTTGTTCCTCCAAAGCAATTCCCAAATTCAAATAAGCCGCCGCGCAATTAGGATTGACTTGAATCGCTTGCTCGTAGCACCTTACAGCCTCCGCAACATCTCCTTGTTCTTCCCGCAGCAGGCCCAAATTAATCAGCGCTTCCGCGCAATTCGGGTTCAAAGAAAGCGCCCGCTCGTATTCTGCGATCGCCTCTTCAGTCTCCCCTGCTTCCGCGAGCGCGCTGCCCAAATTGCTCGCAGTTTCCGCCAAATTCGGGTCGATTGCTAGCGCTTGTCGGTAGTGCGCGATCGCCTGTGTTAGCTGGCCGGTTTGCTGTTTGACAACGCCTAAATTGCTGTGCGCGGCCACGTAATTAGGATCGATCGCGATCGCCCGCTCATAACATTCGATCGCACCGCCAAAATCGGCTTGCTGCTGCAAATCCACGCCCAACCGAAACTTTGCATCCGCCGAATCCGACGGCACAAATGCTGCTGCAACCGCGCCTAGAGCTTGCGCCAGCCGATCGAAAACCCCCTCCCAGTCGCCCCGCTGATGCTGGCGAAACAGCCTTGCACTTGGATACCAAGGACTGTCTTCGCGCTCCAACAGCCACCGCCAATCCGGCGAAAACGCCAGCAAAATCCACACCGGTTTGCCCAAAGCGCCCGCCAAATGGGCGACAGCGGTATCGACGCTAATCACTAAATCCAGTTTGGCGATCGCAGCAGCAGTATCCGCCAAATCGCCAAAATGCGGGCTCAAATCTACGATCGACGTTTGATTCAACAGCGCGCGATCGGCCTCGGAAACCTCTTTCTGCAAGCTGTAAAAACTTACCCCCGCAACGTCCAAAAGCGGCAGAAACTGACTTAAACTGCAAGAACGCTGCTTGTTTTTGCGGTGTTTTGGATTCCCCGCCCAGACAATCCCAACTTTCAAATTGCGATCGGGCAGAAGGGTAAATTCAGCACCCGCAGGCGGAGATAAATAAGCAGTATTTGCTGGTATTGTTTCCAGCTTTGTACCGATAATATAGGGCAAACTCAACATCGGCGCTTGCACGTCAAATTCCGGCAGCGGCTCGCCTTTAACTATTAGCAAATCAATGCCATCAACCGTTGCAAATAAACGGTGCAATTGCGGGTAACAGCCAACAATGACCCTACCGCCTTTATTTTTGACTATCGCTGCGTAGCGAATAAACTGAAGCGAATCGCCTAAACCTTGTTCGGCGTGCAGCAAAATAGTCTTTCCCACCAAATCAGAACCGTCCCATAGCGGCCGGTATTCTCTCGCCGAAACAGTATTTTCCGCTCCCGTCAAAAAACAGGAATGACCAATGTGAAATTCTTTAATTTGCCAGCGCCACTCGTATTCGGCGAGACCATTTTCCAAATCTCCCACCAACAGCAAAGCCAAAGACAAATTCAGGTGAGCGCTAGCATGATTTGGACTTAAATGAATCGCTCGTCTGTAGCAGGCGATCGCCTCTTCTACCGCGCCTTTTTCCAGAAACGTCCTGCCTAAATTGTTGATAGCTTCCACAAAATCCGGCAGCAATTCCAGAGCTTTGTGATAATACTCCAGCGCCTCTTCTAAATTGCCCTGTTCTTGCAAGACTGTTGCTAGATTGTTGTAAGCTTCCCAGCTATGCGGCTGAATTTCCAGCGCTCGCCGGTACAGCTCGATCGCCCTGAAAAGTCCCCCCTTTTCTTGCAGCGCCACAGCTAAATTAATCAGTGCGGGTACGAAATTCGGTTCAGCGACAAGAGCTTGTTCGTAATGTGCGATCGCCTCTTCCACTTGACCTTGTTCCTCAAAAATTTTTGCCAAGTTGTAAGCTGTTTGAGGAATATTGGGAGCGATGGCTAAAGCTTCTCGGTAATGCGGGATAGCTGCCTCCAATTCGCCTTTTTCTTGCTTGAGAAAACCAAAATTAATCCGCGCTTGGACGCAATTTGGCTCAAGAGATATTATCTGTTCGTAAAGGGCGATCGCCTCTTCGCTATCGCCTGTTTCCATTAAATGCTCTGCTTGCCGCAATAAATCCTCTAAAACCAGCAAATTATCCCCGGCATTTCCCAGCGCAACAGATGTCTCAATCCCCTGCAGTTCCTTAGCTGCGGAGCGTTCCGCTAACCCTTCGCTCGCAATCACAAATATTTGTTTACTGTCTTGAACCGCGCTTGCATCTGTCATTGCGAGCGAAACGAAGTCAAGCGGATATTGAGCAGAATCCTCGGAATAACTAGCAGTATTTCCCATTGCAAAAGAACTTAAAGCCGCCTGCACATCCTCAAACAATTCTTGCCAACTTTCCGGCTGACTTTGGCGGAAAAGTCTTGCAGTTGGATACCAAGGATTGTCTTCGCGCTGCAGCAGCCAGCGCCAGTCAGGAGCAAAAGAAAGCAGCACCCAAACCGGTTTTCCTAAAGCACCGGCTAAGTGCGCCACAGCCGTATCGACACTAATCACTAAATCCAGTTGAGATATCGCAGAAGCCGTATCAGCAAAGTCGCTCAAATGCGGACTCAAATCCGGTACTAAGCGCTGGTTCAACAAAGTGCGATCGCTCTCGGACAAGTTTTTTTGTAAACTATAAAAAGCGATTCCCGGAACATCCAAAAATCGAATAAAATCGCTCAAGCTGCAAGAACGCTGATTGTCTTTCCGGCGCTGCGGGTTCCCCGTCCAAACAATTCCTACCTTCAATTTTGCATCAGAAGAAAGGGCAAACTTGCACTCAGCAGGCGGAGCTAAATAAGGAACATTTGCCGGTATTGTTTCCAGAGTTGTCCCCACAATTCGCGGCAAACTCATCAGCGGCGCGTGAACGTCAAATTCTGGTAAACCCTCAAAACTAACTGATAAATATTCAATGCCGGCAACAGTCGCAAACAACCGCATCAGTTCTGGATAGCAAGCCACCATAACTTTAGCGCCTCGGCTGCGAAGAATCGGCGCGTAGCGAATAAACTGAATCGAATCGCCGAAGCCTTGCTCGACGTGGAGTAAAATAGTTTTCCCCTGCAAGTCCGAACCATCCCAAACCGGCTGTTTAAATTGTCTGGGCGATAGTTGCGGAGTGCGCCACCGCCACTCGTATTCAGCAAAACCGCGCTGAAAATCTCCAAACAATAGCAAAGTTAAAGCTAATTCCAGGTGTGCGGTGGCGTTGTCTGGCTGCAATTCCAAGGCTCGACTGTGACAAGAAAAAGCTTCTTGAAATTCTCCTAAATCGACCAAAGCGTGTCCGAGATTGTTAATAGCATCCACGAAGTCTGGCTTTAAGTTTAATGCTTGTCGGTAGTGGGATATTGCTGCTTTTGCATTGCCTTGTTCGTGGTAAAATGCTCCTACATTGTTGTGAGCTTCGGGATTGTTTGGCTCTAGTTGTAAAGCTTGCTGGTAGCAGTTGAAAGCTTCCGCTAATTTACCCTGCTGTTGCAAAACTGTTCCCAGCCCCATCAAAGAATATGTCAAGTTGGGATTGATTTTTAAAGCGTGCAGGTAACAGGCAACCGCCTCGTTAAATTGATTTGTTTGTTTAAATAAATGTGCTAAATTGTGCGCTGTTTCGTACAGATTGGGGTCGAATCGCAGGGCATTTTGATAATATAAAATTGCCGATTTTATGTCGCCGAGTTGCTGTTTTATCCAGCCTAAATTATTGTAGGCTAGTGCGGAATTTGGCGAAATTTTTATTACTTGTTCGTAACTGGCGATCGCCCTTTCATATTCCCTTACATCCAGCAGAACATTAGCTTTATTTAAATGTGCTTCTACAAAATCGGGGTTTTGGGCGATCGCCTGTTCGTAAAAGTCGATCGCCTCTGCAATTTTTCCCTGCTGTCTCGCCGCTATTCCCAACAAACACAGGACGTTTGCTGATTCCGGCTGCATTTCTACGATCTGCCGATACAAATTCTCAGCTTCTAACAAACGTCCCGCTTGGTGATGTTCCCAAGCTATTTTCAAAGAGTCTTCTGCACCCAATTTGCAGGCAGATTTCCGCGATTTTTTTTGAGAAGCCATAGTTGTCTTTGTTGTTTGGGAGTTGGCTAACTTATAATTGTCAACTTGTTCTAATTTGTTAACTCTTCCTTCCTTCTGGATAGGCTTGCGATCGGGACGCTCGCCATCCTAAAAAACTCTTTTTACCGCCCAATCGAGATTCTTTCTCTTCCTTCTTCCTTCTTCCTTCTTCCTTCTTCCTTCTTCCTTCTACCCCAACAAACAAGCTGCGGGAAAAATCAGGTATTCTAAGAAAAACAACTTCCAGATAAACTGGTAAAAATCAGCTATTTCTATTTTATCGTCCAAATCAACTTTCGCGCTCCAAAACCACATCAAACCCAAAGCCACAAAATGAGAAACTGCCAGAAACACTAAATTAACATTAGACAAGACGATCGCTCCCGCCAAAGTCGCGCCCAAATAACAAACCGTCAACACCCAGCGAGATAAATTAAAGACGGCCGGCTTGCCCAGCTCAATCGTAAACGTAGTAATATTGTATTGCTTGTCGCCTTCCATGTCGGGGATATCTTTAAAAATGGCGATCGCAAACGTAAACACCACAACAAAAACCGTCAGCACCCAAACTTCCGTAGGAATCTCAAAAGACACACTCTTCAAACTCCAGCCAGAAAAAGCGCTTTTCGCCCTTCCCAAACCCAACACCCAATTAAAGTGCAAAAATAACCCTAAATTTACGATAGCGCCCCGCACAGTAAAAATGCACAGCGCCGCCCAAAGAGGAAACCGCTTCAGCCGAATTGGCGGCAGAGAATAAGCAGTCCCGATCGCCAAACTAACGCCAACGGTAGCCAGCAAAAACGGGCCTTGTAAAACAGCAGTCAAAATTGCAATAAGTCCCGTTGCAATTACAATTAATTCCCCGGTTTTCCGAGAAAACACTCCCGAGGCGATCGGCAAATACGGCTTATTAATTTTATCAATTTCAACATCTTCTAACTGGTTCAATCCCACAATATAAATATTGCCGCAAATGCAAGCCAACCAGGCAAAAGCTAGGGTTCCAAATACAGGATTCACAAACAACGGCGCGCTTTGGGCGATGGCGTACAAAGCCAATACACTCAAGCTAGTGCCCACAATTGTGTGCGGTCGAGAAAACTCCCAAAATGCCCTCACCCAGCTTTGCGGAGCCGAGCCATTTTTATCAATCCAAGACTTGCCAATCGAATCGTTGCCCATAAAACTCACACCCGCACAAAAAAAATAACATTCTGTAGGGTGCGCATTGCGCACCTTACTCATTCATGTCAACAATCGCCTAAAACCCTTTATATCTCTCGTTTATAACCGAGTATCGCTCCCCCTCGCATCCCCCTTAAGAAGAGCCACTTTGAGCGCTCTTCCCCCTTATTAAGGAGAGTAGGGGGTGAGTAGGGGGCAAGTTTAGGGGCGATCGAGGGCTTAGTAGTAAAACAGTAGACTGATACTAGGTTTAATCTTAAGTTCACACCAATGCTCCGAAGAACACCTTACTCCTTAACTCAAAACTAAAAACTTCTCCGATCTATCCCTGTTATTTTACAGCACAAATCAGCCCGAAACGAATCAATCCGCTCTGATATCCACGGCTCATCAATCCGAGAGCAAGTGCAGCTTGAATAGTCGTCCAACCGCTAGTCAGTAAACCCCAAATTGCGCTCGGAGTAAAAGCAGAATCGATGACCACATCCCAAAAAGGAGCAACAGCTTTTGACCAATCAGCGGTGCGAATACTTGTCAAAGGCAAACTGCGGACAATTTCCTCGTATTCCGGCAAAGAAATCACATATGGCAAAGCATAAACCCGGTAAATTTCTGCCAATTCCTTTCTCTCTTCATCAGTTAATTCTCCCGCCGTTTCTCCCACCGGGCGGTGACACCAAGTTGCCAAAATCAAAGTTCCTCCCGGCTTGAGTACGCGGCAGCATTCATGCAAAAACTTAATTTTGTCGGGCATATGTTCGCCACTTTCGAGCGACCAAACCAAGTCGAATGACTCGTCAGGAAAAGGCATATTCAAAGCATCGGCTACCAAAAAATTCACATTGCTTTCTAGCCCAGCAATTTTAGCGCGTTCGGTCGCTCTGTTGGCCTGTACCGGACTCAGAGTAATGCCGGTAGCTGTAACGACGCTAGCGCCCGTTTTATTTTGTTCGGGCGATCGGCTAAAATGAGGATCTGCCCCGCCATCCAACTTTAAATTATTTTCCGCGATCGAACTAAACTTTTGAGTCAAATACAGCGTGCTGCCGCCGATACCGCAACCGACATCGAGAATGCGGTAAGATTCACAGACTGCCTTCTCTGACCGTACTCCAGCCCAGCCCAGCAGTTCTTCTATCAAATCTATCTGAGCCTGTCGGCGCTCTTTTTTCAAATTGCCATCCGGGCCGTAGTAACCGTGGTGCATATGTTCGCCCCACACCTGCTCCCACAGACCGCTAGAAGCGTCGTAAAGTTGCTGAATTTGCTGGTAAAGTGTTGATGTCATCGCCGGATCGCAAGTTATTAAAGGAATTCTACCGTTATTTTCCCGATGTTGTCATCTTTTGCGATTTAGTTCGATCGGTCTCCGGCATTCGCCAGACAAAGATGTTCTGATTTCAAGCCCGAGGCTCGATTTGTGGGCTGCCTCTAAAATCTAAAATCTACAATCGATTTGTGGATTCCCTCTCAAACCTCAAATCTAAAAACGATTTGTGGATTCCCTCTCAAATCTAAAATCTAAAATCTAAAATCTAAAATCGAATGACTGTCTCGCGAACCATTGCTTTGGGCTTTCTCGCTGTCATCCTCGCAGGTGCTCTATTACTGATGATGCCCTTTTCCACAATTGATGGAACTTGGAGCGATCCAATAACAGCACTGTTTACCTCTACTTCGGCTGTCTGCGTCACGGGCTTGTCGGTTGTGGATGTCGGAAAATATTACTCTTTTTGGGGGCAACTGTGCCTAGTTTTACTGGTGCAAATAGGAGGCTTGGGCTACATGACAGCCACGACTTTCTTGCTGCTGTTATTGGGTCGCCGCTTTGGCTTGAAAGACAAAGTTGCCCTGCAACAATCTCTCGACAAATCCGGGCTAGCCGGCGTAGTACAACTCGTGCAGTCAATTCTAGCAACAACCCTTTTGTTTGAATTAACAGGAGTGTTTTTGCTGATGACGGTTTTCGTCCCCCAATACGGATTTAAAGAGGGTGTGTGGTCTGCTATATTTCACAGCGTTAATTCCTTTAACAACGCCGGTTTTAGCATCTATTCAGATAATTTGATCGGCTACCTCAGTTCGCCTATGGTTAACTTCACAGTCAGCGGTTTAATCATATTTGGGGGAATCGGCTATGAAGTAATTATGGAAATGTACCTGTGGCTGCGCGATCGCTGGAATAAAAGCCCTATCTGCACAGTTTTTTCCCTGAACTTCAAAGTTGTTACCACTACAACGGCTCTCCTTTTAATTTTAGGAACGCTAGCCTTTTTGGTGCTGGAATACGACAACCCAGACACTTTCGGCTCTCTAAATTTTCCTCAAAAGGTGATGGCAGCTTGGTTTCAATCTGTTACTCCCCGCACGGCGGGGTTCAATACAATTAGCATTGGCCAAATGACCGAAGCCTCGCTATTTCTGACTATCGCGCTGATGTTTATCGGCGCCAGTCCTGGCAGCACCGGCGGCGGAATCAAAACCACAACTTTTAGGATATTGTTTTGCTGTACCACAGCAGTTATCGAAGGCCAGGAAGATGTGGAGTGCTATCAGCGTCAAATCCCGCCGGCAATGATTCTGAAAACCATTAGCGTAGTCTTCGGTTCCCTGTTGGTCGCGTTCACATCTGCAATTTTAATCGAGCTGACCAATCCCCAAGTAGAATTTATCGCAGCGCTGTATGAAGCAGTTTCAGCTTTTGCCACGGTCGGTCTTTCCACTGGGATTACACCCACACTTTCAGCGATCGGTAAGTTGATTTTGATTGCTACAATGTACATAGGTCGGGTTGGGGTGCTGCTGCTGGTGAATGCTGCATTCGGCGACCCAAAACCCAGGTCTTTTAAGTATGCTGAGGAAAGTTTGTTAGTGGGATAAAAAAATGCTGCCTCGTTGCTGATAATCTAAACAATGGGTGACAACCCAACTCAACTTTTACTACTTACCCAAAAATCAAAAGGAGGCGGCGCTGTCTCTGCTAAAATTTAAACAGCAAGACGCTCAGCGCTGGATATTCAGTGAACCTGTCATCTTTAAATTTTTTTCGGACTTTGCGCGCCGAAAACAAGCAGTTTGCAGTTATTGGTTTGGGACGCTTCGGCAAAGCTGTGTGTTCGACTCTGCACGGCTTGGGTTACGAAGTCCTGGGAGTTGACACCGATGAAAAAAAAGTAACTCAAGCTTTGAGCGATCGCATTGCTGCTCACGTTGTGCAGTTAGATTCTACTGAGCCTAGCGCTCTTGGGGAAGCGGGTATATTTGAATTTGAAACAGTGATTGTTGCGATCGGCAATTACCTAGCAGAAAGCATTACCACCACCCTAAATCTTAAGGAAGGGGGGGTACGTCACGTAATAGCCAAAGCTTCTTCGGAAACTCACTTAAAACTGTTGAAAAAAGTCGGCGCAGATCATGTAGTTTTTCCAGAACGAGAAATGGGCTGCTCTTTGGCCCGCCTTCTTACAAAACCCAGCATTTTAGAACGCTTTGACCTCGACCCAGCTCACAGCATCGTTGAGTTGCTCGTTCCTGAAAAGTTTGACGGTAAAACCATCTCCGAATTGGAGCTCCGGCGCAAGTATGGTTTGAACTTGCTAGCAGTCGGGCGCACCGACAAGTTCGAGATTAATCCGGAGCCAAGCGAACGCTTGAGAAAGGGCGACGCGATGGTAGTAATTGGTTCTAATAAAGATATCAATCGCTTGCCAATTTAACAGCTCGCCATTTTACGCACATACAGCAACAGTCCTGGACTCAGAAACCTGGTTTCTTGTGTTCCGAGTGCCTAAGTCCTAAGCAAGTGTTGCGGGATGTGTGAAAAATTCCGACCCCTACAAACCCGGTTTATCTTAGATAAACCGGGTTTCTCTGTCGATCGTGATGTTCTAATTTTTAACCGAAATATCTAAATTAAATTTCACCAATGCTGGGGTGGCTTCCGCTTTGGCGACCCCCTCTGAGAACATAACCAGACAAATCGCGAAAATTTCAACAACCTAGCAGCACCCGATCGCCCTCCCGCAAATCTCGATCGCGCTAGCCCTGAAAATTCAGCCGACTTTCAAGATTTTTTGCACGTAAGCTTTGCCCAAAACCAGCACTGCCAAGACTAGAGCGAGTTCAACCGGCCAAGGACACACGGCCACAAACCAAATTAACGAACACACTCCAATAATTGCAGCTATGGGAGCAGGAATTCCGTCTAGCGTTCTGTTGTCAGTCCCAGCAGCCACCAACCAAGCAATCAAGCAGACCGTCAACGGAATCAAGCAACTTGCGATCATGATTTTTACCCCATCAATTTTTTTTTACATATGGCATCTGAGCATATGGTAACAATACATCAAAGATTCGGAAATGCACCATTAATTGCGATAAAATTTAAGATTAGGCAATTAATACTCTGGGCTGATATATTTTGTAATTTTTAGCTTAGCCTCTATCCGAAGGCAGAAGTAGGTTGGCATCAGGCAGGATTAGGGGATTTTTATTTCTGCAGAAGTGCTTTTGCTTTCTACCTGGAGATGAATTGCGATACGCCCATCTCTGCAAGTTATAGTGAGGATTGCAGTCAGTTACTGTATAGCGTGAATCAATGCTGGGCAAATTTTTTCGCAAGCCAGAATTAGAAAACACCGATCGCGTCCCCCCGGGTCAATACCTCGCCAACGGGTTTCCCGTGCTGACCTACGGCGATACACCCTCCGTCAGCATTGAGAGTTGGGAATTTAAAGTCTGGGGATTGGCAAAACCAAAAACCTTCACTTGGTCGGACTTCCAGGCCATGCCCCAAAGTAACTTTACTGCGGATTTTCACTGCGTCACCCGGTGGTCAAAACTCGACGTGCAGTGGACGGGAGTCAAAGTCACAGATTTCATGAACTACATAGAAGTCGATCCGAAAGCTCTGCACGTCCTCGAACACTGCTACGGTGGCTACACCACTAACATTGCGATCGCCGACTTCCTGAGAGAAGAAAACTTTTTCGCCCACACCGTCTTAGGCGAACCCCTATCCCCAGACCACGGCGGCCCGATGCGGCTGGTAGTTCCACACTTGTACGCTTGGAAAAGCGCCAAATGGATTAACGGCCTGGAGTTTACAGAAACCGAAGAACTCGGTTTTTGGGAACGCAACGGCTACCATCGGCGGGGCGAACCTTGGGCCGAAGAACGCTACAGCGGTCTGTTTTGATGCGGGCGATCGGGAGCGAGGACTTGCCCAGAGCTTTTATATACGGTATTTGTTGAGGGCAATCCGCTTTTTTACCGCTTCAATCTGCTCCCATCGCATCTGGTCGATCGCATCTTTGGGAGATCTCGTGGCGCTGCCTCTATTTAATTTAACCAAAACACGTAAACCCAACGATCGCCGTTTGTACGTAATTTACCTGATGAATAAACTACTTTAACTTTCATACGCAAGTCCTAAAAAACAAATATTCCCAGTTTCTGGTTAATAGAAAACTCCTGTACCTGTCAGTGGGAAAGGATATAACCGTATATATACTTAAGTGTTTGCTGTTGAAGATTTAGACTTGAGAATCAAATAAAAAATTAGCATAAGCCCGATCCAAATCAGTTTGGCTGCTGGGCGCTCCCCGACCCGCAACTGCAAGGTTTCAAGCCACAATTTTTATAATTATTTAGTGTGTATTTTTAGGGAGCGATCGCCCGCAGGCAGATGTGAGCGAGATCATTTATGAAGGATATGTAAAGGCTTGATAAAGAATATGTCAAACTTTACCTAAAGTACCCCAAATACAAACAAAGTATCGCATAATGAAATTATTAAGACCCTCGCACAAAAGGAACAGATTATGAATACCAAACTATTATCCGCCCTAACAGCTACCGCAGCCGCCACAGCTCTGTTTGGCGCCGCAGCTCCAGCTCAGGCCTTCTCCTTTGGTACCAACGGCATCAGATTCGGCGAAGATACAAGTGTCACCTTTAAGTTCAAAGAATCTCACGGTATGTACCAATCCTCTTTGGGAGTCTACAGTGTTGATGGCCCGGCGGCGCCCACTCTAATTCAAACCCTGTTTTCGGAAACTAAATCCTCAGACAAAGACAACGACTGGGAGAACGAATGGAAAGGAACTCTGGGCAATACAGTCACGGGTTCTGGCTCGGCAGTATTCACATTCCTGGCAAATAAAATTTACACTTTGGGACTCAACAGCGGCAACGATGGCAGTGTCTACTCGACCTCAGCCTTGAACAAGGGCAGCCAGCAAGCCGTGTTTGGCGGGCAATCGCAACTGTGGAACGCACTCGGCAAAGAAACAACGGACATATTCCAAGCTGCCGGAAAATACACAAACGGAACAGGTTCTCTGTTTAACGGAGGCACGCTAATCTCCTTCGACGATGGCGGTAACAGCAAGGACGCAGACTTCCAAGACTTCGCAGTGAGCGCAGAAGCAGTTCCTGAACCGATGACGATGACTGGTTTGGCTCTCGGTTTCGGTGGCTTAGTTGCAGCGCGCCGCCGCCGTGCTAACAAGACAGCTTCATAATTTTTCTCAACGGTAACTATCTCCTCAATTACGTTTGACAAAATAAAATACAATTAGGAGGCGCGCTAATGAGAAATCAGCTCGCCTTTTGCTTGATTTGAAAAGTCAGAAAGAAGAAGTCAGAGGGAAGTTCGGCAACGAAGCAGTCTACGGGATTTAACGGATTTAACGGATGGAGGTTGAGGGGAGAAGTCAACCGTGAAGAAGTCCGAGGGGAGAAAGAGGATTTTTCCCACTCTCCGACTCTCCGACTCTCGCCCTCTCCCACTCTTCCCCTCTCCCAACTCAAAATTAAAAACTCACTCACTGTCAAATGTTCGATCGTACAAAGTCACCAGTACGGGTTGAGGAATTTTAATGTCTGCCCGGACGCACGCTACTTTAATCGCCACCACAGCCCTGGTTTTTGTCCGCCGCACCTGTGCTTGTTCCGGCCGCGTCCCATAGCGGAGAATCAGATGTAAAAAACCATCGTTAAGGCCTGAAGTATCAACTTCTGGAATTGGTTGCGACAAAACGCCTTCGGCTTCGGAAATAGCTTAAACTAAGGTTTCAATTACTGAGGAAGGTCGGTATCGTAGGGTAAAATTAAAGGCAGGTCTGTTCGCCTGTGTGGCATGGCTGTGAGTACCCGCACTGAATTGGTAAATACGATCGCCTTCGACATGATAACTCGCTCTCCCCGATGGGTCAGAATTTGAGTTGAACGCATCGAAATCTTTTCAACAGTACCTTCAAAGCCTTCTACAATTATTTGATCGCCGAATTGAAACGGTTTGTGCAACAGCAGCAATATTCCCGCTAAAAAGTTTTTGAAGATGTCTGGGAATGCGAAACTAATAGCTACTGAACCGAGTCCTAACAAACTGATGATATTTCCCGGACACAAAGCCGGGAACGCAATCACGCAGGCGATCGAACTTCCAGCCGCCCAAGTGAGAGTGTCAAATAATTCAAGAACCCCGCGCTAACACAAAAGATTGAGCTCGATCGCCCGACAGGAATGTTTGACTCTCGCTGTGCGGGTGACTCCATAGACTCGCTCGCTAATCGATCGAACGCAATCAAAATTTAAGATTAGCCTCGCCGCCGGCGATCGAGTAAAATCACAGCACTTGCCCGCCGATGGGTTAATCTGCTAAAACTAACAAAGTTTGATGATTTCTGAGAAATAACATACATGGTTGCTACATCCGTCAAGATTAAACACGAAGTCAAAGACTTGTCCCTCGCCCCCTTGGGAAAGCAACGCATCGAGTGGGCCGGCCGGGAAATGCCCGTTTTGCGGCAAATTCAAGAACGCTTCGCTAAAGAAAAGCCTTTCGCTGGCATTCGCTTGGCTGCTTGCTGCCACGTAACCACAGAAACCGCTCATTTGGCGATCGCCATCAAACTCGGCGGTGGCGACGCCGTACTGATCGCCAGCAACCCCTTGAGCACTCAAGATGACGTAGCGGCTTGCTTAGTTGAAGACTACGGCATTTCCGTCTTCGCCCTCAAAGGAGAAGACGCGGCTACCTACGAACGTCACGTCTACACAGCCCTAGACCACCGCCCCAATATTATCATTGACGACGGCAGCGACGTGGTAGCGGCCCTGATCCAGCACCGCCCCAACCAAATTTCCGACTTAATCGGAACTACCGAAGAAACTACTACGGGCATCGTGCGCCTGCGAGCAATGTTGAAAGACGGTGTGCTGACTTTCCCCGCAATGAACGTCAACGACGCCGACACCAAGCACTTTTTCGACAACCGCTACGGCACCGGTCAATCTACCCTAGACGGCATTATCCGCGCTACCAATATTTTGTTAGCCGGTAAAAATATTGTGGTTGCAGGTTACGGTTGGTGCGGCAAAGGCACGGCACTGCGCGCCCGCGGCATGGGCGCTAACGTAATTGTCACCGAAATCGATCCGATTCGGGCGATCGAAGCAGTGATGGACGGTTTCCGCGTCATGCCGATGGACGAAGCAGCAACAGTCGGAGATATATTCATTACTGTTACTGGCAACAAACACGTCATTCGTGCCGAACATTTCGAGACAATGAAAGACGGCGCAATTGTTTGCAATTCCGGTCACTTCGACATTGAGATTGACCTCAAATCCCTCGGCGCAAAAAGCACCGACGTGAAAACAGTCCGGTCTTTCACTCAAGAATATCACCTCAATAATGGCAAGTCGGTTATTGTGTTGGGCGAAGGTCGTTTGATTAACTTGGCAGCAGCCGAAGGACACCCCAGCGCCGTGATGGATATGAGCTTTGCTAACCAAGCTTTAGCCTGCGAATATCTGGTTACGAACAAAGGCAAACTAGAGCCTGGTATTCACTCAATCCCCGTGGAAGTTGACAAAGAAATTGCCCGTCTTAAATTGGAAGCAATGGGTATTCACATTGATACCTTGACTGCCGAGCAAATTGAGTACACCAATTCTTGGACTTCGGGAACTTAATCATCGTTTGTCGTTCCTAGGCTCAGTATTCTCGTTCCCGGGCTCTGCCTGGGAATGAATACAAGGAGGCTCTGCCTCCTTTATTCGGAGTCGAGGCAGAGCCTCGCTTATATGCGTTCGCCGGCAGAGCCGGGGAACGAGCAAAAACGAGCAAAATACAAAGTACATATTACCAATTATTAAATCAAAATGGTTGAATGGATAACTAACACAATGCAGTCGATGGGTTATCTCGGAATTGGCCTGTTGATGTTTTTAGAAAATCTTTTCCCGCCCATACCCTCAGAATTGATTATGCCGCTGGCAGGATTCACGGCATCAAAGGGTGATGATATACAGTTAGGGCCGGCGATCGCAGCCGGGGTAATCGGTACAGTTTTAGGGGCGATTCCCTGGTACTATGCCGGTAAATTATTGAGCGAAGAACGCTTGAAGAATTTAGCCGACAAATACGGCAAGTGGATCACTGTATCGGGCGCCGATATTGACAAAGCGAATAGATGGTTTAAGAGACACGGCAACAAAGCCGTGTTTTTGTGTCGCCTCGTACCGGGAGTTCGCACCCTGATTTCCCTGCCCGCTGGCATCAACAATATGCCTTTAATTCCTTTTTTACTCTACTCAACAGGCGGCACTCTTTTATGGGTGAGTTTGCTGACTTTTGCCGGATACAAACTAGGGGAAAATTATACAATTGTAGAGGATTATCTGGGTCCGGTTTCCAAAATAGTTGTGGTGATTATTGTCATTTGGTTTATTTTGTGGGTTATAAAAAAGAATATGCAGAAGGAAAAATATCGCAAATAAATGCAAATTTTGTGAGAATAATCTGCGTTTATTTACTTTGATCGGCGGTTACAATCACCATTTTGAACCCGCCCAAAAACGGATACAACTTTCCGACAGGAGTCGTACTCAGCCCAAAATTTTAGACGAAGGTTCTACCTCCCAGATTCATCTGTGGAGTAAATCTAAAATCTAAAATCTAAAATCTAAAATCTACTGACTTGCTTCCAGCATCTTCCCAACCGTAGCGCTGAAAGATAGAGAGGCATCTTTGATAGAAATTTCTGCTATCTTTGCTACTTTTTTAAATTTACTTTGAAATTTACGATCGCCCAAAAGCCGCAGTGACGGGCAGCCGATAGCCCAAAAATCCAACTTAAATTTATACAAATATTTAGGGTTGGTTGAGGTTTAGGCAGATAATCGTGGCAAAATAGGGAACATTGCTATCCGCGCTATTAAGATATGTACGAAAAGATTGTAGCCCCGACAACTGGTTCTAAAATTACTTTCAAAGATGGTTCGCCGATCGTCCCCGATGACCCGATTATTCCCTTCATTCGCGGTGACGGTACGGGTGTGGACTTGTGGCCAGCGTCCCAGAAAGTCATGGATGCTGCGGTAGAAGAAGCTTACGGCGGCAAGCGAAAAATTAACTGGTTCAAAATATATGTAGGCGACGAAGCTTGCGATGTCTACGGTACTTACCAATATTTGCCGCAGGATTCCTTAGACGCCATCAAAGAATACGGAGTCGCCATCAAAGGGCCACTGACAACCCCCATTGGAGGCGGCATTCGATCGCTCAACGTAGCTTTGCGACAAATCTTTGACCTTTACGCCTGCGTGCGACCCTGCAAATATTATGCTGGAACCCCATCGCTGCACAAAACTCCTGAACTGCTAGACGTAATTATTTACCGGGAAAATACAGAAGATATTTACCTCGGCATTGAATGGCCCAAAGGCAGCGAAGTCGGCAACAAATTGATTGAATTCCTCAATAATGAGTTAATTCCGGCAACACCAGAACACGGCAAAAAACAAATTCGCCTCGATTCGGGAATAGGAATTAAACCAATTAGCAAAAGCGGTTCTCAACGTTTGGTGCGGCGCGCCATCGCCCACGCTTTGCGGTTGCCGAAAGACAAGCAGCAAGTGACTTTGGTGCACAAAGGCAACATCATGAAATACACCGAAGGAGCTTTCCGAGATTGGGGTTACGAATTAGCAACCACCGAATATCGCCAACAGTGCGTGACTGAAAGAGAGTCTTGGATTCTCGGCAACAAAGAAAAAAATCCCGATATTAGCTTGGAAGACAACGCCCGCCAAATTGATCCGGGATACGATGCTTTGACTCCCGAAAAACAAGCAAAAATTCGTCAAGAAGTCGCCGACGTTTTGTTTGAAATTTGGGCCAGTCACGGCAGCGGTCAGTGGAAAGAAAAGATTATGGTCAACGACCGAATTGCTGACAGTATTTTCCAACAAATTCAAACTCGACCGGGCGAATATTCGATTTTGGCAACCATGAATTTGAACGGCGATTATTTGTCCGATGCGGCGGCAGCAATTGTCGGCGGATTGGGCATGGGCCCTGGCGCGAATATTGGTGATGAATGTGCAGTTTTTGAGGCAACTCACGGCACTGCACCGAAACACGCCGGTTTGGATAAAGTCAATCCTGGCTCCTTGATTTTGTCCGGGGTGATGATGTTGGAATACATGGGATGGCAGGAAGCCGCAGATTTGATTAAGAAGGGTTTGGGAGCGGCAATTTCTAACGGTGAAGTTACTTACGATTTGGCGAGGTTGATGGAGCCGCCGGTACCGGAGTTGAAGTGTTCAGAGTTTGCGGAGGCAATTATTAAGCATTTCGCTGATTGAGTTCCTCGGTGCGCCAAAATTTGAGTGCGGGAAGCCGATCGGAAAATTATTCCAATCCTGAATCAGCAGTAGCTTTAAAACAACACCGCGATCTTCTATGTATTGGTACACTTGCCAAAACAGGGATAGCGGTGTTATAAAGTTCTTGAGTCCCCTAGCAATTCTCTATCAGTAGCGAATAATTAGTTAGGGTAGGCAAGCAAGGGGGCAAGCGCAGGAAAGTTCTGCTAAACCAATCTCGCGAATAATTATGACAAATTGTACAAATACTGGAGTTTTTATGAAAAACAAAGAGAAAACTGATACGATGCGGGTTTTGATTCTGGCGGATGTTTGCAATCCTGAGTGGCCTTCTTTACCGGTGGTTGGATATAAATTTGCGCGTGCAATAAGCCATTATGTTGATGCTACGGTTGTTACTCAAATTCGGAATAAACCAAATATCGATAAAGTCGGGATGGGTAAGGCTAAAGTCGTTTATCTAGATACAGAAAATGTTGCTGCTCCCATTCAAAATCTAGCTAATTTACTAACCGGTGGCTCAGAAAAATCCTGGACGATTAGGACAGCGCTGGGTTATTTCAGCTATCTCGCCTTTGAGTGGGAAGTATGGCAGCACTACAAGCAAGAGTTGCAAAGCGGGCATTTCGATGTCGTTCATCGAATTACCCCGATGTCGCCCACGCAGCCAAGTCCTATGGCAGCTTGGAGTCCTATTCCTTTTTTGCTAGGGCCTCTCAACGGCGGGCTGCCTTGGCCGAAAGCTTTCACAACTGAGTTGAAGCGGGAACGCGAGTGGTTGAGCTATGTGCGAAATGCTTACAGGTTAATGCCTTTTTACCGCTCTACTTATGAACGTTCAGCAGGAATTCTGGCGGCATTCGATCACACGATCGTAGATTTGCCAGCCTCAGCGAGATCGAAGACAATTAATTATGCCGAAGTTGGCATCGATCCCGAATTGTTTAAGCTGCCCGAACGCTCTAGCAGCGAACAAGTGACGGTACTGTTTGCCGGGAGGCTAGTTCCCTATAAATTGCCAGAAGTTGTCATTCGCGCTTTCGCTAACAGTTCGATTTTGCAGCAGCATAAATTAGCGATCGTTGGCGACGGACCCGAACGTCCTAGACTAGAACAATTAATCGCAGAACAAAATTTAGGCAACTGCGTTAAACTTTTAGGTCAAAAAACCCAAGCTCAAGTGGGAGAATTGATGCGCCAAGCTGAGATCTTTGCTTTTCCATCGATTCGCGAACTGGGGGCTGGCGTTGTGGTTGAAGCAATGGCTTGCGGTATGGCTTGTGTTGTAGTTGACTACGGCGGACCCGGTGCGCTGATAGAGCCCGATCGGGGGATTAAAGTTCCTATGGGTAATTTTGACACACTGGTAAAAAATTTTACCGCAGAACTCGAACAGCTTGTCGCCGATCGCGCTCGTGTTGCACGCATGGGCATTGCAGCCCACAATTACGCCATGAATCACTATTCCTGGGATGTTAAAGCTCAGCAGATGCTGCAAGTTTATCAATGGTTAGCAAGTCATGGCAGTGTCAAACCGGATTTTGAGCAACAGTCAAATACCTTGTGACCGCTCGTCAAGTTTAATTCTCAGTTAGGACTTACGCCAACCTCCATGCCGCGCTCAACGGCGGGACGCTTCTGCAAGGTTTCTACCCAACGTTTGAGGTGGGGGTGGTTGTCGAGGGTTAATCCTTGAAATTCGTAAATAGCAACCCACGGATAGGTTGCAATGTCGGCGATAGAATAGTCGCCGCAGATGTATTCGTATTTTGCTAGTTGAGTGTCTAATACTCCGTAGAGGCGCAATGTTTCTTTTTCGTAGCGCCCAATCGCATAGGGAATTTGTTCGGGTGCAAAGCGTTTGAAGTGGTTGAGCTGACCAAACATCGGGCCGACGCTGGCCATTTGAAACATCAGCCACTCCATAACTTGAAAGTATTTTTGTTTGTCCGTAGGCAGAAATCTGCCGCTTTTTTCGGCAAGATAGATCAGAATAGCGCCGGACTCGAAGACGGTGATGCCGTTATCTCGATCGACTATGGCCGGAATTTTGCTGTTGGGGTTGATGGCGATGAATTCTGGGCTAAATTGGTCGTTTTTTGTGATGTCGATGACGTGCACGCTGTAGGGTAAACCTATTTCTTCGAGCATGATCGAAACTTTGCGGCCGTTCGGTGTGGTAAAAGTGTACAGGTCGATCATAAGTTGTCCGCCTTTTCTCAAGCAGGTATAAACTATATTATAATAATTTAAGGCAAATAGCTAATCATAATGGATATTATTGAAATTCTCAAAAACGATTATCAAAGATTCCCAGAAAATCAGACTTACAACATTTACGCAAAAGATGTTTATTTTGAAGACCCAGTGAATCGCTTTACAGGAGTCGATCGCTACCAAAAAATGATCGGGTTTATGGGGACTTTTTTTAAACAAATTAAACTCGACTTGCACAACATTTCCCAGTCGGGAGATACTATAGAAACTCGCTGGACTCTGAGCTGGATCGCACCGCTACCTTGGAAACCGAAAATGGCGATCGCCGGTAGGAGCGAACTTAAAGTCAACAACGACGGTTTAATCGTTTCCCACATCGATTACTGGAACTGTTCGCGGTTGGATGTGCTCAAACAGCTTGTATTGCCGGTGACAACTAATGTTTGAGAATTGTTCTTAGGTTTGTTAGCAATAAAAAATAGTGTTTCAAGAGCGAGATCCCTTTTTTAACCGCAGATATTAGCAGATAAACACAGATGAACGCTGATTGATTTTTATGTGTCGCAATTGATATCTGAAATAAATAAATTTAACTTATCTTGACATGGCAGCAATTTCGTGAATGACCGAAAATGTGCTGTGTCCGGTGGCTGCTTGTCGCCAAAATTAATTCCCCCACTAAATTAATCTCTGTTACAGAACGTTACAATAAAGAAGTAAAGAATTTTCAGGCGAGCTAAACAATCAATGCGCTTAATATTAATGACCGGAAAAGGCGGCGTCGGCAAAACCTCCGTAGCCGCTGCGACTGGGCTGCGATGTGCCGAATTGGGATACAAAACCCTAGTGCTGAGTACAGATCCCGCTCACTCCTTAGCCGACAGCTTCGACATGGAACTCGGGCACGATTCGCGACTGGTGAAACCGAATTTGTGGGGAGCAGAATTAGACGCTCTCAGGGAATTAGAAGGCAATTGGGGAGCCGTTAAGCGCTACATTACTCAAGTCTTGCGAGCGCAGGGGCTCGAAGGGGTGCAAGCTGAAGAATTAGCCATCTTGCCAGGAATGGATGAAATCTTCGGTTTAGTACGAATGAAGCGACATTATGACGAAGGCGAATTTGATGTTTTAATTATCGATTCTGCTCCGACTGGCACAGCATTGAGACTGCTAAGTTTGCCGGAAGTTGGCGGCTGGTACATGAGAAAATTTTACAAGCCGCTGCAAGGCATATCAGCCGCCCTTCGACCTTTAGTTGAACCTATTTTTAGACCAATTGCGGGTTTTTCTTTACCCGACAAAGAGGTGATGGATGCACCTTACGAATTTTACGAACAAATCGAAGCTTTGGAAAAGGTTTTAACTGACAATACTGTCACTTCGGTAAGGTTAGTTACCAATCCCGAAAAAATGGTAATTAAAGAATCTCTGCGCGCTCATGCCTATTTGAGTTTGTACAATGTAGCCACAGATTTAGTAGTAGCTAACCGGATTATTCCCGCAGAAGTAACTGACCCATTTTTCAAACGGTGGAAAGAAAGCCAGGAACAGTACCGTCAGGAAATTCACTCAGATTTCATGCCGTTGCCCGTTAAGGAAGTGCCACTTTATTCTGAAGAAATGTGCGGTTTGGCAGCTTTAGAACGGTTGAAAGAAACGCTTTACAAAGACGAAGACCCTAGTCAAGTTTATCACAAAGAAAATACGATTAAGATCGTGCAGGAAAACAATCAATATAGTCTTGAGCTGTATTTGCCCGGAATTGCTAAGGATCAGATCCAGTTGAGCAAAACGGGAGATGAGTTGAATGTTCGGATTGGGAATCACCGCCGTAATTTGGTGTTGCCGCAAGCTTTAGCGGCGCTGCAACCTTCGGGGGCGAAGATGGAGGAGGATTATTTGAAGATTAAGTTTGCTTAATTAGGACTTACGCACTATCAACCTAAAAAACCCGGTTTCTAGGAAAAATCGTGGATTATCCCTTGAGATATTCACGCAGAAACCGGGTTTTTGGCCCGCGTGCAGGTATTGAGCTATTCAGCAGACTTACGCCATTCTTGTCCGAGGCGAACTGCTTTGTCAAAAGTAGCACGGTTGCGTCTGCGTTTATGAGACAGTGACTTTTGTAATGGTATCAATTCCGATTGTAGCGGAATGATTTAACCGCAGAGGGCGCAGAGGGCGCAGAGTCTGCAGAAGAGAGAGATGAATAATTCCGATGTCAACGGGTTGGATATGAGATGCTGCTGGCTAGATACAATTAACATGATTTAGCATGAACGACTTCCTTTAATGCCTCATCAATCACTGCATCGCTGACACCTCGGCGCTTCAAACTTGCTACTAAGGCTGTTACTGTCTCGCTCTCAAATCGTTCTAAATCAACGCGCAAACCTTGACCGATATAAGCACGAATTAATGGCTGATAACCCGAAAAACCCAACAAGGGTGCAACTTTCTTTAGATATTCCACAACATCTTCGGGCATACGAATCGTCACGCTAGTCATTGGACGGTTGCGGTTTAATCGCTGTTTTAATGCTTCAACCTTCATACTCTGCCCTCTCCTGACGAGTTGCTTTACGTGCTGAAATAAGTTGCGGCTCTTGTACCCGGTAAACAATTCCCTATTATAAGCCCCACCGATTATCTTAGAAAATCAGTAATTTTATTCCATTTCATCACTTCCGCCAAGTCAATCGCCGTCAACCCATCAGGATTCTTAATCATTTTATCAGCGCCATACTTTAATAATAATTTAACAGGAGTTAAGTTGCCAGCCAATGCCTCACATTGCAGCATAGTCCAGCCATTTTCATCAATTTGATTTACAATGGTAGGATTTTCACTTAATGCAGAATCAATTTTTGCAGCCATATTCTCACTCATTGGATGCTCGCCGATTTCATATTCATCCTTATTTCTTGATTCTTGATTTAAATAGCTATCGGGAACAATTCGGATTTCTCTCGGATCGCCGAATTCCAAACCCCAAGCATCATCATGCACACGCCTTCGATCGCTATTCATTGTAAGCCGTATTGCATTAACAGTATACGCACCATAAACCATCCCATCAATAGAATATATCCAATCATTGATATCGTTGAAGCCCATCACAATCTGGTCGCCCGATCCAATTCCATCTATCCATCTCGGATCGTTTAATAAATCTCCACTAACTTTCAGACCATCAAAATTAACATTCTCCACCCACATATGTTCAACTGATGGTGCAGAATCCGTCACCTTTCCCGTCGGAAATCCAAGTTTTACTGCACTTATATCCAGCCCAGGAATTATCCGCCGCCTTTCCCATGACAACTCACGCCAAAAATATTTAAATGATTCGCGTGCCTTCTTGCTAGCAAGATTTATATCCGGGTCATCACCCTGAAATCGATAAATATTTTGACTCATTTACCACTCCGCAGTTGATTGTTAGAGGTACTTCTAATATTAATATACATCATAAGCAGGTTAAGTATATCAAGGGAAAGGGATGAAAAGAATTCGACCTTCATATTCATCAGGCTGACTGCAACAAATAAATAGTTCTAAATCATCAATGATCTTACCAATGGGTGCTGTTGCAATAACCTCAATAACTCCAAGCATAGGTAGTCCTTGATTGACTCGCTCGTAGGCATACATCGTAATAGTGGCCACATCATGGGTAAGTAAGATGCGTCCTTCATTAGCGGCCCATTCTAAAATATCTGGATCGTCAGTGTGAATCAGCCCTACATCTTGGACACGAACAATATCTAATTCAGGCAAACGTCTCACCAGCCCACGCAATATGGCTCCATTAAAATTTTCATCAGTTAGAAGGCGCACTTGGTATCGACTCCCCTTTTGACTGATAACGAGTAAGCAAACGTTGTCTCAGATCAACTAAGTTGTGTTGTCGAGAAAGTTCTTGTCTCAGTTGCTGAGATTGTTGGCTGCGCTGTTCCAAATAACTGTCAATTTCCTGACGATGGTTTAGATAGTAAGCAATGGTACTGTATATGTCTTCTAAGCGAACAACTGAATACTGAATAGCGATTTCTTCGGGAGTGGAGCCATTGTGGTATGAAGCAAGTATGCTATCTAGGGTGACTCGACTCGAACCTATACGGATACCTCCCGCTTCATCCCAACGGAAAGGAGGAGAGGTTGCTTGGAATTTTGCTGGGGCGCTCATTAGGGACATATTCTACCTGACTTGAACTGTATCAAAACATTGTAGCAAGAAGCCTAATGCTTTGTCGGAAGGTAATGAAAGCCAACCATAATTATAGCTGTCGTTATGCTGGCTTTGCTACGAATGCAGGATAGGTTTTGTGTGCATCTGCATAAATCCTAAGTGCTACAGACATTTGTTGTTGGGCAGTTTCTCCTTGTGCCTGAAACCAAGCAAATGTTTCAGGATCGACTTGAACTGGCATAGTAATAGCCGACTGAGGCATTCGTAATTGCGCTCTAGTAAAGAACTCCTCCGATAGTGGTGGACTATCGGAAGTATCGATATCTTCATCGCTCATTGCGTCGATTCTAGCCCAGTCGGTTTGTGAGGTATTGTTCATAGCGTCTGCGTTCATAAGACAGTGACTTTCGTAATGAAATAATGCGAACTGTTTCCCGATCAGGTTCCGTGTAGACAACAACTACAACTCGTCCATCAAGTAAACCAATACCGATACATCGATCTTCACCATAATCCTCTCGCTCATCTAATTCTACAACCATCGGTAGGTTGAAGATACGAAAAGCATCAGCGAAGTCAAACCCATGCTTTGCAAGGTTGCTTTGATTTTTACGCTCGTCCCACTCAAACTTCATGAACTTAAATCTAGCACATGAGCCAAGTTTAGAACAAAAGTACCAATATTTGACCACATAGCACAATTAAAATGCTATCGCCCCTCGCTTACCCTGACTAAAATCATAATCTGCTTCCATAACTATTCCTTTCCCTCTTCTTTCCCATCCTCTGTGCTCTCTGTGTCCTCTGCGGTTCGTTCAATCTTTCCTGCATTAAACTCAATCTTTTTCTGCTGACGTTCCGACGCAGCTTTTTGCAGCATTTTCAACTTTTCGGGGTCAGCATTCGATCGCCAAAACAACTTATGATCCTTAATTTTAACGCAATTTTCCTCCAAACACTTCATCCATTCCCGATGTTTCTTAACTACGCCACGATCGAGAATACCTAACTTTTCTTCTTGGCGGGTGAGTTTCGCAAACTTGTCATAATGGGGATAACTAGCAGTAACAAAAGCTTCTTTTCTTACTAAAATTGGTGGATTATACACATCAGAATAGTCTTGATAGCTCACAGAAAGATCGCGCAAATCTATGTGCATAGAAGTGTGAAGGGCTGGATGCGGGTTAGTGTCAAAATCGGGATAAAATAAATAGGAAATTTGAGGTTTGCGAGCGTAAAATTTGATAATTGTCGCGCCGTCAAGTCTGCCAATTGTGCGGTTGGCGCAGCCTTCGTAGAGCCTGAGCAAAGGGTCTAGTTCTTCTAATGCAGAGACGTGAACTGAAAGAGTACCGGGCTGTTTGTAGCCGATCGCACTATCTTCGCAACAGTCAGCCACAATATCAGGTTTTCCCAAACTATATAGCATTAAATCTGCCAAAGTGCAAGCTTTTTGATAATTGTCAAACAAACCTTTGATGTCGTTGCGGATTTGAGCCGGGAGTCGGCGCATCGAAGGCCGATCGCCCAAACCGTTGAGAGCGAGATATACTAGCAAATCTTGGCGGCGCTTGTCGGCGATTGTCTCCCAATCATCCGCATCCGTTGCTTGCAAAATCACCCTCCAAGCGCGATTAAAACTGTGAAATTCCTCCTTAATCGCCGATTCTTCCGCTAGTTCGCCTTTAACCGGAAGCCGGCCCCGATCGCTCACAAAAGCCATCAAAGGAGCCAACATTTCCGCATAATCCTCAAACCGCTTAACTTGCGATCGCACTCGGGGAGTCGATAAGTGCGATCGAAACCGAGAAGCACGAAAACCTTCACCCTCCGTAGCATCCCGAAACACAAAATAAATCCCCAAAGCAACAGGAATTGCATCAACACTCAAAACTTGGTCGATATAAATCTTCAACTCTTCCTGTTCGTAATACTTCTGAAAAGTATTCCGAGAAGTAATCACCCCATCCCCGTAAGCAATTTGGCCTTGTTGGCGATCGTCAATCAAAACTTGAGCCGCTACCACTAATAATTTTTTAGTCAATCCCCAAGCATTCAGCAAAGCTTCTCGGCGTTCCGCCAAAGATTCAATGACATTAATCACATAACCAATATTCACAATATCAGCACAAATTCGCGGAGTATCCGGCTGATAGTATGGGTCCCAACCAGAAATAGCATAACCCTCTTGTGCAATATATTTAACATCCCCGCCGTAACCGCAACCGTAATCAAAAAAAGTCGCCTCGTCCCTCGCTAAATCAGCTTCTAAAACCAGACGCAGAGGTTTAGAAAGCGAGTTGCGTACCATTGCAGCTTTGTGCCGCTCGATCTTAGGAATTGATAGCTCACTATTCTCCTGTTTCAAACGCTCGACAACAGTATGATCTTGGATTTCTACACCGCAATATCCCAAATATTTGAGCCAACCCTCGCGAGTGCCGATAACGCTAGTATTGTCAAGCAGCCCCCACTTTTCCTCGCAGCGAGTCAGCATCGCAAACTTTTCGTAATTGGGATAATCCGCAGCTACAAACGTTTCCTTACGGTGCAAAACAGGGGGATTTTCGCTGTTGCTGTAATCGAAATATTTAACTTCCCCTGTTGCTAGATTAATCTGGATGCTGGTTTGCAAAGCAGGATGAGCATCTGTATCGAAATCAGGGTAAAAAAGATAAGATATTTTAGGTTGATGGAGCAAAAATTTAACTAAAGTTGCTTCATCAATATTTTCGAGAGTGCGTCTGGCAGAATTTTCGTAGATTCCGAGGACAGGGTTGAGTGTCTGCAAAGCCGAAACGTGAACGTAAAAAGCCGTCGGTAATTTTTTCCCCACCTTGCTTTCCCGACAGCAGCGAGCAACTTTGGCCACCAGATTGTCAACACAAAAATTATTGATTTCGTCGGGTGAGTACGGCACAGCATTTACAGAATTTTGCTCAGCAATAGCTGCGTTTTCATACAATAAAACTTCTCTAGCAAAAATCATCAAAGGCGTTAGCAGTTCTCCATTATTTTGTAAAGAATTGCTCTCTAAAATAGTGTTTGTACTGGTATCGTAATTCATAGCTAAATTAATTATTTTTTTTAATTAACCGCAGAGAACGCTCTTGACACAGAGTGAAGAAAGAAAGAAACAGGACTTACCTAGAACTTACTTCTATATGTAGGGCGCGCACTGCGCACCGTACCGCTTTATTTCTTAGGCTCTTAGAAAGGAACTTCTTTTGTGTCGTGGCGATTTCAATCGCCGGCTACGAGCGGCTACGAGCAAGTAAGATATTAACAAAACATTCGAGTTTCCACAAATTCTTGAACCCTGGCTAAATGACTGGATAAACTCAGTAATATGTTCTCAATCCTCTCAATATTTGACAATTCCACCCCTGTTGGTTCACATTTACAGCCTCGCGCTTGATGCTCCAATTGTGTGGCTAAATCCGACATCAGAGCAACTCCCACATTAGCAGAAGTTCCCTTGAGACGGTGTGCTTGATATTCCACAGCTTGCCAATCTTTACCTTCTACGGCTCTTTTGGCAGCAGCCAAATCAGCTTGCGCGTCTGCCACAAAAGCTTGCAAAAGTCGCTCTGGCAATTTAATATTAACTCGTCCGAGTTGCTCCAATCTGCTCTTGTCGAACAGTCCGTCGCAGTCTTTATGTTCCCAAGTTTGAAGTGCGATCGCCCTTGGTGCCGGCACAGCCCCAACCTGCGCTTTTTCCAAAACTTCTGTATAATTTGTTGCTAATTGAGAGTTTTTTTCCGAATTAATACTTTTAACTCCATAATTATTTTCAAACTGAACATTTCGGGCTTCATACTTTTTCAGCGCCGCCGCCAAAGCATCTAAATCTACAGGTTTGCTGAGATAATCGTCCATCCCCGCCGCCAGACACTTTTCTCGTTCCCCCGGCATAGCATGAGCAGTTAAAGCCATCACAAAAGTATGCCGATCGCTTCCTTCGATTTCCCTCAACTTTTGCGCCGTTTTGTAACCGTCAAGTACCGGCATTTGACAGTCCATCAGCACTAAATCATAGCTTTTTTTGGCCAGCAAATCCAGCGCTTCTTGACCGTTGACCACGCAGTCAGCCTGATAGCCTAAAACTGCCAACTGTTCGACAAGAACTTGTTGATTGATCGGGTGGTCTTCCGCCAGCAAAATTCTCAGCGATGACGGCGATTTGGGAGTAACATATTGAGAATTAACTGCTGGCAAGTTGGAAGTATTAGCAGCATCCAACCTCCCAAACTCTCCCGTTCCCTTAACAGGCGCCAGCACAGCCTCAAGCAGGCGGCTAGGCCGCACAGGCTCGATCAAATACCCGCTAAAACCCCGACTGCAAAGCGCTTCAGCTTTTGGCTGTTCCCGCAAAGCAGTCATGGCGATTAACGAGCCAACTGTCGAGGTCGATCGCACTTTTCTAGCAAATTCCTCCGCATCAAATTCCGGCATTTGCAAGTCCACAAGCACCACATCCCAGCTTTTTTCCCCCTCCCCCGAATGCTGAGAAATTCTGCCCTGGGCATTTTTCAACCAACTCCAAGCCTCAGCAGCAGTTTCTGCCTCGTCGCAGCGCGCACCCCAACTTTGAGCGAGCGATCGCACCGCTGCCCTCCTCAAAGCGCTTCCAGAGACTACTAACAGCTTCTTGCCCGCAAGTTCTGGCTCATGAGGCTCAACTTGCAACTGTTTTTCCAAAGGTACAGCAAACCAAAAAGTCGAACCGCTGCCTAGCAAACTGCGAACTCCTATTTCGCCTCCCATCATCTCCACTAACTGCTTGCAAATAGCCAAACCCAAACCCGTCCCGCCGTAAGGTCTAGTAGGAGAATCGTCTACCTGAGAAAAAGATTGAAACAGCTTTGTTTGCCCTTCTGCAGAAATTCCAATGCCAGTATCCCGCACCGAAAATAGCAATCTTGCCCCTTGTCTACCGTCTGCCAGTCGGCTGCTCTGTTTCACACTTACGTGAACTAGAACTTGACCGCGATCGGTAAATTTTATTGCATTCCCCGTCAAATTCAGCAAAATTTGCTTCAATCTGCCCGAGTCGCCCACCAACTTTCTCGGCACAGCACTGTCAACTAAAATATTCAACTCAATACCTTTTTCCTCTGCCAAATGCGCTATCATTTCTATTACCGATTCAACGCAGCTATCCAAATCAAAATCTGCCTTTTCCAGCCGCATTTCTCCAGCTTCAATCTTAGAGAAATCGAGGATATCATTAATAACGTTCAGCAAATGTTCAGCACTGCGGTAAATAGTCTGAGCGCACTCTCGCTGTTTCGGTTCCAGAGTAGCGCGCAGCAGCAATTGAGCCATTGCCAAAACCCCATTCATCGGAGTGCGAATTTCGTGACTCATGTTCGCCAAGAATTGCGACTTCACCCGGCTGGCTTCTAAGGCAGTTTCCCGCGCTTCCACCAACTCATTAATCTTGTCGGCAACCATCACAATTCCCCCGACTTTTTCGTCGGGATCGTACCAAGGGTGAGCAGCCCACCGCAGGTACAGAACAGATCCGTCTGCTCGTTCCCAGGCATCTTCGCTCACAGAAACTACCTGACCTTTGAGCACTTCTTGGTACATTACTTTCCAGCGATTCGGCGTATCTGGAAACAATTCGTAATGGCTGAGATTATTCAGAGACGGCAAGTGCAAATTAAATTGACTCACCCATTTTTTAGAGTGAGCCATATAGCGCATTTGTGTATCGAACATCGCCATTGCTACAGGCACGCAAGTAATAATTTGTCTCAGTTGCTGCCGTTCCCTTTCCAGAGCATCTTCCGCCTGTTTCCGCTCAGTAATGTCGCTAATCATACCAGCCATCCGCAGCGGTTTTCCATGATAATTCCGCTGAGCTTTTCCCTGAGAAGTGCAGTAGCGGTAAAAACCGGAAGAGTGCAGCAGGCGAAATTCTACATTATAGTCTATTTCTTGTTCCAAGTGAGCGGCGATCGCCCGGACGATACCGTCCTTGTCCTCGGGGTGCAGGCGGTTGTAGAGATCTTCCATAGTCCTGCCAAATTGATCTCGGGACAAACCGATAATTTCCAAAAGGCGATCGTTCCAATAAACCTCATTTTTACTTAAATCCCAATCCCAAATTCCGTCGTTCACTCCCTCTAAAACTAACCTGTACCGTTCCTCACTTTCCTTAAGTTTCTGGCTGGTATCAAATGCCTTAGATTCGGCGCTGTAAACGCGCATGGCATTGTACAAGCTGCGGGACAAACTATCGGGAGAAAGCTTGCTTTTAGCGATATAATCAGAAGCTCCAGCCTTCATCAATTCCACAGCAATTTGTTCGTCGCCTTGACCTGTGAGCACAATTAAGGGAACTTTCAGACCAGCTTCCCGTAGATTTTGTACCAAACTCAGTCCGTCTCCGTCCGGCAATCCGTAGTCGAGGAATACGCAGTCAAATTTGCACTCCAATATCTGATTTAATAGCAGTTCCTTTTCTGTCTCTTCAACCTCGCTTAAATGTTGAAATTTATTTTGTTGGGAAAGTTTTGCAGCCACCTGGGTAGAATTTTTGCTGACCGAGAGTTTGGCCAGAGCCTCGGCGCAATCTTCTGCTTCAGTAACTTCTGCCGAAACGCCAGCCGACTTCAGCGAGCGTTTGACCGCCATCCGATCGACTGCATCGTCATCAACAATCAGAATTTTGATAAGTTTGTCCATAACAACCGAATTGTGGATTACTCCGAAAAAGCTGCAGCTTACAAAAAGTAATTAAAATAAATGCACTGCTGAAAAATCACTAAAGCCACCTTGAAACTTTTTATGTTAAATTTTATGTAATTTAGGGAATTTCGCTCAGCATCCAGTATCTGTTGAGCGTAGCCATAACTTCCACGAAGTTAGAAAAAGTGACAGGTTTAAGAATATAGCCCGCTACATTCAAATTATAAGCTTCTACTTTATCTCTATCTTCATTTGAAGTTGTGAGGACGATCACCGGAATCGACCTCAAACATTCATCCTGTCTCAATTCTCGCAAAAATTCGATCCCGTTCATTCTCGGCATATTCAAGTCCAGCAGAATTAACCGGCGCACTTGAGGCATTGCAGGCTCGATTTTCCCTTCTCCGCGCAATATAGACAGAGCTTCTAATCCGTTGGCAGCCATGTAGAGGGGGTTAACGATGTTATTTTTTTTGAACGCTCGCCGGACGTTCATCACATCAACCTCATCATCTTCTACCAAGAGGATATGAATTTTTTTGTCTTCCATAAATTAGCTTCTTTGCAGATGTTTTGTAAGCGCCAGTCTCGTTGGCTAGGTTTAGTCAGCACCGATCGCGAACCCAGCAGGTCTAATCTCTATTGTCCTTTGTAAAGAATCATTTATGCCTCACCCGAGCGCGGTATCTACCTGCAGGGGTACTCGCCCGTCAATCGATTTTAGATTTTAGATTTTAGATTTTAGATTGAAGCATTGACCCCACGGATGAATCCGGGGGCTTGTATCCTGGATGCTTTCGGTCATGGGCATAAGCGGGGCAGCCGAGATCCAAAAACTCGCCAATAGCGCCCGATCGAGCTACTGTAAAATCTAAAACTCATCTACCTTATTATTAATCGCCATGTCAGCCGATCGCAAACTCTATGAAGGCAAAGCCAAAATCCTCTACTCCACCGAAGACAGCGAAATTTTGCTGACCCACTTCAAAGACGACGCCACAGCCTTTAACGCCCAGAAACGCGGCAGCATCGTCGGCAAAGGCGAAATCAACTGCGCCGTATCCGCCCACCTGTTTCGGATGCTAGAAGCCAAAGGCATTCCCACCCACTTCATCGACACGCCGGCCCCCAACCAAATGCGAGTCTGTCGCGTCCAAATCTTGCCATTGGAAGTCGTAGTCAGAAATATTGCTGCTGGAAGTCTTTGCAAGCAAACCGGGCTCGCCGTCGGCACAATTGTCAATCCGCCGCTGGTGGAGTTTTATTACAAAAACGACGATTTGGGAGACCCGCTGCTGACCCGCGGCCGACTTCAGTTAATGCAGCTAGCCACCCCCGAACAAGTAGACCAACTAGAAATCGCCGCCCGCGAAATTAACGAAATACTCAAAGAATTTTTCAGCCAGTGCGGCATCACCCTGGTAGACTTCAAACTAGAATTCGGTATCGACCAACATCAAAATCTGATCCTCGCCGACGAAATCAGTCCCGACACCTGCCGCCTCTGGGACAACGCAGAAACCGACCCCGACGCCCGTGTTATGGATAAAGACCGATTCCGGCGCGACTTGGGATCGGTAGAAACTGCTTACCAGCAAGTTCTCCAGCGGGTTCTAGCTCAGAAAGTCTAGAGGCATTAACAATGCGCTAGAATTGCACAGTTTGTCACCCTTCTGCTTTCGATGTCAGCAATCAGCGGTCAACAGTCATCAATTAGCGGTCAGCGCGAAATTCAACCGACTTATATAACTAATGACTAATGACTAATGAATAATGACTAATGTGGTGTGTGGATTGCCCAAAAAAGTGAACAAAAATGCGTTTATCTGCTGTATTGGTGGCAGTTTTTACTGCCTCAGCAACATTCGGGTTATCAAATTCGGCAAGCGGCCAAACATCCTACTCTGAATCAGCAGAGGAAGCTTTGGCTGCCGTTCCGCCCGCCCCGTCGATCGAATTACCCGATCGCCCCATTCCAGAATTAACCCAAAATCCTCCTCAAAACCGCAAAGCCGGTAAAACTAACAAATGGGAAGCCCTAAAAATAATAGCGGAGGCCCCTGCCAGAGGAGAAAACGACCGCAAACCCCCAGACCGATTCACAGACACACCCTCCCCGGTTTCGCCTTCGAGCCTTCAACTCAAACCCGAGCTAGCATCCAACCCCTCCCCTGCCTCTAGCAGCCAAAACGCCCTGCCAGACGCGCAACTGGGCAGCCCGCTCCCCCCATCGGAAGCGGCTGTAACGCCCGCCTGGCTCGCAGCAGAGCTAGGGAAACCAGAGGAATCCGGGGCGATCGCTCAAAACGCCCAAGTTACCCCCAGACCGGCCCCGACCAGACCGCCGGCTAACACCGTTCCCCCATTGCCCCCTGGCCCAGCACCGCAGCCCAGGCAAACGCCCGCACCCGCCGGGGCGGCCGAACCGCAAGTGCTAGTTGCAGAAGTTACCGTCACCGGGGCGACGGGAGACCTGGAACGCGAGATTTACCGAGTCATCAGCACCCAACCGGGACGCACGACCAACCGCAGCCAACTGCAACAAGACATCAACGCCATTTTTGCCACGGGCTTTTTTAGAAACGTGCGGGCAGTACCGGAAGACACCCCGTTGGGCGTCCGGGTGACTTTTATTGTGCAGGCAAATCCCGTGCTGCAGAGAGTGACAATCACCGGCCAGCAAGTGCTGCCCCAAAGCGTAATTGACGAAAGCTTCCGCGATCAGTACGGTCAAATTCTCAACCTCCGCCGCTTTGAGGAGGGAGTGAAAAGAATTAATGCGTGGTATCAAGAGAACGGCTATGTTTTGGGCCAAATCACTGATGCCCCGCAAGTAGGAGACGACGGCACAGTCACCCTGGTAGTGGCAGAAGGCCAGATCGAATCCGTTGATGTCCGCTTCCTGAACAAGGAGGGAGAGGCAACGGATGCCACCGGTCAGCCGATCGGAGGCAACACCCGTCGCTTTGTGGTCACCCGCGAAGTAGAACTCAAGCCCGGAGACATCTTTAACCGCACTAAGGCGGAAAGGGATTTGAGACGGGTGTTTGGTTTGGGAATTTTTGAAGACGTGCGGCTTGCCTTGGAACCGGGAACGACTGACCCCCGCAAGGCAAGGGTAATTGTCAACGTCATCGAGAAAAATACAGGTTCTCTCGCGGCTGGTGCGGGTTTGAGTTCCGCCACGGGTTTGTTCGGTACGGTGAGTTACCAGCAGCAAAACTTGGGCGGCAGGAACCAGAGATTGGGGGCTGAAGTACAAATCGGGGAACGCCAAACGCTGTTTGACCTGAGTTTTACCGATCCTTGGATTGCGGGCGATCCTTACCGCACTTCTTTCACCGCTAATGTTTTTAGAAGACGATCGATCAGCGTGATTTTTGACGGCGGCGAACGGGAAGTCAGATTGCCCAACGAGGATCGACCCCGCATCGTCCGCACCGGTGCCGGCATCAATTTCACCCGTCCCCTGGCCCGCAATCCTTTTGCCGATCCTGAGTGGACTGCTTCACTCGGTTTGCAGTACCAGCGAGTCTCAATTACCGATCGCAAAGGCAGGCGCGAATCCCGGGACGAACTCGGCAACCTGTTAAGTTTTAGCGAGTCGGGCTCCGACGACTTGACAACACTGCAAGCAGGTGTTGTGCGCGATCGGCGCAACGACCCCCTCCGCCCCACTAGCGGTTCCCTGCTCAGGTTTGGGATGGAACAGTCGATTCCTGTAGGTTCCGGCAGCATCCTGTTAAACCGCCTGCGGGCCAGCTACAGCTTTTACCTACCAGTCCAGTACACTAACTTTACCCCTGGCCCTCAAACCCTGGCATTCAGTTTTAGAGGCGGCACCGTATTCGGAGATTTGCCTCCCTACGAAGCCTTTGCCTTGGGCGGCGCCAACTCGGTGCGCGGATACGACGAAGGCGACATGGGAGCCGGCCGCAGCTTCCTAGAAGCCAGCGTTGAGTACCGTTTCCCGATTATTTCGTTTCTCGGCGGAGCGCTATTTTTGGATGCTGGCACCGACTTGGGTACGGGCAAAGATGTCCCGGGCGACCCTGCCGGTATTCGCGGAAAGCCGGGTAGCGGTTACGGTTACGGCCTCGGCGTGCGGATTCAATCTCCTTTAGGGCCGATCCGCATCGATTACGGTATCAACGACACCGGCGACAATCAAATTCACTTTGGGATTGGTGAGCGATTCTAATTAACGAAGAGTCATTAGTCAGCAGTCATTAGTCCTTAGTTAGGAGTAAGGGGTAAGGGGTAATGGGTAATTGCTAATTGGTGATTGGGGAAAAGGTAATTGGTAAGGTGCGATCGCCCGGTGCACCCTACGAATCATGTCTAAGGTGCGCCGGGCCGCTCCCCTACGGTTAACTTCCCTCTTCCATCTTCCATCTTCCCTCTTCCCTCTTCCTGACATCCGTTACATCCGTTACATCCGTTACATCCGTTACATCCGTTACATCCGTTACAGAATCCGTTGCCGAACTTCCTTCTTCCAAATGACTCAACGTACCTTAAAATCTGAATTTGAACTGTCGGGAATCGGTTTGCACAGCGGCGAAAAAACTCGCGTCCGAGTTTTGCCTGCTGCGGTTGGGGAAGGTCGCTATTTTGTCAGAATAGACTTGCCCGGTACTCCGATAATTCCTGCAAAAATTGAGGCAGTTTGTCAGACGGCACTTTCCACTGAACTGGCAGGTATCGATGCTCAAATTCGCACTGTAGAGCATTTATTAGCCGCTTTGGCGGGGATGGGAGCGGATAATGCTCGAATTGAGGTTGATGGGCCGGAAGTGCCGCTGCTGGACGGTTCGGCTCAGGTTTGGGTAGAGGCGATCGCCCATACCGGCTTAGTTCCTCAAGAATCCAAGCAAGACCCCACTTCCTCCTGCGCCCTAGAACAGCCAATTTGGGTGCGCCACGGGGATGCTTTTGCAGCGGCTTTACCGTCAGCGGAAACTCGGTTTAGTTACGGAATTGATTTTGAGGAACAGGCGATCGGCAATCAATGGTACAGTTGGTCGCCAGAGGCAGAAAGTTTTGCTAGCGCGATCGCCCCAGCCCGCACTTTTGGACTTGCTCGCCAAGTTGACCAATTGCGACAAGCAGGTTTGATCAAAGGTGGTACCCTAGAGAACGCCCTAGTTTGCGATCGCTCCGGCTGGCTCAACCCGCCTTTGAGATTTGCCAACGAACCGGTGCGCCATAAAATCCTAGACTTAGTAGGCGACCTCAGTCTGCTGGGAACTTTGCCAAAAGCTCACTACTTGGCTTACAAAGCCAGTCACAACCTGCACGTCCAACTTGCCTTAGCCCTGAAATCCCAAGCTGGGGCCGTGCTACAGACAAGTTAGAAACAAAGGTTCGAGCCAAGTCCCTGTTACAATTGACAACCCAAGACGCGATCCGTCGCGTTTCTACCACACTCAAAAGTCTTCAAGCAATGTCCACGCTGACTGAAGTTAACACCCTCAATACTGCTAATTCTGAATCCGTTCCCACAGAAAACGGTGAGGATTCTCCAGCGGTTAAATCTACTTTTACTCTCGAAGAAATCCAGAAATTATTGCCTCATCGGTATCCTTTTGCACTGGTTGACAAGATTGTTGATTACGTGCCGTCCGAGAGGGCTGTAGGAATTAAAAATGTGACTTTCAACGAACCACATTTTCAAGGGCATTTTCCCGGACGGCCGATTATGCCTGGGGTATTAATTGTTGAAGCGATGGCTCAAGTTGGCGGTATGGTTCTGGCTCAGTTGCCCGACATCGAGCAAGGCTTGTGGATGTTTACGGGAATTGATAAAGTCAAGTTCCGTCGTCAGGTTGTACCGGGCGATCAGTTGCTGATGACTGTAGAATTGCTGTGGGTAAAACGCCGTCGGTTCGCGAAAATCCAGGCTCTGGCTGAAGTTGACGGACAAAAAGTTTGTGAAGGAGAATTGATGTTTTCGATGGTAGATTAAATTTGGGAATTGGTGAGGGCTTGGGGATAGTTTTGAATTGTGAGTTTTGAATTTAAATTAAAACTGCGAAGCATTCCTCGGAACGAAGCAATCTTAAAATTTAAAAAATGCCTTCTTTTCTCTTCCTTCTTCCCTCTTCCTTCTTCCCTCTTCCTTCAACATCCATCCGTTCAATCCCTTACACTGCGCGTTGCCGAACTTCCTTCCCACTTACCAGCAAAAAAACTGACAAATGCTTACTTTGATTCACCCAACTGCTGTGATTCATCCCGGTGCTGAACTTCACCCGACTGTAGAAGTGGGAGCTTATGCTGTAATTGGGGAAAGAGTGAAAATCGGGCCGG
This sequence comes from Microcoleus sp. FACHB-61, assembly GCA_014695295.1. Classification (GTDB taxonomy): domain Bacteria; phylum Cyanobacteriota; class Cyanobacteriia; order Cyanobacteriales; family Microcoleaceae; genus Microcoleus. Next base: position 48,953 of record JACJNY010000041.1, on the reverse strand, counting down.
AGACTAAGATTGGCGCTCATGCAATTATCGACGGGCTAACAGAAATAGGCGCTCGCAATCAAATTTTCCCCGGTGCGGCGATTGGTTTGGAACCTCAAGATTTGAAATACGAGGGTTCTCTGACTAGGGTGAAAATTGGCGACAACAATCTGATTCGGGAATACGTGACAATCAACCGCGCTACTGGAGCGGGGGAAAGCACGACAATTGGCAATCATAATCTATTGATGGCTTATGTTCATGTGGGACACAATTGCGCGATCGCCGATCGAGTAATTATCGCCAATGCTGTAGCCTTGGCCGGACACGTTAAAATCGAGTCTCAAGCCCGATTGAGCGGTGTTTTGGGGGTTCACCAGTTTGTCCACATCGGCCGCTTGTCTATGGTGGGCGGCTTGAGCAGGATCGATCGAGACGTACCTCCTTATATGCTAGTCGAGGGGAATCCTTCGAGAGTGCGAGCTATCAACAAAGTAGGTCTCGAACGCGCCGGTTTTACCGCAGAAGATTTGCTAGTTTTGAAGAAAACTTTTCGTATTTTATATCATTCTGGCTACACTCTCAATCAAGCTTTGGAACAGTTGGATTTGTTGCAGGAAAACCCCCATTTGCAGCACCTGCGGAGATTTGTACAGCAGTCTATAACCAAAGGGCGGCGCGGTTTGATTCCAGGCAAAAAGTGAATGAGGTAGAATAAACTTATGGTTTGTAGTAAGGACTTTAGTCCTTATTAGCTAAAAGTCGCGTCAGAGAGGACTGAAGTCCTCACTACAAACCTATGAGTAGTTAGCTGTAGGGTGCGTCAGTTTCAAGCCTTGACCCAGCTAAAAAAGTTTTGCTCCGGGGCACCTTACTGATGATATAGAGGATTTTATGAAAATTTTTATTAGCACTGGTGAGGTTTCTGGCGATTTGCAAGGAGCTTTGTTAGTTGCAGCCTTAAAACGTCACGCTGTCGCCGCTGGTTTGGAGTTAGAAATAATAGGATTGGGCGGCCCTCGTATGGCGGAAGCTGGTGCTACTATTTTAGGCGATACTGTGGGCATTGGTTCTATGGGTCTTATAGAATCTGTACCCTATATTTGGCCAACGATCCAAGTTCAGCAAAAAGCTAAACGATATCTAAAAAACTTCCCCCCCGATGCAGTGGTGTTGATTGATTATTTGACTCCAAATCTCGGCATTGGCAGCTACATCCGCCGCTGTTTGCCGGATTTGCCGGTGGTTTGGTACATCGCACCTCAAGAATGGGTTTGGTCGATTTCTCGTCGCAATACTGATCTGATTGTCTATATTTGCGACCAACTTTTGGCAATTTTCCCCGAAGAAGCTTGTTATTATCGAAAAAAAGGAGCCCAAGTGAGTTTGGTTGGTCATCCTTTGGTGGATAGAATGCAATCTGCGCCCAGCCGGGAAGTTGCCCGCAAAACTTTGGGAATTGGGCCGGAACAGGTGTCGATCGCCCTAATTCCCGCTTCCAGACACCAAGAACTCAAGTACCTGATGCCGGTCATATTTGAGGCCGCTCAAATTATTCAAGCTAAATTGCCGGAAGTTCATTTTTGGATTCCGCTTGCTAACAAAGCTTTCCGCAGCAAAATCGAACAGGCGATCGAGAAATACGGTTTGCGGGCTACTTTGTTAGAAAATCAAACTCTGGAAATCTTGGCTGCTGCCGATCTGGCGATCGCTAAATCTGGTACTGTTAATCTGGAGCTAGCTTTGCTCGACGTTCCGCAAGTTGTCGCCTACCGCGTCAGTCCGATTACGGCGGTTATTGCTCGCCACGTGCTGAAATTTTCGATTCCTTTTATGTCTCCGCCGAATTTGGTGCAAATGAAGCCGATCGTCCCGGAGTTCCTGCAAGACGACGCTACTGCGGAAAATATAGTGAACCATGCACTGGAATTGCTGCAAAATGCCGATCGACGCCAGCAAACTTTGGCAGGTTATCGGGAAATGCGCGAAAGTCTGGGAGATGTGGGCGTGTGCGATCGCGCGGCTGCGGAAATAATGAAAAATGTTAAATTAAATACAGCAAATTAAAGCAACTTTGTTATTGAAATGTTATGCCAAGCAATCGGAAAAAGCGACCGATCGCTGTTGATTTATTTGCAGGTGCGGGCGGCATGACACTGGGCTTTGAACAAGCAGGTTTTGACGTACTTGCCTCAGTCGAAATTGACCCTATTCACTGCGCTACACACCAGTTTAATTTCCCGATGTGTTCTATTTTGTGCAAAGATGTCGCAGAGCTTAGGGGATCGGAAATTCGGAAAAAATCGGCGATCGGGCGGCGCGAGATAGACGTAGTAATCAGCGGTTCGCCCTGTCAAGGATTCTCGATGATGGGCAAGCGCGATGTTGACGACCCGCGAAATTCTCTTATTTTTCACTTTCAGCGCTTAGTTTTGGAACTCAAACCAAAGTTTTTCGTAATGGAAAATGTGCCGGGAATTGCGTCAGGAAAACACAAAGAACTCCTGAATATTTTAATTAGTTCTTTTATGGAAGCAGGCTATCAAGTAGAAGAAAAATATCAAGTTCTCAACGCCGTTCACTACGGAGTGCCACAAGCTCGCAAACGAGTGTTTCTGATTGGGTGCAAAGAAGGCTATGAGCTGCCAAAATACCCTCAGCCAACTACTCTACTGCCTAAAACTAAAGTTCCTAAACGCTATATAAAAGTTAATTTACCTGCTGTCCCGACGGTTTGGGATGCGATTGGAGATTTGCCGGAAGTGGAAAAATACAGCGAGTTGCTGCACCGAGATTGGGTAATCGCGGAGTACGGAAAGTGCAGCACTTATGCGAGTATAATGCGCGGAATCGATGGTTTGGATGATGATTATTCCTACGATCGCGAGTACGATCGACAAATCCTCTCTTGTAGTTTGCGAACTCAACATTCTCTGGAATGTATGGAAAGGTTTCAGGCTGCAAAACACGGCGAAAAAGAGCCGATCAGTCGTTTTTACAAGCTGCATCCCGAGGGAGTTTGCAACACTCTCAGGGCCGGAACCGACAGGGCGAGGGGGGCTTATACTTCGCCGAGGCCGATTCACCCGATCGCCCCTCGGTGCATTACAGTCAGAGAAGCTGCGCGGCTGCATTCCTATCCTGACTGGTTTAGATTTCACGTCACAAAATGGCACGGTTTTCGCCAAGTCGGAAATTCTGTACCGCCGCTACTGGCGAAAGCTGTAGCAGCGCAGATTATTAGCGCTTTGGGCGTGAAAGCAATTAAGCCGAGTTTCAAGCTGACATGGGGAGATGATTCGTTGCTTAAACTGAATTGGTCGGAAGCCGAAAAACATTATCTAAAAAGTTAAGAATTAGATTTAATTATCAGTTATTGGGAATTAGTGAATAGTAATTGGGAATTGGAATTTGGTGAGTAGTAATGGGGAATGGGGAATGGGGAATTGGTAATTGGTAAACAAGTAGTGATTTTTGCCTTTCATCTCCACAGAGGGGGTTACATTAAATTGCATCACTACTTATGCAGGACTACCCCCAATTAATCGCAGGGCAAAGTCCCTGTATCAGGGAACACACTTCGATGACCAGCACAAGATGTCCTGGGTAGTTAAACAAACCGGGAATGTATTGCGGCGCGCTGTGCAGTTTTTTCAAGGTGAGAGTGGGAAGGACTCCGACTACGCGCCTGCTATCCAAGGCATAGCGATCGCCTATACATCAAATAGCAAAATTAACATCTGGATAGCATTAGAGATTTTAAATTGTGAAACTCTGTCGGCAAAACATTTTGATAAATTTCGCTGAGTTTTGCAACAATTACCAGTCTTTTGCAATTCTAGAGCTATCTTGGAAAAAGTGTATTTTCAGGAGACTCAAATACTATGGGTTGGTTTAAAAGACTGTTCGGACTCGAAAAGCCTGCACCCCAGGCTGAACCGATGGCACAAGTAGTACAGCAAGCTGCCCAAGCGCAATCCATCGCTCCTGCTAAAGTCGGCCCAGACGGAAATTTTGACGAAAGCGGCCTCGCGAAGCGCGTTGCTTTAGCTTTTGACGGCGATCCAGAAGTTGCTGATATCGAGACTGTTTATGTGGCTCAGCTCAGCGGCACGGTTGTTCTCAAAGGTCAAGTTCCCAGTCAGGAAATTCTCGACAAGTTGGTGGCGATCGCCTCTGCTGAAGAAGGCGCCGCAGGCGTGCAAACCGATCAAGTGACAATCGGCTAGAGCCTATTTGCTCACCTCTGCTATCCCTCCTCACTTACCTGTTTCAAGGAAGTTGAGAGGGGATGCCAGGGGCTTGTCAAAGCTCGGAAACTAGATCTCGAAAGTTTTTTAGCCATAACTTAGTTGCTGGAGTCGATCGAATTTGACCGCCAGCAAACCTTTAGATCCCGCTGTAGCGGGCTTTTTTGTGCGCTCTGACCGTTAAAATATTAATTTTTGTTGAGTTTGCTGGTTATTCCAGTAAACGGTAAAATAGAATACAGAAAGGAAAAAGTTTTTACTGACTAAAAAGCAAACCTGACCTGACTGCCCTTTTTATCTCCATACATATAAGGATCAAAAAATATGAAACTCACTTATCGCGGCGCAAACTACGAGTACGACATTCCGACAGTCGATATGATTGAAGGCGAAGTCGCGGGCAAATATCGGGGTCAAAACTGGAACTATCGGTATCCGAGACACATTCCCGGCCCCAATAAATACGGCGGCCCAAACTATACCACGAAGCGAGATTCTCAAGCTGGCGATCGGGATGTCGCAGCAGCTAGCACCCCAGCGGGGGTTGAATCTTACCCAACAGTTGTGGAAGTGGCGCAAGTGCACCGGGCGAATATTTGCAATATTCTCGATCGCAGACAGCAAGCAGCCAAGGCCAAGGGCGATGAAAGACTGCTGCGCTTGCTAGAACTTGAGTGGCAGCAGATGGCCTGTTAGAGAACAGCCTGAGAAAATAAAGCGTTTGTCAAGAGGGGGGAAATCAACAGCGGCTTGATTTCCCCCCTCTTCCCATAAAGCACTTTCCAGGTAAGTGAAGTACAAATAAACCAGTTTCTGTCAACCCTTGACACAAACCACCTGCTTCAAAGTCGCCACAACTTCCACCAAATCCGACTGCTGACTCATCACCTCATCAATGGACTTGTAAGCCCCCGGAATTTCATCTAAAAATTGCTCATCTTTCCGGCACTCAACCCCGTCAGTCTGCCGCACAAAATCATCGAGAGTGAATACATTTTTAGCTTGAGTGCGAGACATCAAGCGCCCCGCACCGTGAGAACAGGAACAGTAACTTTCCGCATTACCTTTACCCTTAACAATGAAAGACTTCGCCCCCATCGAACCCGGAATAATCCCGTAATCCTCTACATCCGCGCGCACAGCACCCTTGCGAGTCACATACACATCTTCGCCAAAATGCACCTCTTTTTCCGCGTAATTGTGGTGGCAATTCACCTCTAATAACGGCTTAACCGATTTGCCGCCCGCGACGTGCTTTTCCACAATTCGCTTAAACCGATTCATCATTACATCGCGATTAAAACGAGCATAATCTTGCGCCCACTGCAAATCGTGCCAGTAAGCAGCAAACTCCCGCGTACCCGCCACAAAATAAGCCAAATCTTTGTCAGCCAAACTAATTTCTGCCAGTTTAGCTAAATCTTTAGCAGTCTCGATATGCTGCTGTGCGAGCAAATTCCCAATGCCGCGAGAACCAGAGTGCAGCATCAGCCAAACAAAGTTTTCAGTATCAACGCAAACCTCAATAAAATGATTACCGCCACCGAGGGAACCCATTTGTTTTAAGGCTTTATTGTCTTGGTGCTGCACGCCTTGATGAAGTTCCTTAAACTCCCCCCATCTCTGCCAGTTAGTGACAGTTTTTTCTACTTCTTTATTTTCCGCAAATCCCACAGGGATTGCGGCTTCGATATCGAGGCGAATTTGTTTGAGTTTGCCTTCTAATTTGTTAGCCTTGAATGGCATTTTTATAGCAGCCATACCACAGTTGTGAACAAAAACTCCCGCAGTTAACGCAAAGTTGCCGTATTCGGGAACCGTTAGGCAATAGACATCTTGCTTTTCAAGTAAAGGAATAATATCAACTACTTTGTGGTTGTAGCCGTGCTGATTTTTTCTGTGGTTGTGAAGTCCGATAGGAGTTTTAATTTGATCTCCACAAGTCTCACAAGTGTATAGCCGATTAGCAAGTTCTTTACTCTTTGCTTTACCCTTTTCACTCTGATTGTAATTAATTAGATACTGCTTTCCTCGTTCGCCATTTGCGGTAACTGACTCTTTGAAGTGTTCGGGGTTATCCTCCATATACTTAAGGATGTTTTTCGTTCCGCGTTCGGCGTAATACCTGTGTCCGTCTGAGGTTTGAGCTTTATTAGCTAGGGCTTGCTTTCTTTTCTGTTCAAATTCCAGGGATTGCCAATGGGTATTTCTATCAACTAATGAGCGGTGATAGGCAGAATGGTCATTATTACCCATGAATTCTAAATTTTCTGGTCTATTATCTGTGGCATCAAAGTTTTTGTGATGAATCACAGTTCTCTGATTGTGGAAAGATGGTATGTCTCCTAACAAACCAGAACGAGCAATCATCCAATGAGCTTTTTGCCATCTACCTGAATAATTTTGCTGTACTAAGGTATACCCATCCTTATCTATTTTGGAATAAAAAGGCATCAATGACGTTCCTGTTGTCAAATCCCGCGCTTCTCGGTATTCACCATTCCGCAACATGAATTGATGATCGGGAGTGCATTTGATTTCTTCTCCATTATCCAGTACCACTTTAACCAGTTCGGCATTTTTTCTAGTTAATTTGGCTGTAGCCTTAGCAGCAACAATTCTGCCTGTTGCTGTACAGGAGTAGATCGAAAATTCTTTTTCACTCCTGGCCAATTCCCCGATCGCATAAGATTTGCCATCAACTAGAGGAATTTGTGTATCATCAGTAAAGCAACCAATATCAACGCCCACAGCAGCGGGAATAATCGCTTCTTTTGTGGCAATTACGGAACCGACTAAAGCACCTTTTCCTAAATGTACGTCGGGCATTAGTGCGACGTGTTTGAATACAAAGGGCAAAGATGCTACGTTTGCGGCCATCTTGGTTTCTTTTTCGCCTAGGGCGTGATTTGCCCAAGATAGCACGGGTTTTGGGGTTGATATGTCTAATTTTTCGTAGGGCATTTTTGTTTAAGTTTGTTTTGCTAATTTGCGTGTAGTACATATTGTAACATACACAATTTATGATGTCAAATACACCTGACAGACTAATTCTCGTAGGGTGCGTCATATCAATTCCGGTTTCCTGAGCGAGATGATAGCCAACGGAGGACACGGCAATGCCGTTTCCCGACTCCAAAATAATCATCAGCACTCCATCAGAGATTTAAATATCGCCCGATTAATTGTAGGGAAACGGCACTGCCGTGTCCTGATTGTGGGTAATGTTAATTCCGATGCCACCGGATTTGATATCAGTCGCGTTAGGGGCGGGCAGGATGCCCACCCCACAATAAAACTGATTCTTTCTTTGTGGAACAGGCCGGAAAGCCTGTTATTGAAAATTGAAAATCCTTAAGAAATGCCTAAAGATTGAATGAATAATTTACTGTAGGGTGCGGATTGTTGTACCTTCGCCAGCGAACCAAACAGCTCTTTTCCCCCGAAGATAACTAATGTCTTCTGTTTAGAGTCAGGTTTTTGACTCGGCAGTTGTGAGTGAACCGAAAGAATCCTATCTAAATCAAATCTATAAAAGCAGTCCAAGTCGCTGCAAAGCCCTTCTTCCTCATTAAGATTAGGGTAAAGTTCTTGAGAAGGACGGGGTTCATGACCGCTTAAAATCAGTTCATCTGATATCTCCATTTTTTCAATATCGATTAAATACATTCTCCCTTGAACGGTGTCAATTAGAAGGCGGTCGTCTGATAGGTAGCACATAGAATACCTAAACCAGTCATCCGAATCAGGACAAGGGCATTCGCATATTCCAAGTAGATTGCAGTTAGGAAAACTGAATCGGCTGATTTGTCGATCGTAATTATTTATAACCACAAATTCGCCACCTGCAGGATGAAATGCTGGAGGCGCTGTGTCATAGAGACAGGGAACCTCCACGGCATGAATTCTCGTACCATCATCATAAAGCCAGTAGATTTGCTGTCCGTGCTGACCCGCAGCAGCATAAAGAGCTAAAATTTGATTTTCTGGGTGCGGGTGAAAGGAGAAAGAACTGCCGGCGCCAAGAGGGTCTTTGAGCAAAATTTGTCGCTGGATTTGCCACGAACTCGTATCGCGAATTTGAATGTCCACTTGCTTCATTTCAATTAATTTCATGCACCAAAAACGCACGCCGTCTGCATCAAACCAGCAGTCCTGAAATCCATTCTTGTTATGCAAATGTGAAACCTCAACAGGAGGGTTAGGTAGCTGTTCTTCAAAAACTACCTGGTTTTCTGCTGTCACAATTGCTAAATGATTGCCATTTGCCATAATAGCTGCCAGCAAATCGCCTTTGGGACTGATGGCTAAACAGCTAATTGCGTCGGGAAGCTGGTATTCGTATTTGGGCGACAAGTTGCGATCGACTAAAGTGACCTTTTTGCGATCGCCACTGACAATCGTCGCCCACTCGGAATTAATGGGTTGATTTATGTATGAGAACGACCAGTCAATTTGTTTTTCATGTTTTGGTAAAATTAGCATAAAGATATTTCAGCGTAAATAAGCTCTATTTTAACTGAAATCTTGCAGCATTTATCGTAGGGTGCGTCAGTCTGGAATCTCTTTGGGGAGTCAGAGACTGTTTACTGACGCACCTTACCGACTAATTATCGGCGCGTAAACTTAACATCAAATGCAGTACCGGTATTGTTTGTAAATCCGACAGTCCGACAGGGAATGAATTCCCTGTCTCATAGCGAAAGTCTTCTAAAAGAGGACTGAAATAGATCGTATTTTTCCTCAAAATCTACAGTCTGTTTTAACCGAGTTTCGCTATGAGGCAGGGGTTTAAACCCCTGCCGGATTGGGAAAAGCGCGTATTTGCTGGCACTAAATTATTACAAATTCGCATTCTTTCTCCCTGCCTTCTGCACGGGAATAGCAACCGCCTGCGGTTTCTTATTCCCTGCAAACATCCCGAAGAAATCGTGCAGCAAAATGTAAAAACACGGAATAATAAACAGCGTCAGCAAAGTTGCCAGCGACAAACCGGAAAACACCACCACACCCAGCGGTTGCAAGAATTCCGAACCGTCTCCAATGCCCAAAGCTAGGGGGAATAAACCCAAAACTGTGGTAATAGTTGTCATCAAAATCGGACGCAAGCGCTGAGGTGCCGCCCTGAGAATTGCTGTTGTGCGATCGACCTTTTCATCTTCCTGAATTTGGTTCGCCAACTCCACCATAATAATCGCATTATTTACCACAATTCCCACCAGCAAAATCGCCCCCACAATCACCGTTGCGCCGATCGCAGTTTTAGTCGCATACAACCCGAAAATCCCCCCAGCCAAGGCCAGCGGCACCGTTAACATAATCACCAGCGGATCGACAAGCGAATTGTATTGCACCGCCATCACCACAAATACCAAAAACGCCGCCAAAGAACCCAAAACAATCAGCGAACTTTGCAATTCTCGGTTAGTTTCCGCCGCAGAACTCGGTATAACTCGCACTCCTGGTGGCAATTTTATTTCAGACAAAACTTCATCCACTTGTTTCAAAGCATCGCCCAAACTCGCGCCCTTATTAATATTCCCAGCAATCATGAAAACTTGGCGCTGGTTAAGCCTTTGAATTTCCCCAGGCGCTTTTCCCAGTTCAATATTCGCCACATCGCCCAAGCGGATAATGCTGTTATTCCTAGCAGTTAAAGGGATAAATTTCAGTGCGGAAATTGATTGAACCGAAGCGCGATCGAACTGTACCCGAACATCAACCAAACGGTTTCCCCGCTGCAGTTGCGTGGGAACTGAACCTTGAATTGCTGTCTGAATCGCCTCTCCAATTTGCCTCGCATTCAACCCGTAGATTTCCGCTTGTTCCCAGTTGGGGCGAATCTGCACTTCCGGCTGCTGTGGGTCTGCATCCGGGCGAAAACGAGCTAATTTTACCTTCTTATCCAAAGTTGCCAATATCTCGCGGCCGGCTTGCTGCAATATTTCTTCGTTTTCGCCTTGAAGGAGGATATCAACTTCAGCGCCGCGCACTGGCGAATTAGTTAAAACCAAACCCCGCACATTTTCTGGATTCAGGCGCAAACGAGTATTTTTGGGCAAATCAATTTTATTCAATTCTTGCGTAACTCGCTCTACATAAGCTAATGTATTGCTGCCTGGTTTCAGGGTAATGTTGCAGCCACCGCGCAGCAAATTCTCAATCGTATTGTTGCCAAACAAAAGCCCGCCCACCGTCGTCAAAGTGTATTGAGTTTCTGGCTGGCTGAGGATAATTTTCTCAGCTTCTGCCATCACTTTTTGGTTGGTTGCCAAATTTGTGCCGGCGGGAAACAAAGCAAATAATCTAGCTTGACCGGTATTAATTCTGGGCAATATTTCCTGGGGGATTTGACCAGCCATCAGCCAACTGCCACCGCCCAATGCAATAATCGCTACTGCAATTATAATCAACCGCCAACGCACTATGCCCGATAAAAATTTACCGTAACCGGCGGTAGCATTGGTAAAAGCTCGATCGAATGCGCGCAGCGGCCAAAAGTTGCTCAAACCGCTGGATACCCGCAGCGCTAGCAGTCGAGAAGCCATCATCGGTACAACTGTCAATCCGACAATCAGAGAGGCGGCGACGGAAAAGGTGATGGTGAGAATTAATTCGTTGAAAAGTAAGGAAACTAAGCCGCCTATTAGCAAAAATGGCAGTACGGCAACCAAGTTAGTGATGGTGGAAGCAAATAAAGCTGATTCTAATTCTTGGCTGCTTTTTTCTGCTTGCTGCATCAACTGCTTGTTACTTAAGCCCTGCTTGCCGTTTGGACTTTTTTTATTGCTGGTTCCTTCGACAATATTCTCCAGCATGACGATCGAGTTATCGACCACAATTCCCACGCCCAGTGCCAAACCGCCCAAACTGAAGACGTTGAGAGATAGGTGAAAAACCCCCATCAGGATAATCGCCATTAAAGTGGCAAGGGGAATTGCCAGGACAATAATAAAAGTCTGGCGCAGGGAAGCGAGGAACAGCAAAACTGATGCCCCGGCTAAAACAGCCCCGGTTAAACCCGAAAATAGGACATTACTAATAGAATCGCGGATGAACTTAGACTCGTCGAAGGTATTGACGATAGTCGTGCCTTCGGGAACTGCGCCGGATTCTTTTAATTCTTCTAGCCGCTTTTTGATGCCGTCTACAACTGAGATTGTATTCGCATCCGGCTGCTTTTGAATGCTAATTTTTACGGCTGCTTTCTGATTGAGAAATACTTTAACTCGTTCTTCTTCTGTACCGTCAATTACCTGAGCAAAATCGCGCAAAAAAACTCGTTTTGGCGGATTGGAACCCGATGCTTGAAACGAAATTGCCTGAATTTCTTTTGCATTCCGAAATCGCCCGACTGTACGGGTTAAAGGTTCCCCCGATTCTTGTCGCAGTCGCCCGCCGGAAGTGTCGAGGTTGCGGGCTTCGAGGGCTGCTAAAACGTCGGAAATACTGACGCCTAAAGATTGCAAGCGATTTAAGTCAATATTTACTTGAATTTCTTCTTGCACGCCGCCAGCAACGTCAACTGCTGCTACTCCTGGAATTACGTTTAGTTCTCTAGATAATTCTTCGTCGGCAAATACGCGCAAATCAACTCCTTGCAAGGAGTTGGAAGTGAGGGCAAATTCGTAAACCGGCTGCTGGGAAGGGTCAACTTTGAAGAGGGTGGGCGATTCAACTGTATCGGGAAGTCGGTTGCGGATGCGGTTGACAGCGGCGGTGGCGTCATTGAGGGCTTGGTCGATGTTGCCCCCCGGTTTGAAGAATAAATCGACGCTGACTTGTCCTTCGCGAGTGCGGGAGAAAACTTGCATGACGCCTTCAGTGGCGGAAAGCCCTTGTTCGAGGGGGCGGGTAACTTCGTCTATTGCTACTTCTGGCGAGACTCCGGGGGCGTTTAAGCGCACGCCGATGCGGGGATAGGTGATGGAGGGTAGCAAATCAACGGGCAATTGGGTGATGTAGAAAAAGCCCACGATTATGATAGCAAGTGTCAGCATGAGAGTGCCGATGTGGCGGCGAATCGCGGTCGCGCTAATGCTGAATCCGGGTTTGTCGGGAGTCATTCGATTTTAGATTTTAGATTTTAGATTTTAGATTTTAGATTGAAAAGTTTACCCCGTCAGTCACCCTGCAAAGGAATGAATCGAGGGGCTGGCGACCAAATTGTTTTCGGTCAGGCTTTATTTTGTATCGGGAGTGAGAGAATATTTACGCTCCGCACCTGACAAGTAGTATAATAAATTTTAATAAATTGTGAAAAAGGTTTTTTTGAATATTCCTTTAGAGGTAGTCGATCGCTCAAAACCGAAATTGACATAAGTTGCGAGGGCCTTTTGAATCTCTGTAAGTTATCGCAATCAGGAACAGGCTTTTCGCCTGTTCCTAAAGTCTTGTTCCCTTTTCTCTCTTCCTTCTTCCTTCTTCCTTCTTCCTTCTTTTACTGTACTTGACTGCCGTGGGCGCGCGGGTCGGAGCTACTTGTTTTCACAGGCCCTGTGGGGGGAGTAAAATTAGAAACTTGACCGGCAGCTTGGACGTGTGGCAGAGGTTTTCCTGCAATTAAAGCTTCTAAGTTAGCTTCCATAATACTGCGCGGCATTTCGCCCATCGTTTCAGCAACGGCGCTGCCTTTATCGTTCAAATATACAAAGTGCGGAATGCCGTCTACTCGATATTTGGTGATTTCTGGCAGCCATTTGTCATTGTCTACATTCAGCATTACAAAATTCAGCGGTTCGGCGTATTTCTGTTTGATTTCGCTCAGATCGTTAGCCATTGCCTGACAGCTACCGCACCAATTAGCATAAAATTCCATGAGTGTGGGTTTGCCGTTTACCAAAGCTGTTTCTAATGGCGTCGAAGCTTTTGCCATTTCGGTGAGACTGCTTGACGGCGTTTGGGTTCGCAATCCGAAAAAGATGGATACCGAAAGGGCGATCGCTGCTAACACGATCAATAAGTTTCTGAGGCGCGTGGCGACTTTTGTTTCGGGATTTTTGGCGGCGGGGGCGACAGTTGAGTTGGGCGAATTCTGGGTCATATAATAGATTGCGGTTTTATTTCTATGTTTTTATTTTAAATAATTGATTTAAATTATACCACATTTTGAGATAATCAGACCAATCTTATAAAAATTTTTACTAAGCCCAGTAATTAGACCAAGTGCGCTAAAACAGAAGATAACAAAGATTGTTTGTAAATTATCGAGGACTTGCAGGGTGAAAAAACGGGTAACACTGACGTTTCCCCAACGATCGATCCAAATGCCTGTCACCTATCGACTGGCAAAGGATTTTAATGTTGCAGCCAACATTATCCGCGCTCAGGTGGCTCCGAACCAAGTGGGCAAACTGGTGCTAGAGTTATCAGGGGACATTGACCAACTAGAAGCGGCGATCGACTGGATGCGATCGCAAAACATCGGCGTTTCCCTAGCCAGCCGGGAAATACTGATAGACGAAGATATCTGCGTTGACTGCGGTTTGTGTACGGGGGTTTGCCCGACAGAAGCCTTGACCCTAGACCCAGAAAGCTTTAAACTTAGTTTTGCTCGATCGCGGTGTATCGTTTGCGAGCAGTGTATCCCTACTTGTCCGGTGCAAGCTATTTCTACTAACCTCTAGGCCCTGTACAAACTCCTGGGGATCATCATCTCTTTTTGCCTGGTTTCCCTAATTTTGCCATCGGATGAAAAAAAACTCTTGGGTTTCCCTAACTCTACTTTTTGTTACTTATTTCACCTTGGGCTGGAAATTATCGGAGTTTGATGTTCCCCCGCACCTGACTTGGTTTTTAGTCATAGCTTCAATTTTACTCTTTACTATAGCCTTGTCGTTCCCGATGAGAAACACAAAAGCCTTACTTAGGCGGTGGTTTTCGAGTGATATCGGTGCTTTTCTTTCTATTATTGTTGGAGCTTTTGTGGCAGTGGTAGTTTTTGCTTGGCTACACCTTTTTGCTACTTGTTTAGTCTTGATTTCCGCCGGAGCTTTGGCAAGACTCGATATTCAAATGTCAGGTTGGAAAAATTGGCGGGCTTTTGCGGTATTAGCTACCATTTCTTTAGCAGGTGTGGGGTTGGGCGGAGCGATCGAGTTTTGGTTAAAAACAGGCAGGCTCGTATTCTCTTAATTGGGAACGGCAAATTCATCCAACCAAATTATACAACTCGCAACGGATATTTAGCCGAAAACTATCAGATCGCCCATCAATAAATACAGCTCATTTTTTTTCAATCCCCCACCCCGGGATTAATGTCCGGTTCCGCGCCGCAATCATAGCAGTTTCCAAGCTTCGTGAGGTACAGCTTCTCAATTGCCGATTCCCCGTTGCCCGTTACCAATTCCCAATTACCAATTACCAATTACCGACGAACCTGGAGTGGAACTGAAAACCGCTATCGCAGTATTGAGGTGTAGGGACTGTTGCTCAAAATGTTATTCCCAAGCTCCCGCAAGTCCCGCAGCCAAAACTCGATCGCAATAAAAAAGCAGCTTTAGAGAGCTGCTTGTCAGAATGCATGAGGTATTGTTTTTAGAATAGGACAGGTTGAATTCGATCGCTGCTGGGTTACATTTTTTGATACAGGAGAGTTAATGAGTGAATGGACGATCGTAAAATCGTCACATAGCAGAAGAGCATTAATGCTAAATTTCCCGACAATTAAGTTAGCGTTTAACTGTCCTTGCGCCCTACAGCCCTTCAGCGGTGGGGCCCTTTTATTTTTAGGGAGAACTAAAGAGCCGACTTTAACGCATCAGACGAGGGTGCCTTTAGTTCTTGCCCAAAATCTCCGCATCGCCACATCCTCATACTTATAAAACGTACGCATCGCATCCACTCAAACCCGGTTGATTCCCAAACATGGGGCGGTTAAACGGACACACTCAGGCAAAAACCAGTATTTTTACCGAAGTCATAGCATTTTAAATTTTAGATTTTAGATTTGGGAATGACTTATGAAGCAGGTGGTTTGGAGCTTGCGTATGGTTGCATTATTTTTTAGGAACTGGAATCAAAAGCCCTCAGAAACCTGTTATTTCCTCAGAAACCCGGTTTCTGAATGTATCAATTGAGATCTGGCCCGGTTTCTGGTTTGATAACTTTTTTGATTTCCTCGATCGCCCTAATCGCCACTTCTTCAGCCCTTTCGCCCACACCGGCACAGACTCGGACATCTGCTTGAGTGTAGAAACGCTCTCGCTGGTTCAAAAGGCTTTGCAGCTTAGATTTGATCTCGCCCTCCCGCAGTAGGGGTCGAGTGGTGTCCGAACGCAGTCGATCGTACAGTTGATCTACAGGCACATCCAGCCAAACCACTACACCGTAGTGCAAGTAACCCCAATTCATCGATCGCGCCACAATGCCGCCGCCCGTAGCCACGACCGAATTTTTATAAGCAGACAATTCGCCGAGCACTTTAGTTTCTAGTTCCCGAAAAGCCTCTTCCCCTTCTCGATCGAAAATCTCAGCAATTGACTGATTAGCAACTCGAACAATTAGTTCATCAGTATCAAAAAAACGGTATTTTAATTTTCTTGCCAAAAGCCGCCCTACCGTTGTTTTTCCCGCACCCATCATCCCGACGAGATAGATATTCACTCCCCTCAACAAATCCACTGCCAAACCCTCCCATATTTTTCTATTTTTTCAGGTTAATCGATCCGCCACTGGGGCGATCGTCGTCCTCAAACTCATCACCCTCATCCAATCCCCAATCATCCTCTGTTTCTGCACTAGGATTTTTTGGTGCTTCATCAGCGGGTTTAGGTATCGCCTCAAGAGGGGGAACGATCACCCGATACTCTGCATCGTATACAGACTCTGTTTGCCCCACCCCAGACTGGTTTGGATCTCGATAGCCGTAAGAGTATACCGAGCCAGCCCAAGACTTGCTTTTCGGTTCCTGTTTAGCTTCGTAATCCCTCGGATTTGCCCCTGCAACGTCATTTACCGGAGGCCCGGCGGGAAAATCGCGATCGTCCCCCCAATCGTCATCGCCGCCTTGAAAGCCGGATTTTGAGCCATCTGAAACCCAATCGTCCTCATCATCTGCCGCTTGATAAGTCCCCGGTTGAGTGTAATTCTTCGCCCCATCCGGGTTCGGAGTTTCTTGCAGGAAAGTCCGGCCACTGTAACCCGCCGACGTGCCGTACTCAGTTCGGTAGGAACCAGCAGCCTGAGTTTGGCTATTTTCCCGATTCAGATCCGGGTCAATTTCCTGTTTTCTAGGAGGGGGAGGCGGCGTGTAAGGCGCTCTCCTGTCCTCTGGGAAAGTATCGGGACGGCTGCGACTGTCGCGGCCGGTGCGGTTTCGCGTTGGAGATAGATAATTTGAAAAAGCGACCAAACCAGAAATCAATAAAGACGTGACAGCTCCCACCGCCATGCTCAGCAAAATCCAGATAGATAAGGGCAAAGCAGGCGATCGAACTCCCAAAAACACCAGCGATAATGCAGGCTCCACATTTTGCAGGGCAAAAATAGTTAGCCCTACCACAATCACTAGCAAAAAAACAGCACGCATATCAAATTTTAATTTGTAATTTGTAATTTGTAATTTGTAAATGACTAATAACTAATAACTCATGACTAATGACTCATTACTAATTACTACTCTTCTTCCTTCCAGCGTTTGAGAGGAACGCAATCAATCCCCAACTGGTCTAAAGCGCGAGCCACCACAAAGTCTACCAAATCTTCAATAGTTTGCGGATTGTGATACCAAGCGGGAATCGCTGGTACAATTCTAGCTCCCGCTTCTGCCAAGGTAGTCAAATTCCGCAGGTGAATCAAGCTAAAAGGCGTTTCCCGAGGCACGAGTACCAATTTTCTCCCTTCCTTGAGTTGAACGTCGGCCGCTCTTTCGAGTAAATCCGAGCTCAAGCCAGCCGCCAACTTGCCCAGTGTACTCATGCTACAGGGAATAACGATCATCCCTTGGGTGCGAAACGAGCCGCTAGCAATATTAGCACCGACATCTTGCCAGGGATGGCATCGGAGTTTACCCATTGTGGGTACTCCTGCTTGTTCCCGCCAGAATTCCTCTTGAAGCGTCGGTTCTGCGGGCATTCGGATGTTCTGTTCGCTTTGCCAAACCATGTAAGTAGATTTCGATGCTACCAGTTCCACAGCGCGATCGGCTTCCAACAGAAACTTCAGAGTTCGCACGGCATAAATCAGTCCCGATGCACCGGTAACTCCTACAATTAGAGGGTAGTTATTCGTCATTAGTTATTTGTTAGTTGACGGTTGACTGTTGTTAGTAATTAGTTGTTATATCAACTTTGTTAGCATCGGAATTATTCATATATCTATTCTCTTCATTTGCGTGAATCTGCGTCAATCCATTGTCATCTGCGGCCCAAAACATTATCTTTTTTTCACCGCAGATACAGGCAGATTAACACAGATTAACGCAGATAAATTATATAAATTCCGGTTGCACCGTCCGTAATTTTTGAGTTTTGACTGGATTTGACGCCCGACGATGCTACCGGATTGGATATTAGCCCTTAATTATTTTTTGATGATTGGTGAGTATAGTTGGCCGCCCGCTTCTTAATACTTAGTTGCCAGACAATGACAACTAAGTATTGAGAAAAGTTAATTGTCAACTGTCAACTGTTAACTGATTATTCATCATCATCAAAAGCTTGGCTGCCGCCGCCAACTGCAACTAAATCAATTTGCTGGCGGTAGTAGTCAACACTCTTGACTTGAACTTCTACCCGATCGCCCAAACGGTACTGATTGCGGTTTTTGCGGCCCACTAGAGTTTGCTGGCGCGATCGATACTCGTACCAGTCATCCTTGAGCGAAGAAACGTGTACCAGTCCCTCAACACGCAGGATGTCGCTCTCCGGCGGCCGCACCTCTATTTCCACAAAGAAACCGTAAGACTGCACGCCTGTAATCAAACCCTGGAAAGTTTGGCCGGTGCGTTCTTTCATCAATCCGGTTTTCTTCAATCCCTGCAAATCGCTTTCAGCGTCTTCAGCAACTCTTTCGCGTTCGGTTAGGTGTACTACTACCGATGCAAACTCTGTCTCAAATTCGTGGTGCAAATCTGGGGGGAGAACATTCCAAGTAATTTGACCGTGACAGGAGGAATGGTGCAAGTCAACTTTTTCCTTAGCCCGTGTTGTGCGGCTGCTGCGGCCTTGCTCGAACACCGCTTGCAACACCCGCAGTACCAGCAAATCGGCGTAGCGGGAAAGCGGCGAAGAGCAGCGCGTGTAACCCTCTGACAGCCCCAAACCGAAGTGTGGCTTGGGAGTGGTGCTGTAAACAGCGGGCTTCATGGTGTCTTCTAGCAGGTAGGTGAGAACTCTTTCGGACTTAAGGCCGGCAAACTGCTGGGTAAATCGCTGAAAGTCCAAGGGCAAAACTTCTTCTTCGGTTTCGAGATACAGTTCGCCTCCGAGGTTGTTCGAGAGTTTGATGAACTCTTGAATGTCTGCGGGGTCAGGCATCGGCTGGACGCGGTAGATTGCTGGGACTCCCAAGGCTTGCAGGTGAGTGGCGACAGCTTGGTTGGCAAGTACCACCAACTCGGAGACAGCCGACTGGGCGGGGGGAGCGACTGCAAAAGCTCCTAATTCGCCTTCGTCGTCGAAGTGAGAGTTAGCATCGGGCAAATTTAGTTCAAAAGCTCCTCGCTTGAGCCTTGTCTGTCTGGCAGCCTGTGAGGCGGCACCGAGTTGATCGAGGAAAGGACGGAGGGCGGAGGATAAAGGGTGCTCTTCGGCATCGCCTGGTTCGAGAATTGCTTGAGCTTGCTGGTAGGTGAGGTGGTAGTCAATTTGAATGACGCTGGTTTGAATTTCGTATTCTAGGAGTTCTCCTGATTCGTCTAGGGTGAGCAGTATGCTGAAGGCCAGCCGTTCGGTATCTGGCAGCAGAGAACAGCGCTCGTTGAGGATTTCTGGCAGTACGGCGATGATTTTTTCTCCCAGATGGGCGGCGGTGCCTCGCTTGCGGGCTTCGCGGTCGATCGGGGTTTCTGGCTGCACGTACTCGGCGGCGTCGCTGATGTGGATTCCTACTTGCCAGCGGCCGGGCTTCAGGGTTTCGATCGACAAAGCGCGTTCCACTGGCGGATCGGAGAGGAATGATGTCGGGTCAAACTCGTTTTCGGCTGCTCCCTCGGAGAGATTTTCCTCCTCAACTTGAGGGACATCGCTGTTTTCGCTGTTGGTTGTTCCCGGTTCGTTTTTGCTGAAGGTAACAGTCAGGATGTTACGCAAGTCTAGCCGTTTTTTGATGTCGGTTTTTTTGACTTTGCTGGGCAAATTTTCGGCTGCTTTGATGACGGCGGCGGGGAACGATCGCGGCAAGTCGTGTTTGCAGCATACGATGTCTAGGTCGTCAGCGGCTTCGGCGTCGGAACCGAGTACCTGTACTACTTTGCCGACTGGCCGATGGGTGCCGAGGGGGTAGCGTTTGACTTCGACGTGTACTAGGTGGTCGATCGCCTCTTGGAGATTTGTGCCGTTTGCGAGCAAGTCTAGTTCAAACAACAGGCGATCGTCGAGGGGGATTGCTCTGTAGCTGACGCGACCGGTGGGGGTGGCGGTTTGCTTGACTCGCGCTAGTACCGAGGGGTTGGCGCGTTCGAGGATGAGCATGACTTCGCCTTCGGGGGATCGGCGGCGGCTACCTTCTTTGATGATTTTGACTAAGACTCGATCGCCATTCCAAGCTGTCGAGAGGTGACTTTCCCGCACATAAACGTCTTCTGAGCCTTCGGCGTCTTGAATTGCAAAGCAAAATCCTTTGCTCGAACAGCGCAGTTTTGCTTCTACTACGTCGTCTTCAGCTACTCGGCGATAGCGGCCTTTGTCTTTGACTAATATGCCAATTTTCTCTAGAGCTTCTAATGCGATTTGAAGTTTGAGTTGACTGGTGGCGTCGTTGCAATCGAGTTTTTTCTCCAATGCTTTAGGAGCCACTAATTTGTCTTCTGTAAAATTTGCCAGCAGTGCAGCGATAGAAAATTCCATGTAGCGATCGATCCTCTTGTTTCCAGCAATTAGTCTAAATTTTGGCGAAATCAGCCGCACCCCCTCGGGCCCTCGCTGTGCCTGCTTCCCAGCAAATGCGCGGGTTAATAGGTGGAGACGCGAGCACAGCCACCTTGTTCGATCGCGAGGTTTTTTTGAGATTCTCTCGCGACACCGGCTTCGTGCTAATAGTCTGCTGTCTGTCTTGAACTGACTGCTGACGGTGCAGAAAACTGTCCCGCACGCTATTCCCCAATACAATTTTTTAGCGTTGGTTTGTTTGCTTTTAGGTCAGCAGCGCCGAGCACTTCGCGAATTAGAAAGCCCCTGTCGGTTCTTAAAAGATGGCTCGATACTGAAAGCGACGGCTTGAGTCGAGGATGAGCCGATGGAGGGATGGAGAGGGATTAAATTTGCATTTCTTCCTTCTGCCTTGTTCCTTCTGCCTTGTTCCTTCTTCCTTTTGAAGTGCCTCTTGCTTCTTGCTTTAGCAAAGAATTTACCGGATCTTTAAGGCAAAATTGCTAGTAGCTCGCTGCTGCGATGCCCCTGTTTTTTGCACGCGATCTGTCCTTGCGGACGGAGGTGCAACGAGCGGGTCGGGAGCAATCTGTGCTGTAGAAAGTGCAAGGTACACAAAACCGGAGACTTTTACTACTTTTGCTTAGTTGCTGTGCCATCTCCTATAGGTAGAAATGACGCCCGGTGCTTGTTAGCTTAAACTGCCGGATGTGGGATGGGGTTTAGTGGCGTGAAAGGTTGCGCGGATGACTCACCTTTAATTTATTGTATGTTGAATATGTGCTTTCAGAAAATTGTTTTCTCAGGGCTGTACTACACTTAAGTCATAAGCCCCTTCTGGTTTCGGGGTCAAAAAATTATGTTTGCTGAATTTCGCGCCCTTTATCCCGCTGGACAGTTAATCTGTGAGTTGCTGACTGTTCATCACGGTAAGTTTGTTGTTCGCTGTCTGGTTCAGGTTGACGGCAAAACTCTGGCTACGGCTATGTCGGCTGCTGAGTCTGTTGAGGATGCTGAAGACCGCGCCCGGTTGCGAGCGATCGCTGTCCTTGGAGTTGCTGCGCCCGATCGTGCGATCGCGAGTGTTTCTCCTCCGGCTCCGGTTGCTCCGGTTGCTCCGGTTGCTCCGGTTGCTCCGGTTGCTCCGGTTGCTCCGGTTGCTCCGGTTGCTCCTCCTGCTGTTCCGGTTCCTGTTGGGCCGACAAGTGTTCCTCTTCCGGTTCTAGAAATGCCTGTTGCTGACAAATTGCCTGAACCACATCAAAGCAATTTTGTCAAGACTGAAGCGAAATTAAATGAAGAGCCGATCGCACCTGTACCGGAACCGCTGTCGCCAACGGTCGATCGGGCGGAGGCTACTGGATTTGTACCGAAGCAGTTAGACTCGGACGCTTGGCTTTCTTCCAGCTACGGGGAACCGCTTCCGGAACTGGATGTGCCGACTGTTAGCCAAAGTGAACCGCTACAGGGTGCGGCCGAAGTCAGGGGATTGCAACCGATCTCGGTGGGAATCCCGAGCGATGCGATCGAGGATAATTCTGATACGATCGCCCAAATAGACGCCATCCTCAAACGCCTGCAATGGAAGAAAAAACAGGAAAGCGACTGTCTCGAACAAAATTACGGCAAGTCGTCGCAGAGAGAGCTTTCTAGCGAACAGTTGGTAGATTTCCTAGAATATCTGGAAATCTACAGCAGAACTACTGAGGAAATCAAGCGGTTGGGCTGGACTCCCAACCAAGGAAAAGATTATCTCAAACAAGGTTATGGCAAAGAAGCGCGCCATTTCTTAAATCAAGTAGAATTGTTCGACTTCCTGCAATATCTCGAATCTTTGCCCTAGTAATTATGTAGGGTTTCTAGGTGTTATGTTTTTTTAGATGGAGCTACATATAGCAGTTTTCAATCCTCTGAAATACAGTAGCGACCTAGGCACGGCGCCGTGTCCTGCGCCCGATTATCTGTAATTCACTGAAGTGAAAACTGCTATATGACCATAAAAAATTAAAAATCAAAAATGAAGAATATTTCCCCATTTTTGATTTTTAATTTTTTATTTAGACGAGAGCGGCGATCGGTCTGCTGGCGGAAGGACGGCGATCGATCACTTGATCGACTAATCCGTAGTCCTTTGCTTCTTCAGCGGACATGAAGAAATCCCGTTCGGTATCTTCTTCAATGCGGGAAAGCGGCTGACCGGTATGGTTGGCAAGATGTTCGTTCAGGCGGCGTTTGTGGTACAAAATCTCTTTGGCCTGAATTTCAATATCGGTTGCTTGGCCTTGAGCTCCGCCTAGAGGTTGGTGGATCATAATCCGGGAGTGAGGCAAACTCATCCGCTTGCCTTTAGCGCCGGCACTCAACAGAAAAGCGCCCATGCTGGCTGCTAAACCGAGACAAATAGTGCAAATGTCGGGGCGGATGTGGTTCATGGTGTCAAAAATGCCCATACCTGCTGTTACCGAACCCCCTGGGGAGTTGATATAGAGGTAAATATCTTTCTCCGGGTCTTCGGCGTCTAAAAATAGCAATTGGGCAACGATCAGGTTAGCCAAGTCTGAGTCAACCTGTTGGCCCAAGAAGACGATGCGATCGCGCAGGAGTCGCGAGTAAATGTCAAAGGCGCGTTCGCCGCGACCGGATTGTTCTATAACTGTTGGGATCATTGACAGGGCCTGCCTATTACGTATCTTTTTTTAATTTTAGCGATTAGGGCTCAGTTATAGTTAGCGATCGGTGGCGTGCTAGCGATAAATCGGCAAAATCCTTGAGCTGGGCGGGATTGGGGCGTTAATTTATCGAAGTTGTGGCGGGTGTGCGATCGGATTTCCGATCCAAGGGCGATCGATGTTGAGGAAGCGGACATTAATCAAAGTTGTTTTGTGGCGATCGTATCATTGCCAGAACAGAAATCGCTCGATCGCCGCTGACACTCGGAAAATGGTCTAGAAACTCATTGAGCGAATCACCAGCTTCGAGACAATCAAGCACAGTCTTCATCGGGACGCGAGTGGCGATAAAGACAGGATTTCCCCTAGAATGTCGGGGTCGCTATGAACGATAGGTAGTGTGGAGGTTATATAAAAATCTTCGGGAGTCATGAATCTGATGACGGTGGGCGATCGTCCAATTCTACTAAAGCTACTTTTACACAGGCGCGAACAGCACTCCAATAACGTTCGGATAAATGCCCTATCAAAATCAGGTTGCCTGAAGGCGGTAAAGTAAGAATGAAACTGCGGAAAACAGATACAATTCTCAAACCTGCGGATGCCCAATCTTGCAGAGTATAGTCAGTAGAGCCAAGATTTGTTGTCTGGGTAGTGATTAACCCAACTATGAAATCAGGGCGGTTTCTATGATAAGTAGTCGAGGACTAAACCACAACAGGGCGACGTTTAACACCTGTGACACCAGGAAAATCTGCTGTTACTACATCACCAGGATTGAATTTCACTAATCCATCTCCTCACTCTCCGGGAAAAGTGTAGCTGCGTATTGCAAAGAAAAGGTTGTTACATCGAAACAATCTTCCTCACTCCAGGTATCACTTTGTTCGACGACAGCGACATTATGCTGTGATAACTCGTTGAGGATCAGAGTTGCCAAGCGTAACCGTTCCGTTGGTGACAAAGTGTGGACAACTTGAATATAGATTTCTTGAGCAGTAGTCGGCATAAAAAATCCTCCTGCTTTCAATTGTAACCTAAACAGGCGTCCCGATCGGAAGATAGCCCTTTTCTCATATTATTAGAAGAGTTATATCAAGTACATACCAAACTACTCAAATTTTAATCGCCCAACTTCGGCGGTACATTCCATACAAAATTAACCACCAAAATAATACCGCAGTCACAGCAAATGCTAGAGAACCATTCAGCGGCCCCGCCCACGGCAAAAACCAGTTTTCATAAATCCAAGTGTAAGTTGTTGGAGCATTTTCACCAGTACCGATATGAGTTTTTAATAGAATTCGGGCGACAATACCGGAAGCAACAAATAGGAAAATTGCATTCAATCCCATGATTTCAAACGGTCGCCCCCATTTCCACCCTCGCACTTCTATTGTTTCGTAGCAAAATGCTAGCAATAGCAAGGCCCAACCAGCAGTAAAAACTACATAAGAACTTGTCCAAAGTTGTTTGTTGATCGGAAATAAAAATCCCCACAAGTGGCCGATTACCACGCAACTGAGGCCGCAGATTGCTAAGTTGATACTGGTGCGGGTTTTGATTGGCTGCACGCGCAGCCACTCTCGTGTAAAGTAGCCGATTAGGACTGTTACAACTGCGGGTAAGGTACTCAACAATCCTTCGGGGTCGAAGGGGCCGCCTTTGTACAGGTGTTGGCTGCCGAGAATTAGCCGATCGACATATCCTCCTAGATTTCCTTCTGGCGTGAGTTCGCCGGCAGTGTACCCCCCTACAGCAAACACGGTTAATGCGCCCCAATAGCCCAAAAGCACGGCAACAGCGAGCAGTTTTTGATTGCGGGGGGAAAGGTTGAGAATGGCGATCGCACTGATAAAATAAGCTAAGCCGATGCGCTGCAATACTCCCATGATGCGGATTTTACCGAAGTTTTCCACTGGGGCGCTGTTGAGAAGTACGTCAAGGGCGATCGAAGATGTATTTAGCAGCAATCCTAATATAAATAGAATCGCGGCGCGCCGCGCAATTCGCCAGTAAATATTTGAAGCAGGAATAAGGAAGAAGGAAGCAGGTTTTTTTTCAGCGTTTTTTGATGCCTCTGTTTTTAACAATTGAGATTTTTTAACGCCGGATTTTTTATAATTTTCAGTATACTTAGACAGCGAGAAAGACATCGCACAGCCAACGATGAACAGGAAAAAAGGAAATATTAAGTCTGTCGGGGTGCAGCCGTGCCATTCTGCGTGTTCTAGCGGCGGATACACCTGTTTCCAACTGCCGGGGTTGTTGACTAGAATCATGGAGGCGATCGCAATTCCGCGAAAAACATCAAGGGATTTTAAGCGCATAGGGGAGAAGGGAGAAGGAAGAGGCAAGAGGGAAGAAAGAAAAAATACTAATTATCAATTATCAATTACCCAGTACCCATTACCCATTAACTAAATTTCAATTCCTTCAAGAGTCATAATGACTGCATTCTTCATCAACATCTCGCAGCGTTCTGCATAAAAAGCTGCTGCCTTATCATACTTGTTGACTTGCAAGACGCGCAGAAACATTTGCCTTGCTTGCGCGAATTGTTGCTGGTAGTGAAAAAAAATTCCCTGTTCAAAATAAGTTTGGGTTTGTGCTTTTAGTTCGATCATTGTCGGCGAGTCCCCATCGTAAATTTCAAATACAGCAACAGGTGTTTGTTTTCCTTTTACTTGAACGCGATCGAGAAACCGACACTTGTAATGTTGAGGATCGTCTATCCGGCAAAGGGTTTGGACGCTAGCTACAATACTAACTCCATAAAGCTTTGTCAATCCTTCCACGCGGGAAGCTAAATTAACGGCATCAGAAATTACCGTACTTTCCATTCGTTCCGCTTCGCCAATCGTACCTAGCATTAAAGTACCTGTATGCAAACCAATGCCGATCGAAATAGGTTGATAGCCGCTATTTTGCCTGTGTCTGTTATAAATTTTAACTTGCTGCTGCATCTCAATTGCTGCTTGCACAGCATCTTCAGCCCTGTTAGGAAACAAAGCCATAATTCCGTCACCAATATATTTATCTATAAAACCGTTGTACTGGCGGATAACTGGACCAACTCGGCTTAAGTAAGAGTTAATAAATTCAAAGTTTTCTCGGGGAGACATACTTTCTGACAGACTTGTAAATGAGCGAATATCGGCAAACATAATCGTCATTTCTGCCTGTACAGAGTCTCCCAATCTAGCATCAACAATGCTTTCAATTTTGAGAAATCTTAAAAATTCGCGGGGGACAAAGCGGGCAGAAGCTGTTGCAATTTTTTCGAGTTCGCTTTTGCTGGCTTCGATTTGAGTCAGGGAGCGGAATGCTCTCAGTGCTGTCACTACCGTGGTAAATAACTTTTTGTTGGTCAGTTCTGTTTTAGTTTTGTAATCGTTAATATCGTAGCTGACAATTACTACATCTTCTGGGACTTGTCCCGGCTGTCCTGTGCGTAAAATAATCCGCACTATCTTATTGTCTAAAATATCGCGGATGTATTTTACTACTTCCAAGCCTGCCTCTTCTGTTTCCATAACTACATCGAGTAAAATCAATGCTATATCTGGATGGGCTTGGATCATTTCTTTGGCTTCTCTGCCTGAGTAAGCGCTAATAAATGTGATGAGTTTGTTTTCAAATGTAAAGTCTTTTAAGGCGAGTTTTGTAATATTGTGAATTTCTATTTCATCGTCTACAATTAATATTTTCCAAGTGGCTTCTATTGGCGTTTCTTCCACCTCGTCTTCTTCGGCAAATATTAATTCATCGTCGCCCGCCGCGATTAATTCGTCATCGCCCGCAGCCAACAGGTTTTTACTAGCTTCTGACATTTATCGTTCTCCTAAATAAAACTTATATTCATGTTGGCGGTATAATAACTAATTGCTCCTCTTAGCGGGAAATTCAATCATAAATCTTGTGCCTTTTTTTGCTTGACTTTCGCAGCGAATTGTGCCTTTTAATTTTTGAGTAACCAGGTTATAAATAATGTGCAGTCCCAATCCGGTGCCGCCCTGACCTCTTTTGGTTGTAAAAAATGGTTCAAAAATTTTACTGAGATTTTCTGGGGCAATTCCTTTGCCGTTATCGGCATATTCAAATATTAGGCGATCGCCCTCTAGTTTGAAATCAAAGGTTAGAATTCCTTCGTCTTGTCTATCGTAAGCGTGAATGAGGGAATTCAACACCAGATTTGTCACAATTTGAGACAGTACGCCGGGGTAACTGTTCAGTAAAATATTGTCATCGCACTTAATCTCTATTTTGTGTTTAGTTCTTTTGAGCTTGGCACTTAAGGATGTCAAAATTTCCTCTAGATAGTTTTTCAAGTTAAACGTGCGTTTTAATTCGCTCGACTGATCTACTGCCACTTCTTTAAAACTGTGAATCAAGTCGGCCGCCCGCGTGAGGTTGGATAAGATCATATTACTGCTTTGCATCGCGGTATCCAGAAAATTTTCTAACTCCGAGCGTTTAATTTGGCCATTGCTGTAAAGCTCAAAAAATTTTGTGGCTTTTTCAGCCAGCAGAGAAGCGCCGGTGATGCCGATACCGATGGGAGTATTGATTTCGTGGGCCACACCTGCAACCAACCCTCCGAGGGCGGCCATTTTTTCCGATTCTACCAGTTTATTTTGAGCCGATTTTAGGTCTTCTAAAGTTTGGGAGAGCTCGGAGGTACGCTGCTGTACTAAATTTTCCAGATTCTGATTGAATTGGTGCAAGTTGGCGTAAAGTTGGGCGTTTTTAATCGAGATAGAAATTTGAGAAGACAGCAGTTTTAATATTTCTAACCTGTCTGGCGTAAAAGCGCCTGTAGTCAGATTGTTTTCTAAATATAGAATACCGCTGAGTTGACCTTGATTGATTAAAGGAGTGCAAAGAATTGATTTAGGTTGAACTGCCATTATATAGGGTGTGCGAGTAAATTGTCCTTCGCGGGCGGCATCGTTTAAAACTACGCTTTCTTGGGTGCGGGCGACATAGTTGACAACTGCAACTGCCAGCAAAGTTACTTCTCGATCGTCGGCTACAAAATCTATGGGAATTGATTGCATGACAGCAACGCGATCGACATCTACAGATCCTGATGCTTCAATCACCCATTGACCGTCTTTTTCTAGTATTAAAAAGCCTCTTTGCCCCCCGGCATTTTCAATGACAATTTTCATCATTTTTGCCAGCAGTTTGTCTAGAACTATTTCGCAGGCTAAGGTCTGCGATGCTTTGACTGCTGTTGTCAAATCTAGCACGCCGGCACTGCCGCTCGTAGTGGAAGCGCTGCTTATAGATTTGTGACTTTCGATATTAGTTGAAATCAAGGCTGAAGTTAGCAACTGCGAGTATTTTGATTCTAAATGCCCTACTTTGGCTTTAGCTCCCCAGCGCTCATAGCAATAACGCGCCTCTGTTAAGTAAGTTTTAGCAATTTTTGAGCGTCCTATGGAGAGATAAAATGCTCCAGCCAATTCTGCTGCAAGTGCTTGCACCTGTATGTATCCGTTTTCTTGTGCGCCTTGAATTGCGCTGTCGTAATATTCCATTGCTCTCACAATATTGCCCAAGACTCGCGCTTTTTCTGCGGTGATTAAGTCGCATTTGTGCTGAAGGTTCATCGGGGCATAAAGCGCTTTTTTTTGCAATTTTTTTCTGTTACCTGTCGCGTAAAGAAGATGCTCTTCTTGTTCTTCCTTTGTGGCAGAGGGATATGCTGCTAGTCGCGCGAGAGCATCGTAAAAATGGTACTCAGGAACATTAATAAAGCCCGCCACTCCGTCTAAATAAACTTCGGCTTGCGCTGCATTCTCTAGCGCTCGCTCGACATCACCGAATAAATACGCTAATATTAATCTTTGTAAATAAAAGTGCTGAAGTCCCACCCGATCGTTAGCTTTCAACAGCAGTGGCAACAATTTTTCTTCGGCGTAAGCTTCACCTAATAAATTTTCAGGACTTGCTAATTTTCCCATCAATTGCAAAAGTGTTTGCTGATATATTTGATTCCAAGCCAATACCGTTTCTTGCTTTAGTAGACAGAGCAAATTGTTGTAATTGGCTATTTTTTGTTCTAGTGGCGGTAGTTCTTGACCGATGAAATACAAAGACTGACAAATATTTACTGCCGAAGATCCGACACCTTCTAAATCACCATTTTCTAGGGCGCTTTCATAGGCTTCCTCTAACAGCGGTAAAGTATCTTTAACGTGATGCTTGCCGTGCATCAAAATGAAGGCTACTAAATTAAGCGTCTTGCTTTTGAACTCTACAGCATTTAATTTATCGATCAAACTTAAAGCTAATTGACCGAAGCGATCTGCTGATTCAATGTCTCTAAATATTCCTTTTAAAATTGCTCCGTAATTAGCATAACCGAAGGCGGAAAAAGCAGAATTTCCGTACTTAATAGATAAATTAACTTGCTCGCATACAATCAGCGGCAGCAGCGGTGGTTCAACTATAAACGTAGCTGAGAACATACTGGAAAGCACGCGCATTTTTGCTAACTGGCGCGGATTTATCATCACGGGCAAGTTAATTAAATCTTCTATCTTTTTTCCGGTAAAATAAGCTGCTGTTTGGGTCAATACTTGCTGAATGTGGAGGGGACTAGGCGATTCGGGAAAGTTTATGCCTAACATTTGTAGTGCTTGCCGACCAATTTTTACCGATTCTTGGAGTTTGGTTTGCATCGCACAAGCTGTTATTCTAACTTCAAAAACTGTGATTTTGTCTAGTTCATTTTTTGCTTGTTGCAGGACAATTTCTGCCCATTTTTCCATTTGTTCAAACTCCGTATTCAGGTAAGCTGCTTCTGCCGCTGACTCGTAGAGTGCCAGAGCCAAGTCGTAGTCAGTTTGCCAACTTCCTGGGGGAAGCAGCTCAATACCTGCGGTTAAATATTTGACGGCGAGTTCGTAAGCTGCACTTGCTTTTGCTTGGCGGCCGGCAATTAAATTTAATTGGCATAATTGAAATTTTTCTAATTCACTGCTGATAATGGGTTGGGCTGCATTTAGTTGGTTGACTGTCTCAAAAATCTGCTTTTCTAAGTGCTCTGGATGCGCATTTTGCAGCAGATATCGACCGATTTTGAGATGAGTTTCTTGTTTATGCAAATCGGATATTAAAGCGTAAGCTGCTTGCTGTACTCGCTCGTGCAAAAATTTGTAAGTTGCACCAGCAGCATCAGCAAATGGTAGGGACAGTTCATCTGTAAAGTCTCTAGAGATTTGGTTTGTTAATTCTGTGCTTACTGCTAGTGCAATCGGAATTTTGTAGGCGTTATTCACGGGCAAAATCAGACCCGACTGAAGTGCCTCCCAGAGGTCGCTTGCTGCGGAAGCCAGAGGTTTTTCGCCGATAGTCGAGAGAATCCCTAAATCAAATTTGTTGCCGATACAAGCGGCTAATTTGAGCATTTCCTGGGTATTTTCTGAAAGTTTCTGAATGTTGTCTATCATTAACTCTACAACATTGTCAGTTATTCCCATTTCTTCTTGTATTTGCTCGATATCCCACTGCCACTCGCCTTTTAGTTGGCATTGGTTCACAACTCGCTGGCGGGTTTTTTGGGTACAGTCAAAAAGGTTTTCTTCTGCTCGCTCGACGCAATTTTCGGACGGGTTAAATTTAAACTGCAGCAATTTTTTTGAGTAAAGAGACTTCATAAATTGACTCAAAAAAAATGGATTTCCTGCTGTTTGTTTAAAGAGCAATTCTGCTAAATTTAGGGATTTTTCTGGTGCGCAGTTCAGAGTGTCCGCAACGAATTGATTGACGCTGTTAATATCTAAAGGCGAAAGGGCGATCGCACTCACAGTCACGCCTGCTTTGCTAATTGCTTCTGTCGTCAGCATCACGGGATGATTTGCATCTACTTCCTGTTCTCGATAGGCTCCAATTATTAATAAGTATTGACTTTCGAGGTCAGTTGCTAGCACTTGTATTAACTTGAGTGAGGCTGAATCGATCCACTGCAAATTGTCGAGGAATATTACCAGCGGGTGTTGTTTTTGAGTAAAGACGCGGATAAATTTTTGAAATACTAAATTAAAGCGATTTTGAGATTCATTTGCTCCTAAATCTGGCACTGGAGGTTGCGGCCCGACAATCAGTTCTACTTCGGGAATAACTTCAATAATTACTTGGCAGTTTCCGCCGAGGGCTTTTAATATTTTTTCTCTCCAAGCTTGGAGCTGGGCGGGAGTTTCTGTGAGAATTTGCCGCAACAAGTCTTGAAAAGCTTGGAGCAAAAAACCGTAGGGAATATCGCGCTTAAATTGCTCGAATTTGCTGTCAATAAAATACCCGTTTTCCCGCACTATAGGCTTAGAGAGTTCATAGGCTAACCACGATTTTCCCATGCCGGCAGAACCGGAAATCAGCACAATTTCTGTATTTCCTCGCCTCATGCGATCGAACGTACTAAGCAGGAGATTAACTTCGGCTTCTCGCCCGTAAACTTTTTGGGAAATTTGCAGGTGACTTGATTGATCTTTCTCGCCGAGGGTGATCTGAGAAATTTCGCCCGTTGTTTGGAGTTGATCGAGACAATTTTTTAAGTCGCATCCAAGTCCGAAAGCACTTTGATACCTATCTTCGGCGGTTTTTGCTAAGAGCTTCATCACGATATCGGAAACGACTTGAGGAATCTCGTCGGTTTCTGCTTGATTGATTCTACCTTCTATTTTCTGCTTTCTCTTGTTACAAGGAGAAACTGGGGTTTTCGCAATATGGCAGTGTACTAATTCCATTGGATCGATCGCATTAAAAGGCAACTCGCCGCAGAGCATTTCATAAAAAGTGACGCCTAAAGAATAAAAATCTGTCCGGTAGTCGAGCGTCCGATTCATGCGTCCCGTTTGTTCGGGAGACATATAGGCGAGGGTTCCTTCGAGTAAATTGGGATGGCTGAGGGCTTGATTTTCGCCTGGTAGCAGCGAGGCGATCGCAAAATCAGCAATCTTGACATCTCCTGTCTCGATATTGACAATAATATTGCTGGGTTTAATATCTTTGTGGATGATGTGGTGTTCGTGGAGTTGCCCGATAGTTTCTGCGAGTTTTATGCCAATTTGCAGAAATTGTTGTAACTCTAGCTGGTTGTTGCTGAGAAATTGTTTTAAGGAAATGCCACCAAAATCTTCTAAAACTAAAACAGGAAAGTGATTGTATTTTTCTATTTTGTAAAGCTTGACTATTCCTGTGAAATTCAAATTTTTAAGGATTTCGGATTCGTGCAGGAGTTGGGCTATTTGCGCTGGGGTAGGGTATGGGTGCGTGAGAGTTTTGAGGATAACGGGTTTTTGTTCCTCAAGCTGCATCCCTCGATAAATAGCTGTGTGAGAGTTTGTATAAAGTTCTCCGTCAATGCGGTATCCCGGAATGGTAATCATGCTGTTTAGATTGGGTTTGAAAAGTACGGTTATACGATTTGAGGTTTTAGGGTTTAGATTTTAGATTGAAGAAGTGGGAATGAATGATGACCTAATGGTTTAGATATTGCCTAGATTTGCAGGGATTTTTGAAACTGGTATACTTAAGTAAACGGGAATACAGCACGAACGCAGGTCGAGGGCGGTTTTTACGGCAGTAAACTCGCTGCTCTTATGGATATTAAGTAAGTGGTTACAAATAAAAATTAGATGGGAAGGGCGGGTTTTGTAGCATTATACTCGCTTGTATCTTGTGATATTAGCTAAACCCGCCCCTACCGGCAAATCCTCGATCTGATTGATTTTTGCGCTTGCTTACTTATATATATCTTAGTCTTCAAAAAATTTGAAGCCACACTTTGCTATCCCGGCAGTGCCAAAATAAACTGGTGCGTGCACATCAACAGCTAAAATCTAAAAACAATCATGCAGAATATAACTGCCTCAAATCCAGCGACTGCGACCGATCGCGCTTTTGGCACCGCAGAGATTAAACTCCTGGTACTGGATATCGACGGCACGATCGCAGGTTTGTCAAATGACATCCGAGAATCCGTCAAGCAGGCAATTTTGGCTGCCGAGTCGCGGGGAGTGAAAGTGGCCATCGCTACGGGCAGGATGTACCGATCGGCTTTGCGTTTTCATCGCGACATTGGCTCAACTTTGCCGCTGATTTGCTACCAGGGCGCGTGGATTCAAGATCCGGCTACTCAAAAGCGGCTGCGGCACTTGCCGCTGTCGAAACAAACTGCTATGCAACTGTTAGACCATTTTGAAGAACCGCATTTGCGATCGCTCCTTTCGATCCATTTCTACATTGACGACCAACTTTATGTCCCGGAAATTACCACAGCTACCCGAATTTATGCCGAACGATCGGGCATTCAACCTATCGCGCTTAAAGATTTGCGGCAAGATCTTCCGGGGGAACCGACGAAAGTTTTGGCTTTGTGCGAGAATCCGGGGGTACTCGACGGCTTGCTCAGCAGTATGCGGCAGCGCTACACGCCTGCGGAGCTTTATTTGACTCGATCGGTTGCTACTTTTTTTGAAGCTACGCATCCTTTGGCGAATAAGGGAGATGCGGTGCAGTATGTAGCGGAGGAACTTTTGGGTTTGCAGGCGGGGAATGTGATGGCGATCGGGGACAATTTTAATGATGTGGAAATGATTACTTACGCGGGCGTGGGCGTGGCGATGGGCAATGCTCCTGAGGGCGTGAAGGCTACTGCTGATTGGGTGGCGCCGGATGTGGAGGAAGATGGGGTGGCGGCTGCGATCGAACAATTTGTTTTGGCCGATCGTTGATATTTGTAGCACAAATACCGCAGGGGCGGGTTTGCCAACATCTGGAAAAAATCTAGATCGACCCGCCCCAACTCAGGGACAATATTTAAGTTATTATTTGACACTCCCCAACCTAAAGGATGGGGATTCTTAATTCAGCGACTGACCTTTAAGTGTTGCGTCCTTACGGCAATACTCAAACCTTTTAACCGTAGAACTCCTACCAATTAACGAGTATGATTCGCAGCCACCCCAGAGGGTCTATCTCCAAAAGCGTACTAGGATATTGACCTAGAGTTTGGGTATGCCCTACCCTACCTAACAAAAGTAAATTGTTTGTTTTTCTGGTTGTGAGACTGTATTAAGCCTCTAGCTGTTTTAAGAGTTTTCGCCGCTCTTTGTCCCCCAATTAACGCCTAAAAGTGTGTCTGAGTCCCTGTTTCACGATGGCGAAGGAGTTTAACCTTGACTATTCTAGTATACCACAGACACTAGGAATTCCCTGATTTTTAGGAAGGGATTTAAGAAATTAAAGCCGTCCTAAAACGATGGGGTTTTAAACCCATTTCTCTGATAACTGTCTAGTTTTGAGTTCTCTGCAATCAAGTTTTGATTAGAAAAAAAAATCCACACTTTCGGATTTTTTGAGTTCAAGTCCAGTCAATTACTTTTTTTGCAGCATCAGAATATTTATTTAACGAACCGCGAAGACGGGAAGGAAGAAATCAATAAGCCGGGGCGGGCTTACAGATATTGGGGATGTGAATTATAGATAATTTAAAACTCTTAAAAATGCCTTTCAACAGAAAAAGCACCGACGACTGGCCGTGTTTCGTCTCGGTGCTTCTTCTGGTTCGCTCCTCACACGTCCATCAATATAGCTGACTCAGTAAATTGTGTCAATACTTTTTACAAAAATAGTTTTTTGAGTCGGCTGCGGCCGGGGTGCCGGTGCGGTGGAGCGAGGCAAAACTTTTGCACTGCAAGGGTTTGACTCGATCGCCCAAGGGTTGCCCCGATCGGAAAAATCTTACTTCACTTCCACCAGCCAGTCCAAAATCAGAGCGTTGACTTCACTCGGCCGCTCGTCGTGGGGACAGTGGCCTGTGTTGGGAATTGAAACAAATTTCACCGGTTTATCGTTGGCGGCCAATTCTTGATAAATCTGGCTGCCGGCGATCGGAGTCCAGGGGTCGTCTGCGCCCCACAGTACCAATAACGGACGCTCGACTTTGGGCAGCAGTTCTGAGGGTTGAGGGCCTGGAGGGGCTGTGAGAATTGAGGCAAACACTTGTTGAGCTCCGGGCTCGCAGGAAGGGGCGTGCAGGAGTTCTACGAGTTCGTCGGTGATGGCTTCGCGGTTGCTGTAGACTTGGCGCAGGGTGTTGCGGATGCGGTGTTTTTGGCGGATGTTGTTGAATACAAAGGGGCCGATCAGGGGCGATCGAACTAATTTAGTAAAAGTCCCCATCACTACTCGCAGCGGGAAATTCAGTTCGTCCGGTCGGTGGTTGAGTCCGCCGGCACAGTTGATTAAGACACCGCCTGCTGATATTTCTGGATGGTTGGCGACTACCATCAAACTCAGCAAAGCGCCGATCGAATTCCCGACAAATACAGCCGGTTCCTGTACCAGATCCGCCGAGAAATCTGTCAGCAATTCTTCCCACAATTCCAGAGTGTAATCTAGGGCTGGTTTGGCAGAAGCACCGAATCCCAGCAAGTCCAGAGCAAATACACGATAGCCGCCGGCTGCGAGTACGGGGATATTTTGCCGCCAATGTCCGATCGAAGCCCCAAATCCGTGAATCAAGATCAGAGGGCGGCCGGTTCCTTGGACGGTATATTGGATTTTGTGACCTTTCCAAGTCCAAATTAGCTTTTCAAAACTCGTTGCAGATACTACCTGTTGTGCTGTCACGGCTCTAAATGTAAATTTTCATTAACTTCTTTCATCATAGCAGCACAATCCCTCTACGGGCGGCGCCGGAGCAACGCCGCACACAAACATTCAACTCTTGAGAAGGATGGAAGATATCAGGTTAAATAAATAAACATACTTCCTTCTTTCTTCCCCCTTTTTCCTTCTTCCTTCTTCCATCTTCCTTCTTCCTTCTTTCTTCCCCCTTCTTCCTTCTTCCTTCTTCCTTCTTCCTTCTTCCTTCTTCCTTCCCAATTTTTACTTTTTTTGTAGCAACCAATAAGTCATCATATCTCCTTTACCTTTTACCGGAATCACGCCTCGCCTCTCAAACAAATACTTATCTTTTAAAAGCTCATAAGTAACATCAGTAACTTGAATGCTGCCTGCAAAACCCGTAGCTTCCATCCTCGCGGCCACATTCACCGTATCTCCCCACAAATCATAGGTGAACTTGCTCACACCAATTACTCCCGCAACCACCGGCCCGGAATTGATGCCAACGCGAATTGCCAGTTTTTCCCCTGTCTCGGCGGACAACTTTGCTATTTTTGCCTGCATTCCCAGGGCCATTTGGGCGATCGCCTCGGCGTGGTCATGTCTCGGCGTAGGCAATCCTCCGACTACCATGTAAGCATCGCCAATAGTCTTAATTTTCTCCACGCCGTACTTTTCAGCTAACTGGTCGAAGTGGGAAAAAATTACGTTCAAGCGCTTTACCAACTCCGTGGGAGACATTCTTGCAGACAACTCAGTAAAGCCAACAATATCAGCAAATAAAACACTTACTTGGGCAAAACTGTCGGCGATCGTGCTTTGCTCCGCCTTCAAACGTTCTGCTATAGGTTTTGGCAAAATATTTAACAGCAACTTCTCGCTTTGTTCCTGTTGAACTTTTAGCGCTTCTTCCGCTAATTTCCGCTCTGTAATGTCAGAAACAGTACCCTCATAGTAGATCAGCTCACCTTTTGAATCTCGAACAGCCCGGACATTTTCTGACACCCAAATCCGGCGCCCATCTTTGCGGCATACCATAGATTCAAACCCCGAAACGGCATTGTCAGCATCCATAGCAGCCACGAATTCGAGGCGGCGTTCCGCGTCAACGTACAGTTGCTGAGCAATATTTTTAATATCGGACATCAGTTCTTCTGGCGAGTCGTAACCGTACAATTTTGCCAACGCTGGATTAGCGCTGAGATAGCCTCCTGAAGGCGTGCTTTGAAAAATGCCTTCCATGGCATTTTCTACAATGCTGTGATATTTCTCTTCAGCAATGCGCAGCAATTCTTCTGCTTGTTTGCGCTGAATCAAAGAACCTACTTGAGTGCCGATCGCATTAAAAACGTCTATAAATCTGGCGTCTTTCCGAGAAGACGAAATTTTAAAGAAAACTAGCACTGCCAATACTTTATCGCCTACCAAAATCGGCACGCCAAAACCCGCTTTGAATCCCAGTTCTAGTGCTATTTGACTTCGGAGAAAATGCGGGTAGCCCCGAGAAATATCTTCTACCCATTCCGGTTCCTTGGATGCCCAAACTCGTCCCGGCAAGCCTATATTCATAGGAAATGTCAGCTTTTCGCTTTGGCTGCGGAACGAATCCATGCTCGCGTTGCTCGCATACCAGCCGCGGGCCGATTGCAGGAAAGTTCCTTCTGCATCGGGAATCCAAGCTTCTCCTATATCCCATCCGATTGTTTCGCCAACTTGGTGCAGAATTACTTCTAAAGCTGACTGAAAGTCTACAGCTTCGCCGATCGCCCGCGTAGTTTCCAGCAAAAACCGGATTGATTCTTCAGCCCGCTGCCGTTCTGCGATTTCTTCCTGCAATCTAGAATTGCGATCGTGCAGTTCCCTAGCTTGCAGTTGCAGTTTGGATTGCAGCGAACGAAGGGAAAGTTGGTTTTGGACGCGGGCTAAGACTTCTTCTACTTGAAACGGCTTAGTAATATAATCTACTCCTCCTACTTGAAAAGCTTTAACTTTTTCCTGCACGTCATCTAGCGCACTAATAAAAATTACCGGAATATCTTTAGTTTTTTTGCTTAACTTTAACTGCTCACAAACTTCATAGCCGTTCATTTTCGGCATATTTATATCTAGTAAAATTAGATCGGGAGGAGATATTTCCGCCCCTTGCAGAGCCAGGTGTCCGTTAATAGCCTTCCTGACATGATACCCATAAGATGTCAGCATAGTGGATAAAAGTCGCAAGTTGTCCGGCATATCGTCAACGATCAAAATATCTTTAGGAGTCGCTGGTAAGGGATGGTCGTTCATCATAATATAATTGAGTTAAATCGATAATGATATCTATCCGAAAATTATCGACTAAATCTGTTAAAGTGTTAGCGAGATTTGCCTCAGTTTCGGGAATTTCCTCGATGAGTTCGAGGATGCGGTTGTCATCAACGCAAAGTGCTGCTAGATGCAACTCGACCACCCAGTCTGTGGGCATTACACTCAAATCCTCGGTGGTCAAACTTTTAAGCAGCATCGGTGCTGAAAAAGAAGTAGATGAGTTTTCTTCCTCATAAATATAACGCAGGTTCAGGTGCTGCGCTATCTTTTCAAAGAGTACGTCTTCCCGGAACGGTTTACAGATCAAATCGTTACAACCAGCCGATAAAATTATCTGCCGCTGCTCGTCAAAAGCACTCGCAGTCAGGGCAATAATTATTGTTTCTCTACCTTCTAGAGTTTGCTTAATCTGTCTGCTCGCTTCGTACCCATCCATCACTGGCATCAACATATCCATTAAGATTAGGTGCGGCTTCCAAGTTGACTGCAAAGCAATTGCTTCTTGACCGTTAGTTGCTTCGCGGACTTCAAATCCCAGCGGTACGAGGAGCTGAAGCAGCAGTTGGCGATTTTCCGCTACATCTTCAACTATTAATATCCGATAAGTTTGTTGTCCGGCTTCTAAAGCAATAACTTGTTTAACCGCCGATTTTTCTTTTTCATCACTTTCTGTTACTAAGTTAACGGAGATATTAAATCTGAAAGTTGTGCCTTGACCGAGTTGACTTTCAACATCAATATCTCCTCCCATAATCCGAACAAACTGTTGGCTGATCGGCAATCCGAGACCAGTCCCCTGCATGGATTTCCGACCTGTCTCGGTTTGTACGAATGGCTTGAATAATGTGGAGATTTCCGAGGGAGAAATGCCGGGGCCCGTGTCGGCAATTTCAAAATGCAATTGGAATTTGTTTTCTTCTGTGGCGTTATTTTCAGGTTGGCTGCTGACGCGCAAAGTAACAGTTCCGTGTGGAGTAAATTTAATCGCATTGCCGAGCAGGTTAATTAAAACTTGCCGCAATTTAGCTTCGTCTGTTTGAATGTACTGCGGCAAATCGCCGATATTTTCAAATATTAGATGCAAACCTTTTGAGTTGGCTTTTAGTTGCAGCATTTCTTTGAGACTGTTGAGGAGGTTGTAAAGATTGAAGCGATTTTCATTGATGGTAATTTGACCTGCTTCTATTTTGGACATTGACAAAACATCATTGATGAGTTCCAGCAAATGTTCGCCGCTGCGATTGATAATCTCTATGTATTCTTTTTGTTCTTGCGTGATAGAAATGTTGCGAGCCATAACTTGGGAAAAACCGAGAATAGCGTTGAGAGGCGTGCGGAGTTCGTGGCTCATGGAAGCGAGAAATTGGCTTTTGGCGCGGTTGGCAACTTCGGCGTTTTCTTTGGATTTAATCAGTTCCATTGACTGCCTTTGAGTGCGAACGAGCAATTCCGCTTGCTGTAATGCTACTCCTAGCTGAGTGCTTACATCAACTGCAACGTTGATTTCAGCTTCGCTCCACTGGCGGGGAGCTGAATTTTGATAGGATGCTAGTAATCCCCAGAGCGTTTTGCCGCAAAAAATTGGCACAATAATGTAGGATTTAGCTTGAAATTTTTCTAGTAAGTGGATGTAACAAATATCGAATCCTTGCTTGTAAATGTCTGGGACACAAAGGTAAGTTGTACCTCGGCTGTAGGGCCCGCCTTGGGTTTCTTGCAAATAGGTATCGCGTACTTCTTGTGAGGGGCTATCTAATTCTTTGACGACGCAGCGGTCGCTGTCTAAAGCGCCTTCAGTAAGGTTAGAATCGAGTTCCTGTGCTTGGATGAAAGAAACCCACTTGTGGTCACGGGATTCCGCAACAAATTCGCCGCTCCAGTCTGGATTGAAACGGTAAATTGCGACTCGATCGCACTTCATGGTTTGGCGTAATTCTCGGGTTGTGGCGTGAAAAATTTCTCGGATATCTAAAGTCTGCCGCATTCTTTCAATGATGCGGGCGATCGCTCTTTGCCGTAAAGCACTTTCTTGCAGTTCGGTTTCTGCTTGCTTGCGTTCGGTAATATCTACAGCCATTAAAGCAATGCCGATCGCTGTACCGTTATCGTCAATTAGCTGAGTATTGTACCACTCGCAGATGATAATTCTGCCGTCTTTGGTCAGATTTTCCGAAGTGCCGCTAGATTTGGCGTTCAAGCCGTGATTCAAAATCTCAGATATTTGCTGGTGGTAGCTTTGAGGTACGATCAAATCGGAGGCGACTCGACCGATCGCTTCTTGCTCGCTGTAGCCAAAAATAGCAACGGCCGCGGGATTCCAAGTGATAATTTCTAAATTGAGGTTTAACTCGATAACTGCGAGCGGCGTTTGCTGCAATAAAAACGAGATTCTTTGCTGCGATGCTAGCAGTTTCTCTTCGGCTAATTTGCGGTCTGTGATGTCATTAGCGGCGCCGAGAATTTGTTTGGGTTTACCGTCAGTTGTTCTGAGAAATACTGTATCCCAACTGTGCAGCCACCGCCATTCACCGTTTTTGTGTTTCATTCGGTATTGAAATTGAATGATATCGCCGTCTTTGGCTCGCTCCCATTTTTGGATATTTTCAAAAAAAGCTGGCAAATCCTCGGGGTTCATCAGCGTTGACATCATTTCTGTCCCCATATCTTGTATTTCTCGGGTGGTGTATCCGAGCATCGTCAAAAGTTGTCGGTTGCTGTAGACATTCCGCTGTTCAATTACATCGTAAACGTACAATAGGTTGGGATTGGAATCGGCGATCGCTTGAATGAAGTGCTGGCTTTCTCTGAGTGCAGATTCTGTTTGTTTGCGAACGCTAATATCTCGCGCTACAATAATTACTGAATCTGGAGTAAGCGGAGAAACTTTAGCGTCGAGGCAAACTTCACGCTCTCCGAGTCTAAAGCTATATTCAACATTGATGCTTTGCTGCGTACTGAGAACTTGTTGGATGGCATTTAATACCAAATCTGCCACAGGTTCCGGTAAGACTTCGTGGACGGTTTTGTCAATCATTTCGCTTGGAGGCTTCACCAAATTCGTTGATCCTGTCGGAGCGATTTTGAGGCAGCGCCCTTCTGCATTTCTCACTAAAACTGTGTCAGTCATGGCGGCAAAAATAGCCCGCAATTCTGCTTCAGATTCTTGCAGAGCTTGCTCAGCGCAGATGCGGGTGCGAATTTCTGCTTGCAGCAGTTTATTTTGCCGATCGAGCTGCTCAAGCCGGGTTTTTTCTCGATCGATCAGTTGAGCTTGAGCTAGCGCAATCCCTACTTGAGCCGCCACAGCTTCTAACAAGTCGATTTCATCGGATGTCCATTCCCGGTAGCGATCGCACTGGTGCAAACAGATAGCGCCGTTTGCCCTGCCTTGGTAGGAAGTGCGAATTGCCAGCATCGATTTCAACCCAACCTTGTGGCAAATCGGTTGAACAGCTTGCAAAAGAGGGTCTGAGTA
The DNA here is from genome assembly GCA_014695295.1 of Microcoleus sp. FACHB-61. Taxonomy (GTDB): domain Bacteria; phylum Cyanobacteriota; class Cyanobacteriia; order Cyanobacteriales; family Microcoleaceae; genus Microcoleus. Next base: position 7,603 of record JACJNY010000041.1, on the reverse strand, counting down.
AACATTGTTGGAGGCGATCGCCATATCTTGTATCATCATTTGTATGACGTGAGGATTGCCCCAAATTGGAATGGGTACGTTCCAAATAGATTCGCACTCGGGTTCCAGATACTCTGCCGCCAGAGGAATATCGACTTGGGGGGTAGTAACGTAAGTATGAATCAAACAACGATTGGCGCAGAATGCCAGACCGATTTGAGTAGCAGCTATTTGAAATATTTGTTCGGGCTGCAAGCTCGATCGAATTTCTTGAGTTATTTTTGCAATCAGCAATTCTCGCTGAACTTGCCGTTCTAAAGCAGCTTTAGCTTCAGCCATTTCTATTTCTGCTTGCTTGCGATCGCTGATATCAAAAATTACGCCATACCAAACAATATCGCCATTATCGCGCATTTCTGGTCTAGAATTAGATTGCAGCCATTTGAGTTTACCCGACGGCGTAACAATCCGCCATTCAAAGGCAAAAGGTTCTAAACTTTGAGCGCTAGCCGCAATTAGTTCTTCCAGATATTGTCGATCATCTGGATGATTTTGATCGAAGCACAAGTCAGGATTTTTAAATATTTCCTCACTCTCTAATTCGTAAATATCCCGACAAGCATAACTAATATATTCAAATTTGAAACTTCCATCAGGCTTCTTTATAAATTGATAAAGAACTCCCGGTATATTGACCGCCAATTTCTGCAACCGCGCTTGGCTTTCCCGGAGTGATTCTTCTGTCCGCTTGCGAAATTCTACCTCTCGTTGCAGTTGGGCATTCTGTTCTTTTAATTGTTTCGATAGCTGTTGTATAGTCAACTGACTTTCGATCCGCACTAAAACTTCTTCCACTTGAAAAGGCTTAGTAATGTAGTCTACACCGCCGACTTCAAAAGCTTTGACTTTGTGAAAAGTTTCATTAAAAATGCTCAAGAAAATAATCGGAATTTCCCGAGTTTTTTCGTTAGCTTTCAGTCTTTCGCAGACTTCGTAGCCATTCATTTTTGGCATGGCAACATCTAGCAAAATCAAGTCTGGGAGAACGGTATAATTAGCATTTACCGCCATTTCTCCCGAAATCGCCCGCTGAACTTTATACCCTTCTTTCGTTAATATATTTGATATAAACCGGAGGTTATGGGGCTGATCGTCAATAATTAAAATGTTAATAGTTTCTTTTTTAAATATCATTTTTTGTCTTGCTTGCCATTATAAATTTTCTAGTGCTAGCAGTAGATTGATGATTGATTTAATAAATCTAGCCATTCTCTTCTATCGCAAATCATTCATCAATCCTTTTTAACCTCAGCAAACAGAGGATTAATTTTAGATATTAGCCGATCGACTAACGCACCTTCTATTCGTCCCACTTTTTGGCTGCTTGTCTTAAGTTCGCAACTCAAATCAACCGCATTTTGGTCATATTTTATTGCAAAATAAATCTCATTATTTGCTGCAAAAATTAGGTAGGCAGAAAAAAAATCAGGACTTAGGCAGTCCAGACCAAAGAAACCGATTTTTTTAACTCTGTTCAACGGCTGCGACAAGGTATTTTAGTACATCCAACCCGGTTGATGCGCCCTGGACTGTTTTTTGGTTGACTTTAGGGTTAAAAATCCCAGGAGGATCTCGCCAGCTTCTTGGCATTCTGCTGCCACCTTCAAAGGCTTTTAGCAGAGATACAGACCTGGACGCCGCCAGACGCGAAGCCACCGGGTTTTTACTCTTGCCCCGGGCTGCAACGCGTCTTTTCGTGAAAAAACCCCGTTGCTTCGCACCCGCGCGTAAGTCTTAAGATATTTATAGGTAACTAAGATTATAGAGCGACCAGCCCGCACTTAATGCCAACGGTATAAACTCTTTTCTCAGTCGTTTCTATGCTAGCAATTCCTTAAGTTTAGCAATATTTTCCTCGCTGAGGGAGATTTTAATTTCAAGTTCTCTGTCAGCCTCCCACAGCAGCAGAATATTATCTCCCCTCAAGGCGATTTCGGGATTGTTCAATTCAAGTGTTTGATATTTAGCTTCGGGAAATCCTATGCAAATTACCATTTCTGATTCTAACTGAGGATAGATGTACAATTGCTGTTGCAGGTTGTCTAGTTCCAGTTTGTGAACAGTGTTGTTACGTTGGACAGGAGAACCGCGTTTGTACCAATAGAGAGTATCTTCACGAATTTCTGGATTGACTATCACAAATGTTTCGTCAAAACGCTGGGGGTGCCAGTGAATTTCGCTCAGACCGCCGATTTGCGGAATCAGCCGCTCTACCCAGCTAATTTCTTTGCCGTTGAGGTTGGCCCACCACTGACTGATATTATCGAGGCTGTCAGCATTTTCGGGGTTGTTCCTGCCGGACTGCCAGACTGTTTTTAGTTGTTGCATATAACACAGGTTCTCCAGCGAATTTAAACTTGAGATTGCAGGCTTTCCATTGGAGATTCATTCGTTCTACAATCATCTTAATGGACTTACCAATTATTTACCACGAAGATTACGTTGCACCCCTGCCACCGGATCACCGCTTCCCGATGGCAAAGTTTCGGATGCTTTACCAGATGCTGCTCGCGGACGGGGTAGCAGATAAATCGCAATTTCACGCTCCCGAACTTCCGCCTCAAGAATGGATTGAATTAGTCCACGACCACCGCTACGTTCAAGCTTACTGCAACGGGACGCTTGATGAAAAAGCTCAGCGGCGAATTGGTCTGCCTTGGAGTCGGGCCCTTGCTAACCGCACTTGCACTGCAGTTGCAGGGACGGTACTAACTGCCAAGCTAGCTTTAGAATGCGGTTTGGCTTGCAATACAGCAGGCGGAACTCATCACGCCTTTCCTACTTTTGGGTCTGGTTTTTGTATTTTTAATGATTTGGCGATCGCCTCTCGCGTTTTGCAAAAAATTGGTTTAGTGCGCAAAGTTTTAATTGTCGATTTAGACGTGCACCAAGGAGACGGAACTGCCGTCATTTTCCAAGATGACAGCAGTGTTTTTACTTTCTCGATGCACTGCGAGGTTAATTTTCCCGGCACTAAACAAAAAAGCGATTTAGATGTACCTTTGCCTGTCGGTATGGAGGACGACGAATACTTACAAACATTGGATAAATTCTTACCAAATTTGCTTTCAAATGTCAAGCCAGATTTAGTTTTGTACGATGCCGGAGTAGACCCTCATCACGGCGACAAACTGGGAAAATTAGCTTTAACTGATACGGGCTTATTTCGCCGGGAAATGCAAGTTTTGACGGCGTGTTTGGCGGGGGGTTATCCCGTTGCCTGTGTGATTGGCGGTGGCTATTCCGACGACATGAATGGGTTAGTTTACCGGCATTCGCTGCTGCACCGAGCCGCAAGTCAAGCCTACAGGCAGTACCGACTTTGATGCAGAGCGGCGAGACTTCCGAAATATGGCACAAAAAACTGTCTCCCTCACCCAAACAACCAAAAATACTATTAGCGATCGCTCCTGCTTGCCAGATCGGTACAACTTGAGCTAAAAAGTTGTTACACCAACAACGGTACTTATGTCGAACGCCAGCCAGTCCAATCACCCCTATCCACTGCTGGTTGTCATTGTTAACTACCGAACCCCTAGTTTGACAATTGACTGCTTGCGCTCTCTAGTTAGCGAAGTGCAATCGCTGCCAGGTATGCGGGTTGCAGTTGCCGACAATGCTTCAGGCGATCGCTCAGTCGAAGAGATTGGCAGCGCGATCGCCTCAGAAGGCTGGAGCGAATGGGCATCCTTCGTTCCCCTAGACCGCAACGGCGGATTTGCCTTCGGCAACAACGCCCTGATCCGTCCCGCCTTGCAATCCACCAATCCCCCCCCTTACTTCCTGCTGCTCAACCCAGACACCGTAGTTCGCCCCGGTGCTTTAAAAGCCTTGGTCGATTTCATGGACACTCATCCCGACGCCGGCATCGCCGGCAGTCGTTTAGAAGACCCCGACGGCACCCCCCAGGAGTCAGCTTTTCGGTTTCACAACATCTTGACCGAACTCGATTTCGGTTGGCGGACAGGCTTTATATCGAAGTTATTAGCCAACTGGGCCGCAGCGCCTCCCATTTCCCAAGAAACCTGTCAAACTGATTGGGTAGCTGGAGCTAGCATGATCGTCCGTCGCGAAGTATTTGAAAAGATTGGCTTGATGGACGAAGCTTATTTCATGTACTGCGAAGAAATGGACTTTTGCCTGCAAGCTCATAAAGCTGGGTGGAGTTGCTGGTATGTACCTGAAAGTCGCGTTGTCCACCTAGTCGGTCAAAGCTCAGGTGTCACTGACACCAAAAAGCCCGCCAAGCGGTTGCCGACCTATTGGTTTGATTCCCGGCGTAGGTACTTTATCAAAAACTACGGCTTGGTTTACACAGCATTAACTGATGTATCCTGGGCTTCGGGTTTTGCAGCCTGGAGGGTGCGCCGCGTACTTCAAGGCAAACCCGATGGCGATCCACCAAAATTACTCAGGGATTTTGTATTGAATAGTGTATTTTTTAAGGGAGGTAAGATTGAAAAATCAAAAAACTTTTAAAGGGAGCTGGTAAATCCGTCAAAGCCAAATCAACCAGGTTAACCTAGGCAAGCAAAATTTTTTATGATGCAGCCCAGAAATTAGTATTCTTGACGATCGATAAAACCGGGTTGCTCCTTCCTCAAAAACCTGAGAAACCAATTAATATCGTGGCCGTCAAGCAATAGAGTAAACAATAAATAGTGTGAATTAGAGCTTATGGTAACTGAGCAAAACTTAATCACCAGTGAAAATCAAGTAGAAACCCCCGCCCTGGGACTGTGGCAGCAAATTAAAGAAGACTGGATTGCTCATGGTCGGGATTGGACAAAACCGGGATTTCGTGCCGTAGCAGTTCAACGCTTCGGTGTCTGGAGAATGAAAGTTGAACCCAAGCTACTGCGGGCTCCTTTGAGCATTCTTTATCGATCGCTCTACCGAAAAGTCCGCAACACCTACGGCATAGATTTGCCTTACACTGTGAAGCTCGGTCGTCGCGTGGTGATTGAACATCAAAACGCTATTATTATTCACGGATATTGTACGATCGGCGACGACTGCATTATCCGCCAAGGCGTCACCATGGGAAACCGCTATTTGGACAAACCGCTAGAATCCCCTCAATTGGGCGATCGGGTTAACGTCGGCGCCGGCGCAAAAATCCTCGGAAAAGTAAACTTGGGAGACGACGTAAATATCGGAGCAAACGCCGTAGTTTTATCAGACATTCCTGCCGGTCAAACTGCCGTTGGTATCCCAGCCAAAATTATCAAATCCCGCCCTGCTGAAAACAATACTTAAATCATTGTCTTCCTTGTGCCTTTTTCTTCCTTCTATAACTCTGCGGAGATTCAATCAATCTACCTAGTCAAGTTAGAGATCCCTGTTAAGGTAAACTGCACCAATAGGCACAATTGTCAACATCATCAAAATATTGCACAAACAATGGTTGAGTCAGTCACTAAGCCAATCGTTTCTGCTACAGAAGCAGACTGGAGCCGCGAAAAACCCAGCAAGTGGTGGGAGCCTAGTCGCCAACTGCTCAAATCTATCCGCAACTATCAAAAGTGGCAGCAGCAGGGTGGGATTTTAGGCTATTTTTTCTGCCGTTTGAACATCATCGAGTATCGATTCTGGAGCGTTGTAACTGCAACAGACATCCCTTTAAACTGCCAAATACAAGGAGGACTGCTGCTGCCTCATCCTAATGGCATTGTCATTCATCCCAGTGCTTCCATTGGCCCTAACTGTCTGATTCTTCAACAGGTGACAATTGTTGCTGATGTCAAAATCGGCGGTCACGTCGATATCGGTGCAGGAGCGAAAATTATTCGCTCCGTAACGATCGGCGATCATGCTTTGATTGGTGCCAATGCTGTGGTGATTTGTGACGTGCCACCAGGTGCAACCGCCGTAGGAATACCGGCAAAAATAATCGAAAAAAAAACCCAGGGAGTCTGAAAAATAATTTCTAGAAGTCGCAGAAAAATTAGGAAATTAGCTCTACTTTTATTAAAATATAAAAGGAACTGCTCAGTAGTCGAATTCAAGAGGTAAAACTTGAAACAAATTGGATTAGTGGCGATCGGACGAAATGAAGGGCAGCGCCTGCGCCAGTGCTTAGTCTCAGCCACAGACAAAGTTGCCCGCGTCGTCTACGTCGATTCCGGCTCAACAGACGGTAGCTTAGAGTTAGCCCGATCGATCGGAGCCGATACAGTTGAACTCGACCTATCTATACCGTTTACCGCAGCACGCGCCAGAAATGAAGGCTTTGCCCGCTTGCTGCAATTAGTTCCAGACATCGAATTTGTCCAATTTGTAGACGGCGACTGCGAAATCGTTGACGGCTGGATCGATCGGGCTTACAGCGAACTCGCCGCCAAACCCGAGGTAGCAGCAGTATGCGGGCGGAGGCGCGAACGATACCCCGAAGCCAGCATCTACAACCAATTGTGCGACATCGAGTGGGATACCCCCGTTGGCGAAACCAAAGCCTGCGGTGGCGATTCCATGATGCGCGCCTCAGCATTTCAGCAAGTCGAGGGTTTCAATCCTGCACTAATAGCCGGCGAAGAACCAGAACTGTGCGTCCGGTTGCGCCAAAAAGGTTGGAAAATCCTCCGCTTAGATGCAGAAATGACCCTGCACGACGCGCAAATGACCAGTTTCGCTCAGTGGTGGAAACGCGCTCAAAGAGCAGGTCACGCCTACGCCGAGGGTTCCTGGATGCACGGAAGCGAACCGGAGCGCCATTGGGTCAAAGAAACCCAAAGCACCTGGTTTTGGGGATTAGTCTTACCAGCATTAGCCTTGGCAATGGCATTGCCGACAGAAGGCTGGAGCCTGTTACTATTGGGTGGCTACCCCTTAGCAACCTATCGCACATATAACTATTATGTAAAGCATCGGGAGATCGCAACTAAAGACGCTGCCATCTACGCTTTGTCTTGCGTATTAGCCAAATTTCCCCAGCTACAAGGTCAAATCCAGTTTCACCAGCGCCGATTGCTGGGGCAGCAGAGCAAGCTAATCGAATACAAAACCACCAAATCTATTAATTCAGCCAGCTAGAATTACCGCTAACGTCCCAGAAAGTCAACCCCTGAGTAGCAAACAAATGAGTAATAAAAAATTAAAAGTTTTACTAATTGTAGAGCAGTGCAATCCTGACTGGGCATCTGTACCTTTGGTCGGATACAATTTTTTTCAAAAAATTAACAACTTAGTTGATGCAACCCTCGTTACCCATATTAGGAATAAACCAGCTCTAGAAAAACACCCGGAATATGAAAACATTTAGGCGTTGCTGAATGGAGGTATGATAACTGCGGTCAAAGGATGTTTTGGCTACCCGATTTGCCTCGTTTGAGCGCGATTGAAATGATACGATGGATAGGGAACCGGAACATCCCAAAACTTAAGATAATGAATTACTAACCTGATTGAATGTTTGAGCATTTCTCCCGACTTAGAATAGCACAGTGTCTTGCGATGAAGTCTGGCCAAATAATGTCGTAGTCGCGTATTCTCGCCCTCTACTCTGGTCATGTAAGTTTTACAGATAATTTGGTCTCCATCTGGAATAAACATGGGGTAAACTGGC
>JACJNY010000040.1 GCA_014695295.1 Microcoleus sp. FACHB-61 | reverse complement strand
GTTTTCAAAATTAGCTGTTTAATCTCCTCCTTCTTGAGTTGTTGAGCAACAGCTTGCCTGATCTTAAAAGGCAGCTACTTTTAGCTGAACTCATTTTTTAGTCTAAACTACAGCTGTTTACACTTTCAATATCGTATAGTTCTGGATGGTAAGAAACAATTTGTGCTACCAATTTATGATGGTAACTTTGAGCAGTGTCATTCCTAGAACTATGAACGCGACGATAATTAAGAACTATTTCTCTCGTTCCCAAAAAAGGAATGCTATGTTTGTGACAATTAACCCAAAATTCCCAATCCTCATAACCTTCTTTCATCTCTGCTTTGTAACCGTTGACCAAATTCCAAACTGATTTGTGATACAATGAAGACGTGCAAATCATATTAGATTGTTTGATCTTTTTTGGTGAATATAAATCATAACTGGGTACGGTGCGATTTTCAGTGCCAAACAGTTGATAAGAACCAAATGCTATGCAAGGTACTTTTGATTTTAGACATATTTCTAAAAGACAAATTAAGGCATTTGGAGCTAAGATATCATCGGCATCTAAGGGCATTATGTATTCGCCGTTTGCTGCCGCTATGCCAGTATTTCTAGCTATGGATATCCCTTGATGAGCTTGTTCTATTAGCCTAACTTGATGCTGGGGATTTGCTGCGATCGCATTTTTTGCTACTGTACTGGTACTATCTAAACTGCCGTCATTGACAACGATTATTTCCCAATTTTTATAGCTTTGATCGATCACACTGTCGATTGCTTGCTGCAAAAAATGAGATTGATTGTAGCAAGGAATAATCACAGATATTAAAGGCCGCTCTTCCAACTGCGGTGCTGCAACTTTTTTGACGTTTTCTGACTGTAATTTTGGGGCTGAATTTCTAGCAGCTTGCAAGCTGTAAAAATAAATCTTGGGATGGACGATGGCTAATTGATTCAGATCGATATTTTGATATTCATTTACTAACCTCGGATATTTCGACAAGCATTCTTGTTTAGCAAAAATCAAGATATTCTGAGCGTACCAAGGCTCTACTTTGTCATTGTTCCATATTTTTTTTCTCAAGCAGTCAATAACTGCATAGCCGTTTTTCTGAAAGTAATAAACCCAATATTGTGGCCACTGTTCGTTAACGTGTTCGACGCCTCCTTGAAATGGTATCGCAGCAGAAAATAGAATCACCGGTGCTAGTTGAGTGAGAGAATTAACAAAGTTTTCGGCACAGGTAGCCGGCAAATGTTCGGCAACTTCCAGAGAAATTGCTAAGTCAAATTTTCTGTTTATTTGCAGCGGTTGCTTTAAATCGGCGGATTGGAACTGATTTAAAGGAATTTGTAAAATAGTGCGATCGACATAATCGCCATCTATTCCTAAACAATCAGCAATTCCCAATTTTTGAAAAGCAGCTAACCAACTTCCCGTACCGCAGCCCACATCAACAACGCTTTGAGGTACAGCGGGCTGCATCAATTCTAACAATAAAGGAACAATCTCTTTAGCAGAACTGCGAGTGCCTTCTCCTATTAATTCGTAAAAATTTTTTGTATAAGATAACTGTTGGTTTTGATTGGCTTGGCTGGCTGTTTGAGAATTGCTGCTAACATCATAACCTTGCAAATGTGCTGGGAACTGCCAGGAAATATCGGGGTCTGGTTGATGTTTTACAGGCTCGACATTTCCCCGCCAAGCAGCACCCATAATTTGCATTGTTTGATAAATTACAGTATTCCATCCCTTTTCTTTCAAGTAATCTAAACCTTTAGCAACAGCGGGAGCTGCTAAGTCGTGAAACAAAATTATCGCATCTTTTTCTGCAAATTTTTCACAAGCAATTGCGTCATTTAACGGCCCATCACCTTCATGTTCTCCGTCAATAAAAATTAACGACCATTTGCGGTTGAATTGAGCGGCCAATGCTTCTACTCTTTGGGGGCTGTAACCGGGTATTAGCTCGACGGTCGTTTGAACTCCCGACGCATTGAGAGCTCCTTGAATTGAATCAATGACGCTTTGCCTGATGTCGTCTCTTTCTAGCAGCGGATCGACGACATTTAATTCAACTCCGGCGAGTGCTAAATGACAAGCAGACCAACCCAGCCAGCAGCCAATTTCTAATGCTTTTTTACCTGAAAATTGCAGGGCTGTATTGTAAAGAATGTGTGCTTCGTCGCGGCTGAGAAATCCGACTGAAGCAGCCCGCCGATCGACATACCAATTGTGCTGAATTTCCCGTCGCAGGTAAGGCCACTGAGAAGTCTGAGGATCGGCGACAATCATGTTGGGAAAGTGCGCATCCGGGAGGATGATTTTCAATCCGGGCGAGACGTAATCTCCGGCGGGCAATAAAGTATTATTTGCGATTTCCGAGTATTTTTGTGCTGTCATTTTTTTCGGTTGAATCGGTTGGTAGCGGAGGCTGATTTCTACTGTATCTCCGTCTGTTGCGGTTAGTTTGACTCGATCGTGTTTGTATCCAGTCAGGTGCAGGATACCGATTTTTTCCTGCGGCAAGTACGGCTCCACAAAACACGCTCTTTGCTTGTCCCAAATCGGGAAACCAAAGTTGCAGCTCCAGTTGCAGCGAGCTGGAAGTATCTCTGTTTTGTCGAACATTTCCGTACCGTAAACTAACCGATTTAATGCTACTTGATCGGTCATTAAAACGGAATTTTGCAATCCCTCTTCCAAATATTCTGCCCAAATTTTCCAGTGTGGCGCGGTTTTGTGCAGGGCAAACACCCCGGCATTGATGGTAGGGTAGCTGTATAACTGCTGGGCTACTTCATCTCCAAAAACTGCTTGATAATCGCGGTAAACAAATTGCCAGTACCAAGCCTGTTTGCCGTAAGGTAAATTATAATTTCTATCTAATTCGTGAACTATTGCCAGCCCGCGTTTTGCCGCGCCTTTAACTAACAGTTCGACACTTGACCAATCTTGCACCCAAGCATCAGCATCTATCCAAAGGTATATATCAAAATTGGGAAAGTATTTTCGCAAACAAGGTCTAACTAATAGTCCTTTTAAATGCTCGGGAGATTCATTTCTGCGAGGGAAATCAAAGTCCCAATCCGGCTTTTGAATGATATTAACTTGTCTTTCCAGCCACTGCAACTGTTCGGGAGTGCAGCCGAGATCGAAAAAGCCGATCGCCACATTTTCACCCTCTGGTTTTTCCCGCACCGATAAAATAGTACCTCGCACCAATTCAAAGTAATTTGCATCGGCGGCTGTGATGATGATAATCTGCATAAATAGCTTTTCTTATACAATAAACTGCTGAGTATACCGTAGGGTGCGCCTCGGCGCGTCTTACTATAGTGTAGGGTGCGCCTCGGCGCGTCTTACTATAGGCTAGCAATATTCATAAAACTATACTATCGAGGAGGAAGTGTGAAAAACCAAAAAGGGAAAGTTTATCTAGTCGGTGCGGGACCAGGAGATTGTAACTTGATGACAGTGCGATCGCACAAACTGCTATCCCAAGCCCAAGTCTTAATCTACGACGCTCTAATCGACATCCCGCAACTCGAATTAATCCCAGCAACTTGTCGGAAAATCGAAGTCGGGAAACGCGGCGGCCAACCTTCCACCCAGCAGCAAGAAATTAACCGCTTGCTGGTAGAACATTGCAAATTAGGAAAACAAGTCGTGCGGCTAAAAAGTGGTGACCCGTTTATTTTTGGTCGCTCCAGTTCCGAAATTCAAGCATTAAAAACAGCGGGCTGCGAGTTTGAAGTAATACCCGGAATTTCCTCCGCCCTATCCGCACCTTTACTAGCAGCAATTCCCCTCACAGATCCGGTGATGAGCCGCTGTTTTGCAGTGATGAGCGCCCACGAACCGGATGCTCTGGAATGGGAAGCTTTAGTGCAGATAGAAACTTTGGTAATATTGATGGGAGGACGAAATCTGAGCGAGATCGTCTGGCAATTGCAAAAGCACGGACGATCGCCCGAAACTCCGATCGCCATTATCCGAGATTGCGGTCGCCCCGAACAGCAAATTTGGCTCGGTACTCTCTCCAACATTGTACAGCAAACAGCAGGTCAATCTCTATCGCCTTGCGTGATCGTAATTGGCGAAGTAGTCAGATTGCGCGAATATTTAATCCAGCCAGAAAGCACAAATATGATCGATACACCTGTCACCACTAATAACAGCAAATTGCCACTAGCAGGAAAAACCATTTTAGTCACGCGATCGGTTTCTCAGTCTGCTGAATTTAGCGATCGACTCCAGCAACAAGGAGCCCGCGTTATCGAAATGCCCGCTTTGGTAATTGGGCCGCCGTCCACTTGGGAACCATTAGACAGTGCGATCGCACAATTGTCAAGCTTTCACTGGTTAATTCTCACTTCCCACAACGCTGTAGACTGCTTTTTTCAACGATTACAAGCAAAAGGCAAAGACGCCCGCAGTTTGTTTGGTATTAAAATCGCAGTTGTCGGGAAAAAAACAGCCGAAAGTTTGCGATCGCACTCTCTACAACCAGACTTTATTCCCCCCAACTTTATCGCCGATTCCCTAGTCGAGAACTTCCCCTGGCAGGGCGGGCACGGGGGCACCGCCCCTACAAACTGCAAGATTCTATTTCCCAGAGTAGAAAGCGGCGGCAGAGAAGTTTTAGTTAAAGAATTCACCGCCAAAGGAGCGCAAGTAATAGAAGTGCCAGCTTACCAATCTTGCTGTCCCGAAAATATTGATCCGATCGCCCTATCCGCACTCCAAAATCAAGCCGTAAATATCATAACTTTTGCCAGTTCAAAAACCGTGCATAACTTTTGCAATCTCATAGAACAAAGCCCGCAGTTGTCCGGATCTCAGGATTGGTTGGAAAGCGTTTGCATCGCATCCATCGGGCCGGAAACTTCCAAAAGCTGTCATAATTTATTGGGTAAGTTAGATGTGGAAGCCAAAGAATACACGTTAGACGGATTGACTGAGGCGATCGTCCAATGGGTTGCAGAATCTCAAAATCTATAAGTGCGATCGAACAGTAGTTGATTATCTAATCTGTTGGTTGTAAAATTGTTGTAATCTCATTTTAAAAAAGTTATATGTAAGGACACGGCAGTGCCGTATCCTTACATATAATCGCGTACAATCTCTAGGTTGCAAGACTTTTATGAATTCGGATAAAATAGTTGTAGAATAACTAGGAAGAAAGAAACATGACCGCAAAAGACCAACTTCTTCAAGAACTCGACCAAGTACCAGAACCCTTGCTGCTGAAAGTGCTTGAATTTGTCCGTTCCTTAAAGACTGAAGAAGAACAACAAAAACTAGAAGCCAAAGCATGGCAGGCCTATCTAGATTCAGAACGCGAAAGAAAGGAAATTTACCGTCGCCTTGCCAACTCCTATTTTTGTCAGCAAAAGTATGGTTTTAAGTATCCACGCCAGACAGATAGAGAGATTTGGCGGCACTCCAGGCGTTAGAGATGAAGGTTTGTTAGAGTCGGCTTTGGCTCAACCGCAAGCAACTTTTGGGGGCCAATTTTTGCATCCAACAATTAGCGAACAAGCTGCCGCCTATCTCTATCACATAGCGATGAATCATCCCTTTATTGACGACAATAAACGAACGGCTTTTGCAGTGACAGATACCTTTTTGCGTTTAAATGCTTGCACTCTGAATTTGACGGACGATGGAGTATATGATTTAGTCATGCTAGTGGCAGGGGGAATGATGACTAAGGAAGAATTAAGCACCGAGTTCGAGTCATGTATTGTTTAGTTTTAATAAGTAAGTTGGGCAGCCTGCAGGGAGATTAATTAAGGTACGCAGTGCGCACCATACAGTGAAAAAGGGAATCGAGGAACAAAAAAGCGAGTAAAATTATCACTAAAGAACAAAGCCGAGATCCTTTGCGTCAAATCACCAATAAAACTAAAAACAAAAAAAGTACCAACGACCGATCGCCCTTTTTCCCCGAAATCCCGCTACCCAGGTACAAATTACCAATAGCCATGAATATAAATTTTTCTCGTTACGACACCTTAACCACCCTGCTAGCAGGAACTACCGCAGCCTTAACCATAGTCATCAGCCAGCCCGCGATCGCCAAAACGCCCCAAGAAGTCGCCAGCATTGCCGGGCCGCTGACAGTACAAATTAACAGTTCCCTCGGAGACGGTTCTGGCGTAATTATTGCCAAAAACGGCAAAACTTACACAGTTTTAACAGTCAATCACGTCGTAGAGAAAGCAGACGTGAAATACACCGTTCGCACGTCTAAAGGCAAAAACTATCAAGCAACATCCGTCACCCGTTTGCAAACCGCCGAAACTGACCCGGATTTAGCGGTAGTCAAATTTGAAAGCCCCGAAGAATATCCAGTCGCGACGATCGCAGATTCCGATCAAGCTGTCATCGGCACTCAAATCTTCGTTTACGGCTATCCCGCTACGGGCGGACTTTTCGGCGCCGAACGAGAACCAGAACTCTCTCCCGGACTCGTTACCAGCCGCCCCGGCAACCGCCCGGAAGGTTACACTTTGCGGTATCAGGCAGTAACTTGGAGCGGTATGAGTGGCGGCCCAGTTTTTGACTCCGAAGGCCGAGTCATCGGTTTACACGGACAAGGGGAATTCGGTTTTGCTCAAACCAGTTCCGGCGAAGTCGCCCCGATTAAAACCGGATTTAACGCAGCAGTTCCAATCAATACATTTATCGCGAAGCTTGTGGCGGCGGGAATCAACAAATCCGAGTTGAAAGTAGACAATACTCCCCCAACGACCGGCCCGGTATCCACCGCCAATCCGCAAGACGCCCAAGCTTATTATTTTCGAGGACTTTCGCGGTTAGATCAAGACAATCCTTCGGACGCGATCGATGATTTCACCAAAGCACTCAGTTTCAAGCCCAACTACACTCCCGAATTGTACTTCAACATCGGCAATGCCCGCACTCTCATCGCCAGCATCGAGACAACCCGCGCGCCCAGCGCTATTCAAGCATACACGCGGGCGATCGAAGCCAATCCCGGTTTTGCCGACGCCTACTACAACCGAGCTTTAGCTTACCTGGAGAACAAAAACCAACCGAAAGCAATTGCCGACTTTCAAAAAGCAGCAGAACTTTACAAGCAAGGCGGAAGAACCACCGCCTATCAAGACGCGCTTAACAGAATCAAGCAATTGCAGTAGAATTAGAAGTTAATAATTAAGAATTAAAAATGACTAATCCCATTTTTAATTCTTAATCAAGTTCCTACAAACAGCAGGTAAATAACAATGACTGCTATCACCTTAAACCTCAACTCCATTATTAAACTAACTTCTGAACAGTTTTATCAACTGTGCGAAGAAAACCCGGAATTGAAACTTGAACGGAACGCCAACGGAGAATTAATTGTCATGCCGCCAACCGGAGGAGAAACGGGAAGAAGCAACTCAAAATTTAACTTACAGATTGGACTTTGGAACGAACAAACCCAACTCGGTGAAGCCTTTGATTCCTCCACAGGATTTACTCTGCCAAATAAAGCCGATCGCTCTCCCGATGCGTCTTGGGTAGAAAAATCGCGCTGGGAAGCTTTAACACCTCAACAAAGAGAAAAATTCATCCCGCTTTGTCCCGATTTTGCTGTCGAAATCCTCTCCCCAACTGACAGCTTGAAAAAGACTCAGGAAAAAATGCAAGAATATATGGAAAATGGCTGCCGTTTGGGTTGGCTGATTAACCGCAAAAAACGGGAAGTTGAAATTTATCGCCCCGGCCAAGATGTGGAAGTTTTACAATCTCCTCTCACCCTTTCTGGGGAAAATGTTTTGCCTGGATTTGTTCTCAATTTGCAAAAAATTTGGAATTAGCAGAATTCAATTTTGACTTATTATATCATCTTCAATAAAATAACCGTTACCATTTCGTAGTGAGGAATGCAAGTCAGAGCGAGTTGGATTAGGACTCTCCGTCCTCACTACGAACCAATTTTGGGCGTTGCTTAATCAGGGTATGAAAAAAATAACTTGAAAATCCCGAAGTTTTGTGGATACTGGTTTCTCGGACTTGCATATTTAGCCCTTCATACCCTAAATCTGCAACGCCCAATTTTGTTATTATGGATCAAGGGGACATAATATTAGCTGGAAATTTGATAAAATTATAAGTAGCCATAAAATTAACGCGCTTGAATGAGGGTTCAAACAATTCCCGCTACAAATGTCACATTAGAAGAATTAAAAACACTTTTTGGCTTCAACTTGTCACAGACGACCAATTTTTCAGACAATGGCAAGACGAGTTGCCCGAAATGACCGACTTTCAAAAACGACAGCTATATCAGATTAAAGCGGGTTACTTCAACTTGCTGGATTATCCGCCGATGCTGGAAAAAACCATCAGTTTGTCGATCGTCTCTGCGCTGTTATTTGTCGGCGAGTTTTATCTGCATCCTTTCTAAATTAAACCAGAAAAATCAGTCGAAATTTCCGAAGAGGGTGAAGGCGTTATCATCAAAGGCAGCATCGATACTTTTGTTTTAAAAGAGCAGTGGTAGCTGATGGCAATAGAAACGAAACTCGTTTCGTTTTCGATCGAAGCAGGCTTGGCGCAAATCTTAGCTTATATGCTGGTAAATCCCAACCCGGAGAAACCTAATTACCGCATGATTGCTACAGGTGGCAGTTTCATCTTTGTTAAATTAGTGAAAGGAGAATCACCTCGATATAGCACATCTGATTTATTGGGAATTAGCAATCGCACTAATAATTTATATCAATTCCGGTTGCACCGGAATGATATACTGAAAGAGCATCAAGAATGCAATGAGGACAATTTATGCCTAAACGCCTAAAGTTGGAACCCCATCAAACCCCCTCGCAGTTGTCTAAACTTTATCGTCAAGCGTCAGACCCAATTGAACGGACGCGCTACCAAATAATTTGGCTCTTAGCAACAGGACGAGTTACCGAAGATGTAGCGAACGTCACAGGTTACTGCCGTAACTCGATATACCGCGAAAGTTCGTCGTTACAATCAATTAGGTGTTCCTGGGTTGAAAGATAAACGTCATCAACATCCGGGTACTCCACCTTTACTCTCTGTTGTAGAACAAGCACAACTGTTGCAAACTTTACAAGCTCCTCCGGCTGATGGAGGATTATGGAACAGTCGTAAAGTTGCTGAGTGGATGGGTAATTTACTTGACCGTCCAATCAGCGTACAAAGGGGTTGGGACTATCTACGTTCCTTAGAGTTTCGGTTACGGATACCCTGACCTGAACACGACCTAGCTGACTTGGAAGTCCAAGAAGCTGGGAAAAAAAACGGAGAGCGCAAGCTAAACGAATTCAACAGCAGCATCCATTAGCAGCAGTAGAAGTATGGGGAATGGATGAGCATCGTCTGGGATTAAAGCCCATAATTCGGCGAGTCTGGGTAGGGTATGGAGAGCAGCCCATAGCCAACGTAAATTGGCGATATCAATGGCTATGGTTGTATGGTTTTGTACACCCGTCAACGGGAGAAACATACTTTTGGATTCTCCCAAAAGTTAACATCGAGCTTTTTAACTTAGTTTTAGAAGACTTTGCCAGAGAATTTAAAGTAGGTAAAGATAAACACATCATCTTAGCTAAAGACCTACGCTGGATGGCATATCAGCCCACAAGTTCGAGTCCCAGAGGGTTTATACTTGGAATTTATGCCCTCCCATTCTCCCGAATTACAACCAGCAGAGCGTCTGTGGCCGTTGGTAAATGAACCAATTGCCAATCGCTCCTTTCAAAATCTTGATGAATTAGAGGAAGTGCTATTTCAGCGCTGTCAAGCTCTTCTCAAGCAACCTTCTTTGATTAAAGGGATTGCTTGTTTCCATTGGTGGCCAAAAACCAAAGCTATATCATTCCGGTGCAACCGGAATTGATATTACATGATGTACTCCGAATCCTCAAAGGCTTGAGTCAAATCGCAGCTAGCAATTAGTCATGAGTCATAAGTCATTAGTTATTAGTGAGTTTGAACATCGCACCCTGATTCCCGCTCCCTTCAGAATTACCAAGGCGAACCGATCATGGTAAAAGCAGCCCAATAATAAGGATGCGAGAAATTTCGATCGCCCCTGGCAGTCAACTCCGACGGCAAAGGCAGAGCTTGGTTATTGCCCGATCGCACCAAATAACCATCTTGCAACCGCACTTCTCCCCGCAGCATCGCCAACTGCGCTTGCCGCAAAGCCTCAGCCTTAATCGGCGCGGTTCGCAACTCCTGGTAAAACTCAGTCATCAGCCCCAAAGTAGCGACATCGCTGACATACCACAAACTCGCCAAAGCCGATTTTACCCCAGCACGCACCGCCAACCCTGCAAACCCCAACTCAGCTTGTTCGTCCCCCACCGCCGTAGTACACGCACTCAAAACCAACAACTCCACCTGCGGGTTAGATAACTTCAACTGATCCAACTGATCCAACTGCAACTTAGTATCCCAAAACTGAATGTAAGAATTTTCCGCCCCCCCGGGCTGAAAATCGCCGTGAGTAGCTAAATGAATAATTTTGTATTGCGGTTGATTGCGCTTCTGCTTCAAATTTACCAAAGTAAAAGCTTCATTGAGAAAAGACGAACCCGGCCAAATCTTGCCCACAATTGTCGATATTTCCAGCGGCACCGCAGGCAAAGGATTTTGATCGTATTTTGCCGGAAAATTCGACGCACCCATCGCTAAGACTTCTGAACCCTTAACATCGGCATAGCGAGTATCAGTTAAACTCAAACTCGGAATCAGCCCCAAACTGTACTTTTCTACCAAAAACTGCTTGCCGTCGTAAAGAGCAGCCAAAGGCAAAGTTCGCAAACCGGCATCCATCGAAAACACCAAGGTGTCAATCTTGTTAGCATCCAATTCCGGTTCCAGCGGTGCAATTAACCACTGGTAAAGTTCCTCGGCAGGTTCCTTGTAATCAACAGCATTCAATCTCCTGGGACTTCTGATAGCATTAGTGAATTGTTTAGCAACTTGCAGCACTGTCTCGCGGCTTGCAGGCACGCTTTTAAAAACATTTTTGCCGTCTGGCAATAACAACACAAGTTCTAAATGTTTGTCTTTCGCCCACACGTAAAGGATGGCGGGTTTAACCCGAGTCAACCGATTGACGCTGCTGAGAGTATCTCGAATACTTTGCTGCGTGACTGACTTTTCAGTGAGATTGCCTCCAAAGTAACGTTCAAATTCCCGGCCCTGAGTTCTATCCCTTTGCTGCACTGCGTCGATCGGATTTAGTTGCCCGATCGAACTCGATCGAGAAATCTCAGGAACCCTCACATTCCCGATACTTTCTGCTGTTACCGCACTCGTCGGCTTCTGTGAAGTTGCCGCCGCGCTGCCGTTTTCTGTCGCTCCAGGCGCACCCTGATTGTCTTTTAACACCGACGGCGACAGCAGTACCGACCCGGCAGCAGTCTCGTTCGACGGCGCCTCAACAGGCGCAGCAGCCGGTTCTGGCGAGACATTTGTGGTAGTGCTCTTTGGCACCGACGCTGCCGGGCCGAGACTGACCTGAGTCACAATTTGTTGAGAATTGTCTGTAGTTTTGAGTTCCACGCTGCTAGTTGGTGCCGGACTCGGCACGATCGCCAGCGGCCCGATAGCAGTTGAGGAGGTGGCAGTGATCGACTTCGAGGTTCCCATCCCAACACTCGCCGCCGTGCAGTTTCCCGACGGGCAAGTGCTTTGCTGCAGCGTCAGCGAACCCGATCGAGCCAGCCCGTCTGTAGAAATGCTGACCTCGGCGCGCTCGGCTGCAGTTCCTGTTCCGGCAGCCCGAAAGGCTCCCCCTGCGGTTACTTCAACATCCCCGCCCGTATTGCCGCGAGCTTTGATCGAAACAACTTCAACATCTTTCTGCCCGGTAATCTTG
Source organism: Microcoleus sp. FACHB-61 (assembly GCA_014695295.1). GTDB lineage: Bacteria > Cyanobacteriota > Cyanobacteriia > Cyanobacteriales > Microcoleaceae > Microcoleus. The sequence continues at coordinate 79,858 of JACJNY010000040.1, read as the reverse complement.
CTCGAACCGGCACTTCCAGACTGCGAACTCGAATTGATCACCCCTGTAACGATCCGCCCCGGCGCCACAATCGAAATATTTCCCCCATTTCTGGAACCGAAAGCATCGATGTTGCCGGTTTCTACCGCACCGGCGCTGCGGATGTTGATATCGCCCGCCGCGGAGGAAACCGATCGAGATGAAACCGTACCAGCAGTCAAGCTGCCTTGACTGCTAGTGATGTTAATCCCCGCATTCGAGGTAACGTCCCCAACACTCACAGTACCGCCGATCAGAGAGATTGTGGCGTTATCTGTTCCGACGATCGCACGCGTTCCCACGATCGCGCCAGTGCCATTGGGCGATTGAATCGTCGTCGGGTCTTGAAATGTCACCGCCACTGGCGTTGAATTGGGCGTTGAATTGAGTGTTGAATCTGGCGTTCCAGAAGCAATCGAGATCACACCCCTACCGTCAGAACGTCCGATCGCGATCGAAGCAAACCCATTCCGAAAAGTGTTCAATTCAGCAGCACTCAAGTTCAGAGCTTCTGTATCGCCAGAACCATCAATTATAATATTTTGACTTGGATCGGCCGGTTGCAGCACCAGATTGCCGTTGCTAGAGAGCGAATTTTTGTCACCCGTCAAGTCAATATCGTTGCCGGTTAAAGTAATATTTCCCGGTGTTTTCGAGCCACTAGATTCGATCGCGCCCGCAGTGACTCCATTGCGTCCCGTCAGCGTCACATTCCCCGCGAGATCGGCCCGAGTGTCGATCGCCCCTGCCGTCACCGTGCCCTCTGCGGTAACGCTAACATCTCCCGCCTCCGAGCGTGGCACTTGGGAAGAATTGACAGAAGTGCTGATGGTGCCGGTCGCAACAGTGCGTAGCTGACCGGTTGTGACATTGCCCCTCGTGCTGGCGAGGCGAATTTCCTCACCGTTGGTAGAAATATTGCCGGTTCTGATATTGCCGTCAGCTTTGAGAGTAATTGAGGCATTGTCGGCCCCTGTCAAAGAATTTGTGGTAGTAATTGTTCCCAAACCCGCCGGCGATTGAATAATTAGCGAGTCATAAAATGTGAAATCGTTGGCAATCAGAATCGAGCCGATACCGTTGCTGCGGCCGATCGTAATTCCAGCAAACCCATTTTGCAAACTTCCGAGGTCGTTTGCCGTCAGATTCAAATAAATATTAGTGCCGACATCTCCAGAACCGCCGATCGCAATATTTTGACCGGGGTTCCAAGGTTGCAGTACCAAAAAGCCAGTGCCGCTGACTGAATTTTTGTCGCCTTTGAAATTAATTTCATTACCAGTCAAAGTAATGTTTCCAGAACCCGCTGCGACGAAGCTCACTCCCAGAACATTCTGAGCTGTCAAAGTTACATTTCCAACCGCTTCCGGGCCGCTGGCCTCAACTTTTTGGGCCGTTACGTTCAGGCCTTCGAGCAAAATATTCCCGCTGCTGCCGGTGCTGGGATTCGATGAAGAAATATTGTTGGCAACGGTCGAGCCCTGACTCGTTAAAATAATATTTCCGCCGTTGCTCGACAAATTGCCTGCTGTAATTTGATTTCCCGAAATGGCGATAGCACCCCCAGCCGTGCTAATTGTATCGCCTGCATTCATCGAAAAAACACCCGCGCCGCTGCGATCGGCATCTGCTCTCAATGTCACCGAACCAGTAGTTGCTTGAAAGCTCAACTGATTGTCCGCTAAATCAGCAATTGTAATATCATTGAGCGCTTCGAGAACCACATTTGTCGTCGCCGACATACTTTCCAAAGCTGTAGCCGAAATGGTTAGCGAAGGCTCAGAATTGTTTTGCTGTCCTGGTAGCGTTCCTGTTGCCAAAATATTATTGTTGGCAACTATTTCCGCATCGCCCGCACTTTCTGCAGAATCTGTAATTAAGATATTGTATGGATCTAACAGCAAAGTCCCCAAACCGTTTGTCCCGGAAGTATCGACAGTACCGTTAAAAATCAATCTTTGCTTGCCCGAAACTTCCACAAACCCGCCAACACCTGCGGTTCCCGTTGCAGAAACGCCATTCGCGCTGATGCTGCCCAAAAATGCTGTTGTGTTGTCCGCCCAGACAACAACTCTGCCGCCGTTGCCTGAGTCAGTTGCGTTAGCAGCGATCGAGCTTTTGCCATCCACGTAAGTCATTGTTGCATTCGGCACAGTTCCCTCGCCTCGGTAATCTCCCCCGAGCCGCACCGTTCCGCCGCCGTCGGGCCCCGAAGCCTCAATCTTCGCTCCAAACAGCCCTACCTTGTTGCCCAACACGTTCACGCTTCCTCCCGCGCCCCCCCTGGCAGACACGTCCGCAGCACCCGATACCAGCGCAGTTCCACCACCTGCGGGCACTGTTTGGCCGGCCGTCAGTACGACTTCACCGCGAGCGTTCGTACTTATACCCGTAGCGTGAGCGGCACCTGGGCCCGAGAGCAGCCCAGGCAAAGTCAGGGGAGAGAAGGGAAGAGCTTCCGAACCCGACACTCCGCCTGCTGGAGCAACTTCTAAACTCAGCAAAAGTCCGTTTTGACGAAACCGCACCAGATTTTGGCCCGGAACAGCCACCACAGTAATTTGACCGCCTGGGGCTGAAAGTTGCCCTGTACTGATGACCGTACCGCCGAGCAAAGTCAAATTTTGCCCCGCGCCGACAGCCAAGTTACCGGCATTGACAATACTCCCCGGCTGTGGGCCAAAAGCAAAAGCATTCGGCGCTCCGACTATGGCCGCGTAGTCGTTTGCCCCTGTACCGTTGAACCAGCCGTTGTCAAAACCGATACCGCTAGCGGTGGTAGCCAAAAAAGACCCGGACACATCGAGCCGGGCATTTGTTCCAAAAATAATCCCTGCGGGATTCATCAGCAACAAGTTAGAATTGCCGCCACTAACTTGAATTAGACCGTTTATTAAGGAAGCGTCGCCCCCGACAACGCGGCCGAGGATATTTTTAACGCTTGGGTTGGAGATGAAATTGGCAGTTTCGCCAGAATTCAGACCGAATTGGGTAAAACTGTGGAACAGATTTGTTCCGTCTCTGGAGGGAGTGCCGCCTTTAATGTCGTAGCGAGGGGGCGACCCTGTACCTGGGGCGGTGACGGTGGTTCCGGTGCCGTCTGGGGCTGGAACAATAGATTGTGCCGCAGCAATTTGAGATTGCGGATAAAGTGCCACGAGTACCCATCCGCTGCTGTTCTCTTTTAAGAAAAGCAGGTTGGGGGACAAATCTAATATCCAAAATCCAGCAATGGGAATTGCTGCCAGAATCGACCGCACAGCACGTTGAGCATTCATAAGTTTGCCTCGGTCTAGACCTTGATTCGAGTTAAAATTTGAGATTTTAGGTAAAAAGGAGTCGATCGCACCCCAATGCTGACACTTCCTAACGCGAACTCTCGATCGCAAATCTTAAATTTTAAGTCTAAATTTGATTGTGTCACCAACATAGCAAAGACTGACAGTAAGTGTCGAAACACGGGAAGTTTAAACAGAGAAAATTATGAGCGATCGAATTATCCGTCTGATCGGTTTAACTGGGGGCATCGCCACCGGTAAAACCGCTATATCTAATTATCTAGCAGATGCCTATGGATTCCCGATTTTAGATGCCGATATTTACGCCCGCGAAGCTGTTCACCCCGGTTCGCCAATACTGCAGTCTATTGTAGAACGATACGGCGCTGGTATTCTGCTCCCAGATCACAATTTAAATCGGTCAGAGTTGGGAAATATTATTTTTTGTAACGCAGCCGAGCGGCAGTGGTTAGAAGAACAGATTCACCCTTATGTCCGCCGCCGATTAGTTGAGGAAACTCAAAGCTGCATTGCGGCATTCAGTTCGGTATCCCAAGACACACAGAATTTAGGTACAAAGACTCAAGAAACCGCGTTTTTTCACCGTCATCAAAAGCTAGAACAAAGTAGTGTTGAAAAAAACCCCGATTTCTGTGCCAAAGGGGACACGTTGACTTTAGTTTTGGTAGTTCCCCTGCTGTTTGAAGCTAACATGACTGACTTGTGTACCGAAATTTGGGTGGTGTACTGTTCGCCCGGAGTGCAGTTAGAACGGCTGATGCAGCGAGAAGGCCTGAGTTTCGATCGAGCTAATGCCCGCATTAACACCCAGTTATCGCTAGCTCAAAAGTGTCAACAAGCTGATGTTGTTTTGGACAACTCGTCAACCCTCGACTCGCTGTTCTTACAGGTAGATGCGCAAGTCAGTCGATTTGAGATTTGAGATTTGAGATTTGAGATTGACTCCGCGATATCGGTTTAAAAACCAGGTTTCTTTTTGTAGGGCTTGTGAGGCGCGACGATGAACTTATGTCACCAGTAGCGCGTCTTAAATGGCTCGCGCACCGCTTTCCCGACCAAATATACGTTTGCAGTTCATTGAAAAACACCGTATAGCAACCTTTCCCGATTGGTGAACGGGCTTTTTTTTAATGAACCGCTTTCGACTCGTCCTTCAAAGTGGCGCGCCAGCGCTCTTGTCACAAAGCAAGAGCAGAAAAGATAAGACAAGAAAAGAGAATAAAATAACAGATTAAAGGTTCACAATTTATTTAAAAATAGAATAGCAACCATTTATGAAGTTAATCTAAAAACTTAGGCATTGCCCGCATTAAGGAATCTCATTCACTAAGATATTTATATGTAGGGTGCTGATGGCGCGCCTGGGTACTCTCCTGTTTTCTCTTTAATCCCAGGGTTGCGTCCTAATATCCATAAGTTATGAAGTTAATCTTAATAAGTAATAAAAGTTTACAAGGGGCGGTTTTCGTGTCCTTATTTGAAGAGGGTTTCAAGAAAATTTCAGGGGTTATACCATTTTAGATTTTAGATTTTAGATTTTAGAATTGGGAATTGGGAATGACTTACAGCAGATTCCACGTTTATGAAGTACCCCAGCTATCGTTCTATCCCCGTAGGGACACGGCGAAAGCCTTTGTCCCTACACTTCATCAACCTGAAAGACGCTGTATAACTACCAGGGTTTGGATCGCGGGCCTAAAGTTGCATTTTTTTTTGACAGGGTATTGAATTCTGCTGGTTGCCCGCAAGCAGCAGGCAAATCGAGCTTACGAGCGAACACGCGAGCTAAATGAGGGGTTTTATCCGCTTTTAACGAAAACTCAAAAAAATTGCAGGTGCCGTCAATTAGTAATTGATGATTTCGCCGCAATTCATTTTTTTTTACCCTGATAGCAGAGTACAGACTGCGTATCAAGAAGTGGAAAATACAAACACCGAAATTTATGATGCGCGTTTACTCTTCTATCCTGATGTCAAGCCTTTTACTGAGCGGCACCGCAGTTAACGCTCAAAGCTTAGAAACTCGATCGACCTTTTTTGCTCAAGACAACCCTGCTCCCGAAATTTTAACCACTCTAGCTGAGACTCAAAGCTTGTACGATAACGACCAAGATACGCCGCCACGACCAGGGGATGGGAGGAAAGATAAAGCCTAAAAAAGCGATAATTGCGGGGGATTAGAGGGAGAATGGGAGAATATAAAATTGGGAGAAGAAGAGAAAAATTGAAGATTTTGAGCCATTAATTGGGGACTGACGTACTGCGTAGCAAAAAATCGATTTTTCAGCGGTATTTGACGACTCAAGGCATAATTGTTCGCTATCCCGGTTTTTTGGCCAAGCGTCCTCAAGATATCAGACACCACCAAAGGGCGCGAAATGTTGCACTCAGAAAATAAAGAAAGGTAAAGCGCGAGTAGGAATCTGGCGCTTTACCTTTATTTTTTAAACTTTTGCAGCTTTAATCTTCTTCCGCAGCTTCGCCGCCAACAACGACATCGCGAATCCGCAAACTCGGGCCGCCGCAGCCCACGGGCAAACCGCTTTGTCCTGCCTTGCCGCAGCCGCCGGATTCATCCCAGTAGAAATCGTCGCCGATCGCCTCAATATCGGCTAAAGTGCTGAAAACATTACCCGAAAGAGTAACATCCCGCACCGGATTGTCTAATTTTCCGTCGCGGATCATCCAAGCTTCGCCGGCACTGAAAGTAAACATTTCGCCGTTAGTCATGCCGCCTTGCCAATTGCGGGCATAAACTCCTTCTTTGATACCAGAAAATAAGTCTGCAACGGGCGTGTCACCCCGTTCGATCCAAGTATTCGTCATGCGGACGATCGGCGGATAGTGATAATTCAAACAGCGAGCATTGCCAGTAGGCGTTTCTCCCAATTTGCCCGCAGTTTCCCGCGAGTGCAGCCGCCCGACTAAAGCACCGTCTTTAATTAACTGAGTAGTAGTCGCGGGAGTGCCTTCGTCGTCGTAGACATAGCTGCCCCGGTGTCCCTCTGGCGCTGCACCGTCGAAAATTTGCAAATTTTTGGGGCCGAACTGGCGACCGAGGGTCATAATTTCCAAAATGTCGGGATTTTCGTAGGCCATGTCGGCTTCGGAAAGGTGTCCGAAGGCTTCGTGGACGAACAATCCGGTCAGAATCGGGTCGATGACGACGGTGTAGGTGTTGCCTTGGACGGGGGGTAACGCTAGGGAATCTACGGCTCGCTGGGCGGCGCTGCGAACTTGAACATCGAGATCGGTTAAGTCTTCGTAGGCTTTGCGCGAACCGGTGGTTTCGCGGCCGGTTTGTACGGTTTCTCCGCTGCGGGCTGTGGCGGCAAAGCGCATTTCCATGTCGGCCCAACCTTGTTCGAGCATGGTGCCTTCGGAGGTGGCGAGGATGATGCGCTGGGTGCTGTCGCCGTAGCGCACGGAGATGGTGGCGATGCGGGGGTCAATGCTGCGGAGAATGGCCGCGTAGCGATCGCACAATTGCTTTTTGTCAATTAGGGGAACCAAACGGGGGTCTGTTCCTGTCAGCGGCAGCAAGCAAATGTCTTGTATTGGGGTAACTGGCGCCAGAATCGTTTCTTCTTCCCCGATCAGTTTGGCCGCGGCGATGGCTTCTTCGATTCTTTCGGCGAGGGTGGAAAGTCTGTTAAAACTGGCAAAGCCCCAGCCGCCTTTGTGACAAGCTCTGACTTGGCCGCCAATTGAGACTCCTTCGCTGAGGGTTTCAATTTTTTCGCCCCGCAGCAGGATGTCGGTGCCTTCGGCTTCTTCGAGTCGAATTGCCAGATAATCGACTTGGTTGCGGTAGCGTGCCATTAAGTCTGACAGCAGATTTTTCGAGTCGGCGATCGAGGTGGGCATAAGGAAAGCACGGTGTTTAACTTACTTCATTTTGCACTTTTGTCAGGGCGATCGTGCAAAATATCGCCCTAAGCGCGGAGATTGCGACTTATTGGTACGGTTCTGCCAATGTCGGTAGTTGACAAATATGGATATCCTGTGAGTTAGGAGCAAGAGGCAAGCAATTGTGCGGGATTTTTTGATCCTGCTGGTGCTTGAATTCTAACTCCTGAACTTTCCTATAAATAAATACTTCATCCTTCATGCCTCCGAAGGTGGGTTTATAACTGTGAATACTTACTTTCTACCGACAATAAGCGAAATTTTAGCCTCCGAAGGCCAAGAAAATGACCTCAGTTTCTTTGATGCTAAGTTGGCCGGAGAAAACAACCGCCATCGGTGTCCTGGGAGCCGTGGGGCTTCTCGGCTGAAAGCTGAACAGGAATGGTACGGGGCGATCGCCACTTTGAATCAAATGCTCGATCGGCAAAAATCAGGACAAAAAACAAATGCCGATCGAGTAAATTCTCGATCGACAATCCCCAATTCCTGTCAGGGATTAGTTTTGTCCGGCCCATCTTCCGTTTTGACTGACCCTGAGGGGGCCAACGGCTTTGCCAATTGGATTTTTACCAGTATTCCCGACAACGATGCAGCTTTGTGGTCTTTTCGTGCTAGACAAACTTTAGCTTTACTGCCGGCGGCCCAAGTGCAAACATCAGCGCCTGCGGCGGCCCCGGCTTTGGCTTTGGCGATCGGCGATCCTTTGGCAAACGAGCAGTTTTGTTTGGTTTTAACTGCTAGTTTTAGCCTGGTGATGGTTTTGGGTGAAAATTCTGCGGGAATTCCGGCTTTCCTATTTTCTTTCGACCCGCAAGTAGTCGCCAAAGCTTGGGAAGTTTTGCGGCGCCGGGTGACTGAAAGCGATAGTTTGCTTGCCAATTCTGACGGCGGATTCAATTTGCCAGTTAGCCAATTAACTAATAATTCTAGTAAATTAGACGCGCTGTTCGAGCAGTTTTCGCCTGTTGCTCCCAATTATAAAACAGTGATGCAGTTCAGCCGCTTGCTGTTGCAGAATTTGCCGCTTGGGAAAGAGGAATCCAGTCGGGTGAAGGATGAAAGAGCTGATGATGGCTTGAACCAGAGAAACCAAAAATTATCGGCTGCAGATATCAACTGCAAATCTCCAATTCCTCACGCGACTAAAGAGGTGGAATTGCTACAGGCGATCGCCCACGAAGTCCGCACTCCTTTGGCTACTATTCGCACGCTGACTCGATTGTTGCTGAAACGTCCCAAACTCGATCCGGTGGTGGTCAAGCGTTTGGAAATGATTGATGCTGAGTGTACCGCTCAGATCGATCGCTTCGGTTTAATTTTCCGCGCCGTGGAATTGGAAATGTCGCAAGCTAAAAATTCTGGCGTGCAGCTAACAGCAATGTCCCTCGGTGAAGTGCTGCAAAATAGCATTCCCCGCTGGCAAAAACAGGCGGCTGTGCGGAACCACACTTTGGAAGTTATTGTGCCGAAAAAATTGCCTGCGGTAGTCAGCGATCCGACGATGTTGGATCAGGTTTTAACTAATTTGATTGAAGATTTTACTCGAACTTTGCCATCGGGGAGTCGCATTCAGGTGGAGGTGACATTGGCGGGCGATCAGTTAAAGTTGCAGTTGGAATCGACACACCTACCTGAAGGTAATGGTGCATCGACTTTTGCAGCTAAGGCGAATGCTCCTTTGCGATCGATCGGGCCTTTGTTGATGGTGCAGCCGGAGACGGGAAGTTTGAGTTTAAATTTGAGCGTGACTAAGAATTTATTTCGGGCGGCTGGCGGAAAGTTGGTAATTCGCCAACGGCCTGAAAAGGGCGAGGTGATGACGGTATTTTTGCCGCTGCAATAGTAGTCAGTTGTCCGTAGTTGGTTGTCAGTTGTCTGTTGTTATATCAATTCCGGTTGCATCGCAATGATTTAACCGCAGAGTCCGCAGAGAACGCAGAGGAAGAGAAGAAAGAGGTTAATAATATCGGTCAACAACGGACAACTGATAACTAATTTTTAATCAATTAAAATCTCAATGACAAACTCCGTTCCTTCTTCCGGCGTAGAAAAACAACTCAGTTTTCCGCCGTGTTTTTCTTCTACAATTTGACGGGCGATCGCCAGTCCTAACCCAGTTCCTTTGCCCACATCTTTAGTGGTAAATAGATGGTCGAAAATCCGATTTTTCACATCTTCTGACATTCCTTTTCCATTATCGGCGATTGAAATTTTTACCTTTTCACTTTCTACTTTTGTCCGAATAGTGATGTGATTGGGATGGGCGTGAATTTCGGCAAAACTCCGTCCTTGATTCGATTCTTCTAAGGCATCGATCGCATTTGCTAACAAATTCATAAATACCTGATTTAATTGTCCCAAATAACATTTGACTTTGGGAATCTTGCCGTACTCTTTAATGATTTTAATTTCAGGATGCTTGTCGTTCGCTTTCAGGCGATGGCGTAAAATCATCAAAGTGCTATTGAGGCCTTCGTGGATATTAGCCTCAACTTTATGTGCCGTATCGGCGCGAGAGAAAGTGCGGAGGGAGGTGCTGATGCTTTTGATGCGCTCGCATCCTATTTTCATGGAGCTCAACATTTTGGGTAAATCTTCTACTAGATAATCTAAATCTATTTCCTCTGCTTTCTTAAGCAATTCTGCTTCCGATGGAGGACACTTTTCTTGATAGAGGCGCAAATAATCAATTAAGTCTTGGACTCCAGCATGAGCTTCATTAATGTTCCCGGCAATGAAACCAACGGGGTTGTTGATTTCATGGGCAACCCCGGCCACTAGATTACCTAATGCTGACATCTTTTCACTTTGGATCATTTGCATCTGAGTTTGCTGAAGTTCATTCAAAGTCTGCTGCACTTGGTGATAGAGGCGGGCATTCTCCAGAGCGATAGCCGCTTGACTAGAGAGAAAATTCAGCACTAGGAGGCGCTCGCGACTAAACACCCCACTGGTTATCCGATTTTCTAGATACAAAATGCCGACCAAATTCCCCTGATTTAGAATTGGCAAACCCAGCAAACTCTCTGGTTGGTGGTGCTCTAAATAATCGTCAATCACAGGCAAATCTGTTTTGGCGTGATCGAGGACAACTGCTGCTAAGGTGTTTTTGACATACTGGATTAATTTAACAGGAACGGTGGGATTATTTTCTAGGGGTTCCGTTTGCAGGCTAATGTTTTCCCACGTAGCTATCGCCCGCACTTGCCATTGTTGATCTTGGCAGAGCATCAGTGCACAGCGATCGGCTCCCGAGTTTTGTAACATGGTTTGGGTCACAATTTGCAGCAACTCATCCAGGTCGATCGTGCTGGAGATAACTTGGGAGATTTGCAGCAGGGTAGAAAAATCTAGAGCCTGGTTGATGGAGGTACTGGAGCTAGTGTGGTGGGCGCTCGAATGAAAGGAGTAGGTTGAATTGGTGAGGGTGGATAGGGTTTCTAAAATAGAGACGGGTTGGGCTGCCTGTTGTAAGATGGGGCGCAGCAAATCGGGATAACGTTTTTCTAGGTCATCGGTTTTTGCTTTTGCTCCCCAGCGGGCGTAACAATAGTAGGCTTCCTGCATATAGCCTGCAGCAACTTTTTCTTTGCCCCAATTGAGGTAGAATTTAGCGGCGAGTTCGTTGGCTAAGGCTTCTTCGTTGAGGAATTGGTTTTCTTTAGCGAGGAAGATCGCGCCATCGTAGAGGTCGATCGCCTCTGCTTTGTGTCCTAAAATTCGCTGCTGTTCGGCTCGAATTAAATCGCATTTGTGGGCAAAGTTCGTGGGTGCATGAGTTGCCCAGTTAGTAAGTTGCTCAAGATCCTTCGTAACCGCTTCACTAATTGCCAAGGTGTTTGTGTTTGCGAGTAACGTCAGTGCATGATAGAAATAAAAGACTCCATAGAACACAGTTCCGATAATGCCACCAATAGTTTTCTCGGCAATTTGAGCTATCTCCAGAGCTTCCTGGGGTTGCCCAAAATGGTAAGCCAGAATCAATTTATGAGCATAGACACTCCCGATCGAGTAAGTATCTCCCGCTGACTGATGCTGAGGTAATCGCGTCGTTTCATCGTAAGCTTCTCCAACGAGTTTATGGGGAGCGTCGGCTTCACCTGTCCAATTTAAGACGACCTGTTGCACAATTTGCTGAAAGTTTAGAGCAGTTGTTTGTTTGAGTTGGGCGATCGCCTCTGCATAGGTTTGCATCTCTTGTCCCAGTTGTAGAAGTTCATTTCCCGTAGCATAAGCGAGTTGACAGCGGTTATAGGCACAGTAAGCAGCGAACTCCAAATCTCCCGTTTCCAAACCCCCTTGATAGCCTTCCAGCAAAGGCATCAGTACATTGTGCATCGGCTCCTGCCAAATGCGAACAAATGGATAAACTAAATTGAAAATTTTCGCTTTAAAACTTGATGCTTTAAACATTTCCATCAAGGCGAGCGCGATATCAGCAGCACGATTTCCGGCTACAATTTCCCCACCAAATGCACAGAGAATTAGTCCATAGGTTGAATAAGCATAGGGTGTTTGGATCGCATTTCCAAACTGAAGTGACAATTCAATTTGTTTGAGCACAATCAAGGGATAGAGGGCTGGCGAACCGATATAGGCTGCTGAAGCCATACTGCTGAGAATATTCATTGCAGCCAGCTTCTGTGGATCGCTCATCTTTGGTGAATTCATCACATCCACACTCATCAGTCGATCGCCAATAGCATTGAGAGCAGGGGCTACCATGTCTTGGGTGGGATGTTCTGGCAACTCCACATCCAACTCTTGAAGGATTGCCCGTGCCACCTGAATCGCCTCTGATAATTGATTGCGGGCAATCAAGGATTGAATCTTTATTTCTAAGGCTTTAACTTGTTCTAGGGGGTTTGACGTATGTTGGAGAACTGCCCCGACGCAAGCATCTACTCGCTCAAATGCGCCAGTCAAACAGGCTGAATTAGCAGCTTCAATGTGCAGTTCTGAAGTAAGAATGGGCTGTCTGATCCATTGATCGGAACTGTCAGTGGCTAAAAGTTGCAGCCCTATCTCACAGTATTGAGCCGATGCTGGGTAAGCAGCCGAAAGCCGTGCTTTACGCGCAGCCATCAAATTGAGGTTGGCTAGATGGTCTCGCCGATCCTGAATTGCAATGCGATCGATGCCTAGATTAAATTGACTGACAATCGCAAAAATTCTCTCGTCTAGTTGCTCTGCTGAGGTTCGAGCGAATAGCAATTGCCCAATGTGCAAATGCACAGATTGTTTTTGGTCTTCAGGAATCAGGGAATAGGCGGCTTGCTGGACGCGATCGTGCAGAAACTTGTAATTCACCACCTGGGAATTTTGTGCCTGTTCCTGTTTTTCCTGCCCCATATAAAACTTGTAGACTTTACTTTCAGGAAGGATTAACTCCTCTTGCAATGCCTTCCACAAATCCGCCGCCGTTTCTGTTGCTAATTGCTCAGAAACAACCGCCAAAGTACCCAAATCAAATTGATTGCCAATACAAGCCGCCAACTTTAACACATTCTGAGTCGCTGGCGGCAATTTTTGCAACTGCAACGCCATAAAGTCAACGATATCATCAGTCACTGCTAATGCTTTTACTTTGGCAATATCGCAATGCCAATTGCCCCCATCAAAGTCAAACTGAATCAGCCCCTCATCGTGCAGCATTTTCAGGAATTGCACGCTAAAAAATGGATTGCCTTTGGTTTTTTGATAAATTAGTTGAGTTAATGGTTGTGCGATTTCGGGCGAACAGCTAAGCGTATCGGCAACGAGTTGATTTAAACTCGTTTCAGTCAGAGCGGCTAATGTAATTGTTTTGATTGCAGCTTGTGCTTTCCCAATCTCCTCTAGCGCCAACATCAAAGGATGAGCGGCAGAAACTTCATTGTCGCGATAAGCTCCTATTAATAATAGATATCTGCCGTCTGACTCGCTCATCAACAACTGCATCAATTTCAAAGATGCCGCATCAGCCCACTGCAAATCATCGAGGAAAATTACTAAGGGATGTTCTTTTGTGGTGAATACTTGCAGGAATTTTAGAAACAGTAAATTAAAGCGGTTCTGTGCCGCCGTCTCAGACAGTTCTGTTGCGGTTTGCTGTTGGGAGATAATTTGCTCTAGTTCAGGAATTACTTCAATAATTACTTGCGCGCTGTCACCCAGCGCAGCTAAAATTTGGGTTTTCCAAGCTGCTAATTGAGCCTCGCTTTCACTCAGCAATTGACCCATTAATTCTCGAAATGCTTGGACAAAAGCTGAGAAAGGAATATTGCGATTAAATTGGTCAAACTTGCCTTTGATGAAGTAGCCGCGCTGGCGGACAATTGGTTTGTGAACTTCGTTAACAATGGCAGTTTTGCCAATGCCAGAAAAACCCGCCACCAGCATTAACTCCCGCCTTCCCTCGTTCCCAGGAAAAGTCTCGCAACCAGAGATGCGATCGAACGCTGTCAATAATTGGGCAACTTCGCTTTTTCTGCCGTAGAGTTTCTCTGGTATGATGAACCGCTCGCAAACATCCCGTTGCGCGATCGCAAAGCTTTCTATTCTACCACTTTCTTCTAATTGACGCAAACAAAATTCTAAATCAAATTTCAGCCCCAAAGCACTCTGATAACGGTCTTCGGCATTCTTCGCCATCAATTTCATTACGATGTCGCACAGAACTTGGGGGATTTCTTCCCTTCTATTTTTGCCAAGGGGCGGCGGTTGTTTGGCAATATGAGAGTGTACCAATTCCATCGGATCGTTAGATTGAAACGGCAACTCTCCCGTCAGCAATTCATAAAAAGTGACACCCAAAGAATAAAAATCTGTGCGGTAGTCAATGCCGCGATTCATCCTTCCTGTTTGTTCAGGAGACAAATAGCTTAGTGTCCCTTCTAGCACGTTGGGACTCATCACCATTTGAGTTTCTCGCGGTAGCAAAGATGCAATACTAAAGTCAATAAGTTTGACTTGTTTAGTCTCAGGATTAATTAAAATATTGGCTGGTTTAATATCTTTGTGAATGATGCGGTGGCGGTAAAGTATATCTAATGTATTGCTTAGGTCGATCGCTATTTGGAAAAACTCAACCAGAGATTGCACCGTTTTTCCTTTCCCTGTCCATTGGTTCAGAGAAATGCCCCCGAAGTCTTCCATAATCAGCGCATAGCCGTTCCGGTAGGCTTCCAAGCTGTAGGTTTGAATGATCCCGGGCAAATTCAGGTTTTTGGCGATCGTGTATTGATTGCGAAATTGCAAGAGTTCGCTAAATTTGGGATACTCGTTCCGCAATACTTTGATGATGACAGATTTTTTGTCGCAGAGGCGAGAGCCGCGATAAACTAGGGTGCGAGTGCCTGAGTAAATTCTATCGAGAATTTGATACCCAGTTAGTTCTATCATAGCCAGAATTATTTTTCCCTAAACATATTTGATATTACTATTATAATCTAGTGCAACTCAGATTCTTCTTTCGTATTAATACTTAAAAACATAACAAATTTCTCAGCCTGCGAACACCTAAGTGTTAAGGGTTAACCGACTTCGGTTAACCCTTAACAGTTAACCGAATTCAGTTAACCGAATTCATTCTGGCTTTCAAGGCATCTCGCGCTTGTTCTCGATCGTCAAAATGGACTTTTTCGGTGCCCAAAATCTGATAATCTTCGTGTCCTTTTCCTGCAATCAGCACGCCATCTCCGGGTTTAGCCTCCATAATAGCAGTGCGAATTGCAGCGGCTCGATCCGACAAAACCATCGGCTTTACTGCGGCGGGAATTCCTGCTAAAATATCCTCCAAAATGCGATCGGGATTTTCAGTGCGCGGATTGTCGGAAGTAACAACAGCTAAATCGGCTAATTCTGCAACGATTTTACCCATGATCGGCCGTTTAGTGCGATCGCGATCGCCGCCGCAGCCAAACACGCAAATCATCTGACCCGGAATAAACGGCCGCGACGCCTTCAACAAGTTCTCCAAACTGTCTGGAGTGTGCGCGTAATCGACAATAACGCTAATATCTTGTTCCGGACTAATTTGCACCCGTTCCATCCGTCCCGGTACTCCCGAAAACTGAGATAATTTCTCCACAATTGCGGACAAATCTAAACCCAATTCTAAAACAGCACCGACAGCAGCCAACATATTTGATAAATTGAACTGACCGACTAAAGGCAAAGAAAAAGCTGTTTCGCCCTTGGGAGTGTGCAGCATTCCTTTAACTCCATTAGGCTGATATTCTAAATCATCAGCATACAAATCTGCGGTTCTCTCGCTAGTGCTGTAACTCCAAACTCGGTCAGAACTGAGGGTTTCAACTATCCGCCGTCCGTAGGGGTCGTCAATATTAACTACCGCTCGATTTTTGAGGTAATTCGAGCCAAATAAAAGCGATTTTGCCTCAAAATAATCCTCCATATCGCGGTGATAATCGAGATGGTCTTGAGTCAAGTTTGTAAACACAGCAACTTCAAAACTACAGCCCAAAACTCGCTGCTGCGCTAAAGCGTGGGAACTGACTTCCATCACGCCGTGTTTGCATCCGGCTGCTACAGCTTCTGCTAGTTGTTTTTGGAGGTCAACCGCAAAAGGTGTGGTGTAAAGTGCAGTTTGTTGGAAGCCCGGCCAGCGAGTGTAAAGCGTGCCGAAAATCGCCGCCGGCAACTGCATTTGATTGAGCAAAAATTCGATTAAATGAGTTGTTGTAGTTTTGCCGTTAGTCCCGGTAACGCCGACAAGTTTTAAGTGGCTAGCTGGATTGCCGTAAAAAGCAGTTGCTATTTGACCGCAAACTTGAGCCATATCGGCTGCTGCGATGACGCAGGGAACCTCTTCTAGCCCCCCCTTAGCAAGGGGGGGTTGGGGGGGTGTTTTCTCGGCTGCTTGGGTGGAAATTATGGCGGCAAGTGCACCAGATTCGATCGCACTTTGCCAAAAATCTCCCCCATCTACCCGAGTTCCCGGCATTCCCAAAAACAAATCGCCCGCCTGACAAGCGTGGGAATTAGTGGATAAACCCTTGACTTCGGTATCGAGGGCGGGATGTTTGGCGTCAAAGGAAATGCTGGGAACTGCTGCTAATAATTCTCTCAATTTCATCTGAAAAACTCCTCACTTGGATGTCTTGAATATGACTTGCACAACACATTGTTTGAGCCGCTATCTGCTGGTATTTGCTGTGCGCGGTGCACACCCTACGGGTTTTGCTGTGCGCGGTGCACACGCTACAGGCCTAGAGTAAGGTGCGCACCGCGCACCCCGAGGCCAGGATTAACACGTGAGTTGTTGCGTAAATCGTATTATTGTGACGGATCGATTTGCAAATATTTCTGTAACATTTGCTCCAATTGGGCGACACTACAGCGGGGAGAAGGACGGGGTAACAGTTCTTCAGGAGAGAATGCAGCCTCGCCAGCAGAATTTCTTGCCTGGGGCTGCACTTTAAACAAAACTGGAACTTCGTACTGATAAGCTTGAAACCAGTCATCCCGTTCGGTAATATCTCTGACTTCGAGTTGAAACTTGAGGCTTTCAATCTGTTCGAGTTTTTCTTGCAACCCTTCGCACAAGTGGCATCCGGGTTTGCTGTACAAAATCAATCGCATCATAACAGTAAGATTAAACTCGATCTTAAATTCTCAAACCTGCGATCGCAAGTTGGCGAACCAGACTTCGCAAGAAGCAAGCCCTGGCATCATTGACCTCAACGCGCGATCGAGGTTATCTTAGCATTGACGGCGAACAGATTACTGCGCTTGACCATCAAAACACCACTACAACCCGCTCGCTCTCTTTCTTCTCTTCCTCTGCGCCTCTGCAGTTAAAAAATAAATCTAGTTTACAAATGAAATAGTTAGGTTTATTCACAACCACTTAGTTGTAAACTTAGTGTTAATTAACTTGACTAATGAATCAAGCTAGAGTATATTGTCCAAATAGCCCTACAGAAAGGAGGCAGTATGGACTGCACCGAATACGCAGAAGCAAAGCGAAAAGCAGCTAAGAAAATTAGCGCCGACATTCGAGAACGCTGGAACAATCGCATTGTCACGCGAGGATTGCACTTGATGGGTGAAGCGGGGGCAGTGCAGTATTTGGCTGATTACGGGCGCGGCATCGGTACGGCAAAAATTATTGGTTTTGCACTGTGCGCGGAGTCGGAAGGATACCCGGAAATGGCGATCGGCTTTTGGAAAAGAGCGTTTGAATTGGAAACCGGAGAAAAGCCGATCGCCCTGAATCCTTCAAACAAATCTACCACTAATCTTGCTCCTGCTGCAAAATCAACGACGGCTGCCAAAATAGAGACTGTTTACAATCCGATTGTTCCCGAATTACCACCGCATTTGCAGCCGGGAAGGATTGTCACGATGCAGCCGGTGGACGCGCCGAGTGAACGTTCTTATTACATCGAAAATCCCGATTATTGGGGACAGCCAAAGCGCGACGGCAATCGAGTAGTGGTCATTGCGACGCAAGATAAAGTATACTACCAATCGCGATCGACTAACCTGCGGCAACAGGCATCGGTTGAGATCGATCGCACATTAATTGACACAGCCGCTAAAATTGGCACCTTTGTTTTAGACGGCGAACTTTATTACAAAAGCTGTACGGGCAGCGAACACCGCACGGGCGCGCAAGCTGCTACAGTTAATATTGAAAGCGGTTTTCCGACAACCCAGCCAACCGCAGTTTATGCCATTTTTAAATGTTTGTTTTCCCACGGCAAAGACTTCACTGAAATCGCCGAATCAGAACGCATTGCAGGGGGAATAGCAGTTGGCGAAATGCTGGCTATTTGGTCGAAAGAATTTGAAATTTTACCGACCTATCGCACCGCAGCAGAAAAACTTTTACTAGCCCAGAAGCAGGAAGCTGAAAACAGAGAAGGAGAAGTTTGGGTTCTGCACGACTGCCGCTATGTCGGCGGCAAAGATGTTAAGAAATATCCGATAGTTAGGACTAAATACTGTCAGGAACACGATTTGTTGATTGTCGGCTTGACGCCGACAAAAGTTGCGGGGCGACCGTTTAGTGCGATCGAAGTTGCGCAAGAAATTGAGGGCAAATTAGTGCCGGTAGGAACAGTGGGAACGGGTTTTAGCGCCGGGGAAATGCTGGAAATTGCCCGACTCTACGAGGCTAACCCTCGGGGAGTCAAAATTAAAGTGCGATCGCAGGGTTTGACGGAAAGTGGCAAATTGTGGCACGCCAGATTTTTGGAGTTTTGTTGAATCTGTAGCGAAACAGCAGTCCCGTTTCCTAGCAGAATATGCGAGTTTCAACAAATAGTATCATCTTAAATCAGCCGAGTAAAAATCAATGGTTATCAGCAAAAATAATTTCTACATTTCGCCAGAAGATTACCTTGAAGGCGAGCGAGTAAGCCCGATCAAACATGAGTACAGACGCGGACACGTTTATGCAATGACGGGGGCAAAAAAGCCTCACATTATTATTGCTAGTAATTTGATTCGGCTGCTGGGAAATCATCTTCTGAATACGCCATCCTTAGTTCTTTCATCAGATATAAAAGTCCGACTGGAAGAGGCGAATTGTTATTACTATCCTGATGTAGCTGTGACTTGCGACGAAAGGGATACAGGTTCTAGTGAAGATTTCATTTTATATCCATCTTTAGTAGTTGAGGTATTGTCGCCCTCAACAGCAGCTTTCGACAGAGGCGATAAGTTTGCAGATTACCCAACTGCATCGAGTTTGCAGGAATACGTACTCATCACTCAATCCGAAATCAAAATTGAATGTTTCCGAGTCAATGCTGAAGGAAATTGGGTTTCTCAGACTTACCGACAAGGAGATGAGTTAGAGTTAATGAGTATAGATTTTAGTTGCCCGATCGCACAAGTTTATCAAAAAGTCCCCGGGATTCTATTGTGATGTATGAAACTACACTTTCAGCCGCAAACTTCTCTCGTCCGCACCTTCGCCAAAACCTTAAAGCGCTGCTGTCCTGACGCCCTAAATTTGCTCAATCCCGGTGTAGCAGAACCGGAAATAAAATTATTCAAAAATCGTTACAAACAATCACTTCCAAAAACATTTTACGATTTTTATCGCTGGTGTAACGGTTCGGCTTATGAGAGTTTAGAGGATGACTGGCTGTTTCCTTTTGAACACGGCAGGAGTATTTTACCTTTGGAATCTATTGGGAAGGAGAAAGATTTTTGGGACGCCCAAAGCAAAATTTATTTTCAAGAATGGCAGCAAGGAGAATATTGGAACGAAGCATGGATTCCGTTTATGAAAGTAGATGATGTGTGGCTGCGGGTTGTGGATACAAAAGGCTGTTTCGGCGGTATTCCGGGACAAATTATCAGTTTCGACTGCAAAAGCGAACCTTTTAGAAGCATTGAATGCGATTCATTTGATAAGTGGCTGGAAACTGTTATTGCAAAAATTGAGGTAGAATGTTTATTTAAAGAGTTTCACGAACTCGGCTTTGAGGAAGAGAATAAAATATTTGCGATCGAGAAACGCATCAATCCAAATCGGCGCAGCGTCGAATTAGAACTACGTTGAGGCGCACGGGTACGGACACGGCATTGCCCTTCTTCGTGTCAACTTAACTTCTAACCCAGTCACAGACTCCGGTTTGACTATTAAACTTAGATCCCCCCTAGCCCCCCTTAATAAGGGGGGGACAGGAATATTCTCAAAGTCCCCCTTCTTAAGGGGGATTTAGGGGGATCTAGACTGGGTTAAAAGCGGGATTTATCAGGGGTTTCAGTCTTAAGTTGACACCAATAGGCAATGCCGTTTCCCTACAGATGTTCAGGTATAACAATTCCCAAAAAAAAGAACAATGATTAAAATTCTTCACCTTTCAGACATTCACATGGGAAGCGGCTTTTCTCACGGCCGGATTAATCCAGAAACCGGTTTAAATACGCGGCTGGAAGATTTCGCGGCGACGCTGAGTAAATGTATGGATAGAGCAATTTCTGAACCCGTAGATTTAGTTATATTCGGCGGCGATGCTTTCCCGGATTCGACGCCTCCACCGTTTGTCAAAGAGGCTTTTGCTCGCCAATTCAGCCGCTTGGTTGACGCGCAAATTCCGACGGTTTTGCTAGTAGGAAATCACGACCAACATTCCCAGGGACAAGGCGGCGCGAGTTTGGGGATTTATCGCACTTTGGGGATACCTAAGTTTATTGTCGGCGATCGCCTGGACACTCACCTCATACACACCCGCAGCGGGCCCGTACAGGTAGTAACTTTGCCTTGGTTGACTCGATCGACCTTAATGACACGTTCCGAGACTGAAAGCCTGTCTATGGGCGATGTTAACCAATTATTAACCGAAAAACTGACGATCGCAATGGAAGGCGAAATCCGCCGCCTTAACCCCGACATACCAACCGTACTTTTAGCCCACTTAATGGCAGATAAAGCAAGCTTGGGTGCAGAGCGTTTTTTAGCAGTTGGCAAAGGTTTTAACATTCCCGTTTCCATGCTAACTCGCCCTTGTTTTGATTACGTTGCTCTCGGCCACGTTCACAAACACCAAAATCTCAATGCTTCCAACAATCCGCCCGTAATTTACCCCGGAAGTATAGAACGAGTTGACTTTAGCGAAGAGAAAGAAGACAAAGGTTTTGTGTTAGTTAATTTGGAACTGGGAAAAGCTGAGTGGGAATTTTGCACTTTGCCAGTGCGGGTGTTTCAGACTATTAAAGTGAATGTTTCCGAATCGGAAAACCCGCAAGCCGAGTTAGTTAAAGCTATTGGCAAGAAGCAGATCGAAGACGCGGTTGTGAGATTGATTTACCAATTGCGATCGGAACAATTAGATTTAATCGACAATGCAGAATTGCACGCACTTCTCGGCGAAGCGCACAGCTACACGATTCAACCGGAATTAGTCAGTCAGCTAGCGAGGCCGCGTTTGCCAGAATTGAATGCTAATAATAGTATAGAACCGTTAGAAGCTTTGAAAACTTATCTGGCCAGTCGCGAAGATTTGAAAGATGTTGCGGAGAGTATGTTAGAGGCGGCGCAGGGTTTGTTGGGCGGCGCGGAGGAAGTTTTGGTCGAATTTTAGGTCAACGGGCCCGCATCTAATTACAGGATGATTTTGCTTCCAAATATTGTCGGGTGGGCATCCTGCTCGCCCTAAACATACAATTTAACCCCCAAAAACTTCCCCTACAACCAACCGAGTTCCATTCGCAAAATCCACCCCAGACTGCACCTTTTTCCCCGCTAACTGCACCTCCCGCAACAATAATAAACCATCACCGGTTTGGACGATCGCCCCCAAACCCTTGACAACCTTGACAACTTCCCCATTGGCGCCCGACAACTCGGCCAAAACAGGCCATTCGCGCTCCAACACTCTCAACTCAGGCGGTAATTGCAGCCAATATTCCGGCCCAACGGGCACAGTAGCCATCACCTTCAAAGAATTGCCGCGAAAAGTCGTCGTGCAATCCGGGAAAAAGCCCCTAACTTGATTGTGAAGGGCGATCGCACTTTTCGACCAATCCAGCACATAATCGGCACCCTTAATCATCGGTGCGTAAGTCGCCTCAGCATCATCTTGAACAACAGCTTCAATCTTCTCGTCTCTCAATTTCACCAAAGTTTCCACCAACAAATCCGCCCCAACTTCCGCCAACCTATCCGCCAAAGAATCCGCATTATCCAACAGCGAAATACCAGCAAAAGCCTTCAACAGCATCGCCCCAGTATCCATGCCAGCATCCATCAGCATAGTAGTAATTCCTGTTGTCTTTTGCCCGTCAAAAAGACAGCGCTGAATCGGCGCCGCACCGCGATACTTCGGCAAAATTGAACCGTGAACGTTAACGCAAGCCAAACTAGGAATATCCAGAATTTCTGGAGAAAGAATTTGGCCGTAAGCCACCACCACAAACACATCCGCCTCCGCTTCCCGCAATTTGGCAATTGTTTCCGCATCCTTCTTAATTCGGCGCGGCTGCCAAACCTGGAGACTGTGATTTAAAGCCACATCTTTTACAGGTGAAGGCATCAATTGATTGCCTCTTCCCCGGCGCTTGTCCGGCTGAGTCACCACACCCACAACCTCAAATTCTGGGTGGCTTAACAAACTGGATAAAGTAGGAACAGCAAAATCGGGAGTGCCAAAAAAGACAATTTTCATAGATTGTTCGTTATTAGTAAGTAGTCATCAGTCATCAGTCGTTACTCATCAAGTAGGTAATGGCAAAAAACCATAGTATATTGTAGAGACGATTCAGCGCGTAGGAGCTATGATACAAGCGAGTTTAGGAGTTTTTTCAACCACCGGACTCATGTAATGTTTATTTATCAGCTCAAATAATAGTAGTTTGCTCCTAGATTATACACTTCGAGAATAGTTCCGAGTTGTGCGATCGGCAAAAAGGATCTCGATTGATACTCAGGTGCAGCCAGACTCAAACGCTCCAAAGTAATGAGTCTGATAGACCCAACAACATTTGCATCCATTCTTCCCAAGTTAACTATAACTGTTCTACACTAGGAATTATTATCAGATTTACCTTTGTTACTGCTAATTTCAATATTATCATATCTCCTCGAACATGGAAAAATTGTCAAATCTCCTGCTTAAACTCAGCCGCAGCTTATTTGCCGACACCGCAGAACAAGAAAAATTTATTCAGGCTATTGTCAATCCTCAAGCTTTTAATCCTGCCATCTTGTGGCTGCAACCCAAACCAACAGATAACCCATTTACTGTCGAAATTCCCGTCTCTTGGCAACCGGAATTTGTAGATAGACTTGCCTTAGAATCCCAGCCGGGAAAACATTCCTTACATCAAGCAGGACATTACTACTGTCTCGACTTTTCCTCAATCTTCGCCGCCTCCACCTTATTAACAATACCGCAGCCAATCAAACTAATCTTAGATATGTGCGCCGCCCCCGGAGGGAAAAGTGTATTTTCCTGGAAAACATTAAACCCAGAATTGCTGTTGTGCAACGAAGCCATAGGCAAACGCATGGGAATGCTTATCTCTAATTTAAAACGCTGCCAAATTCAACCATCCGCCGCCGCTAACGTCGATTCAAAAATACTTGCCGAAAAAATCCCACAAACTGCTAATTTAGTAATAGTAGATGCTCCTTGTACTGGTCAATCACTCTTAGCAAAAAGAGACAAAGCACCCGGATGCTTTCATCAGGTCACCATCAACAGCAATGCCAACCGCCAAAAAAGAATCTTAGCCAATTCTGCTAAAATTGTAGCGCCGGAAGGTTATCTTGCATACATGACCTGCACTTATTCAACCGCAGAAAATGAACAAGTCAGCGAATGGCTGTTAAGCAACTTCCCCGAATTTGGGCCAGTCACTGTTCCTCCTTTAGAAAAATATCGATCGCACCTGACAGAAATTCCTTGCTATCGGATGTGGCCGCAAGATAGACTAGGAGCAGGAGCTTTCACCGTTTTGTTTCAAAACACCTCGGATGGAGCGAGAAATCAGCTACCAGCAGATTTTCTAGATTTAGCTCGTTTTACCAACCTCTAACTATCCGCCTCCATCCGCGTTCATCTGTAGTTAAAAAAATCTTCTTCCCTCAGTATAACTAAAAAATGATTTTATCCAAATTATCCAAAGCAATTAAAAGGCAACTCAAACTAGCTGTCTGCATTTTACTTAGCTTAAATCTGCTAATATTAAGCGGCTGTCAAAACAGCACAAAACCCGCATCCAAAAACGGCGAACCGATCGAACTCACACTGTGGCACGGCATCAATCCTCCGCCAAACCGCGACGTATTTCAAGCCCTCACAGACAAATTCAACAAAACGCATCCCAACATCCATATCACACCAATTTACATCGGCCAGCCCGACCAACAACTACCAAAAATACTAACAGCAATAGTGGGAAATGCACCGCCGGATTTGCTGTGGAATGGCCCCACAATTGCCGGAAAACTAGCAGAACTCGACGCAATTGAACCCTTAGAAAACTGGCTCGGCAAATCGCCCCGGAAAGCCGAAATCGACCCGGCACTCTTCGAGTCAATGGAACTTGGCGGACACACTTGGTCAGTTCCCCTAGGCACAAATAACGTCGCCATCTTTTACCGTCCCAGCTTATTTGCAGCAGCAGGAATCAAAAAAGTGCCGCAGAATTGGGCGCAATTAAAGCAAGTAGCCCGATCGCTCACGCGAGACACCAACGGAGACGGCCGCACAGACCAACACGGCATAGTGCTCTCCCTAGGCAAAGGAGAATGGACAGTATTTACCTGGCTGCCATTCATGTTCAGCGCAGGCGGGGAACTTCTGTCCGAAACACCTCAAGCTCCAGTACCGCAAATAGACAGTCCGGGCTCTCGCGCCGCCTTAGAATTGTGGAGAGACTTGTTAAAAGAAGGTTCAGCAATACTGTCAGCACCCGAACGCGGTTACGAACTCGACAACTTCATTGCAGGTAAAGTCGCCATGCAAATCACCGGGCCGTGGACGCTAGCACAGTTGCAGCAAAGCGGTATCGACTACGCAGCAATGCGTTTACCGATCCTCAAACGCCCCGCAGCCGTCGTAGGAGGTGAAAACCTATTTTTAATGAAAACCTCGCCAGAACGAGAGCGAGCAGCCCTAGTATTCTTAGAACACGTTATAGGTGAAGAATTCCAAACAGCATGGGCATTGGGAACAGGTTACTTGCCAATTAACTTAAAATCGAGACAGAGCCCAGCTTATCAAAGCTTTGTGGAAAAAAACCCTGTTTTGCGAGTATTTTTAGAGCAAATGAACTCAGCCAGAGCGCGACCCATTATTTCAGGTTACTCCCGCCTGTCAGAAAACCTCGGTCGCGCCATAGAGGCAACCCTTCTGGGCCGCAACCCCCAAGACGCCCTTAAAGAATCTCAAGAGCGTTTGACACTAACCTTAGATCTTGCAACAGCTAAAGGGAAATAGAGAAGAGAAAATATTTTTTTGTGTGTAAATTATCCGCTTTCACTGTATTGGATCGAAAGGCTTGAAGCCTCAATTAATAATTGGTGAAAAATCCAGTTAAAATCACTTCTGCCTGCACTTCTAGTCAAAAACCGGGTTTCTGGCCCCGGGCTTACCTGAAAGCTGAGATTTGGTGTCGCTGTTATCGGTTCCTTAGGTATTATTGAGAATAATGCAAGATGTTAGGTTAAATCGAGTGGCGATCGCCCGACACGAAAAGACGCCCGCTGTCGCTCGGTAATAAATTTTTAACCAAAACCAAAAATTTACAAACCAAACGCTTAGTCATTAGAGATATATTGGCAAAAAACCGATACTCCCGAAATTTATGCCCAGATTCGATCGAACAGCAAAAAAAAACCCAACCCTCAACGGCGCCACAAAAAGTTAGCTCAAAAGGTTCTCCCCCTACCTACCACCCATGACTTACCATCACTTAATAGCAACATTTCTCCTACCCTGTGCCCGTCCCGTGCCGCCTACTGACACCCCAACAACCGTCAACCTTTTCCCCAAACGACAATGCAGACAAAGTTCCTTGGACATTCCTGGCGGTACTTCCTCGCAGTAGGCGCGATCGCCCTGACCTACTATTCGGGGTCGCAATTCGCAGTTTCCCACCTCACCCTGAGTTCAGAAATCAACCCCATGTGGCCGGCAGCAGGAATTGCCCAAGCCGCCCTGCTGCTGTTCGGGCGGCAACTCTGGCCGGGAATCGCGATCGGAGGCTTCCTGTTCAGCATGAACGTACCCTCGCCCAACATCGTCACGGCCTTGATCTCGGCGGCCGCCAGAACCCTGCAAGCGTGGACGGGAACTTATCTACTGGAGCGCATTAACTTTAGCGCAGGGCTCGATCGGCTCAAAGACGTTTTAGGAATAGTCGGACTAACAGCCTTGGGATCTACCCTGATCAACTCCACCATCGGCAGCATCCTCGTATGCCTGACCGGTTTATCTAGCTGGAGCGATTTTGGCACGATTTGGGGGACTTGGTGGGTGGGAGACGCTATGGGAATTTTGCTCGTCGCCCCGCTGCTGCTGACGTGGCAACAATTGCCCAAAGTCCCCACCCATCGCAAAAAGATAGCTGAACGAGCGATTTGGCTGCTGCTGCTGCTAGCAGTCGGCTGGCTCGTCTTCTGCTCGCGCACCCGCGCCGCCTACGCTCGCTATCCCCTCGAATACTTACCATTTCCCCTAGTAGTTTGGGCTGCCTTTCGATTCGGTCAGCGCTACACGGCCCTCTCCAACTTCATCCTCTGTGGCTTCGCCATCTGGGGCATAGCCCGAAACAGCGGCCCCTTTCTCAAACACGCCAACAGTATGCCCCAAGCACTGTTATCACTGCAAGCCTTCATCGCCGTCATCGCCGTCACCGGCTTAGTCTTAGCCGCCACCGTCGCCGAACGCAACCAAGCAGAAGCCTCCCTGCGCGCCAGCGAAGCCAGCCTCGCCAACGCCCAGCGCATCGCCCAGCTAGGCAACTGGGACTTAGACCGCAACGGCCAGCAATTGCGGTGGTCAGAGGAAATTTACCGCATCCTGGGACAGCAACCGGGAACTTTTGAACCCAGCCTTGAAGCCTTCTTGGAATACGTGCACCCTGAAGACAAAGAATTAGTCAAAACCTCGATAGAAGCCGCTTTATTTCAGCAAAAGCCTTACAGCATCGACTACAGGCTCGTACTCCCCGACGGCAGCAACCGCACAGTCTGCGAACAAGCCGCCGTCAACTCCCTCTACATCACCAGCACCGTCCAAGACATCACAGACAGAAAGCAAGCCGAAGCCGCCCTGCGTTCTTCAGAAGAAAGATTTTCCAAGGCCTTTCACGCCTCCCCAGTCGGCATCAGCATTTGCACCCTCACAGACGGATGTTTCCTCGATGCCAACGAAAGCTTTTTGCGCCAGTTAGGCTGGCAGCGACACGAATTTATCGGTCGCACCGCCAGGGACTTAGGAATGTGGGTCAATTCAGAAGACGAGCCGCGGCTCGCCAAGATTTTGCAAACACAAAATTCGATCAGCAACCAAGAACTCAAAATTCGCACCAAAGCCGGCGAAGTACGCGACTGGCTGCTGTCAGAGGAACTCATTCACCTCGGCAGCACTCAGTGTGTTTTAATCATGACCAGCGACATCACCGAACGCTTGCGTTCCGAAGAATTCCGCCGGGCCGCATTAGCAGCCGAAGCTGCAAATCGATCGAAAAGCATTTTTCTCGCCAACATGAGTCACGAACTCAGAACCCCCCTCAACGCCATCATCGGCTACAGCGAGATCCTGCAAGAAGACGCCCGAGACCTCGGTGCCGAAGAGTTCATAGACGACCTCCAGAGAATTAACACGGCCGGCCAGCACCTACTAGCGCTGATTAAAGATATTCTCGACTTGACCAAAATTGAAGCAGGCCGCATCGACTTCCACCTCGAAACCTTCACCATTTTAAATCTAGTTGACGAAGTAGTCGCCACGATCGCGCCGATGGCAGACAAAAATAGCAATATCCTAGAAATACAATGCCCCGAGGATATTGGCTCGATGCAGACCGACTTGACTAAACTCCGCCAGTCCCTGCTCAACCTCCTCAGCAATGCCTCGAAGTTTACCTGCTCGGGCGCCATTACTTTCGCCGTTACCCGCTCCCTCGAAACCCCCGCCGAGGCTGCCAAGAGAGCCAAAAGACTGGGAGCATATAGAGGAGATGGCAAAGGTGAAAATACCTTGTCTTCCTCTCAAGAATGGATCGTTTTTACAATCAAAGATACCGGCATTGGCATGAGTCCCGAACAGTTAGCCAGAATCTTCGATCCTTTCACGCAAGCCGATTCCTCAACTACTAAGAAGTACGGCGGCACTGGTTTGGGGCTGACGATTACTAAGAAATTCTGCGAAATGATGGGCGGAGACATTACCGCATTCAGCGAGGTGGACAAAGGTTCTACTTTTATAATTCGGCTGCCAGCTATTATTAGCGAGCCTTTGCTATTCACCGAAAAATCGGAGAAATAGCAAGTTTTGGCAGTTATTGTCGGTCGCTGGCAATTTTATTGCTTTCCGCAATTTATCATAGTTTTATCTAGCAGGTAGGGACATTTTGAAGATAATTTATCAAATCAAAAAAATATTTTTTTTAGAGTTTTTTGGGTAAGATATAGCAATCCTAAATGAGTAAAAAGATGTAGGGGTAGTGCCCCCGTGCCTACCCCGGCCTCATGGGGGCAACCACGGGGGGTTTGCCCCTACAAGAATTACACAAATGATTGAGGATTTCTATAGAGGTATAATATTAGGTCTGGCTATCTAACCCTAATTAAGTTAGGAGTAAGGACGAAAAGTCCTGAACTCGTTTCCGCTGGCATCGGAATAATAATTTTTCCAGCGCAGTGCGAGCGTCCCGCGATCGAGTTTTGGCAGCAACCGAGTTTTTGAGCGTAAGTTCACTTGATAAGATGATATTATTTTTGAGCGTGCTGCCGACATTCTGAGCATTGGTTTGTTGACAACCTTTAAAAGTTCAGATAATCGATATAATTAACGGAGTGTAAAAGATTTTGGATAGCACAGATGCTCGATCGGCTTCTCGATAAAACCTATGAGAGAGTTCGAGCGCGTACCTTTCCACTAACTGTATAGCTGCGTATATATACTATTAATTAAAAAGATATACTGTAGAAAGTTGCCTACAAAGCGCCAGAAAATATGCACCCCCACCTCCAGCGCCAACTCGAACAGCTCGGTTTAGCCAGCGAGTCCCCTCCTCCCACGGCCGAGCAGTGGCAGCTATTGTTAGAGCAGGTAAGTTGTAGCTATGACGGCGCTGGGAGCCAGCAGAAACCGCTGCGGCAGGATTGTTTGAGTTCGGAGTCGGTGGCGCTACAGGATTTGGCATACTCGCCCCAGTCGCCTCAAGACTCTCCAGAAGCTTCAGAAATCGATCGACTGCGAGCGACTTTCAACAATTTGGGGGCGGGATTGTGTATCCTTGACGCGAAGGGCTTTGTCATCTCGGTGAATCCAGAAGCCGAACGCTTGCTGGGGTGGCGAGAGTCGGAACTTGCAGGCGTTTCCCTGCTAGAGCGCATCGCCAGTCAGCAAAATCAAACCAAGAAATCCCCAGTTTTGACGGCTCCGAAACAGTCGCCAAACAAGAGTGAAGATGCAGCGATCGCACCTACACTAGGTTTACAACAGGCGATCGCCTCCGGTCAACCTTGCAGCAATTGGGACGGCGAGTTTCTGTGCCGCGACGGCAATATTTTACCAGTTTCCTATTTTTTTAATCCCGCAGTTGAGGGCGGCGAAATCTCAGTCTTGGTGTTTTTTGACATTAGAGAACACAAGGAATCGCTCTCGATGCTGCAAGCAGTTCTAGAATCTACAGATGCGGGAATTCTGGCGGTTGACATAAACGGCAATGTATGCAATTATAATCAGAATTTTGTCGAGATGTGGGGTTTGTCCGCCAGCGAAGAAAAGTTGAGCCGATCGACCTTCGGCACTATAAAAAAAACGATCGAAACAGGATTTCCCTTCGCCAGGGAACAATTAAAAGACCCCCAAGGATTTCTCCAAAACGCGATCGAAGTGTCGGCAGATCCAGATACTCAAATCAGCGAATTATTAGAATTTAAAGACGGAAAAATTCTAGAATTAAATTCGTTACCCTCAAAAAAAGTCGGAGCAAACAGAGTCGGCAGAGTCTGGAGCTTTCGAGACGTTACCGATCGCAAAAAAGTAGAACAATCTTTGCAGTATCGAGTAGAATTCGATCGGTTGATTGCCAGTTTGTCAACCCATTTCATCAGCCAGCCCTTATCAGAAATAGACAAAGGCATCGATCGAACTCAGGAAGCGATCGCCACCTTGAGCGGGTTTGACCGCACTTACATCTACCTGTTATCTGAAGACAAAACCCGCGCCGACAAAACCTACGAGTGGTGCGCCGACGGCATTCCGGCAATAAAAGACAGCACCGACAAACAAATAGACATCGCACAAATCCCTTGGATCGCAGAAAAGCTCGATCGCGCCGAATGCCTATATATTCCCGAAATCGGCGAACTCGCGCCCCCAGCCCAAGCTGAAATTGCCTATTTTATCGCTCAAAATTCAGCAGACTTCCAGACAGACGCCCCCTCCCAAACAGTCAATCAAACCGCAACCGCCTCAATACCTTCGATTGGCGCTTTCCTCAATAATTTAGAATCAAAAAAACAGCTAAAAAAGATCCAATCGCTGATAATTATTCCCCTAATCTGCAGTAAAAATTTAGTAGGATTTCTCGGCTTCGAGGCCTTAAAGCAAACAGCAAATCAATCGCCCGAAATATCCGCACAGCTAAAAATGGTAGGAGAAATGCTCGCCAATGCCCTAGAGCGCAAGCGAGCAGAAGAAACCTTGAGACAAGCCGAAACAAAATACCGCAGCATCTTTGAAAACGCAGTCGAAGGCATATTCCAGACAACGCCTTCAGGACGCTACCTCAGTGCCAATCGCGCACTAGCCGAGATTTACGGTTACGAATCCTGTACCCAAATGCTCGCCGAATTCGCAAACCTCAACCGCCAACTTTACGTAGACCCCAATAGACGCGCCGAGTTTATGACCCAATTGGCCGCGCGCCACCAAGTGTCAAAATTTGAATCCCAAGTATACCGCCGAGACGGCAGCACGATCTGGATTTCCGAAAACGCCCGCAGCATCTGCGACGAAAGCGGCAGCGTTTTGTACTACGAAGGCACAGCGCAAGACATCACCGATCGCAAACAGGCAGAATCCGCCTTGCAGTCGGCCCTAGAAACAGCAGAATCAGCCAACCGCGCAAAAAGCACATTTCTCGCCAACATGAGCCACGAACTGCGCACGCCACTCAACGCCATCATCGGCTACAGCGAAATGCTCCAAGAAGAAGCCGAAGAATTAGGCAGTTGCGAATCCATCCCCGACCTCGAAAAAATCCGCACCGCCGGCAAACACCTGCTGTCCCTGATCGATGACATCCTAGATATCTCTAAAATTGAAGCAGGCCGAATGGATCTCTACTTAGAAACATTCGACATCCCTGCCTTAATTGAAAGTGCTGTCGCCACGGCGAGGCCGCTGGTCGAGAAAAACGGTAACACCCTAGAAGTGTACTGTCCAGACAACCTCGACACCATGCACGCCGACATGACCAAAGTCCGGCAAGTGCTGCTCAACCTGCTTAGCAACGCTGCGAAGTTCACGCAAAATGGGAAAATTGCGATCGGGGTGGAAAGAATTAAAAATGAACAATTAAAAATGAAAAATCAAGAGGAATCTTCCCAAATTTTAATTTCCAACTCCGAATTTTTAAGTTTCCGCGTCGCCGACAGCGGCATAGGCATGACACAAGAGCAATTGCAGCGAGTTTTCCAACCTTTCACCCAAGCTGATGCCTCGACTACCCGCAATTACGGAGGCACCGGTTTGGGGCTAGCTATCAGCCAGCGCTTCTGTCAGATGATGGGTGGCAGCATTGAGGCCAGCAGCACGTTGGGCGCAGGCAGCACTTTCACCGTGTTCTTGCCCAGCGCCATCCAACAGCCGGAAATCCCCAACAAAGTCCGCGATAGCGCTAGCTCTCCGGGAGCCCCCGCTGTCGGTACGGTGCTGGTAGTTGACGACGACCCGATCTCGCGGGATTTGATCCAGCGCGCCCTCAGCCGCCAAGGGCTGCACATCGAACTCGCCGGCGGCGGCGAGCAAGCTCTCCGGCTCGCTAAGCAACTACGGCCAGACGCCATTACCCTCGACGTGATCATGCCCGGAATGGACGGCTGGGCGGTACTTTCGGCCCTGAAGGCAGATCCTGACCTTGCCGATATTCCCGTAATCCTGCTATCCTTTGTGGGCAACAAGAGCCTCGGCTTTGCATTGGGCGCCTCGGACTACCTCACCAAACCAGTGGACGGCAAACGGCTGGCTGCTTTGTTGAACAAGTACCGACGCGACCAAGACGGGGTTGCAAGTAACAATTTGACCTGTCAGATTCTAATTGTGGAAGACGACTTTGCCACGCGCAAAATACTGCGACGCATACTAGAAAGACAAGGCTGGGCAGTAACGGAAGCTGAGAGCGGACGCGCTGCTCTCGATCGGCTAAAAGTTGCTCGCCCGCACCTGATATTGCTGGATTTGACGATGCCAGAAATGGATGGTTTTGAGTTGCTCGGCGAACTTCGCCAATCGCATTCTGGAGATCCTATACCGATTGTAGTGATCACGGGTAAAGACTTAACTCCAGCCGAAAGCCAGCAGCTAAACGGCTACGTCGATCGCGTGCTACAAAAAGGAGTCTACAGTTCCGATTCTTTGCTACGCGATGTTCGCTCTATAGTGAATGAAAGACTCGATCGCAGGTACGACTCGAAAGGCAAGGAGAACACCAATGGCTAAAATCCTGTTGGTCGAAGATAACGAAATGAACAGGGATATGCTTTCCAGGCGTCTGGCCCGCAAGGGACACGAGGTCTTTATTGCTGTTGACGGTGCTGAGGGGGTGTCGATGGCGCTCGCGAAAGTACCGGATTTGATTCTGATGGATATGAGTCTGCCAGTGCTCGACGGGTGGCAAGCAACCCAGCAAATTAAGGCGGCTCCTGAAACTAGCACGATTCCGGTGATTGCGCTGACGGCTCACGCAATGGCGGGCGATCGTGAAAAGTGTCTGGCCGCCGGCTGCAACGACTACGATACCAAACCGGTGGAGTTTCCCCGACTGTTGGGTAAAATTGAAACGCTTCTGAAAGAGGCCATCAAATGAAAGGTGACGAGGGCAGCGTGCTGGTTGTTGACGACAATGAGGTAAACCGCGATTTGCTGGCCCGCCGACTTCAGCGTCAAGGCCACGTGGTGACTGTTGCTGAAGATGGTCTCCAAGCTCTGGAAATGTTGCGAACAGATCCTTTTGATTTGGTTCTCCTAGACATTATGATGCCGCAAATGAACGGCTATCAGGTTCTGGAAAATCTCAAAGCCGACGAAAAGTTGCGCCATATCCCGGTGATTATGATTTCGGCGGTGGACGATATCGACAGTATCGTCCGGTGTATTGAGTTGGGGGCGGAGGATTATCTTTCTAAACCGTTCAATCCGGTATTGCTCAAGGCTCGAATTAGCGCTTGTCTGGAAAAGAAGCGGCTGCGGGATAAGGAGCAGGCGTATTTACAGGAGTTGGCCCTGGAAAAGGAAAAGTCCGAGCGTTTGCTGTTAAATATTTTACCGAGGGCGATCGCGCAGCGCCTGAAACACGGGGAAAGTACGATCGCCGACAGTTTTGCTGAGGTAACAGTGATGTTTGCCGATTTGGTCGGTTTTACTAAGCTTTCGGCTCATTTATCGCCGGCCCAGTTGGTGGAGTTGCTCAACGAGATTTTTTCGGCTTTTGACGAGTTGGCCGATCGCTACGGGCTTGAGAAAATTAAGACGATCGGCGATGCTTATATGGTTGTTGGCGGTTTGCCGACGCCCAGCGACGACCACGCCGAGTCGATCGCGGAAATGGCGCTGGAAATTCAAGCAGCAATGACTAAGATGCGTACCAAGGGAGGTCAGCAGCTCAGCATCCGCATCGGCATCCACACAGGCCCGGTGGAAGCTGGGGTAATCGGTACTAAAAAATTTACTTACGATTTGTGGGGAGATACGGTAAATACAGCTTCCCGGATGGAATCTCAAGGTGTCCCCGGCAGCATTCAGGTGACAGTTGCTACCTACGAGCGCCTGCGGGATAAGTACGTTTTTGAGGAGCGGGGCGTGATTCCGGTGAAAGGCAAAGGCGATATGATGACTTATCTGCTTGTGGCCCGAAACGCCTCATGACTAATGACCAAAAGACCAATTACCAAATTGACAGATGAACGTAAATTCTAACCTTTTAATCTACGCCCAATGGGCTGGAATTCTGACAGTAGCTTTGGCTATTTTAACAGTTATAGCATTTATCTTGAAATGGAGTTTTCGCTTCCGATTGGTAGGAGTGACAAGCTTTATGGGAGTTATTGCTGCGAGTATATTTGGTCTGGGTTTGGGGCTGTTTTCCCGTACAGAAATTGCTGGTGCGGTGCGCTATTCTTTAGTTTACGATACTGGCGGCGCTCAAACAGTAGTTACCGTGCCACCTTCGATCACCGAATCGCAATTAGAAGCAACGATGCAGCAAGTGGCTGCGGATTTGTACTCTCCAGGGCGCAGCGGACGGGGGAAAGACTACATGACTATCCGAGTTCGTACAGTTGTACATCCAGAGCCTGGAGTGTCGCAACCGCTGTTTTTGGGCGAGGTGAGACGATCGCTGGCGACTCGTTATGATGACAAAATGGCGATCGAAATCTTCCCCGAAAAAGTTGCTATTCTGAAAAAATATCAAGCTTAAAAGTAGGGTGCAGCAGAATTCTCATAAATCCTGTAGGGGCGGGTTTTACCGACAATAATGGTCTAAAACCGACAATCTCGTAAACCCGCCCCCACCCCACCCATTATCAGTAAGGTACGCAATGCGTACCTACAAATTATTAATTATTTAGCGATTTAATGTCAAGTTTGGAGAGAATAAAAAAATGATTTCAACTACCAAACAAAAATTAAAATTTCACGAATTTATTGCTATTTGCCCCGAAGATGGTATTTATGAATTGGTGAACGGAGAGATTGTCAAAATGGCAACTACCAGAAATCACGATGACGTGGCTGAATTTACAGACAGACAGTTTTATCAAGAGATCGATAGGCTGAAACTCAACTATGTAGTAAAACGAGGTATCAGGATTAAAACTACCACAAAAGAAGGTACGGAGCAAGGACGAGTTCCTGATGTCAGTGTTATTGATCGAACTTTGTGGCGTGCTGAACGCAAATCCTATACCGCACTGGAATCGCCGATTCAGTTAGCTGTCGAGGTAGTATCAACTAATTGGGAAGATGATTATGTTGACAAGCTAGATGAATATGAACGCTTGGGCATTGCTGAATACTGGATTATTGATTATTTAGCAATTGGAAAAAGAGAGTATTTGGGAAACCCGAAAATTCCGACGGTATTTGTGTTTTATCTAAATGCTGAAGGCAAATATCACCGCACTCAGTTTAGAGATAATGAACAAATTGTTTCGCCCACTTTTCCAGAATTATTGCTGACGGCGGCTCAGGTATTGTCAGCTTAGTTAGGTTGTGTTATTCGGGTTCAACATTAAATTTGCCAAAAATACTTTAAGATTATTAAGATTTTCATCGGCTGGATTAAAGGAATTAAGTAATTTCAAGCTGTCTTGCACAACTTGATCCAGGAGGTTAGAAATGATTGATTGGAATGAACTATACAATTTAGGCTTAGGCTGGTTTGAAAAAGCGCTAGCCTTCTTCGACAAAGCCTTAGAAATCCAACCAGATCCCGAAGCCTGCAACGATCAGGGCAATGCACTGGGTAATTCAGGAAGATTTGAAGAATCGCTCGCCTCCTTCGACAAAGCCTTAGAATTAAAACCACATGATGACAACCCCTGGTACAATCGGGGCGTTACACTGGGTTCTTTAGGCTTGTTTGAAGAAGTGATAGCCTCCTACAACAAAGCCTTAGAATTCCCACCAGATAAAGACGAAGCTTGGGTCGAACCCGGCTATGCACTGGCTAAGTTAGCAAGATTTGAAGCAGCGCTCGCCTCCTACGACAAAGCCTCAGAATTCAAACCATCTTTACACGCAGCTTGGTACGCTCGTGGCAATGCACTGGGTAATTTAGGCTTGTTTGAAGATGTGATCGTATCCTACGACAACGCCTGTGATTTAAAACGATATTTATTATACGCAGCCTGGTATAATCGCGGCAATGCACTGGGTAATTTAGGAAGATGGAAAGAAGCGCTCGCCTCCTACGACAAACCCTTAGAATTAAAACCATATTTACACGCAGCCTGGTACAATCTGGGCTATGCACTGCTTTCTTTAGAAAGATTTGAAGAAGCGCTCGCCTCCTACGACAAAGCCTTAGAATTAAAGCTAGAGGATGACGAATCGTGGAACAATCGGGGCATTGCACTGCATAATTTATGGAGATGGGAAGAAGCGATTTACTCCTACAACAAAGCCTTAGAATTAAAACCAAATTTACACCAAGGCTGGTACAATCGGGGCGCTGCACTGGAGGATTTAGGAAGATGGGAAGAAGCGATAGCCTCCTGCGACAAAGCCTTAGAATTAAAACCCGATTATCACCAAGCCTGGTACAGTCGGGGCATAGCACTGCTTTATTTAGGAAGATGGAAAGAAGCGCTCGCCTCCTACGACAAAGCCTTAGAATTAAAACCCGATTATCACGAAACCAGGTTCGATAGGGACATAGGACTGCTTTCTTTAGGAAGATTTGAAGCAGCGATCGCCTTCTACGACAAAGCCTTAGAATTAAAGCCAGAGGATGGCGAAGCCTGGAACAATCGGGGCATTGCACTGGGTAATTTAGAAATATTGAAAAAAAATCTCGCCTCCTGGGGCATTGCAGTGGGTAATTTAGGAAGATTGAAAAAAAATCTCCCCTGCTTCGACCAAACAGCCTTAGAATTAAAATCACATAATGACCAAGCTTGGTACCATCGAGGCGTTGCACTGTATAATTTAGAAGTATGGGAAGAAGAGATCGCCTCTTTTGACAAAGCCTTAAAATTAAAACCAGATTATTACAAAGCCTGGTACCATCGGGGCGTTGCACTGGAGGATTTAGGAAGATTGGAAGAAGCGATAGCCTCCTACGACAAAGCCTTAGAATTAAAACCAGATTATTACGAAGCCTGGTACAATCGGGCTCTTGCACTACTGGGTAATTTAGGAGGATTGGAAGAAGCGATCGCCTTCTACGACAAAGCCTTAGAATTAAAACCAGATGATGACGAAGCCTGGTACAATCGGGGTCTTACACTGGGTAATTTAGGAGAATTAGAAGAAGCGATAGCCTCCTACGACAAAGCCTTAGAATTAAAACCAGATTATCACGAAGCCTGGTACAATCGGGGCATTGCACAAAATGATTTAGGCTTGTTTGAAGAAGCGATCGCCTCCTACAACAAAGCCTTAGAATTAAAACCAGATTATCACGAAGCCTGGTACAATCGGGGCATTGCACAGAATGATTTAGGAGGATTAGAATATGCGATAGCCTCCTACGACAAAGCCTTAGAATTACAACCAGATTATCACGAAACCTGGTACAATCGGGGCGTTGTACTGGGTAAATTAGGAAAATTTGAAGAAGCGATAGCCTCCTACAACAAAGCCTTAAAACTCCAACGAGATTATCACGAAGCCTGGTACAATCGCGGCAATGCACTGGATGATTTAGGAAGATTTGAAGAAGCGATAGCCTCCTACAACGAAGCCATACAATTAAAACCTGACGATGCAGAATCCTGGTATAATCGGGGTATTGCATTGCATAATTTAGGAAGATGGGAAGAAGCGATAGCCTCCTACGACAAAGCCTTAGAATTAAAACCAGATTTACACGAAGCCTGGAAGAATCGGGGCCTTGCACTGAGTAATTTAGGAAGATTGGAAGATGCGATAGCCTCCTACGACAAAGCTTTAGAATTTAAACCAGATTTACACGAAGCATTTTATAATAAAGCTTGCTGCTATGCGTTACAGAGTCAGATTGACCAAGCGATTCAGAATTTGCAGCAAGCCATCAATCTGAATCCTGACGAATGGCGAGAAATGGCAAAAACTGACTCGGATTTTGACAGCATTCGATCGGATAGTCGGTTTCAAGCCTTGATTCAAGAATAGGGATTTGCCCTTGGGCGGGGCGGGTTTATGAGATTGTCGATTTGAGGCAATTATTGTTGGTAAAACCCGCCCCAACAGCATCAAAAACACTTTTCAACCGAAGCTAATGGGCACGATATAATAGGAGAATTAATAGCGAGGTAAAAGATGACTCAACTAAATGTAACCGTAACTAATGACAGGTTTCCCGAACTCATCGCCCGTGTCGAAGATACTGGAGAAAGAATTGTCATAGAACAGGAAGGAAGAGCGATCGCTGCTATCATTACTTATGCCGATCTGAAGCGACTAGAAGCACTAGAAGCCGCCCTAATTAACAAAGCAAAACTCGAAGAATATGAATGGCTAAAAGCTGCGATCGCAAATCCAGCCTTTGATTCTCTGAGAGACTCAGCGGAAGATATCTACACTTTAGCTGATGGCTTGCCCTTCCACGACTCAGAATGGATTAAAACAGTAGCGCTAGAGCCTGATTTTGGTTCGATTCTCGACTCTGAAGAAGACATTTATACCATAGCTGACGGTAAACCATTCCATGACCAAGGGTAAGATTTTCCTAGTACCGTTTCCCTATGATGATTTATCGGCTAACAAACTGCGTCCAGCAGCTTGTTTGACTAACCCTTTGGGAGCGCGACGCCATGTTCTTCTTGCTTATATTACAAGTCGCTTGCCCACAAGTCTACTGGAAACAGATATCGTATTAGAAGCTTCTCATCCCGACTTTCAGGCTTCGGGGCTGCGGGTGCCATCTACTATCAGGCTGCATCAACTGGTGACTGTTTCTACAGTGGTTGTTCAACGTGAGTTGGGTGAATTATCATCAAATACACAGGCTCAAATTGCTGAAAAGCTCTGCAATTTGCTAAGTAAGTGATCGCCTATAGGTAAAAATTATATCAGGACTTACGCAACTTTTAAAGTTTTACACTACCCGTAGTAATAAGGGCCGCAATGCACTACAAATAGGGTGGATCTGTAAGTCCTGTTATATCTTGGATCAGGTTTGTCACACCTCAGTACGATCGCCCTTTCCTCTTTTCTACGCAGTCAGCTAAAAAAAATAGTATTAATCTATACCTACAAATCCCCGATCTAGGATTATATTGAAAAAAATTGAAAAAGTTCTCAAAATCCTGTAAAATTGCCATAAATAACCAAATAGTATCGATCGAAAGCACTCACAGGCAAAAAAGATCGCATATAAAAAAAAAGAAAAGAATCAATTAGACAGAAAATAATGAGGTGAAACCCCTTGCAAAAATTAGCCAGCATAGAAAAGCCGATCGACTCAGGGGAAAAATCCATAGCAGTCAACACCCAAAAGGCTCAAACCTTGTACGATCGGGGCAACGCCCTAGAAGCAATGGGGCGCTTGTCAGCAGCGATCGAATCTTGGGAAAAAGCGATCGAACTCGAACCAAAATTTTATGAAGCGTGGTACAACCAAGGCGTAGCTCTCAGAAAATTGGGACAGCTAGAAGAAGCGCTCGCAGCATACAACAAATCCCTAAAAATCAAACCAAACCATCCAGAAGCTTGGTATAATCGGGGCAACGTTTTGCGGAAGCTCAACAGATTCTCAGAAGCGATCGCATCCTACGAAAAGGCGATCCAACTCAATCCCAGCTACCCCGAAGCTTGGACGAACCGCGGCAACACCCTCGTCAGCTTAGAGAAATTATCAGAAGCGATCTCCTCCTACGAGAAAGCCATAGCCATCAAACCAGACTACTGCGAAGCTTGGTACAACAAAGCATTTGCCCTGAGAAAATCAGACCAAAATACAGCCGCGATCCTCTCCTACGACAAAGCGATCGAACTCAAACCAGACTTGCATCAAGCCTGGTACAACCGCGGCTTAGCCCTAGCCGATGAAAAACTCTACCCGGAAGCCGTCGCCTCCTACGACAAAACCCTGCAACTGCGGCCGAATTCCGCCGAAGCCTGGAACAAACGCGGCACCGCGATCGCACAAATGGGACAATTTGAAGAAGCGATCGCATCCTGGGACAAAGCCCTCGCACTCAAGCCAGACAACAGCGAAACCTGGTACAACCGCGGCTTAGCCTTCGCCAACTTAAAACGCTTTGAAGAAGCAGTCGCTTCTTGGGACAAAACTGTAGAGTTGCAGCCAGACAACACCGAAGCCTGGCACAACCGCGCCGTCGCCCTCAAAAAAATCCAACGATTTACCGAAGCCATCGCCTCCTACGATAAAATCATCGCACTCAACCCCGACGATCCAAATCTGTACTATCAAAAAGCTTGCATTTACGCCTTGGAAAAAGAAGCAGGCGAGCTCACAAACAACCAGGAACTTGTAGCTACCAGCATCGGGCTGGCTATCGAAAACTTATCAAAGGCGATCGAACTCAATCCCAAGAAATACGGGAAATTGTGCAAAAATGACTCTAAATTTCGTACAATACGGGAACAGGTGCGGTTTTTAGCTTGATTTCAGGGTAGCTATGATTGATGGATACGGATGCCGCACTGCAACCTTTGTAGGCCAAACAGCACCATAAACCCCAATCATGCAAACCCTAGACAAAACTCAAGCAAAATTCGCTCAACTGGCAGCCCACCTCAGAGAAGTTACCGACATCGAATCAGCCTCGTCGCTGCTGCATTGGGATCAATCAACTTATATGCCCCCCAAAGGTGCAAGTGCCAGAAGCCGCCAGTTGGCTACTCTAAAACAAATATCCCACGAAAAATTTACCGACCCCAAAATTGGTGAACTCCTAGAAGACTTGCGTTTCTACGAACAAACCCTCCCCTACGACTCCACGGAAGCCAGCCTGATCCGCATCGCCCGCAGAGACTACGATCGCGCCGCCAGAGTCCCTGCTGCCTTCATGTCCGCACTCTGCCGCCACCAAGCCGACTGCTATGAAGCTTGGGCAACAGCCAGAGCAGCCAACAACTTCGCAGCCGTCGAGCCCTATCTCGAAAAAACCTTAGAATTAAGCAGGCAATACGCCGACTTTTTCCCCGGATACGAACACATCGCCGATCCTTTGATCGATCGTAGCGACTACGGCATGAAAGTATCTCTGCTGCGCCCGCTTTTCGCCCAACTGCGTCAAGAATTAGTGCCGATAGTCGAAGCCATCACCTCCCAACCTCCCGCCGACGACTCCTGCTTGCACCAAGACTTCCCCGAATCCCAACAACTAGAATTCACTCGCAAAGTTGTAGAACGCATGGGGTTCGACTTCCAACGGGGACGGCAAGACACTACCCTGCACCCGTTCATGACCAACTTCTCCATAGACGACGTGCGCATCACCACGCGCGTCTACGAAGACCACCTGGATCAAGCACTCTTCAGCAGCATCCACGAAGCCGGACACGCCCTCTACGAACTCGGAAATTCCCCGGAATTTGAAGGCACCCTTCTGGCAGGCGGCATTTCCTCCGGCGCGCACGAAAGTCAGTCGCGACTTTGGGAAAATATGGTCGGGCGCAGCCGCGGTTTTTGGGAATGTTTCTACCCGCAACTCCAAGGCGTATTTTTGCGACAGTTGGGACACGTATCCACTGACGCATTTTACCGGGCCATTAACAAAGTCTCGCGATCGCTCATCCGCACCGACGCCGACGAAGTAACCTACAACCTCCACGTCGCCATCCGCTTTGACCTAGAATTGGCAATGGTAGAGGGAAAACTAGCAGTGCGAGACCTCCCCGAAGCCTGGAACGAACGCTATAAAACCGACCTCGGCGTTGTCCCCGCTACCGACAGCGAAGGCGCGATGCAAGATGTTCACTGGTATGTTGGTACGATCGGCGGAATGTTCCAAGGTTACACCCTCGGCAACTTGATGAGCGCCCAATTCTACGAAACAGCAGTAAAAATCAATCCTGAAATTCCCGTAGAAATAGAACGGGGGAATTTTAGCCTACTCCACCAGTGGCTAAAACAAAACATCTACCAGCACGGCCGCAAATACACCGCTGTCGAATTGATCGATCGCGTTACCGGTTCACCTTTAAGTATCGATCCCTTTCTCCGCTATATTCGTCACAAATACGGGGAATTTTATGTCATTTGAGGGATAGCAAGTTCAGATTGCAGACTTTAAAATGACAAAAAAAGTAGCCGCCTAAAAAAAGGGCGATACTCACACAGTATCGCCCTGTTTCACAGCGAAAATCAAAAATTTTAAATAACGGAGTATGTATGTCTGAACTCTTTCAGGCTGTTATCGCCAGCGACGAAAAAACCGACTTGCGTCAGTTTACCAGCGATTTGCGGGTTCTGGGCAACAAATATTTGCTGCGAAACGACATAGTTAACTCTTTTGCCGCCTACTGCACCAAATACCAAAAGCCCGAACAGTTCCATAAATCTTCTCATTTGAGCAAACTGATTTACTACGTTCAGGAAATTATTCTCGAAGATGACAGCCTTTGCATCCTGCTGCGGCCAAAAATTGCTGGTATAGAAATAGTGCGGCTTGGAGACGACTTGACT
The DNA here is from genome assembly GCA_014695295.1 of Microcoleus sp. FACHB-61. Taxonomy (GTDB): domain Bacteria; phylum Cyanobacteriota; class Cyanobacteriia; order Cyanobacteriales; family Microcoleaceae; genus Microcoleus. The sequence continues at coordinate 37,403 of JACJNY010000040.1, read as the reverse complement.
GTCGAGCAGATGACAGTACAAGAATTGCTTGACGTGCGCGATCGCTTCGTCAACCACTTTCACCCCCAAGAAGGCGACATCCTAGAACTAGATTTCGACCCGTTTTACGACTATTCCCCCACAATTCGCGACCCCAAAAACATCGGCAAAGGAGTGCAATACCTCAACCGATACCTGTCCAGCAAACTGTTTCAAGACCCCAGACAATGGCAGGAAACTCTATTTAATTTCTTGGGCATTCACCGCTACAACGGCGTACAATTACTAATTAACGATCGCATAAAATCCCAAGAACAACTTTCAGAACAAGTAAAAAAAGCCCTTACCTTTGTCAGCGATCTTTCTGAAGAAGAACCATACGAAAGATTTCGATTGGTTCTGCAAATGATGGGTTTCGAGGCAGGTTGGGGAAATACCGCAGCCCGCGTACACGAAACCCTAGGAATTCTTGACGAATTAATTGATTCTCCCGATCCGCAGACCCTAGAAGCATTTATTTCTCGCATCCCGATGATTTTCAAAATCGTCCTAGTTTCTCCTCACGGCTGGTTCGGCCAAGAAGGAGTTTTGGGGCGGCCGGATACGGGAGGTCAGGTAGTTTATGTCCTCGATCAAGCGAAGAATTTAGAGAAACAACTGCAAGAAGACATCCATCTTGCAGGTCTCGATAGTTTAGGAGTAAAACCTAAAGTAATTATTCTCACCAGGTTGATTCCTAACAGCGACGGCACGCGCTGCAACGAACGTTTGGAAAAAGTTCACGCCACAGAAAATGCTTGGATTTTGCGGGTTCCCTTCCGGGAGTTCAATCCCAAACTGACTCAAAACTGGATTTCGAGATTCGAGATTTGGCCTTATTTGGAAACTTATGCTATCGATGCAGAAAAAGAATTGCTGGCTGAGTTTCAGGGCAAACCCGATTTAATTGTCGGCAACTATTCCGACGGCAACTTGGTAGCGTTTTTGCTGTCTCGCAAACTGAAAACGACTCAGTGCAATATTGCCCATGCCCTGGAAAAATCTAAATATTTGTTCAGCAATCTCTACTGGCAAGAATCAGAGGAGAAGTACCATTTTTCGCTGCAATTTACTGCCGATATAATTGCCATGAATGCGGCTAATTGTATTGTCAGCAGCACCTATCAAGAGATTGTGGGTCAGCCCGATAGTGTCGGCCAGTACGAATCTTACAAGTGTTTTACCATGCCGGATTTGTACCACGTTGTGAGCGGGATTGAACTGTTCAGTCCTAAATTCAACGTCGTGCCGCCCGGAGTCAACGAAAGCGTGTACTTTCCCTACACGCGGACAGAAGACCGGGTGCAAGGCGATCGCGATCGGCTCCACGAACTGCTGTTTACTGTAGAAGACCCGGAACACGTCTTTGGAAAACTCGACGACCCGCAAAAGCGCCCTTTATTTTCGATGGCCCGGCTCGATCGCATTAAAAACCTGACAGGCTTAGCAGAATTGTTTGGAAAAAGCAAGGAACTGCAAGAAAAATGCAACTTAATTCTAGTAGCTGGCAAGCTGCGGGTCGAAGAAACCGACGATTACGAAGAAGCAGAAGAAATTAAAAAGCTCTACGCAATTATCGACCAATACAACCTTCACGGTAAAATTCGCTGGCTGGGAGTGAGGCTTTCCAAAAGCCTGTCCGGCGAAATCTACCGGGTAATCGCCGACGCCCAAGGTATATTTGTTCAGCCAGCATTATTTGAAGCTTTCGGCTTGACAATTCTAGAAGCAATGATTACCGGCATTCCTACTTTCGGGACGCAGTTTGGCGGCCCGCTGGAAATCATTCAAGATGGGGTAAATGGGTTTTATATCAACCCGACAAACCACTCGGAAACCGCCCAAAAACTTCTAGATTTTTTATCGAAATGCGAACACAATCCCAACTATTGGTATGAAATTTCAACGCGAGGAATTGACCGAGTTTACAGCACGTATACCTGGAAAATTCACACTACCAAGCTGCTGACGCTGGCCCGGACTTACGGTTTCTGGAACTACTCGTCCAAGGAAAACCGCGAAGATATGCTGCGCTACATAGAAGCGCTGTTTTATCTGGTTTACAAGCCAAGAGCAAAGGCTTTATTGGCAGAACACGCAACTCGATAAGTCGCGAGTTTTGCTTTTTACGGGCGGGTTGAAGGAAAAAACTTAGCCTCTCATTGATCAACTTTGTACAAAACCTGCCCGTAGATATTTGTGAATGACAGCAGGTTTTATACAATAGGACTGAGGCTAAGAAACGCGGTTTCTACGAAAATATTGGCTTTGGCAACGAAACATCTCGGAAAAAACCGCGTTTCTGAGAAATAGTGTGTACCTACCCCTACTTCCAACTCGTAAGTTCCAACTCGCAACTCCTGACTCAGGCTGTCCCCATTACCGAATTTCTAGAAGCCGGGGCAGATAGAGCAACCGCGCCAGACGCTTAGGACGTTTTTAATGGCCCCAACCAATGCGGTCTATTACCCCTTCCCTCGGACTTCTTGTTACCCGATCGCGAAGTCGAAGGGCTTTCTTCCTTCTTGCTTCTGCTATATGTCTCAGAAAGCAGTCCGGGTAATACAATTAGATTTAGAAACTAGAAAACAGGGAAACCTTGTCAAACCTTACTAACAGGATGAAATTTATGCGTGTGACTACTGTTACGATTTTCAGCTTGATTGCTCTGCTCGTTCCCGGCTTAACCCGAAAGGCAACTGCTGCTTTCGACTCCGAACCGTTGGTGCAGGAACAGTACCGCAGAGACTTTACGGCCCCCGCCGATCCGGGTGCGTCAGCATCGCCCGAGGGAAAGTCCCAAGCAGATATGTTTAACAAGCCTTTTTACGCGGGCGAGCAGCCGCCAGTGAAAAAGGAAAAAACTATCTCGGCGGGAGATGACGGGCCAGAAGTTGCCGCCATACAGCAGCGCTTGCAGGTGCACAGTTTCAAGGTGGGGACGATCGACGGTTCCTATGGCTCTCGCACTACTTCGGCTGTCCGTGCCTTTCAGCAGTCTAAGGGTTTGAAGTCAGACGGCATTGTGGACAAAGAAACTTGGACAGCTTTAGCAGCAGATCCGGCATCAGCTTCTGAAACTGTGCAGAGCAATCCTCCAATTCTGAGCAATGCTGCTGTTCCCGGCAATCCTCCAACTCTTCTAAATAAAGGGGCTGTCGGTTCCAAGGTGAAGACGCTACAGGTGCGTTTGGAAATACAGGGTTACGATCCAGGCCCGATCGACGGCATTTTTGGCGCTCGCACTGCTACGGCTGTCAAGAACTATCAGAAATTTAAGGGTTTCGCGGCTAACGGCATGGTAGACGAAACAACCTGGAAAGCGCTGGGCCAAAAGTAAGCGACGAGTGAAAAATACGGAAAATTGCTGTGGCGATAACTCATGATTGAACCCGGTGTCCAAAAATGACCGGGTTTCTCGATGTTGATCGATCGAGCACTTGGGTCATCACCCTGCGGATTTATTCAGTGGGTCGCTTCCTTCAATCAAAAATCAAAAATCAAAAATCAAAAATCAAAAATCGATCGAGCGATCGAGCAATTGGCTCATCCCCCTGCGGATTTATCCGTGGGTCGCTTCCTTCAATCAAAAATCAAAAATCAAAAATCAAAAATCGATTGACCGATCGCTCTGTTGTGTGCTATAGTATTTAAATGTCAAAATGCGGATATGGCGGAATTGGCAGACGCGCCAGATTTAGGTTCTGGTTCCGAGAGGAGTGAAGGTTCAAGTCCTTTTATCCGCATAGCAAATTGTATTCCCAAAGCAAAAACTGTACAGTAACAAATTATTTGTCATTGTACAGGTGGCCATGACGCTACAACGGCTGAGGGAGAACGAACCGGGGTTTACCAACTCGCTTTGGCTGGGGAGTGTCAAGTTGTGCTGGGATTCATTCATAGCGATCGCTTAAACTGGTAGAGTTTGATTTGGAGAGTGCGATCGCATCATTAAAATCTGGTCAGCCTGTGATTCCAGTGTGGTTAGATAAGATATATCAGCGTTTGGCAGGCAGGTAAACCTAACATTCATACACTTTCATCACTTCATCCCCATAATGGTTAATCACCTTAACGGCAATCTTTCCTGGTTTGCCGTTCTTGCCTTTTGGTGGATTGAAAGGACGGCTGCTAGTCGAGTAAATCTGACTCCAGGCATCTTCATCAATTTCGGCTTTTAGCGCCCGTTTTAATTTGTCATAAGGTTGGTTAGCGCCTGTAAAATAGGCATGGCGCACAAAAAAGCTTTCTTCATTATAGTCCGTGTCAATAAACCAACAAGCAATATCATCGGGGGAACTGCTGCGAATTTCGCCTGTAGTTGGATCGTAAATATCTAATCCTTTTAAGGTGACTATTAGCTGGCTTTTTTCGCGCTTCAACTCAATATCTGGCTCTCCAAATACCATAAATAAATTTCCCGCCCCGGTTTTTTTGAGTAGTTCATCACCCAGTAATAAATCTGGATTCATCCGCGTAATTAAAACTTGCAGTTTGCCATAGCGTTTAGCTTCTTGATTAATATTAGGTTCAAAGGCAAAACCACAAATAATTAATACTTCAGCTCCTAAACCTTTTACCGCTTCCTTAGCAGCTTCTTTGATGTCATCAACACTAACCGTGCCGTATTCTGGGCCAATGTGAACGGCAACTCGTTTGATGGTTTCATCGCTTTCTGCGTACTCGCCTACAGCATGAATATAAGTACCCGCATGGGATTCTAAATATTCTAAATTTTCAAACTTGAGGCGTTCGTTTTTAAAAGTGTTTTGAATTCCTGCTTTTTTCAGGTTTTCAATAATCCTGATTTCAAATTGATCTGAGGCTTGGGTAATACCTTCCTGTTCCGATGCGGAGTATTCTTCCTCAGTAGAAAGAATGCGGTGAGGTGAAAGACTTTCAACAGTAAACGGGCCCGTGACTCGAATGCGTTTATTATCTTCATAAGGTTGGTCATAAAGCATTTCTGTATCAGCATTACGGGCAATAGATTCATCAATTTCTTTCTGCCGTTGTTGTCTGAGTGACCACCATTGAGCTAATACTTTTTTAGCTTTATCAGACCATTTTGCCTCGGCTTCTCTGGGTATTTCCCATTCTTCCCAGGACTTTTTGAGTAACTGGTTTAATTCGGTACGAATGGGTTCTAGTTGTAACTGCCATTTGGCATAAATTGTATCAATTTCTGGATTGTTGGCGATCGCTCCTAATGTAATATGAGGAACACGCTTATAAACAAAGCCTTTTCTGATGTCGTTTTCTGTTTTCGGTTGTGTTAGTGGCAGTTGTTTAGTGATTTCGGCTTCTTTCTGGATACCTTCAGGAGAATCGGCTAGTAGGTAATAGGGATATTTTGCAGACATTAAACGAGTTCTCGCTAATGCTAAAGCAACGCGACTTGTATCAATGGTAATCCATCGTCTTCCCCATTGTTCAGCAACATAAGCTGTCGTTCCTGATCCGCAAGTTGGATCTATTACTAAATCCCCTGGATCAGTGGTCATTAATAGACAACGTTTAATAAATTTATCAGCCGTTTCTACCACATAACTTCTCGCTCCACCCGTTGGTTGATCCAACCAACTGTTTTCAATTTGGACGCACGAATAGTCATCGTAGTAAAGCTTATACTGTGGAACATTGTTGAGAAGAAAAAGTCTATCAGATTTTATTAGAGATTCAATCCCACTAGGATTTGTGCGCCAACTTTTTCCTCCATAAGGTTTAGCTTTAACTCCTCTAAAATTAAATTCAAATATACAAGAAGGAGTAAAACCAGAAGATGTTAGTTGTAATCTACGGAAAATCCCCTTATAACTGGAAAGCAAATTAAATTCTTCTTCTGTAATTTTACGATACCCTATTACATGGTTATAATCATCAATAAACCGAAACTCTTTATCCTGGCTAATATCTCTTGGGTTATAAAGTGAACGAAATTTAATTTTTTCAAAATCTTTGGCATACCAAATTATGTAGTCATAAGTTCGGGCTAATCCATTTTGACTAAGTGTAGCCGAGCTTTTAAAGTTAATTTGAGCAAAAAAGTTTTCGCTTCCAAAAACCTCATCCATCAAACATCTAACCAAATGTACATTCTCATCACCAATTTGCACAAAAACACTACCCGTTTCAGTCAATAACTCTCTAGCTACAACCAACCTATCTCTTAAATAACTCAAATAAGAATGAATTCCTAATTCCCAAGTATCCCGAAACGCTTTCACCTGTTCAGGTTGCCTAGTCACCTCTTCAGCCTTACCATCTTTAACATCGCGTTTCCGAGTGGAAACCTGCCAATTAGAACCAAACTTAATCCCATAGGGCGGGTCAAGATAAATCATCTGAACTTTACCTTTTAATCCCTCTTTCTCTGCCAATGAATTCATCACCAACAGTGAATCACCCAAAATCATCCGGTTTGCCCACTTCACCCCATCTTTATGCTGATAAAAATCAATTAATTGGTCAAACTCTAACCCATTAAAATCACTAAATAAATTTAATTGTTGCTGTGGCTGTTCCTCCTTAATCTGAGTCCGAAAATCCTCAATAATCACATGAGGGTGTATTTTTTCCTGAATATAAATCGGCACAGCCGGAACTTCTAAATCCTGACTGTCTTGCTCATCTTTACCTTTCCAAACCAACTGCGGATCTAAAGACGAATCGCGGGGGTAGAGAACTTTTTTCGGTTTTTTCTCATCATCAGCCATAAAATCACGTAACTCTTCAGTAGGAATATTAGCCCGTTTATCCTGATGTTTAACACTCTCTATAGGTGTAGATTTGTCATCTTTTTTTCTAGGCATGGTTTATTTCCTTATAGATAAATATTTGAGTTTTACAGCCTTTAACATTACTTTTTTTTACCCTAAATAATCGAGAGTTTAATTCAGTAGTAACCAAGATTAATTCGTGAACTTTCGAGGCTTGCGCGTCATAATCTCGGTCATCTTTACAGATAATAATGCCACTGTGTTCCTTGCCATATCGATGCAGGCGAATAAAATCTTCCCTATTTAATGTAATCACAACTCGCTGGTGTTGATGAGCAAACTTCAGAACATCATCATCAGGAATTCCTTGATTAGCCTGCCCTGCTTGATATGATGTCAAAATATCATGCCCCAGATAACGGAGTTTGTTAACAATATCTATCGGAAAATTTTCGTTAGAATAAAGCCTAGCTATCTTCATTATCCTCCTCATCCAGAGTAGCAATCACTCGATCAATTTCATTTTGATGCTGTTCATAATAGAATGAAGCTACTTTTAAATCTTCTGGAGTCAACCCCGGATAATTTCTGAGTATTTCATCATCTGTAGCACCCTGCTTGGAAAAAGAAATAATTGTCCAAACAGGAATGCGTGTATTGCGTATCCGAGCATTTCCTCCACAGACACCAGGTGTTTTTTGAATTGTACTCATAGTCGTATCCGTTGGTGTTGTCTGTTTAGACAAATACATCCGAATAGCTTTTTGGGCATCCCAGGGATCGGTTATTTCTAAGAAATCCCAACGCCCTAATCCACCATGATTTTTTACTGCTGGTATCCACAAAGTTTGAGTAGTAGCTACTTTAGCCACTTTGTCCTTTCTTATTTCCCCCGAAACTTCTAAAATTAAATTCAGTAAATCTTCTTGCCCGTCATTAATTCGCACAATAAAATCAGGCAAGTAATTTTTTTGTTCTCCATTCAAAGTATAAGGAATCGCCAATCCTAAATTTTGATTTTTTACATAGCAGATAACCTCATTCATTTGTTCTAAGGATTCCACCATCTTCGCTTCCCAATTGCTATCAAGTACCACATGGGAAACCTGACATTGATGGGGGTCAGTCGTATAAACTGGACGTGCGGTGTCAAAATCAACAGAGCGAGTCGAACCAAAAGTATCATAGGGACGGAGAATTGGTTTTAAAGATTTGTGAGATTCTCCGGCGGCAATAGCTTGATAAATCCTATCTGTAGCATCATGAGCAAACTCAGTTAACATTAGCAACTGCGGATAGGTGTGGTCTTTGTAACGGACACACTCCCTTAGCCACTGTTTCGTAATTTGTAAAACTTCAGGAAATAACCAAGCTTGTACATCCGCATCAAAAAAATGTTGAGTAGTTTTTTCTTGTTTTTGGCTGCCATCCCAGCGAAAATATTTTTCTAAAGTCATTTTTGCCAACAGAAAAGCGACTTCCTGCTCTCGGTGAGATTTTAATTCATCTAATGTATGAATACTCGATTTGCCAACAATGGGAGCATTTACTGTCATCGTTGGCAAGTCAGCAGTAGAGAGAACGTATTTAGAGACATCGGTTAATTTAGCTGTTAGTTTTCCCCTAGTGATGTCATAGCGATAACCCGCCAACCGAGGAAAAGTAATTTCACATTCACTGCGTTCTGGCAAAGCTCGAACGCGGGTAGGTAATGCCCCTTGCTTTGGCGTTTTATTAGCACCCGCACAGGGGATAAAAGCAAAGGGAACGCCATAAACTTCGGCATATTCCGGTTCATACATTCCCGCTTTATTTACCGCATAGTTAATGCGCCGCAGTCCGCGTCCAACAACTTGTTCACATAATAACTGAGTGCCAAAAGCCCTTAACCCTAAAATGTGGGTAACGGTGCTGGCATCCCATCCTTCAGTCAGCATAGAAACAGAGACAACACAGCGAATTTGTTCCCCCAATTTTCCAGGTTTTCCAACTGTATTTAATACCTCACGTAGTAAATCTTCAGGTGTAATTTTTTCGGGATCTTTCCCTGGATATCTTTCTCGATATTCAGCTTTAAATTCTTCAATTTCCTGTGCTGCGATTTTTTTAAATTCAGCACTCATCGCTTCACCTGATTCTAGTTGTTCACTATCTACCAAAATTGTATTCGGTCGGGCTGTCCATTTTTCATGTTGAACATTACTAAATAGTGGTAACTTGCCAGGAGCTAAAACAGGTCTGCCATCAGGATATTTTTTACCAGTATCCCAACCTGAAATATAGTCATAAACCAGCTTAGAAACATTGGTATTATTACAAATAACGATGAACACGGGCGGTGTGCGTCCTCTATCAACAGCTTCTGTATCCTGCTCCCATAATTCAAAAGCTTTTTTGTAGCTACCGTAGAGACTTTCTAAGGCTCCCTCTAACTCTTTAGGAAGTTTAGGTTCTGGGGATAATTTACTTTCATCTTGGGTACTACGTCCTTTTTTGGGGAGTTGATCGCGAATCAAAGGCCAAATACTACGATAAGTGGGCAGTTCCCCTTTCATATTATCGTCAGATATCGGAACCCGGGGAATTTTGACAATTCCCGATTCAATAGCATCAATTAAAGAAAAGTCAGAAACTACCCAAGGAAATAGATTGCCTTCGGGATAACCCGAACCTTTTAAAAAGAAGGGTGTAGCTGACATATCGTAAACAACTTTTACCCCAATTTTTGACTGTATAGATTCAATTCCTGATATCCAAAGATGTGCCTGTTCATTACGTTTCTCGGCTTCTTTTCGGTCATCGCCTTTGAGTTTGGCATCATCATTATCGGCGCGACGGCGATAGCAGTGGTGAGCTTCATCATTAATGACGATAATGTTTTTCTTATTCCCCAAACCTTTACAAACTCGTCTGACCATTTGGTCGGGGGTTTCAGTAAAAGCACTTTCTTTTCCTTGAGCAAGAATATCTTTAGTTAACTTGGCTGCGGAATTGATTTCTCGCAGTTTAAAAGCGTGATAGTTAGTAATAACAATTTTAGCTTTTTCCAGTTCATACATTAACTCTGGTGGCACTAAGTCAAGTTTTTTATAATAGTTTTCAGCATCATTGGGCTGAAGTACCCGCAAGCGATCGCGCACAGTAATTCCCGGTGCTACTATTAAAAAAGCATCACTAAATTTATTATTCTGAGGATTAGCAGCTTTATTAAGAGTATGCCACGCCATCACCATTGAAATTACTACCGTTTTACCGCTCCCTGTCGCCATTTTACAAGCCATGCGAAACAGTAGCGGGTTAGCATCCGCATTAAATTGCCGCAGTTGATTTTCAATCCAGTTATCACCGCACTTTTTAGCTACTTCTGTAATATAAATAACTGTTTCTAAAGCTTCAATCTGACAGAAATATAATTTACGTTCGCGATCGGGGTTAGTCCAATATTCCAATAATTTTTTAGTAGTAGGGGTAACGTAAAGATACCCTCCGCGTCTCCATAAGCTAACGCGATCGCGCACTTGGTTAATAAACTTGTTCTCCTCTACGCGATCTTGTGTCCATTCACCCAGATTTAGTTCTAGTTGCTGAAACTGCTTACTTTTCTTCTTCGGTTGGGCAATGGGAATAAAATAATGGCTGATGCGACGGGATGGGACTTCTTCATCAGTAATACCGTCATCGTCAAAGCGAAAGTGACGCTTTGGCTCGGAAAAAGCGGAGTTGATGATGGGATTTTCAATGACAACTTGACTCATCGTATTCTCCGGTACTTGCTTTATGGACAGAGCGATCTCCAGCGATGCAGAATTCTCTCAAAATAGATTATCATGATAAACTAGCCTTTTTTAGAGTAATTTTAGGGAAAGCTGTATCTTAGCTAAAATGGTATTACTTGCCTTTACGGAGAATATTATCTAAAGAAAGGACTTCTGAAAAGTTGTCATCTCCGAGAAAATCATAAAACACCTCTGACACCACCCATCCACCCAAAGCGCCGGAACCTTAAACCTCGCCCCACATTTAGGACACTCCGACAGCAACCGTAACCCATGCTTTTGGCACCCCTGCATCCCTTTAAACTGCCACTCAATCTTATGACAAGGCGACTAGGCATAACAAGCCCCACACAAGCGAATCGGCTCTAACTTCATCCCCACACCAGGAGGCGGTAACATTTCCTGCTCAAGAGAAGGAGGCGGATTAAACCGAAACTTTTCCCAACGGGCGATCGCGCCTCCCAACCCCGCCATCTTACCCAACCGATTCGGCGTTAACTTATTCGCCCGTCGAAACCGCCCAAAAAATGGCTCAAACTCTCACCCTCCAACGGTTCCACCCGAAACACCCAAGGCTGGATATCGATCGCTTCCATCACTTGTACTCCCCAGCAACTTCTTTGAGAGTTTCCAAATCAATCCTTGATAACCCCTTCTTCAAAGCTCGAATCGCCACTTCCCTAAGAATCATATCCAATAGCCCCACATAACCCCCAGTCGCCTCCCCCAAAGCCTTCAACATTGCCTTACTAGAAAGATTAGAAGCCACAGGTAACTGCAAAACCTTCTTTTCCCAAACCTCCACCCTCCGCTTAAACTCCTCCCCCGACAACTTACCAAACCGATGACTTGACCGAAAACGGTTATAAACCTGTTCATCCCGCTTAATCACCGCATCTAAGCGATCGGTACCGCTTAAAACCAGCGCTTTTTCAGTTTCTTCAAGTGCGATCGCCTCAAATTTTCCACCAACTGCCGCAACTGGTTCAAATTACCCGCTTCGCCGCCATACTTCCACCGCACGTAAGCTTGCGAAACTTCATCAATCACCTCTGCTTCATCAGTTGCATGATTGCCACGCATTGCCTCAGCATACTCCAAAGGCGTTTGAGCGCGAGGTTTCACAAATCCCCTACTAGCCAAATCCTTCAACATTTCCTGATAAACCCCCTCCACGGGCGGCAACTTCGCCAGCCAGCGGCGGTGGCGCCACTTGCGCCACACTTGCCAAATTAACCAGCCAATAAAGCCAAAGGCGATCGCAGCTATCAAGCCAGTAAATAACCCCACCCAACCCCTAGCAAACTGTCCCAGAAACCAGCCCACAATCAAAGTTATCCAGCCAATTAGAAAACCTATAACTGAATCCAGCCCGCTTCTGAGAGGAGTCGGTAGCCAACCCGCGATCCACTTCCAAAACGATTCCAGCGCACTAAAAGTCTGGTTGTCTTCCACCGAAGCCGGAATCAGCGGATAACCGGGAATCGGATTAAAACCAAACCAGCCGTGATTGGGAAAATATACCTCCGTCATCAAAAAAGCGTCGGTATTTTTAACAACATAGTAACCAGTAAACGGGTTGAATTCTCCCGTATCGAAACCGCCCGCCAGCCGCGCCGGAATTCCGATCGACCTCAGCATAATGGTCAATACCGTCGAAAAGTGGTCGGGATATCCACCTGTAACTTTTTTGCCGTCCTGGGTGTTTTTGTAGCCAAACAGAAAAGCCTGGACTAAATCTTCACCTTCTTCTAAGAAAGGCAAAGCTTTTTCTATTTTGTAATTCGGATTTTGCTTTAAATATTGAGCCAAATACAAAGCTTTTTCGTAGGGAGAATCGATCGGTCTGTCCGACTGGGATACTCTAGTTCTTGCCGCCAAGATGTCTTCAGTTTTTTCTCGCACCTTCTGGGCAATTTCCGGCGGCACATCCAAATAGAAGTTGCGAATATTTTTCGGGTATTTAGTACCAGTTTTCCCCAACAAAGAGCGATCGCGAAAAGGTACATTAGAAATCACCGTATAAGTCACCCCGTCTCCCAATTCCGCAGGCGCTCGCAAACCCCCCTCCGCATCAACGGCCACCTCTGGACTCGGAAAATAAAGCTCTTTCGGCTTGTTTAAAGCCGGAATCAAATTCGGCAATGGAGCAACAATATTATAAGTTTGAATCACCTCTTGAGTCCGAGGCGCATTGGGAAACGGATTTAGATAAAATTGATAAGACCACCTAGGTCTATTCACCTTTTGAGCTTGTTCGTTGCGAGAAATTTCCCAACCCTGACCGGTGTATTTGTCAAAGCCTAACACCCGCCAAAAACCCGCAGCCTGCGATCGCACCCGCATCACCACTTCAGGTTTCATTTCCCCCCGCAAATTTTGATTGATGCGCTGGTTGAAACCGTAATAAAAAGTAGAGTCCACCTCTCCTGGCCCTTTGTCAGGGTTTCTCCCCCTTCCTCCGCCAGTTCCTTTTTGATTTCCCCCTCTGACATACCCCGGATTCAGAATGCTGCGCGAGTCAAACTCCCCCTGATATTGAATAGGAGCACTCACCGGAAAAGTCCGCAACTGATAGCCAGGGAGGCGTGGCAAAAACGCAAAAATAGTCAGCCCCAACCCGACAGTTATCAGCAGCAGCAAACCAAAATACTTTGGGGATAAAGTAGCAGCAAATAGCGACAGGCTTTCATTTTTCCCTTTACCTTGTGCTTTGTCGCCAATGGCTTCTGGCTTCAAAAATCCCAAGCGCGATCGATAATCCAAAACCAAAGTCGGAAGCGCTAAAGCCAAAAACACCAACAACAGCGGCCCGAAAGTCAAGGTTTGGCTGAGAGTCGCTGCTACCCCTAACAAAATTAGCCCGATTACCATCGAATACCCCAAATCCTTGCGGCGGGGCAAATCGAAGCTGTGTAGCACTTGAAGTTGGATTAACAGTTGCGCCAAAACTAACCGCGTATCATTCAATTCTCCGACCAAGCGGCTAAAAAAAGCGAACAGCGCCACCAGCATTCCAATAGCTATGCAGAACTTAGCAGCTACATTGCGATCGCGGCGGCGGTACCAACTCCAAGTTGCTCCCACAATACTAACAGGCACAGCCCACAGATTCAGGGCTTCTTCAGCAGCAACGTCAGTAGCCACAATTCCCACAATTACCAACAACTGAACTAGGATTCGCAGCAGTAAAGAATCCTCAATCACCGGCGGAGGCATGGCCTCAATCTGCTCCCACAGCTTACCCAAAACAGGTATATTTCGCAGGTTATCAGTTGTCATGTGCACCCATCCAAGTCAACGAGCAGTAGATTGTAGATTGTAGATTTTAGATTTTAGATTAACTCCACAGATGAATCTGGGGGCTTGAACTAAGATCTAAACTTTTTGGCTTTCCACGACAGAAGTCGGGGGATTGCATCGGTTTTTGTGTGAGGTCAAACCACAGAGTAAAAAACTAAATTATTTACTCTAATTCTACCTTTCTAGTTGCTATCTTGTCCTGCCAAAATAGGACGAATAGCAAACATCAGAGGTCTGGTCTCGAAGTTTTGGAATCGAACTTCTAGGGCATAAGTTTTGTCAGGTTGTGCGTCAAACAACTCCACACTTAAATGCCCGGAACTCGCACGATGTGCAGTTGCTTCGGCATCTCCTCCCTTGAGTTCCAAACTTCCTGCCCCCGGAAATTGGCACTCAACTCTTAAACACGGCATTTGCTGTTCTCTGTTGCGGTTCGACAGGTATTGAGCCTCCAGAGTCAGCGAACCCAAACCAGTCAGCCACTCCCGCGAAACCGGCGACTGATTCACAGGACAATCCAAAGTTAGAGACTCAATGATTTCCCTGGCGGCCAACAGCGACAGCACCATTTGTTGATCGGTACTCGCAGCTTCGTAAGTCGGGAAATCTTCTAAATCTAGAAGTCCCCGTAAAGAACCTCTGAGCACTAAACCCGCTAATTCGTTGAGTTCCTGAGAATGGCCCGGAAACAAGCCATCTACAGCGCGAACTAATTTCGAGCCTTCCCGCAGCGACGACATTACCAGTTCCTGACAAGGTTCTAGCAGTTGAGCAAAAACTCCTTGCGCGATCGGAATTGGCAGGCGACCCCACCTGATATTTTGTAGTTGGGGAGTCCAGAGGTGCAGGGGAGGAACCCATTGCGGGGCTACATCGTCTGGGTAATCGTGGTCGTAGCTTTTGAATTCTGTTTCCCAGGGGAACAGCGGCGGGTTGGATTCAATTTCGGCTCTAAGCCTTTGTTTTAACAAGGTCTGAAAACGGTCTTGCACGGTCGGTATATCTCCAAGTGTCAGCGGTTGTGCGGGTGCATTGCTGTGCGCCCCCACTTGATAGTCCAGCGGGTCGGGTTCGTCCCATTCCCAGTATTCCACCCCGGAATTCTCTTCTGTATCGGCCCACTCTTCTGAGCGAGGGGGCGGATTGAGGTTTTCCTCATCTTCGCTAGAGGCATTCGCGATTGGCGCCTGCAATATCCAGTCTAAAAAATGGCGCTCGAAAGCCTCTGCATCCCTGTTCGTTTCGTTATTCATCACTAGATGCCCCTTCTCCGGAATCTGAACGATTTCGCAATTCCCAGGCAAGTTCCAGCAATTTAAACCACCGTTTCTGTACCTGGGCTACCGTGCTGCCGAGGGTTTGCGCGATCGCTGACTCTGACAGACCCTGTTGTTTCAACTTTAGCAAACGCTGTCCCTCTGGGCCAATTTGCTCGCCAAAAGCCTGCCACTGAGAAGGCAGCAAACCCAGATTGCGGTCTAAGTCTGCTTCCAGCCACTGGTGAACGAGTTCCCAGCGGTGCGACATGGCGAACCTGAGCAAATGGTACTTGAAGCGCTGCTGCAAATAGTCTCTTTGGCGGGGAGTTATGCCCAGAAGCGACTCTATTTCATTAGTCGGCAAGTCTTGCAAGCGCAGCACGAAGTAATCGGCGCAGTCTTGTTGGTTGCGCTCTTTCAAGTAAGCCACTAATTCGTCAATCACGTTTTGTCGCAGAGACTCTGACTCGTCGCCTAGCGGCGGACGAATTGCCGCCGATCCCTGTCCGGCCATTGCTTCTCGTACCGAGTGTACCGAGGTGTCGTTCCAAGTTTGGTCGGAATCAGAAGCCCCTCCGTCGGCGGCTTGTTCCATATCTACGGAGGTTTCTTTGGGCTGCTGCTGGGAAAAGGTTTGGGCCCGTAAAATAATTAGTTGCTGGCTGCGGTTCCGAGGTAAAGGAATGCGCCGCTTGCCGAAACGCTCTACAAAGGCCATGTACTCTGCTAGTTCTAAGCGAGAGCGGGGACTGTAGGTAGGTGGTAGTTGGGTTTCGCGCCGGAATGCCTTTAAAGCTTCGAGATAAAATCCTTGCAAAAAATCTTTGATCAGTTCTACTCGCGCCTGATAGCTAGACTGCACCTGGGGAGGAGTGATGTAGCGATAGACGATCGCGCTGAGGGTGCTGTGCAATTCTACTCGCCCGGGCCCGGAGCCTAAATTGTAATAGTGGAGGCATTGTTGCAAGCGGTGCTGAGCCAGGCTCTGGGCTGAACCTTCTATATCTCCGGAGGCTTGAATCCGCTGGCTTTCAGTGCATATCCTGTTGACTTCTGCTGCGAGTCGCCCTGCTACATCTTGGCAGTTCTGCTCAGACGCGCGAGTGGACTTTTTAAGTTCGTCTAACAGCAGTTGAAATATGGTTTCCACGCTCTGGCAGATTTCCCGCATGATGGTTTACAGCTAACAATGAAAGTAGCACAGTTAGTAAAAGTATGGATAAATCTTTCCTACCGCTACTTTACCCCGTATTCCCCAGATAGGACAAACTGCAATGCCCTCGCTCTCATCCTCCACGCAAACACTGAGGACTGCTTTTTTTTAATCTGTCTTGGAGGCGCCATCCGCCAAAAACCAGGTTTCAACAGTTGCCACTGCAGCGATGGCTCATCAGAGGGTCGGGTTTGACAAAGCCTTCATGCACCCAGGGGCGAAAACGCCACACTGCCGTTGATATTTTCGGCTTAGTGCTGCGCGTCGTGGTCACAGCAGCAAGTGTTCCTGAACGTGAAGCGAGCAAACAGGTTCTCTCTTTCGGTCTACCAAATGGGACAAAGGGTTTCACCGCTGTATTTAATCTGGGTCTTCCGCCACTTTTGCCATAAAGTTTCGACGGCGAGCGCCCGTCTGTTTCTTGGCAGCATCTTTCAAGGTCGATTTAACGGTTTCAGTCAATATCATTTCTAGCATCCCAATCACAGAGGTCAGAACCGCTCATGTCCGAAAATCTGTTTCCTAGCCTTCTAGGATAAATGGGGTTATATTTAATTGCAAGTCCCTTATGCCGTCATTTAAACCCGCCCGCACAATTAAGTGTGTGTGATGTTCGTTAACTTCGCCATAAATTCCTTGATTTTTACTAACAATCAGAGTGCAGCCTTTTTATATAGCGGGATTGAGCGGGCGATCGCCTGCTGCCCAATCGGTGTGCTCGCCAAACAAAGGCGCTTCGGAACAATAAGTTTCATTGCATCTATCTAAGGGTATCTATATTGCGATTACTTTAACCTGAAGTGCAGATATTTTACTAAAATTCAATCTTCTTCGATCGTCCTCTGGGTTGATGTAAGTGGCTGGCGAAATTTGTTCTAATAGTAAAGTTAGAGTTGCAGGAACAATTTTCAATGCGTAAGTTAAACATAGGTCTATCTGACGAGCAGCGTGCAGGCGTTATCGAACTATTGAATCACGACCTGGCAGATGCTTATCTGCTGTTAATCAAAACCAAAAAGTATCACTGGGATGTAGTGGGCCCGCAGTTTCGATCGCTCCACCAGTTGTGGGAAGAACACTATCAGGCGTTAACATTAAATATCGATGCTATGGCCGAACGGGTGAGAACTTTAGGTGGCTATCCAATTGGTACTGCTGAGGGTTTTCTGAAGTATGGCTCGATTCAAGAACATATCGGCGATTTGCCTTTAGCGACGGAGATGGTGTCGCGTTTAGTTGACGACCACGAACTGATTATTCGCAATCTCCGCCAACACGTCGAACAGTGCGGCGAAGAGTTTAAGGATGACGGAACCGCAGACTTTTTGACTGGTTTGATGGAACAGCACGAGCAAATGGCTTGGATGTTGCGCTCGTTTATTGAAGGGGAATCCCTTGCGCCAGACGGCCAGCAGCCACAAGCTCAAACTCCTACAGCTTCTCACGCTTAGAGAGATTAAGTAGACGGAAGAAGGAAGAAGGGAAAATTTATATTTTTTATTTAACCCTCTTTCCTGATTGTCGATCGAGCAACCAGGCAAAATTAAACGCCCTCTAGCTTCCTCAAAAACCCGGTTTCTTCAAAAAACCGGGTTTTTAAATGTTGGGTTTATTTAGATTTTAGATTTCCTAAACTGTTGAATCGCATTATTTCGTATACCTGCGATGGCAACCTTCTGTGAGCCTTAGTCCGCGTCTCAATCCTAGCAAGTGTGGTTTCTTCACTCGATTCTGATGCTTGTTTTAACTCTAACCCTGATTCAGTTGGCGGTAAAACTATTATTTTTAATATACTTTCTATTGACAGCAGATAAAAATTGTGGCGCAAAAGTGCCATTAATAAATCTTCTTTGAGAGAGCGATACAGCCAAGATAATGTACTCCGGTAATTGCCGCTGCGGTTGCTTTTAACAGCTAAGTAAATGTAAAAGTTGCTGCCAGACCAGCGATAAATGCTCCTGGGAATTTCGGGATGTTGCTGCCGGACATCTGCCATAATTAAAGAGTGAGATTTTGCCGTTGCTGCATAGTTGCTAGACATACTGCTGGCAATAGGTCGGTAGCCAACTAAATATTTTGGCACTACTTTAAATTGATAATGCTCGGCTATGCGGAGGTGAAGTTGCCAGTCTTCGCAGCCTTGAGCGTTTTCTAGTTTAAGTTTGCAGTTGTAACCGCCGACTTTTGCAAAACAAACGCGGCGGATCAGAGATGAGCTGGCATTGCCTATAAAATATTTATAAACTAATGCTGTGTAAACTTCTCCTTCGATGGTGGAGTTGTAAAATCCACCGATAAGCAGGTCTTTTTCATTTATATCAACTGATCGCGAATACACAACTCCGACAGATGATGCTGAGGAAGTCAAGCATTTTACTTGTTTTTCTAGGTTGTGCGGATACCAAATATCGTCGGCATCGATGGGAGCAATATATTCGCCTTTTGATTTTTCAATGGCTAGGTTGCGAGCGGCGGCGGCGCCAGCAATTGACTGTTGGAATAAGCTGACTCGGCTATTTTTTGAGCAAAAGATTTGACGATTTCGGCTGTTGTATCTGTAGAGCCGTCGTCAACCACTAAAACTTCTATGTTTTGATAAGTTTGATATCAAACAAATTCTAATGTTTTAGCCAGAAAATTTTCAGCGTTGAAAGCTGGTATGATGACTGAAACTAAAGGCTGATTTAAAGTTTTTTGGGATGTGTTAATGTAATATCAAAACTTGTTTATGTAAACGTTTTGGCTCAAAGGGAGCTAGCTAAGGGTATGTTAGCAAATCACCAAAGCTCGATCGTACACCGTCGGAAATTTTAAGATGTATATTTTAAATATATTGCCAAAACTCATTAAATGTAGATTAACACCGCAGTCGGGATACAGACTGGGTGGAGGAGTCACTCGCGGATCAGGTCCGTAAAAGAAACTGTACCGGGCAAGCCCTGAGAGCCGATGGCTTTCCGTATAAACTATGTCTTATTTTATACGAGAAGTAATTAAGTACAAATAAACATAACGTGGGGAGAGGCGGGTTTTACAGGCCTAAACTGGCTCTTAGTATAGATCGGCGCTTTCGATCCCCTACAAGACCATACAAGATATTATGGTTTGTTTTCGCTTACCTACTTACGCGTACTATAAACTCAAAATGTTGTGGCGTGCAACACAGCAGCCCAAAAATACTGTTGGGTATTTTTCCCAGGTTTACAAAAACAAGGATATATTTAAAGATTTTGTAAAGCTATTGTCTGCACCCGGTCAGTCTCAGCAAGATGTGGCGTAGAATACAGGCATGAATGGAAAAAAGGCAATCGAGAATGCCAGCAAAAAATTTAGTTGAATTGAAACAGAAATCGAGTTATAAATAGAAAAGTCGAGCTGATTTTACCCTTCGTAAAGTAGCACCAATAAAATTCAAGCAAATTTTTACCCCTGCAATTTAAACAATTTAGGTGATGATTTCTACCGCCGATCCCACTGTATCCGTCATTATCCCAGTCCACAACGGGGGCGCTTACTTTCGCACCTGTTTGTCAAAGCTGGCTCAAGCTGTGCCGAGACCTATCGAGATTATTGTAGTAGCAGATGGCGAAAGCGACGGTTCCTGGCGTCTGGCCAATGAATTCGGCGCCAAAGTCATTAGGATTCCCGAATGCGGGGGGCCAGCGCGAGCAAGGAATTTGGGTGCCCAGGCTGCAAAGGGAGATATTCTGTTTTTTGTGGATGCTGATGTCGCTGTTTGTCCAGAAGCTGTGGGCTATGCGATATCGGTGTTCAAAAATAATCCTTACTTAGCTGCTTTCATCGGCTCTTACGATGATGCTCCTGGAGATCCCGATTTTCTATCGCAGTACAGGAACTTGCTGCACCACTACGTGCACCAAACAGGTAACGAAGAAGCTTCGACTTTTTGGGGCGCTTGCGGAGTGATTCGCCGGGAAATTTTTTTGCAGATGGGCGGCTTTAATGAGAGTTACCGCCAAGCTTCGATCGAAGATATTGAGTTCGGCTACCGTTTGAAACAAGCAGGTTATAACATTCGGCTGTGCAAAACATTGCAGGTGAAGCATTTAAAGCGGTGGAAACCGATGGGGATGGTGAAAGCTGACTTTTTCTACCGAGCGCTGCCTTGGACCGAACTGATTTGGCGCGATCGCAAATTGAATAACGACCTCAACTTGCAAGTTTCAAACCGCATCAGCGTGATTTTAACTTATGCAGTGCTGCTGGCAGTTTTGGGGACGTGCTGGTCGGTGAGCTTTCTGCTACTGGCTGGCTTGCTGGCAATACCACTGGTAGCAATTAATGCACCGCTTTACCAATTTTTTCACCGTAAACACGGTATCGTATTTGCCCTGAAAACAATTCCTTGGCACTGGCTTTTCTACTTTTACAGCGGACTAGCATTTGCGATCGGCACTGGTCGCTACTTATACCAAAAAAAGCCCTTGACTGGCAAAGTTAGCTTGCCAGTATCCGCTCAATAAATCAAGGCAAATTGTCCTTCAAAATCCGGCAGCTCAATAGGTTCTCAGGGTATTCACGGGTGCATCTATAACTTTGACAAGTTATAAATAATTGTATGGTTCGATAAAAAAGCTGGAGGTAGGCTGAGTGAAACATTATCCTGTTGCGATCGTCGGTGCAGGCCCTGCGGGCTTGACTGCTGCCTACGAGCTAGTCAAGCAAGGGATCATCCCTGTTGTACTCGAAAAAGGTGATAAAGTTGGGGGAATAGCTCGCACAGAAACCTACAAAGGCTATCGTTTCGACATTGGCGGCCACCGCTTTTATACTAAAGTTGAAGCCGTGCAGCAGTTGTGGCAAGAGGTACTGGGAAATGAGTTTATTAAAGTGCCACGATTGTCGCGAATTTTTTATAGAGGTAAATTTTTCAACTATCCGATCAGTGCTTTCAATACTCTCTTTAATTTGGGGATAATTGAGAGTACGCTGATTATTTTGAGTTATCTGAAAGTGAGAATTTGGCCGCTTACGGAAGAAAAAACTTTTGAACAGTGGGTGATCAATCGTTTTGGCGAACGCTTGTATAAAACATTTTTTAAGACTTACACTGAAAAAGTTTGGGGCATTCCTTGTTCGGAAATTCAAGCAGATTGGGCGGCGCAGCGGATTAAAGGATTGTCGCTGACGACTGCAATTATTAATGCTTTGTTTGGCAGCAACGACACTAAAACATTAATCAAAGAGTTTGATTATCCGGCTTTGGGACCGGGGATGATGTGGGAAAAGTTCGCGGAAGCTGTGGAGAATAAAGACGGCAAAGTTTATCTGGATACTAAAGTCATTAGCTTTGAGCGTGAAGGTAATAAGATTAAAAGTATTACGGCGGAGCAAAACGGAGAATTAGTTCAATATTCGGCAGATAATTTCATTACGAGTATGCCGATATCGGCGCTGGTAGCAAGAATGAAACCGCAGCCCCCCGAAGAGGTATTGCACGCCGCGCGATCGCTCAAATATCGAGATTTTTTGATTGTATCGCTGATTGTCGATCGCAAGGATTTGTTTCCTGACAACTGGATTTACATTCACTCTCCCGAAGTCAAAGTGGGACGAATTCAAAACTTTAAGAATTGGAGCGCCGCTTTAGTTCCCGACGCCAACAAAAGTTGTTTAGGAATGGAATATTTCTGTAGCGTAGGCGACGAGATTTGGGAAATGTCGGACGCCGAACTTGTCGAATTAGCAACTCGCGAGTTGGTGGGTTTGGGTTTAGCAACAACTGCCGATGTTGAAGATGGAGTTGTCATACGGCAGCCCAAGGCTTATCCCGTGTACGATGCCGAATATCGAGGACACTTGCAGGTACTTGAAGGTTTTTTGAAGGGAATGGAGAATTTGCAGACGATCGGGCGAAACGGTATGCACCGATACAACAACCAAGACCATTCCATGCTGACGGGGATGCTGGCTGTGAGAAATATTCTCGGCGAAAAGCACGATTTGTGGGATGTGAATACTGAGCGATCGTACTATGAAGACTTTAGTGTCGATCGCTCAAAAGAAAAGAAGGATTCGGATTTGATTTCGCAGTCCATATAGCCAGCCGAGATAGGGATTGCCATGAAAAAAGCGAACCTGCCGAACTTAATCGGCTCCGCAGCAAGCATCTTCGTGATCCTGCTTTCAGTGCAGCGGTTTGTCCCTATCCAACTCGACTTAATCGAAGCGATAGCCGCGATCGCTTCTGCTTGGAGCGTTTGGCTGCTTGCTAAAAACAATCCCCTAGGCTGGTGGATCGGCTTAATCGGAGTTATCGCCTACGCTGCGGTGTTTTATCAAGTTAAACTTTACGGCGAAGTTGCGCTTCAATCTTTCTATTTAATCACGAGCTTGCAAGCAATTTATATTTGGCTGCGGGGTGGCGAAAACAGCACAGAAAAACCTGTATGTCGCATGAACCAACGCTGGCTCATCCTCACCGCAGTCTTAGTTACAGTTGGCGTATTTGGCTTGCGAACAGTATTAGTATATTTGGGCGGTGCAGCACCATTTTGGGATGCCCTGACCACCATCTTAAGCGCGATAGCCCAGTTGTACATGATGGAACGCTATCTCGAAAGCTGGTATTTGTGGATTGTTGCAGACACGATTTACGTTCCCTTGTATGCCTCGCGCGGGCTATATCTGACGAGTATTTTGTACGCGATATTTTGGTTGATGGCAATTTACGGACTGCAAAATTTTCAGCGGATTTACTCGGAACAAAAGTTAAAAAAGCAGCAATCTTTATGATACTCGGTGTTACTGTAGGCAAATTTTACCCCTTCCACAAAGGACACGACTACTTAATTCGAGAAGCTAAAAAAAAGGTTGACCGTTTAATCGTTCTCGCCTGTTACAAAACAAATCAAGCAGTTGCAGGAAGCGTTAGAGCCGACTGGATTCGGTTTTTGCATCCCGACGCAGAAGTTATCGAAGTGCTCGACGATTTGCCGGAAGCCCTCGAACCTTGGGCTCAGAGGACTCTTGAGGTGCTTTCCGGGCGAAAACCCGATATCGCTTTTACTTCAGAAGATTACGGCGAACCTTGGGCAAAACTGATGGGATCTCAACACTGTGCAGTCGATCGCGAACGGCTCAAATTCCCGATTTCTGGAACACAATTGCGATCGCACCTAGCCGAACACTGGCAAATGCTGACTCCCCCAGCCAAGGCCTACTTTGCCAAACGAGTGTGCGTGCTGGGTGTAGAATCGAGCGGCACAACTACCCTAGCACGATCGCTCGCACAGCACTACCAAACTGCTTGGGTTCCCGAATACGGCAGGTGTTACTGGGAAGGTCGGCAATATTCCCCCGATCCTGAAATTTGGGACAGCTATGAATTTGTAGAAATTGCCAAGAAACAAGCTGCTATAGAAGACGATATTGCTACTCGCGCTAACAAAGTCATTATCTGCGATACAGACCCCTTAGCTACTTGTATTTGGCACAAACGTTACGTTGGTTCGGAACACCCGATGGTCGAGAAAATTGCAGACAGCCGCCGCTACGATTTGTATATTTTGACTCAGCCGGATTTCGGGTTTGTTCAGGATGGAACGCGAGAAAGCGAACATTTACGAATGACTATGCACCAACAGTTTGTTGAGGTTCTTCAGAAGAAAGGAAAGCGGTATATTACTGTGGGAGGAACGCACGAGTTGCGAATGTCGGAGGCTCTGCGGGCGATCGATTCAGTGTTGGTGTTTGAAGCGTTAAAGGAGCTAGAGTAATGATTAATTATGAATATTTTAGTGCCGATCGCTGACAGGAAAAAAGGGATTCATCTTTGATTTTGCAATCAAGCTGATTTGACGCTGGGGGGTTGAAAAAGGGAAAGGAAATCTGTATTTTCCTTTCTCTTTTAAATTTTAACTGGTTTAACTGGTTTTAACTGGTTCCCACGCTCTGCCTGCAAACCCATTTCACTCTTGCTCTGCCTCGTGAGCTGGAAGCCGAGCCTCCCGGTAGGCATTCCCCGGCAGAGCCGGGGAACGAGAAACAGAGCCGGGCAACGATAGAAAACGAGAGAAACAGCTTGTTGCAGCGGTATATCTTTAAAAGTTGGTCTAAAATTTGAAAATTTGTGCTAACCCTTGACTACATACTTAAAACAGTGGAAATATGCTAAAACGCAACCAACAAACAAACCAACCTATGAACTTTTCCAAGAAGTCAGGGGGCAAAAGTGCCACATCCCCAAAAATCAACTCAACACACAATCTCGGCGTCGGAGGATTGCGGAAATTACTTTTTGCCGCCGGAATAGCCTCTCTGTGCGCTAGCTGTCAAAATCCTCCAGCACCGACCGCCACAACTCCCGGAGGCAGCCCCGGAACCAGTCCCGCAGCCACTCCCGTCGCAGTCAGCAGCGCCGGAGACCCCAATACTGTCAAAATTGTCTCCATGCTGCCGATGACAGGCAGCGCCTTGGGTCAATCTCAAACAATGGTCAACGGCATCCAACAAGCACTTGCCGAAACTGACTCCAAAGCCTGCGACGGCAAAATCCAAATCCAATACGAAGTTTACGATGACGCCACCGCCGCCGCCGGCAAATGGGACCCGGCCCAAGTAACGTCCAACTCCAACAAAGCTGTCGCTGACGGTTCGGTAGTTGCCGCCATAGGTCACTATAACTCCGGTGCCGCCAAACTTTCCATTCCCGTGCTCAACCAAGCTAACATCGTCATGATCAGTCCGGCCAACACTTATCCGGGACTGACTAAACCAGGAAAAGGCGAAGCCAAAGAACCTAACGTTTATTATCCCGCTGGCACTCGCAATTTCACCCGCGTTGTCCCCGCTGACGACCTTCAAGGAGCTGTAGCTGGCAACTGGGCGAAATCTTTAGGCGTGCAAAAAGTCTACATTCTCGACGACCAAGAACTCTACGGCAAAGGCATCGCTGATGTTTTTGAAGCAACTGCTAAAAAGTTGGGAATTCAAGTTCTCGGAAGAGAGGGAATTGATATTAAAGCTAGCGACTACAAGGCGTTAATGAATAAGATCAAAGCTTTAAATCCCGACATGATTTACTTCGGTGGCACTACTCAGAGCAACACCGGACAAATAATTAAAGACATGAGAAATGTCGGGATGACGCCTGAGGCAGTTAAATTCATGGGCCCGGACGGCATCAAAGACCAAGCTTTAATTGATGCCGGAGGCAAAGATGCCGAAGGAGTTTACGCTACTTTTGGCGGCTTGCCTCCTCAAGAATTGACTGGTGCCGGTGCGAAGTGGTACGAAAGTTACAAGGCAAAATATAATGCTGAACCGGAAGCTTATGCAGCTTACGCTTATGAAGCTGCTAAAGTTGCGATCGGCGCAATTAATAAAGTTTGCAAAAATGACCGCGCTGCTATCCGCGAAGCTGTCTTGGCAACTAAAGATTTTAACGGGGTACTCGGCACTTGGAGTTTTGACACCAATGGCGACACAAGCTTGACTACAATGTCAGGAAATGTTGTTAAAGGTGGCAAGTGGGAGTTCGTGAGCCCGCTCAAGACGGAATAATTAATTAGAAGGAAGAGGGAAGTTCGGCAACGGATTTTATAACGGATGTAACGAATGTAACGGATATCGGGAAGAAGGAAGAAGGGATAATAAAAAATTATGCCTTTTTCCTTCTCTCTCCAATGTCCCATGCCCAATTCTCGATTCCCAATTCCCGATTCCCAATTCCCAATTCCCCATTCCCGATTCCCAATTCCCAATTCCCAATTCCCAATTACTCAAAAACATGAAGAACTGGAAAAGTATTCTCTTATATCTAGGTGTAGTTTATATAGTTTTGCT
This sequence comes from Microcoleus sp. FACHB-61, assembly GCA_014695295.1. GTDB lineage: Bacteria > Cyanobacteriota > Cyanobacteriia > Cyanobacteriales > Microcoleaceae > Microcoleus. Next base: position 11,308 of record JACJNY010000040.1, on the reverse strand, counting down.
ATTAGGCCCGATCGCAGGATTGGATTTGCCAAAAATCGTTGGAGAAATAGTCAGCAATCCTGAAGTTTTTATCCAACAATTATTAGTTGGTCTTGTCAACGGCGCGCTGATTGCAATTATTGCTTTGGGTTACACTATGGTTTATGGCATTATTGAGTTAATCAATTTTGCTCACGGCGATTTGTATATGTTGGGCGCTTTTGCTTCCCTAACCGTGTTCGGGGCTTTTGGCATTCAAGACGGCGCATCTTTAGGTACTGCTATACCAGTGATGTTAGTCGCTTTAATTGTATGTTCGGTGTTTTGTGCTGGGCTGAATATTGTTGTGGAAAAGTATGCTTATCGACCTTTGCGAAATGCTCCTCGTTTAGCTCCTTTAATTTCGGCAATTGGAGTTTCTTTTATTTTTCAAAATATGGGGCTGTTTTGGGGAGGATTGAAAGCTTTTATTCCGATAATGGGTTCTAATTCTGCGGCTCCGAAAAGCTTTCCCGATTTGTTACCGCGAGTTGATATTTTCAAAGCTTTGGGAATTCAAACGAGTATTGTATTTACTACTAAAGATTTAATTGTGTTGGTGGTGGCGGTTGTATTGATGGTTTTGCTTCATGTGTTTGTGCAATACACTCGTCTGGGAAAGGCGATGCGGGCAACTGCTCAAAGCCGCGATGCTGCTAAAATTATGGGGATTAATGTGGATCAGATTATTGCTCTGACTTTTTTGATTGGGGGAGCTTTGGCGGGTTCGGCTGGGATTTTGGTTGGTTTGTACAACAATACTATTGTTTTTACGATGGGGTTTACGGCGGGTTTGAGGGCTTTTACTGCGGCGGTTTTGGGGGGGATTGGCAATATTGTCGGGGCGATGTTGGGGGGGGTTTTGATTGGGTTGCTTTCGTCTTTGAGCGATCAGTATTTGTCAAGCCGCTGGACTAATGCTTGGGTGTTTGGGGTTTTGGTGGTGATTTTGGCTTTTCGGCCAGGGGGTTTGTTGGGCGAGAATGTTCAGGAGAAGGTTTGAAATTGCAGGGTTTAAGTAATGGCAATAGACATTTAAGTAGACCTAAAGAAACAGCACACCCAGATGCCGGACTTCCTAAAGAAGTCGGGGCACTAAAAGCGATCGCGTTTTACGTTTTAGGTTTACGTTTTAAATATTCCCTGGTTTGAGCCAGCCAAAAACTTCGCCTAAAGTCAACTGCATTTCCGGCATAAAATTGGGCATTGGAAGTATATCTGTTGGTTCTTGCAAGGAAATAGGCTGCTGCCTTGCGGGATAGGCTAAAATGTTTTTTTCATCGGGATCGAGCAACCAACCCATCTGACAACCGGCATTCAAACAGTGCAAAATATTGTTTGTGACTTTGGTTTGGCTTTGGGCTGGGGACAAAATTTCTATTGTCCAGTCTGGGTGAGCATTAAATGTATGGGCAATTTCGCCGTCAGCGTCTAGGGGAATGCGATTCCAAACAAAAATGGCGACATCGGGAACAATAGAACGTCCGCCAAACGTGCAGCGAAGTTCTGGTAGGGCTAGGGCAATTTGCGGTTTCTCTGCGATGTCGTTGGTGACTGTTACGAGTCTGCCTTGTAGTTTGCTGTGTTTTCCTTGCGGCATAGGTTTTTGTACGATCGCACCTTTGATGTATTCGCTAGCGGGTTTGGTTTCTGGGAGTTGCAAAAACTCGTCGAGGGTGATTGTTTTTTGAGGTGCTTGTACCATATAGCGATCGCCCGTTTGAAGTGTGTTGGGGTAACAGTTCCAGTATATTTGAAGTTTCGTCACTTTTGGTGCAATAATCGAACTCAAAAGACTCTAAACTGTAGCTAGCCCGATCGGGAGTTTCCAGAGCCAGCGGTCGATCGAGTTGCTTGAGGTGAGGCAGAAGTTGGCACTACCCGCGTCAGTCGTATCTATAACTGCGATTCCTAGCATTTTTTCATCTAACTACTGACTGCTGACTAATAACTAATGACTAATGACTAATAACTTCTTCCTATGTCAAAAAAAATAATTAATGCGATCAAATCGAGCGGTATCTTAGGGGCGATCGGCTCTTTGACTGTTATCCTATTTGGCGGTTGGAGCGGCACTGTGATCGGCTGGCTGATGGGTACGGCTGCGGGCTTTATGAGCTGTCGGGACCAGAAGGTTTACAGCCCGAAAATTGGTGCTGCGATCGGCAGTTTAGCGGGTTTCGGATTGGGAGTTTGGCTGTTAGTTGCGAGTGTGTTAGAAGGGGTTTTGATTAGACCTTTGTCTGGTCAATCTGCTGTGGCTTTGCCGACGACGCTGCTGTACGGGATTTGCAGTTTGACGATCGCAATTTTGACCGCTACGTTAATGGGTGCTTTGCAGGGTTTGCAGGGAGAACGCCAGCGGCTGGCAACTCTGGTGACATTAGCTTTTATTCTAATTCTGTTTCCGTTTATCGACATTCAGGCTCAGACTGGCTGGATTGCTACTGTAGTACAGATTCAAATCTTTATTATGTTGGCGCTGGGTTTGAATATTACTGTGGGTTTTGCGGGTTTGTTGGATTTGGGATATGCGGCGTTTTTTGCGATCGGCGCTTACACGACGGCTTTGCTATCTTCTGGGCAGTTAAATATTGCTTGGAACTTTTGGGTGGTACTGCCGATCGCCGCCGGTGTAGCTGCGATCGCGGGCGTAATCCTGGGTATTCCGACACTGCGGCTCAAGGGCGACTATTTGGCGATCGTTACCCTCGGTTTTGGCGAAATTATCCCGGTTGTCTTTAGGAATTTAACCGCGATTCGGATCGACGAACCAGTCTCGAAGATTGTTGCGGCTGTTTTGGGTAAACCCGAGTTGGTGCTGTGTCTGGTTGGGTGCGATCGACCTTTTAACCTTACCGGCGGCGAAGCGGGAATAAATCCGATCGGGCGTCCATCTCTCCCCATCGTCGGTACTTTCAGCACCGGCAACTACTTTCCCTGGTACTACCTAATTTTACTGTTAGTTGTCTTCGCTTACTTCATGATTTCGCGGCTGCGAGATTCCCGCTTGGGACGGGCGTGGAATGCCATGCGCGAAGATGAATTAGCGGCTAGTGCGATGGGGATTAACCTGGTCAAAACCAAACTTTCGGCTTTTGCGATGGGAGCGACGTTTTCGGGCTTTGCAGGCGCGTTTTACGCCGCCTATATCAGCGCGATTTTTCCCAGCGTTTTCGATTTCTCGGTGTCGGTAATCATCCTGTGTATGGTGATTTTAGGCGGTTTGGGCAACATGACCGGGGTGATTTTGGGCGCTATCATTATCATGTCTGCCGATCGGCTTTATCTGCCACAATTAGCGCAAGTCCTCAAGGGTTTTCTGAATACTTTTGTACTCCCCAGGATTGCCATTCCCCAGTTGCGAGACTTTCTGGCCACCAGTTTAGATCCGATTCAAATGCGCTTATTTCTATTCGGCCTAACTCTTGTTGTCATGATGCTCGTGCGGCCGGAGGGACTGATTCCTGATAAAATACACCAAGCTGAACTGCATTCTGATGGTGAAGCGAGCAATGAGTCTTTAGCAGATGCGAGAAGTCAATAAGTAGGTAAGGGCAAAAACCATAATATTTTGTAGGCGGGTTTAGCTAAGAATCTAGGATGCAAGGGAGTTTAGGGGTGTAAAAACCCCGTCCCCATCTAATGTTTATTTGTAACCAACTACTTAGTAAGGGTGAAAGATTAGCCATGAAAAATGTAACTGGTACTGCTTTTATCGTTGCGGAATTTAGAGCAGAAGAGAATGAAGAAGCCATTCCTTTGTATACTGATCATGTAGTAAAAATATGGCTGAATGAGGAAACAAAAAAAGTAGCTAGCCACATAGCTCAAAGCTCTCCCGCTGCTAAAGAAATGGTTAAGTTGCGGACTAAATATTTTGATGATGTTTTGTCCAATCAAATTTTAGGAGGTTGCAAGCAAGTAGTTATTTTAGGTTCTGGTTTGGATACTCGCGCTGCTAGAATTAATGGCGAAAAAGTAACTTATTTTGAAATAGACGATCCCGCGACTCTTCAATTAAAAGAAGAAACTCTCAAAGCTAAAAAAGTTACTGCCAATGTTCGCTACCTTCCCGGCGATTACGTAAAAGACGGTTTAATCCCCTTGCTGAAACAGAGTGAATTTGATTTCGCTCGACCGACATATTTTTTGTGGGAAGGCAACACTACCTTGCTTGACAAAAAAGATGTAATATTTGTATTAGAACAAATTCGCGACAATGTTCATAATTTCCGATTGTCCTTTGATTATATGTCGGAAAAGGTGATTTTGAGAACGACGGGCTACCAAGATATCAATGATTACATAGATAAATATGAAAGTATGTATGCACCGTGGATTACTGGGTTTGAAAAGATTGCAGCTTTGGCTGACGAACTCAATCTCAAAGTTATTGAAAACTTTTCGACTGCGGATTTACACGCACAATATCGCCCTGGCCGTTCGCTAGAATCTAATCTTTTTAAGTTCTATTTTGTTTGTACGTTAGAAAATGTAGTAGGGGGCGTCAGTCAAGAGATTTGACTAAACTCAAACAATTTGCTACTGAGGCATTTTACCAGAGCAAAGACGATCGCACTTTGTCTGTACGCTAGAAAATGCAGGAGGGTGCGTCAGTGATTTCTGGGACAATCGCAAACCATTTATTAGGTCAAGCGAATTCGTAAAGAATCAATAAGACCATGTTTAGTCAACCAATCTTCTACCTCTGGCGTTAAAAGTCCCCGGGTAGCACCCTCATTCGCAGCCTCTTTCAGAAAACGAAGCACTGCTTCAGGAACCTCATCAGAATTTAAGCCATCCCAGCACTGCTTTAATTGCTCAATTAGCCGATCGACTCTTTCAAAATCCTCACTGCTTTCGGGAATTGAGTTTGATTCCTGAATTTGCAAATCTAAACTTCTAATCCGTTGGACAGTTGGCTTAAATGCCGAAACTTTATCCAATAAATTCAGGATTTCATTATTAGTGCTGGGCATTTTTTGACTTCGGTAGAGCTGCCAAGATTGATCCAATTGCCATCTCAGAGAATTTTGTAATTGCTCTATCCTAGAAGTGAAATTCTTTTTGTTGAAATTTTCATTTGGTGGTAGAATCCATTCAGGATCTTTTTTAAATTCTGCCTCAACATTAGCAATAAATGTCAGCAGAATCTCAGCTTTTTGAGTTAAATCAAAATTGGTAATTCCTTTTTGGCGAAAAGCTCTCAAAGATTGAACAAGAGGTAGAGTTTCAGCGACAGCTTGCTCAATCTGTTGTTGTCTAGATTGAAAACCTTGCAAATTTTCTGCATATTTCTGAAGATTAAATTTATTTTGAGATAACTTAATCAGTTGAGTGGATTTTTGTAAAATCATACGATCTATCCTTTAATTTCAGTAATTAGATTTCGCAGTTTAGCCAATCCATCTTCAATAGCCCTATGGCAAGATTCTACTGTTGCACCACCAGACACTTCTAAATCTTCAATTCGGTTATTCACCTCGGTTAGAGAAGCATCAAGAAAATTGTTAGTGCTGCCGACAAATTCGGAAGCCTCTGTCATTGCTTTTTGATGATTTTCGCTGAGATACTTAAGCAGCTTCCCCGGTTTACTATCGGGATTATCTTTCTCAGCTTGCACGCGCTTCATTGTGTCTAAATAGCTAGAAAGCCCAACTCGTTTAAACTGTTCCAATACAGATGTTAGGTCATCGACACTCTTTCTGCCTCGAAATACACCAGCTTCGATCGAGCGATCGATCGCCTGTTTTACTAAATCGGTAACATCTTTTTTCTTGATGTCTTCCCCTAATTCAGCTACTACAGAATTGTAAACAGCAAGTTGGCGATCGCACTCTTCCTGAATCGCTTTTTCTAGGAGTTCGTCTGCTGCTTGACGCGCTTTATTAATTTCGGGAAACTTTTCTCGAACATCTGTCGGAATTTCAGATTGAGGTTGCCAAGATTTGCTAACCTGCTTCAATGGGTCGAGGATTTGTACAACATCAATAATCTGAAATTGTTTAGAACTTCCTTTTGTGCAGGCCGTGCGACTTTTAACAATTTCTAGTAAAGCCTCGCGGTGTTTTTGCAAGCTATTAAATAGCTTTTTCCAGTTAGCTGAACGATTTTCTAAATCTTTTGCTTCTAAATCGAGAAACAAACTATTAATCAAATCTTCCATCGAATTTGTAGGATGTCCTGCCATTGTTGCTGCGATCGCCAGTAGTTCAACTGCCGCAGGGACAGGACTCCATGGTTCCCCAGACTCGCGGGGATACAGGCGAATTTGCTCTAGGACATATTGACTCCATTTTTCTAGTTGTTTGGCATAAGCGCGAAAGTAGCGATCGCCATCGGGGAACTTCCAATGCTTGTAATGGTTGTATTGTAAAATGCCTTGGAAGGCGATCGCGGTGTCCCCAAAATCATCTTTATCCTCGGGATTAAGGGGAAGAGATAGTTTAACTCCAGAAATCGTTTCTCTCGTAATTTTTGGACTGTAAAAAGTAATATTTCTTTGCTTAAAGTATTTGCTGTCGCTAGTAGCAAAAGTCCCCTGAATTAGCATTTCTGTATCCCATTCTATACCCTTAACAATAGCTAAGTAAATCAACGGTCGCAGTTCTCCAGCGATATCTTGTGAGAGAATTTCTTGATTATTCCAGCTATCAAGAAATTCTAGTTTTTTAATCAGCCTTTCTGGAATTTGTTCGGCTGTTGTCCGAATTTTTTCAGCTTGTGGTTGTGGCTCAACTTGATAATTACCAATTTGAAACCCCGACTCTTTAGCAGGCGGAACTGATGAAGAGGTTTTTGTCGGCTCAACCTTCATGCCAAGGGCAGGAATATCAAATGCAGTGTGAACTTCTAGACGACGTAAGTCGCAAAGCTCGTTACTATCCGTCCACAAATCGAGGAGAATCTGTCGGCGATCGTAATTTTGTGAATCTTTGGCTTTAATATCTGCCTGAACCATTGCACTCAGCCGCATCTTGCCAAAATGTTCCCGCAGAGAAATAGCAGGAAAATCTCCATGCTGAAGATCCGAAATAGAATTTTCTAGCGTCCACTTGAGAACATCTTTAATCAAAAATCGAGGTTTAAAAGTTTCGGGGTTTACCCTAGCAAGCATCTGCTCTAAGGCTTCAGGCGTGAAGGGATACAAACCAAAACCGTCCGCTTCTCCAAAACCTGCATGACAAGCTAGTTTGTGTTCGCATTCATTGCAAGCACTACTGAGAGCTGCTTTATCTGAATCTTCATCATTGCGAGACTTAGCCCAATCTTGAATTATTTTATCCTCCAAACGCACCGCGTTGAGATATCGCGCCACAAATTGTTTGATATCTGCATAATTCACTAAAGATTGTTGTTTTCCAACTGTACCGACATCGAGATTAACGCTAAAAGTAATCCGCTGTTTTACAGTATCTAACCTCAGACCGTCAAAATAGCCCGTAGTACAAGCTAGCGCCGTTCGGATCGCGCACAAAGATTTGCCTCCGGCTTGTTGCGGCATCGCTAAAACTGCTTCTAAAACTTCGCGATCGATTCCTTGAAATTTAGCAAAATCTTCAATTAGCAAAACTAATTCTACTCCTTCTTCGGCTAAAGTTTCGCGAACTTCTCGCATTAATCTTTGCAAGTCTTCTCGTCCGAGGCTCAAAACCCGAGCGATTGCTTCATCTAAATGTCGGTTCAACCAAACTACAGTTTCCTTTTGGATATTTTCATGACCGATTAAAAATTCATAAAAACCCTGTGCTTGCTTCCCAGCTTTTTTTGCCCAGTCTAAAACATTTAGAGGCAAGTCATCAAGCGAAAATTGCCGCCGTTCTTCAACAATTTCTACCGTATCTCGATGTCCGAGAATGTGGATAACTAATTGATGAACGATACCTCCATCTTTTAGCCAGTATTCTCGGAAAAATGGATCGTATAAAAAAGAGTCAATTTCATCAACGAGGTAATATTGTTCATCAGAAAGATTAGTGCGATCGCCCCGACCATTTGGGCCAACCGCAGCAGCAAGCTGATTCAAAAGTTGTTCCCGCGCTTGGGCTTCAGTCAAGGTGCTAGTGGCTCGATTTAAACGCTGGCGGTATTCATCGAAGGTGGCTCCTGCCATCCCTTCTAAGATTAAACTGATAATATCTTTGAGATTCGTTCCCATTTTGGGAATCAGCAAAACTCGACGCTTTTGTGTCGATTCAATATTGGCGGCTAGCCAGCGAATCAGGTGAGATTTTCCTGTGCCAGAACTTCCTAAAACTGGTACGAAAGCGAAATCTTGTTCGGCCAGAAAATCTTTGAGAAATTGTTCCTCACTGTAGGGAACGCGCGACGGTACTTCGATAAGTTCCTGGCGGTACATGGCGATCGGATGGTGAGTTGCCAGAAATATACTATCTGACGTTTGGGTAGCTTCCACACCCATTACGCGGCGAACGCGCTCCACATCCCAGCAAACAAATTTTGTAAAAGTCATAGTTCTACTCCCGTCCAAATAATATGAGAAAATCCTGCTTCTTTGTCACCACTTGGAAGGATGAATAAATCGGCATCCGACTCTTTGATAAGCTGGATGCAGCCATCATCCTCAAGGCGAAATAAAGCAAAAGCGGTGCTAGTAGATAAATAATTTGGTAAGCGAAAACCGATTTTTTCCTCAACCTGTTCTCGAAATTTGCCAGTTTCAAACACCGGGCATTTTTTAGCTAAACGATCGACAAACTCTCCGAGCGAAAGTTTAGCTTGTACTTCTCCTTGAAATAACTCTTTTAAATTTCGTCTGAGATAAGCAGTTGGTTCGGCAACTATTCTTTTATTTCCTCCTAAAGCATGACTCCAAGCAAACCCCAAATAACACATCCAGTCCGCGACTTGACCGAACAGACTATTGCTGGATAATTTCAAATCTAAAGAGTCATCAACTCCCTGCTCTGCGACAAGCTGTTCTACTTCTTCCCATGTACCGGGATCGTCATAAATATCTTGGGCTAAATACCATGCTATTAACCTACCTAAATCTGCTTCATCTTCGTTATCAGAAGCGAAAAATAACTTTGCCAGCGTATCCGGCAACAACTTATCGCCAGTTTGAGGATGTCGAGCTTCTTCAGTAAGATTAAAATTTATAGCAATATCCTCGTTTTCTTCGATTAATAAACCGCACTTGATACTTTCTCGCAGTGCAGCATCAAACATCGGATGTTCCGCACCTTTGTTTCTCCCTTCTGACAATTTATCGGGAGAAAGCAGGCCAGTGAGTTTTCCCCTGTTTTCACACTGTTTGGGGGCTTGAAGCAAATATCTAAATATGCCTCGCATTCGGCTAGGAGCAGCCAAAGCAGTTTTTAATACGCTCATAAATTCACCTCCTTACAAAAGTGGTTAAACATAAAATATTTACCTGGAAAAATATCAATTAGCTTGCGGTCATTGCGACTGGGATCGGGTGTATCTACGGGAAGCAGGATAATCAGCGGCGCGTCAGAAGTTCTGTTTGGTGACAGATATTTCTCAGGAATAGCCTTTCCATGCGGATGAAATATCAGGGTAGGAATGCGCGGCATCAGAATGGGTTGATAGTTTTCAAACAAAAAGAGAAAAGCATCTGGGATTAGATTTGGTTCTTTAATTAATGTACTATAAAATTCGCGACTAACAACTAAATTCCTAATTCCCTGCTCCCTCAACCATTGAAAAAGTTGAGGGCTTTTACGTTGCCAATTTTTCTCCTCCATAGATTCATAGAAAATTAGCATTAATTTATCTCCTGCTAGCAATCGTTCTAGTTCTTCACCTACAAAAAGTTTAGGGTTTTGCCATACAGATATCGGCGCGGGCATAATGCCTGCAAATAGCGAGTCCCTATTTTTTCTGCAAATGGGACATCCGCCGCAAGCACGAGAAACTATCACCTGCTTTCTCGGTTCTGGTATTGCACGATCGCGTATTGTGTAAGCTTCAGCTAATATTTCCGAAATACAACGTTTTGGTCGTAAAGCCTCGCGCATCAATTCCAAGTTTCTATAGCTCCAGTTTTGGCGTTGCTGGCGAATTGGTTCTACTTTACGTTCCCAGGTTTCGGCTTTCAGATGCGATTCATCTAAAATACGAATAAATCGGGATTCTCGGTGCAGTTCCAAAGCTTTTTGATAAGCGTCGTTCGATTCAAAATTTTGGATTAGCGGCGGTCGTTCGGCATCCATTTCGATTAAACCAGCCTGACTTATCAGCGTTAAAGTGCAGATGTTCCACTCCTGATTCTTTTTGCTGTTCATGTCAATATCTGCTAGTTGGAAAGATGGAGGAATATTGACGGGAACGCGAAACCGACCATCGGGAAGAATTGTTTTCTTGAAAAACATACTGTCCCACCGCTCTAAACCCCGTTTGATCGTAATTGCAGATTTGTCATTAAGATACTGGGCAATGTCTAAGTCTTCATTGGTATGCAATGTGAGCGAGATTGCTGCCTTGCCATCTCGACCTCCTCGACCGACTTCTTGATAGAAACGATCGATAGTTTCTGGGATGCAGGCATGAATTACGGCTCGAACATCGGACTGATCCACGCCCAATCCGAAAGCCGAAGTAGCAACGACTATATCAACTCGTCTCTCGCGCAAGTCTTCAATCAGTTGAGAGCGTTCTGGTGGGCTAGAATCTCCGGTCATAATGGCACACCGCTTGAATCCAGCACGCAACAAATCCTGTTTCCATCGCCTCACATCTTCGCGTTTTGTGGCGTAAACAATCAGAGGGCGAGGGAGATGATAAACAGCTTCAATTAGTCGCTCTTTTCTGACTTCTTCACTTTCACACCAAGCAAACCAGTAAGAGGGTTCTGGTCGCAACTGCACGGCAGATATCACTTGAAACGGGCCGGGTTTGCCGAATAAAGTTTCCAGGGTATCCAAACAGGATTCGGTTAAGGTTGCAGTCAGCAATAAAGTTGTAAAAGAAGTTAAACGCAACAAGTCTCTTCGCAAGCCGGGAAGTTCTTGGAATTCTGGGCGAAATTCATCTCCCCACTGCTCGACGATATGAGCTTCATCTATTACGAAATACCTCAACATTTTTAACCTTGCGGCTTCATAAAGAGAGGGTGCAAGGGAAGTCATCAAGCTTTCGGGTGAGGTGAAAACGATGTGCTGGGTGCCGTTGCGAATGCGATCGCGAATGGGAGCATCCCGCTTTTTAACTAAGCATAACTACTCATTTTAATCTCATTATTTAAATACGCACATCTTAGTCTTAAAATTTGAGGCACGTTTTTTTCTTTCCACTGTGCACC
>JACJNY010000004.1 GCA_014695295.1 Microcoleus sp. FACHB-61 | reverse complement strand
ATTGAAACCAAGCGTCAGCACGGGTTAGCCGAGATTGCTTCTGAGCTCACAGGCGACTTACAGGCTGAACTGTGGCGACACGAAAACAAGATGGAGGCCATCGCAAATCGGGGTGAGGTTGCAGAGAAGAGGCAAACAATTCAAGAATCACTTCGAGAACGCCGACAGAAGCTGCTCAGTCGAGCCACGGTCGGCTCGGACAAAGGAGTCCAGGACAAAGTACCAGTGACGATTGGATCTGCCAGCAACAACAGCGCCAGCGTGTCGGCAACTGGTTCGCCTAGAGGGTTTGGGGGCTGGTTCGCAGGTGTAATGAATCTCAACAACCGTTAAGCAAGAGGGGACTTATGCACGAATTCATCGGGTCAAGTCCCCTTTCCTTTGCGGGAGGGGGACAGCAACAGCAACAGCAACAGTACCAGCAACAACAAGTTACAGCACCAACAATTGAGCAACCGCAACCAGAGGAAACCAATGCTGAACGCCAGTACCGGGACGCTGCCAATCTTTGCGAAGTAGTTGCGCCCACACTGTTAGGTTCAGCCGTGGTTTTCGCATTCCATATCATGCAAGTCGCAGGCGGTTCAGTGGTTGCAATTGGTATCTACCAGATTTACTTAGCAGCCAAGATTACCGGGCAATCAAAGCATCGCTTACCTACTGCAATTGTTGGCGCTGGAGTGACGCTTGGCATGATTGCTACTCTTGCTGAGCCAGTTACTGAATTGCAGCAAGTAAGCGATGCAGAGCCACGCCTAGAGACAGGTATAAAAGAAATTCAGACGGTAAAAAAACCTGCTTCCAGTAACTTTGATTACTTGCCTTCAATTGCGCTTGTCCTCATCGTTTTTTGCTTAGTCTTCAAAGCCAAAGGAGTCAGCAAGTAATGACACCCTTGACCGAAAAACACGCTCAATTGCTTAAGTCAAACCGCGCTCTGTTGTTGACCTTTGAAAGACTCCCGATTGCTGGCAAGCTGTCGGCAGTTGCCTTGGCACTGATACTGGGAGTGTATAGCGGAATAACCGCAATCCAGGGGACGGCAAGCAATAGGGTGCAGCTCTGCATCCGCAATAAAAGTGCTTTGCAATGCGTTGACAAGGCAGGCAAACCGTACATAATGACCGAGTACCACGCAGAGAAGTGGAAGGCTAATCCCAACGTGGTTTTCCATAAAAGAATCCCCGCCACAAATCCGCATAAAGCATTGTGGATGGCTCTCGCTGGTAGCAGTTTTTGGGTGGCAGGTATTGGGTTTCGGAGCTTGCAGAATTCCGAGCGTCAGCTTGCCAATTATGAAGCTATTGCAGAGAAATGTGACCTAGCAAAAGGTCAACTGAATGCTCGTACCGAGCTACTGGAAGATTGGCGGATAATGAGGATTAAAGAAGTACAGACCGAGGGTGATTTAGAGGCAGTCGCGAATGATTGTGCCGTGGTTGTGAAGCAGTGCGAAGTCTTGGGTGAAGCCGATATCCGCATCGCTCAAATGGAAGCTGAGGAAGCAGTTTTTGAGGCGGAAACTGCGGGTTTGCCAGAGGATAAAAAGCGAGAATATATTGCGTTTCTGCGGAACCAAAAAACTCCCTTTCAATTTCAGTTGACAGGTACACAAACATTCGACGGCATTAATAATCCTAGCGACAAAGTAGAATCGGGTTCAGCATCAGCTATTGAATCGGCAACAGTATCGCATCTGCTTCATCCGTCCGAAACCAAAGCAATTGCCATCCTCAAACAAGTCGCTGGCTCTCGGCTGTCGCTGCTTTTAATTGCCGGAAGTGGAGGCGGAAAGACAGTCACGCAAGCTTGTTTAATCTCGCTGCTTTTAGAGAAATGCCCTGATACCGAGTTCTGGGTAGTTAGCCAAAAGAATGATAGTTATTGTGGGCTGAGAGAGAAGGGCAGAGTCACACTTTTTGAAATCACAAACCTCAAAGCTACGCTCGACAGAATCCATCACGTTTGGGAAATTTACGACACCCGAAGGAGAAAGAAAGAAAACGAAAGAGCAAATATGTCACCCGTGCGGTTGCTGCTTGCTGACTGGCTGAGCATTAATTCTGCATTGCAAGAAATGGCTTCTCATCCCGACGTAAAGGCATCAAATTACCTTGTGGAACTCTGTGATATTGGCTTAAACGGTCGAGACTTTAACGTCGGGTTTTGGGCAGACTTGCAGAGCTTCTATTTGTTGGCTATCGGAATGAAAGCTGACTCCAACGTGCGCCAGAACTTTAACCTCATAGGACTGGGTAATTACTACACTGACGAATTTGGTTTTGTGAATGACTCCTATGGTGTTTTGGCGAACATGATTTCGGCTCATTCCATCATTGAAAACAAGGAAGTACGGCAGGCGCTATTGGGTGAATTTAACGAGCTTAAACCCATCTCCAAGCAGCACGAACGACCGATTATGCTTTCCACACTCGAACCCCCTACAGTTTGCCTTCAAGCGGACGTTAGGCACTATCAGAAGCGGCACGAAACTGCTTTTAACGATGATATGTCTGACGCTCAAATCGACGCTTTCGATAGGTCATGCGAGGCGGATGATAGCACTGAAAAACCAGAACTATCTGGGGCCGAATACTGGAAACGGATTTTTGATTTGGAGTTCGATTTGGGGGATAAAAAGCCGTCCGATAGTCCGATGAAAGATGGCACATCATCAGGCAGCGAGTCCGATAACGAGATTGAGTCCGATGAGCCAGAACCTATGTCAGATAAGCTGTCCGGCTTTGTATGGACTGTCCGAGTCGTCGGACAGATGTTCCCTAATGTGCCTTCTGAGCGCTTATTTTCCCTGGTATCGGACGCTGCTCTGTCAGGTGCAAATATACGCCACATTATTAAATCAGTTTTGAAATGTGGTGAGAAATACGACCATCCAACACGCAGCTATACACGCCACGGAAAGAGCCTTTTAAAGTGGCTGATTCAAAACTACGATGATGGCACAATTGCACAGTTGCCTAAGATTCAAGAGTTTCTACAAAACGAAAGAGGAAATAACAATGCTCAGTAAACTAATAAACCTTTTACCGACCTGCATCTTGGATGCACTTTTCGATGCCGTCTTCGCAGAATTGGTCAAGCGCGCTGACATCGTTCTTTCCGATAATGTGAACAACCACGACTACAACTGAGGGAGAGCGGAACAATGTCAACTAACTATCGCGTAATTGAAGACAATCCAAGTTCTAAGCCTGCCATTATAATCAGGCAGATTGAATACGCGGGAAGCCCTTACTTACAATACGAAATCACCAATTGGGGAGGGAGTGCAGTGCCTATCGAGAGAGGTGAAGAGTTTTGCAAGACTCTAGGTAGGTCAATCAGATACGTTAAAGAGTTCTGCGAGAAAGGAGGTAATTTAGGATGACTAGCACCTACTTAATCTCAGTTAAACCAAAGTGGGCTGATGCCTTCTTTCTCGACCGCGACACGAAGACAATTGAATTGCGAAAAGGCAACTTTGGAGCATCCCTAAAACCAGGCGATACTATTGCAATTTATGCCACCTTGCCAGTGGGTGAACTATTAGGAACCGTGCGGATTCTGAAGCGCGAATCGCTGGCTGTCGATCGACTGTGGCAGCAATCTGAGCAAGGGCAACTGGCAAGGGTATCGCGCCAACAGTTTGATACCTACTATGCGAGTCAGATTTTCGGTGTTGGTGTCTGGGTTAATGCCGCCGAACTCTTCCCCAGTCCGATCGCACTTTGCCGACTTCGCCAGAACTGGGGCCCTCGCTGGCAACCGCCGCAGCAAATTCAACAGTTAACCTCTGAGCAATTGCTAGCGCTGAACATTGCTCGCTGAACATCGCCAACATACCGGGAAACATACCGGGAAACATACCGGGAAACATACCTAACAACACACTAGGCGATCTGACAAAGGAAGCGCGCAACAGCCCTAAAACCGATATACTGCAAGCAATTGGGGCAAAAGGATGAAATACCAATTTCCAATTACCAATTACCAAAAATACCCTTCATAAAAAAAGCCCCCGGCATCTCGCTGGGGGCTCTTTTTTTTTGGGTGCGATCGGGCGATCGCACTTTCCCAACTCCGGCAGAGTTTTGGGCAGCGCTGGCAGCCTCCGCAACAAATTCAGGGACTGGTTGATGAATAAATATTGCTTTTTATTTCCAACCTCACAATGTAGTTACAACTGAGTGCTACGTTTAGTCACAACCGGACGCTACGTTGTCAGGGGTGATTTGACGGTCTGGGGTTTACATCTACTAATGACTAGGACAAAAATCATGGGTGCTATCAAAACTATCTTTTTCTACAGAGACTTTCTCTGTCAAACTCGCTGTAATGATGAATGGGTAATCTTTTGCACCACTCACTTTTACGGCTATGTAGGCAGAGCCGATTCCGGTCTTGCCTACATAGCCGCAAAAGAGAAAGTGGATCGTGTTCTAAAACTGCGGTACGCGAAAGGCGAGTGCCAGAAATCCTGAAGCCGTTTATAGTGATTAGTAATTGGGGCAAACCGTTGCCAATTACCAATTACTAATACCCTTCATTAAAAAAGCCCTCGGCATCACGCTGGGGACTCTTTGTTTTGGGGTGCGATCGGGCAAGCCAAAAAAACCCGGCATTAACCGGGCTATCTATTCCTAATGTCCGTGGGATGTGTCGTCTCAGGACTCCTTGATCATCACATTGATAACCCAAAGTCAGTCTGGCTCATCTGTCTCTCCTAATAAAATCTCTTCAAATTTCAACATTGCACCCTTGGGCAACTTAACGTCTGTGTCTTGTTTTCTATTGGTTAGCTTTCTATTTTTGACCAGCTCTCTGTCTTCGGCTATTAGAGATTTAACGTAGCTTGCAATATCGCCAACCTTGCCGCGCCAGTCTGGGGCAGGTGTTCCATTCTGTTCGGCTTCCTCCAGTTGTTTTTGCAGTTCTGCGAGTTGGGCTTCGAGTTGCGCTCGATCGGCTTGCTCTGTCTCAAGTTGCGATCGCACTTTATTTAGTTCGCGGGTGAGTTGCTTTGTCGATATGGCCAGTTCTCCATAGTTCCCTATTTCCTGTTTTAAACGGCCCCGTACCGTCTCTAATTCCTGCCTGAGCGAGTCGTCGTTGCGATCACTCAGGCGCTCAACTTTTCCAGGCGTTCCTCGATCGCTGCGAACTTCTCTGCAAACAATGGTTCTGTCTGACGTTGGACAATTTCTGTAATACGCGCCTCTAACGAGCTGTCTGACAAGCCTTGTCTTACGTCAGACGGCTGTTGTCTGACTTCGGCGGGTGCGGGTAAGACGGTCGAGCCATCATTTAGCGCCGCGATGCCCGCCCGCACAATGTCCATCAGGGCCTTAGAACGATCGCACCCGTGTTTAGTATTAGTCGCCGGATAACGCTCTTTGCCTAGATTGTCGATCGCCTCCAACACTTCATCTGGACAGCGAAAAGTTAATGATGTTGACGCCATTGTCTTACCTCAGTCATATATGTATGACTTTATTGTATAACACCCGTCGCCGTTTGTATGACATATAAGTATAATTTGTCATACATTTGCTTGTCATACACCTTGCTTATGTCTAACAAATTAGTCTTACAAACGCTTGACAACTGTCTAACAGCTTGCTACTATGTAAGACATAAGGGTAAGACACCTCAAACAAACCCATACACGGCAACCACTACAGCCACATCACACCACAGAAAAAACCATGCAATTACTCGCCGCCAAATTCAACCAAATCGCTACAGCAATCGAAACGACTAACGCCCAGATTGCAGCCTTACAAGCCAAGCTCAGCGAACTCCAAGAACATCAGCAGCAGTTGCTATCAGTTGAGCAAGCTTGCCAGTCAGCTCTTGCTCAAGTCGGAACTGCACTGGCGATGCTCAATCACGTAGACCCCGCCGAAATCGGCACGTTTAAGGCGGCAGTTGAAGCGCAATTTGGAACAGATGCGATCGCCTTTCTAGAATCTGGTACCCCCACACCAGCGGAACCAGTCGAACCGGAACCGACTGCACCCACAGCACCGGAACCAGCCGCGCCAGATGTTGAGCCAGCTATTGATGTCGAAGTCACGACCGCCACAGATACACCCGCCACCGACGAGCCGATCGAGCTAGCAGCTAAAGCCACATCCCCGGACATCGAGGGAATGCTCAACAAAATGACTATCCAGTCTATCCGCAAGTTAGCAGCAGCCAAAGGAGCCGACGGGAAAGGGACACGAGCGGCAATCGCCGGGAGACTCAAGGCGATCGTCACACAGGCTGATATCTGGAATGCGACGGCATAACCCAGACAGGGTGTAAGACCATAACCTCACACGGTCTTACACTTGCCTTACATTAGTCTTACCTATGTCTAACAACTTGTCTTACTGCTATTGACAAGCGTCTAACAAACCGCCATAATGTAAGACATACAAGTAAGACAAAGCTTACCCAAAAACAAAACCACCGCCCAAAGTTTACGAGGCCTAGAGCGGTGGCTAGCCCACAAAGGACTTGATATGAAATTAGCACAAACGACTACCACGACGATCGACACTGCCGCCCCCGCCGCCTTTACCTGTGCTCAGTGTCCCTTCGCAAGACACATTGACGGGAATCGCTACTGTTGCTCTGTATCTCAAACCGCCAGCGACGTAAAGCGCGGTCACTGGGAAGCCACCATCTCCTGCTATGAGGCACTGGCTAAAGCAGAAGCCGAGGCCGAAAAAGCTGCCGTCCCTCCCGTCGCCGAAGTCGAAATGGCGATCGCCCAAACACCCGCACCAGCCCCAGCACCCGTACCAGCACCCGTACCAGCCGCAACACCTGCACCCACCGCGACCGGGGAGAACGAAGAACTCCCGAATCGCGGTGACAATGGGCGAGGCCGACTGCAACAGCCAATCAAGAAAGTTTCGGCTGTTCAGGTTTCCAGTAAGAAGTGTGAGGAACCAGCCGCGACCAAAAAGCTTATGCTCGCGATCGTCCCAGTCGGGCGGATTTCTTGCGACATCCCGGTCTGTAATTTCGATCGAAACGAGTTAGAGATAGCGGGTCAACTCGCTCTCACGATCGGCGGCTTCGTTATCCCGCCCGTCGTAGTTCGGGACAGCGCCGGATATAAGGTTGTCGCCGGATATTTCCAGTACCACGCGGCCGTCGCGGCTCGACAACTCAACCCAAGAGCGGGCGAGACAATTCCCGTCATCCTTCTGGAATCCGAAAATCAGGCCACAGCTTTGAGTCAACTGAAAATGTTAAGGTTTGCCGCCTAAAACCGTCTGCCCATCTGCCAGGACGGATGGGCTTCTTAAAAACACAAACGCAACCAATAACAGAGGAATAAAAAACCATGAACAACAGCAACGACGATCTCGAAGCCCTTATCCGCAGGGCTTGCCCGGATGGCCACAGGAGCGAATTGATTCCTGTCACTATTACCCCTGAGATGGCCAAAGGATACCTGTCTTTCGGAGTGGCACAATCCAAAGAGATTGATCAATCTGTGATTGACGATTACGCGCTTTCAATGCGAGACGGGGAGTGGAAAGCTGGCTCGATACTGATTTTCTCTGAAGACTACAAGATTATTGATGGCTATTACCGTTTAGCGGCGGTTGCCCAGTCAGGAGTGCCAGCGGAATTCTATCTAGTCCGGGGAGTGCCTAGCAATCTCTAATCCCAGTTGCCCCATTCGTTTCTGGATGGGGTTGCTTTTTCCTGTAGTGTTCGCGTAAAGTACCATTATCAAGACCGCAATCATGAATAACACCGACTTTTCCATCACCGCCCTCGAAGCTTCCCTTGATGCCAAAATTGAGAGATATTTCGATACTGTAGACACTGACCCCGACGTGCTCAAACAATTACTCGCAGACAAGCGCTCCGAAAATACCCGCCGCGCCTATGAGCGCGATGTCAACGACTTTCTACAAACGATGACAGGGGTGGCCGCCGTGCCTGATAATGTGTTGGAATTCTTGCACCTAGAAGAGCGTCAAGCCGTGTCGGTGGTTCTCAAGTATAAAGCCAAGCTGATTGACAAGGGGCTGAAGGAGGCGACTGTTAATCGGCGACTGGCGGCGGTCAAAAGTCTGGTGGAAATGGGTCGCAAGCTCGGCGTGTGTCACTATACTTTAGGCGACATCAAGGGAGAGAAAGTCACTTCCTACCGCGACACGACTGGGGTTGACCGACCAACTTTTGAGCGAATTTTGCAGCAGTGCGATCTGGGAACGAAAGGTGGCAAGAGAGACTATGCTTTGCTGCGCCTGCTGTGGGGTAATGCTTTGCGTCGCAACGAAATCAGTCAGTTGAGTGTTTGTGACTTTGACCCGATCGGTAAGACTTTGCGAATTCTTGGCAAGGGACGCGGTACGCAAGCTGAGACGATCGATTTGGGTTCTGCGACAGTGCAGGCGATCGCCGACTGGCTCGAAGCTAGGGGCGGCAATTCCTCTCAAGATGCCCCACTGTTTACAGCATTGGACTTTGCTAATACGGGTCATCGGCTGACGGGCGACGGCTTGAGAAGAATCATTGTTCGTCACTGTGAAAGTGCTGGCATTACCAAGCAAATGTCACCTCACCGCATCCGTCACTCGGCAATCACGGCGGCACTGGACGCAACAGACGGGGATGTGCGAAAAGTTCAGAAACTCAGCAGACACAAAAATCTCAATACCTTGATGGTGTATGACGATAATCGCGGCCGCGACCAAGGAGCTGTTACCGAGTTGCTAGATAGAATGTTTTAGGCAAAAAAGCTCCCATTTGTCAACGGTTAAGGGTTTTTGGAGTATGGCCTCTGTTCGGTTTCGTCAGACAACTTTAGTCTCCCAAGCAAATAACTGGGCTTGATTGTAACTTTTTTTTGGTTTATAAATAATTTTATAGAAAGCACTGTAGGCTAAAAACGCAAAGCAAAGCAAAACTTATTTTGCCTGGACGAATTTCTATTTAATGTACTGAACTTTTTCAGAGGTATCTATCATGGCAACTTTATTCGGAACCAACGGTGCTAACAACCTTACTGGAGGTGTACCAGCGGACATCATTTTTGGCGCTGGTGGAAATGACACCCTCAGTGGGGGTGGTGGAAATGACACTCTCAGTGGGGATGGTGGAAATGACATCCTTAATGGCGATTCTGGAAATGACTCGCTAATAGGTGGCCCAGGTGTAGACTTCCTGTACGGTGGGGAAGGCGACGACATCCTTAATGCACTTGAAGCGACGGATTTTGACAGCCTCTTCGGTGGAATAGGTAATGACGTTTACATCGTCAACACGACCGCCGACAACCTGGTTGAAGGTTCCAATGAGGGCATTGATATTGTCTGGTCTTCTGTCAGCTATGCTCTGGATGCTAACGTGGAAAACCTACTCCTCACCGAAGCTGCCAATATCGGTACGGGTAACGACCTCAACAACCAAATCACAGGTAACAGCAGCAACAATACCTTGAATAGTTTAGGCGGAAATGACACCGTTATTGGGGAAGGGGGAAATGACACCGTTATTGGGGGAGGTGGAAATGACACCGTTATTGGGGGAATCGATAGTGACATCCTTAATGGGGGAATCGGTAGTGACCAATTCTTTTTTGATACGCCTCTTCCTGCGGCTGGTGTAGATACAATCACTGACTTCAGCATTTTGTCTGACGACAAAATTGTCCTGGACAAGACTGTTTTCTCACTTCTCGAAACAGTTGCGGGTAATCCTTTGACCGCTGCAGATTTTTCAGTAATCAATGTGGTTGTCGCATCAGAAGTCGCCATAGCAGGAACCAGCCTGAATAAGATTGTTTACAACCGTCTGACTGGCAGTTTGTTTTACAACCCGAACAATAATGTGCCAGACTTTGGAGCAGGGGGTGGTCGGTTTGCCACAATTGTCGGTTCTCCTGATAACCTCTCTACTACAGACTTCCGCGTCGTGGCGTAGTCATAAGCAGTGAAATAGAAGCCCAGTTTCTTGAAGAAACCGGGTTTCTGAGCTTGGGTTTAAACACAACGACCTCAAAAAAGAGCTTTTGAGGACGTTGTGTTAGATTCTGAATTTTAGATTCTAGGCTTTGCCTACTTGAAACTGACTCAAGTAATTCTTGCTACAACTCAGTGCCACAGCTTCGCACTTTGAGGGTTTGGGGTTGTCCATCAGAAAATTACCGATTTACCGGAACTATAACTAATTACAGCTCGAACGAGCCCAAAACACTTGCCTACAACCCAAGGGCGATCGAACAGTTGGATATAGCACAAAGAACAAGATAGAGCTGATTAAATTACTTAGTTAGCACGTAAAATGATTGTACGTTAAAGCATGATTCCTTAATAACACAGACTGAGGTAAGTAATGGTTACTGTCAATATCGATGGAAAAGAAGCCAAAGTTAGTAATGGCGAGTGGACAAGTGAAGATGCGGATTTAGCCAATCTACTCAATAATTGGACGAAGAATGAGCGAGCCACAGCAACACCAAATAGTGAGTTTTATATGTTGGATTCCCCATCTAATCCATATCCCGATTTGGCTCTCGCAGAAGAAGCAGTAGCGGAGTGGGGAGGAGAGATAACGGACGAAGGGCGAGCCCCGGAGGACAACCCCGATGTTATTCATTAACTAATTTATCCGGTCAAGAAGTATAAGAATAGTAGTTGCCTGCCTAGTAAAATCCTCTCAGATCCTTGGAGCATATGGTTTAAGTGGGTTAGTCTTGCGCTCGATCGGCTCGGACGAGAAGCCCGATCGCGCTTAGAAGAAAAATTCTGGGAATTGATGGATGCCGTAAGTCACGTAGGGGAGTTAGAGTCTGACGTTGAAGCGGCAGGTTCGGATCTTGTATCGGAAAATGCCCGTTTTACGGCTAGCTGGCTAACAGGAATTAAAACAACACCGACTAGAATCGCCGGACAATTAGAACAAAACCTAAAATCACTCAATTTCTTACTACATCTACGTTGTAGCTATTTAACTCTAATTATTAGGGCTATTTTCCTGTTGTTCTGTTTTAGGTGGTCTTACGCCTTGTCCCTACTGTGTCTTACGCTTTGTCTTACTCTCTAACATCTGTCTCAAAGCTAGATTGTTGGGGCTGATTTGGTTGCCGAGTTACTGGATGGGATGTTTTGAATGTTTTTACAGGCTTGTATCAGAAATTCGTTAATTAGGAACGATTTGTCTCTACTTCAAACTCGGTGAAAACCTTTGCCTGCTCTAACACCAACTCGATCGCAAGAGCTTGCATATCGGGCGGATAGCCGTATTCTCTCAATAGACGTTTGACCATCACCTTCATTCGGGCTCGGACGCTTTCTTTGAGATTCCAGTCGATAGAAGCGGTTTTGCGTACCCGTTCTACCAGGACGATCGCCAATTCTCGCAATTGGTCTTGTCCCATCACGTCCCGCGCACTCTGGGTTTGGGCCTGGTTGTTACCCCCAGATTTGCCGCTTGGATGAGATTTTAAGGGAGACGGCAATTAAGTCTCTATCCAGAGGGTTTAAGAAGGTTGAAAGTGCGTAGGCTATAGCCGAGGCATCAGCCATCGCCATCAGCTTAAGCTTTTAGCTAAGTGTCCCCAGTGTGAAGCACGATTCAAGATACCTGCACTGTGGGAGAATGGGAGATGCGATCGCTGTCGGTTGCCGTTTGGGGGGATGGCAGAGTATCAGAAAGCTATTTGAGCGAAATGTTTTTCTTGATAAAGTTCGTGTTCAGCAGCTACCAGTAACTTTCGCGATGCACTAGAAGCTTTCGTTAGTCCGCTGCAACACAGTTGTTAAACTGCTTTGCCGAAAAAAGTCCTCTACAGACACTAAGTAATGTCACAGGATAACACGCTCAATTCACCCAACTTTGCTTTCCTAAAAGTTCACGAACCACTGTTAGTAAGCTTAGGGACGCTGGCAGAGCAATACTTTGCCACTGACCCAGTAACCTGTTTGATGAAACTGCGTCAGTTTGGGGAAGTCTTGGCGCAGTTGGTCGCCGCGAATGCTGGTCTTTACAAGAGTGACACCGATGAATCCCAAATTGAGTTACTTAACCGCTTACGGGATAAGGGCTTTCTTCCTGGTCGGATTAACCAATTCTTCCACGAATTACGCCGCGCGGGAAATGATGCCAACCACGCCCTATCGGGCGACCATCGCGCAGCATTAAGTAACTTAAAGTTGGCCAGGGAACTGGGTATCTGGTTTCAGAAGAGTTTTGGTAGAGATACGAACTTTAAAGCTGGGGCGTTTATTCCACCACCTGACCCGGTGAGGGAAACCGAGGCACTCAAGCAGGAGTTAGAACGGCTGCGGCAGGAAGCCAACGAAAGCCGAACGGCTGTGGAAATGGCGTTAGCGAAAGTAGCGGAGGAGGCGCAACTGAGGCAGTTAGCCGAACAGTTGCTGCAAGACGCTGAAGCAGAAGCAAAAGAAGCCTTGAACCATCTGACTCAACAGCAAGCGAGTGCTGTTAGTCAACCCCCCGAAGTTCTACAACAAACTATTAGCCAAGCACAGCAGGCGGAGAAGGAAGTTGTTTTGGATGAGGCGGAGACGCGGCGCTTAATTGATAATCAGTTGAGGGCAGGGGGTTGGGAGGTAGACTCAGAGGAACTTACCTATGCTAGTGGCACCCGTCCTCAAAAGGGGAGAAACTTAGCGATCTCAGAATATCCTACAGCAGGCGGACGCGCTGATTATGCGTTGTTTGTGGGATTGCAAGTTGTGGCAGTCGTGGAAGCCAAGCGCAGGAGTACAGACGTTTCCGGCGCCATTGACCAGGCGAAGCGCTACAGTCGGGGCTATCAAATCAAGGGGAACGAAACCCTACCAGATGGTAGTTCTTGGGGTGAGTTTAAAGTGCCGTTTGTCTTTGCAACTAATGGCAGGGAGTTTTTAGAGCAACTGCGGACGAAAAGCGGTATTTGGTTTTGTGATTTACGCCGTCCGGAAAACTTGCGCCGTCCTTTACAAAGTTGGTATTCTCCCCAAGGATTGCTTGATTTACTCGAACAAAACATTGAGGAAGCGCATCGGAAGCTCGCTCAAGAAGAATTTAACTACAACTTCACGCTGAGGGAGTATCAGAAAAAGGCAATTCAGAAGGTGGAGGCAGGACTTGCCTCTGATAAGCGGCAACTTTTGGTGGCGATGGCAACAGGGACGGGAAAAACCAAAACCTGCATTGCCTTGGTTTATCGGTTGTTAAAAACTAAGCGCTTTCGTCGGGTGCTGTTTTTGGTAGACCGCACAGCGTTGGGAGAACAGGCGGCGAATGCGTTTAAAGATACTCGGATGGAGAGTCTTCAGACATTTTCCGATATTTTTGAGATTAAGGAATTGGGAGAGCGGGACATTGACAGCGAGACTAAAGTTCATATCGCTACTGTCCAAAGCTTTGTCAAACGCTTGCTTTACCCTTCCGATGAAACGACTATCCTAACCGTTGACCAGTATGACTGCATTGTGGTGGATGAGTGCCATCGGGGGTATTTGCTTGACCAAGAGTTGAGCGAAACAGAATTAACGTTCCGAGACTTCAACGATTACATTTCTAAGTATCGGCGGGTGCTGGATTACTTCGACGCTGTGAAAATTGGTTTGACGGCAACTCCAGCGCTGCACACAACGCAAATCTTTGGAGAACCCGTTTACACTTACAGCTATCGGGAAGCGGTGATTGATGGCTGGTTGATTGACCACGAACCGCCCTATCGGATTAAGACGGCGCTTTCTGAAGATGGTATTGTCTGGAACCCAGGCGACCAAATGGAGTTTTTTGACCCCAAAACAGGGCAGCTAGATTTGGTTCACGCCCCGGATACTGTCCGCATTGATGTTGAGCAGTTTAATAAGCGGGTGGTAACGCAAGATTTTAATCGGGTGGTTTGTGAGTATTTGGCGAAAAATATTGACCCTGCGTTACCGGGAAAAACTCTGATTTTCTGCGTCAATACCAATCATGCCGATATTGTGGTTGATCAATTGAAAATTGCTTTGGAAAACGAGTATGGTAGCGTCGAAGATGACTCGGTGCTGAAGATTACCGGGAATGCCGATAAGCCGTTGCAGTTGATTCGTCGCTTTAAAAATGAGGTCAATCCCAAAATTGCGGTGACAGTAGATTTGTTGACGACGGGGATTGATGTTCCAGAAATCTGCAATGTCGTGTTTATGCGGCGGGTGAATTCCCGGATACTTTACGAACAGATGTTGGGGCGGGCGACTCGACTGTGTGACGAGATTGGCAAAGAGGTGTTTCGGGTGTTTGATGCGGTAGATATCTATACCGCCATCTCAAATGTGTCCGAGATGAAGCCCGTCGTCAATCAGCCTAATTTTTCCTTTAGCCAGTTGGTCGATGAGTTAGGGAGGGTACAAGATTCGGCGGCAGTTGAGAGTATTATTGATGAGCTGTTGGCGAAGTTACAGCGCAAAAAGCGATTCCTCTCCGATGACAGCAAAGAGGCGATTGAAATGCTGGCGGGAATGCCAGTTGAGGACATGATAAGCCATTTACGCGAATCTAGCCCCAGTGAGGCGGCGCAGTGGTTGCGGGATAGAAAAGAAATTGCCCAAATGTTAGACCGACGGGATGGCGGGATGCAAGCAGTTCTCATTTCTCGCCATCAGGATGTGTTGAGGAGTGTGGAACGAGGCTATGGGGATGCCGAACGACCGCAAGACTATTTGGATGGCTTTAGAGCCTTTTTGCGGGAGAATTTGAATAAACTCCCGGCGCTGCTGGTGGTGACTCAGCGACCGCGTGACTTAACTAGGGCGCAACTTAAGGAACTGCGTTTGTTGTTGGATGCAGCAGGGTTCTCGGAAACTAACCTGCAAGTGGCGTGGCGGGAGATGACAAATGAGGATATTGCTGCTTCGATTATCGGGTTTATCCGGCAGGCGGCGTTGGGCGATGCGTTGGTGCCTTATGGCGATCGCGTGGATAAGGCGATGAAGAAAATCTTGGCGAGTCGTAGTTGGACGGCACCGCAGCGCAAGTGGTTGGAGCGGATTGGTCAGCAGTTGAAGACAGAGGTTATTGTAGACCGGGAGGCTTTCGATCGGGGAGCTTTTAAGGCTCAAGGTGGGGGATTTGAGCGCTTAAACAAGACTTTTGAGGGACGGTTGGAGGAAATTTTGGTGGAGATTAACGAAGCACTTTGGCAGGGTGCTAGCTAAACGAAATTGAATACTAATGGCTTATTATATCGGATTTTAGAAAATTTATTGCAAAAAGAGATATGTCTATTGAATCTTTTAAAATCACAAAAGCTCAGTACAAAAAAATTATTAGTAAGCAAGAGAATTCTAGCCTCGATTTTAAATCAATTGGTATACAGCCAGCTAAGCTCTCTCATTCTCTTTCTGCATTTGCCAACGCAGATGGAGGAGACATATATGTTGGGATTGCTGAAGACAAGAATAATAAACTTTTTCGTTGGGAAGGTTTTAACAATGTAGAAGAAGCTAACAACCATTTAGCTATAATCAACGATTTATTTCCTCTTAATGAAGAAATTAACTGTAGATTTCTTGTGTATGAAAATTCTTTTGTTCTTCATATTGAAATTCAAAGGACACGGCAAGTAATAAAAGCTTCAGATGGAGTTCCATATATTAGAGTTAACGCCCAAAATCTTGCTGTCAAGAAAGCAGAAGAATTACTACAGCTAAAAAGAAATAAAGGTACACATTCTTATTCTTTTGAAGAAGAAAGTACTGTTGCTGATATATCTGATATTGCTGATTCAAAACCGCTTGTTGAATTCATGAAAGAAAACGAGCCAAATTCTGAACAACTTAAATGGCTCACCAATCAAAAATTTATATATAAGGATAAGATAACAGTGTGTGGAGTATTGTTGTTTTCCGATATTCCTCAGATAATTATTCCCAAACATTGCGATATCAAAATATACAGATATAAGACTGGGGAGGAGAAAGGATCCAGAGAGTTATTAGCTTTCGATCCAATTGTCATTGAAGGATGGGTACATCAACAAATAAAACTAGCGGTCGAGAAAACAAAAGAAATTGTTGAACAAATTCCCAAACGTGGGAATAAAAAACTAGAAAAAATTGTATATCCTCACCAAGCTTTACACGAAATTATTACTAATGCTGTACTACATAGAGACTATAGCTTTCCGAGCGATATACATATTCGGATATTTGACAATCGTATAGAAATTGAAAGTCCTGGAAAGCTTCCGGGCCATGTGACTACTAATAATATTCTGGATGAGAGTTATTCAAGAAATCCTCGGCTCGTCCGATACATTAGAAAGTTTCCTCACCCTCCTAATAAAGATATAGGTGAGGGATTAAATACTGCTTTTAAAGCTATGCAGGAGCTTAGATTAAAACCTCCTGAAATTAAAGAATTAGATAACAAAATTATTGTATATATTCTTCATGAATCCTTAGCTTCGCCAGAGGAAATAATATTAGATTATCTTAAACACAATCATCAAATCAAACCTTCACGAGTTCGTGAAATTTGCCATATTGTCTCAGAGTATAAAACAGATAAAATTTTGAAGGGACTTGTAAAAAGCCAGCTCATTGAACGTGTTCCAAATTTAAAAAGAGGTACATCTGCTTACCGAAAGTGTAGGGAAGGCTTTAACTATAATTTAGAGCTATGTGAGTTCCAAATTCAGGCAATCCAGAAGGTAGAAGCATCCTTAGACGAGAAACAACAGAAACTATTGGTTGCTATGGCGCAAGGGTCAGGTACGATAATAACTTGCATGGTTCTCATCTATAGGTTACTTGAGAGAAATCAATTTCGTAAATTTTTATTTTTAGTAAATAAGAATGCTCTGGTAGCACAAGCGCTTAGTATCTTTGGAACCTATCGAATAGAAAGTCTTAAACCCTTTGCTGAAATTTTTGAAGTTGACGAACTAAAAGATAATTTGCTCAATGAAAACACAAAAGTTGATATTGCTGGAGTACGAAGCTTCGTTAAGCGATCTCTTGACTCAGAAACCTTGGCATTAATAGCCAATCAGTATGACTGTATTGTAATGAATGAGTGTCATGAAAAGGGTTTACCAGATATAGAGCAGTTTCTAGATCATTTTAAAGCAGTGAAGATTGCTTTGATGGCGACACCAACACAACAATCACTTCAAATCTATGGAGAACCTATCTACAGTTATAGCTCTGATGTGAAACAGGTTGAAGAAGCAGAGCCAGTAACCGACGTGAACCCAATTAGAAACAACGGAGAGCAAATCCTAAAACAGCCGATAGAGCAGGGTTGTGGCAACGTAGAACACCCTCAAGACTATTTGGAAAGCTTCAACGCCTTTTTACAGGAGAATCTAAATAAAATTTCGGCGCTGCTGGTAGTAACACAGCGACCACAGGAATTGAGCCGATATCAACTTAAGGAATTGCGTTTGTTGTTGGATGAGGCGGGGTTCTCGGAAACCAACTTGCAAGTGGCGTGGCGGGAGATGACGAATGAGGATATTGCCGCTTCGATTATCGGGTTCATCCGGCAGGCAGCGTTGGGCGATGCGTTGGTGCCTTATGGAGAACGAGTAGATAAGGCGATGAAGAAAATCTTGGCGAGTCGTAGTTGGACTGCACCGCAGCGCAAGTGGTTGGAACGAATTGGTCAGCAGTTGAAGACAGAGGTTATTGTAGACCGAGATGCTTTTGACCGGGGAGCGTTTAAGGCGCAAGGTGGAGGATTTGAGAGAATTAATAAAGCGTTTGATGGGGGGTTAGAGGAGATTTTAGTGGAAATTAGCAGTAACCTTTGGGACAATGCAAGTTAGAATTTGTAAAACTTGAACAATTAGAAAATTTTTCAAGAGTAACACACAGGGTTGCTCTGAATATTTTTGTTTTTTAATTTCCAACTGACTATGAATGATAGTACCGATAGTAGACCTAAGCATCGCTCCCTATTCAATACCAAAGCTACTGTAATTTCGCTGGTAGTAATGGTTATTGGCTCGTTGATGTTGCTGTTAGAGTTCTTTCCCTGTCAATCGGGAGAGCGATTTATGCAATGGAAGCTAGATTTTTGGCTTACTACGGGAATTTTGTATTTATTTTTTATAATTCTCTTTCTCTGGCCGATTTGGTGGTCAATTTATTCAGGTAACAACTTAGCTCGAAAACACATTTCAGCTATAAAGATTTCTTTAGTTTGGACAATAGCTCTCTTATATCCTTGGCTTATTGGGCTTAGTATACCTACGATAGCTTTTCCGAAAATCTATACTTTTTTGAGGTCGGGAGTTGCACTACTGGTACTCAATCGGAGTTTTTGGAAGCAAATCGAGCCACGGGAGAGAAAAGCCGCTATAGTTCCTTGGGGAATTAGTTTAATGTTTTGCTTGGCTATCTTTTTAAGCGAAACCCCTTATATTACGAATAAAAATTTCCATTCAAAGTTATCGGAATTTGAAGCGGTAGTGGCTTTAGTTGATTCCGAGAGTTTGATTCCTAATAATGAGGGTTTTGCCGAGCTTCCCTGCCGATATAGCAATCTTGCAAATAGGGGCAATAAGTTCTATCGAGGAAATATCACAATCACTAAAGAAGGAGAGGCAAAAATTATTCAATTCCGGCAACGGACTTATGGATTTGGAGATGGAGCTGCTGATTTAATTTACAGGTCAGATAATAAAGATATCTCCCGTCCTTATGATTCAATGGGTAATGGAGTTATTAAAGTTAAAGACCATTGGTTTTGGCAATCTTTAAGTTACTAAAATTGCTAAACTGTTGAAGGCATATTTTAATCAAGAACCGAGTGAACGCAACGACCGATATTGTCCAAAAACTCTGGAGCTTGTGCCACGTCCTGCGGGATGACGGCATTACTTACCTGCAATACGTCACTGAACTGACTTACCTGCTGTTCCTCAAGATGGCGCAGGAGACGGGGGTAGAAGACCAATTGCCCCAAGGGTTACGCTGGGCAGATTTGACGGCGAAAGAGGGGATAGAACAATTGACATTCTACCGCTCTCTGCTGCTGGAATTGGGATCAAAAGCTTCATCACTACGGGTGCAGGCAATTTTTGCCAACGCTCAAACGGCGCTGAAACAACCGCGCATTTTAAGTAAGCTGGTCGAAAGTATTGATAAGTTGGACTGGTATTCTGCCAAAGAGGAAGGGTTAGGCGACCTCTACGAGGGGCTATTAGAGAAGAATGCCAGTGAGAAGAAGTCCGGGGCAGGGCAGTATTTTACGCCGCGTCCGCTGATTGACTGCATGGTGTCGTTGATTAAACCGCAAGCGGGGGAACTGATACAAGACCCAGCAGCGGGAACGGGAGGGTTTTTGATTGTGGCTGACCGCTATATTAAACAGCGCACGGATGATTTGTTTACCCTTTCGGAAGCTGACCAGGTGTTTCAACGGCAGCAGGCGTTTTATGGCATGGAGTTGGTGCAGGATGCCCACCGCTTGTTGTTGATGAATATGATGCTGCACGGGATTGAGGGGGAGGTGACTTTGGGGGATACCCTTTCACCGGATGGGCAGCGGTTGGCGAAGGCTAAAGTGATTTTGACGAATCCGCCTTTTGGTACGAAGAAAGGGGGTGGCAGTCCGACGCGGGATGATTTTACTTTTCCCAGCTCGAACAAGCAGTTGGTGTTTTTGCAGCACGTTTATCGCAGTCTGCTACCCGAAGGACGGGCGGCGGTAGTGTTACCAGATAATATATTGTTTGAAGATGGGCAGGGGCGCAATGTCCGTGCTGACTTAATGGATAAGTGCAACTTGCATACGATTTTGCGGCTACCTACGGGGATTTTCTACGCCCAAGGGGTCAAGACGAATGTACTGTTTTTCCAAAGGGGAACGACGGAGAAAGGCAATACTAAGGAAGTGTGGGTGTATGACCTGCGGACGAATATGCCCAGTTTCGGGAAGCGGATACCTCTGATGCGATCGCATTTTAATGAGTTTGAGTTGGCGTATGGAGATGACCCGAATGGGAAGAGTCCGCGTGTTGACGAAGGAGAAACGGGGCGCTGGCGCTGTTTTAGTCGTGAGGAGATTACCAAGCGGGGGAATAATCTTGATATTTCGTGGTTAAGGGATGAGAGTTTGCAATCGGGGGATGGTTTGCTGGAACCGGATGCGATCGCGGCTGAGATTATGCTGAGGTTGCAGACGGCGATGGAGGAGATGGAAGCGCTGTCTGGATTGTTAGAGGATGCGGAGGAAGTAGCTTGATTGGCTCTGTAGCACTGCCCTTGGGTTGGGTTTGGGTACGAATTGATGAAGTTTCAAATGTTGGTACTGGTGCGACTCCACTGAAAGGTAATCCTAAGTATTACGAATCAGGAGCTGTTTCTTGGGTTACAAGTGGTTTACTGAATGAATTATTCATCACTAAGGTTGAGGAAAAGATTACAGAACTAGCTGTCAAAGAAACTAATGCCAAGGTTTTTCCGAAGCATACTCTCCTAGTAGCTATGTATGGAGAAGGAAAAACAAGAGGAAAAGTTTCTGAACTCTTAGTTGAGGCAGCTACTAACCAGGCTTGTGCTGCATTAGTTTTTGGTGGAGAAGCTTCAAAGCTTAGACCCTTCGTCAAACTATTTCTGCAAAAAAACTATAACGATATAAGACGCCTATCTTCAGGAGGAGTACAACCTAATCTAAATCTTGGAATTATTAAAGCAACTAAAGTTCCCATTCCCCCCCTGAACGAACAACGTCGCATCGTTGCCAAGGTTGAGGCGTTGAAGGCTCGGAGCCAGCGGGTGAAGCAGGAACTTGAGGCGATTCCAGCCCTCTTAGACCAGTTCCGTCAATCAGTCCTCGCTGCTGCTTTCCGTGGCGACCTCACCGCTGATTGGCGAGAAAAAAAACCTGATGTTGAACCTTTATCAGAGCTTTTAGCTCAAATTCAAGACGAAATCCCTAAGCAAAAAAACAAGAAAAAGGTCACCGAGATTGCAGATCCATTCAAATTGCCAGATAATTGGACATGGATAAGCTTGTCAAAAATTTGTAGGGTGATTACCGATGGCGATCACCAAATAATCCCAAAAGTTTCTCAGGGGCTACCTCTTGTAGATATTTCTCATATTCGCTGTGGAAAATTAGATTTTAGTAATACTCGATATATATCTGAAGAATACTATCAAGCTATTCAAGAGTATAAAAAACCTATAAAAGGAGATTTACTATATTCGGCTGTAGGTTCATATGGTATTCCTGCATTAGTAGATACTGATATCAAGTTTTATTTCCAAAGAAATATTGCTTTATTAAGAGCAAGTGATTTAATAAACAGAAAATACTTATTATATGCTCTCAAATCAAGTTTTGCTTTCAGACAAGCTACTGAAGTTGCTACAGGAACGAGTCAACTGCTTGTAACCCTTTCAGCTTTAGGCAAAATAAAAGTTCCCATTACTTCTGTAGCTGAACAACAAGAAATTGTTTCTAGAGTAGAAGCTCTCCTCAAAGTTGCTGACCAAGTTGAACAACAATACCAACAAGCCAAAGCTCACCTAGACCAATTCAATCAATCCATCCTTGCCAAAGCCTTCCGAGGCGAACTGGTTCCCCAAGACCCCAACGACGAACCCGCCTCCGTTCTCTTAGAACGCATCCGCGCCGAACGGGAGAAGTTGGATACAAAGAAAAAGGCAAAAGGTAAAACTGAAAAGAAAAGCCGCAAGGCACAACCTGAACCCGCAGAACCGAAACAATTGAGCTTACCGGGATTCGAGTAATCCTGTAGCTCGCGTCAAAGCCGCCATCACTCAGAACAATTACTGCGTCAGAACCTAATGCTATTCAAAACGTTGAGGAAAGGAGTATTGGCTCGGTTCATCGTGGCTGCAGCCGCGATGGTATTTGCGATCACCCGACAACTCTGGTCAATCTCAGCATATCGACTTCCCGCCTGAAAGCAAGAAAATCCAAAACGCGATCGCTTAGAGCAGTCAAGATGTCACTTTGGCGAACTTTACCGGACATGGCTTCAGGAGTCTGATGAATCCTTAACCAAACTCCTCTGTTGCCCAAAGCTGGTCAAATTCTGTTGTAAACGTTGATGGATGCGATCGCTCCAAAACGGCACAACAGGCAAACCTTGATTAATCGTTTTCAACGCCCAACCACTGTCAAAACTTACCAAACATCGCCGCTTTAAATCCAATAACAGCACAAACCATTTCATCTGCCCTTCTAACACAGACGGCTGAAACAGCTACGACTCAATAGCTTTAAGAGTTATCCTATATCCCCATCTATGACTTGAAACTACTGCAAGTTCATCAGGATATAGGTTTTTTGCGGTGTATGTTGCGGCCCTTTTGCTACCTTTTTGTGGCCTGTTTCAATCCCTAATAGGGTTTTAGGTGGTTGTAGCTTTGCCCCCAAACCCAAGAGCTTCGTTAGTATCGTTACTAAGAATAGTTGCAGAACCCAAAGGAACCAAAAGGGTACAGGGAATAATTATACCTTTTTGGTTGCCCTAAAACCCAAGAGCTTCCTTACTCTCTAATCTGGCAGCCGATCGCAGGCATAATAAAATATAACAAAATATAAGAAAATATAAGAAAATATAACCAATCAAGACTCGATCGCACCTGCCGGGGAGTCAGGGTTATGTAGACTCTTATGTAGACTAAATGCCCTGCGAAGACGATCGAACCGTCTAAAAATTCTACATTTACTGGCCCGCTCGAACCACACCGGGAGCCACAGTAAATGCACTAAATACACTGCAACAGTCGTTCAAGCTGTGTAAAAAGTGTATTTAGTCCGCACCCAGTCCCAGATTGTCAGGAGCTGCGGGCGATCGGGCTAAAAGTCAAATAAAGTCAAATAAAGTCAAATAAAGTAAAGTAAACCACAATTAAAGTAAAGTAAACTCCATCTCCTCATAGCCCGCTTCGGCTTCTTCTTCGGCCATATCATCGGGCGGCTGGATGCCCAAAATGTGTGCTCGAAGGGCTGCTGCGGTTTCTGGGGATAGTCCGCGCCTGTGCTGTTCTTCGAGTCGATCGGGCAAGATTCCCATAAATGCTTCCCGAATATTCGATTTGAGCTTGGCGGTTTCATCGTTTGCCAACTTCAGCACCGATCGGGGAAGCCAGCCAGCATCTGCCAGAATCTTCAATGCTTCGAGCTCATCGTAGTTCCGACCGTACACTTCCTGAGCCAAGCTCACAGCAGCTTTTATTAATGGGGCGACGGTTCGCACTTGCTCGATCGCTGCCGATTTGTCGGGATTGGCGATCGCAACATCGAGGGCGGCATTAACCAGCGACATCAATTTAGAGTAAGTCGCGATACTCACTTGCACCATCTGGCGGCATTGTTCAAATCGGCGATCGGCGTCGCTGGAGTAGAGGAGCTGCTGTCGTTTTTCGGCCTCGGCGTCGGCTTTCTGTTTGAGAGCTTCCAAGCGTTCGATCGTCTGTTGCCAAGTCTCGGTCAGTTTCATCTGGCTAATTCTCGATCGAGTCAGCCCCAATTTTTGAGCAATGGCTTCTTGGGTTAGCCCGTCAAAAGTCAGTTCTGCCGCCAGAGAAATTTTGCGGACTGATGATACGCTTGCCTTTGCCATCAGCTCAAAAACCTAAATTTTGCTAACTTTTACTAACCTTTTCTACCTCCATTATATCAGTCTAAACCTTTGCTAACCCAGGATTTTGACTGATGACTTCGGCAATAATGGCGACATCTTTTTGGCGGCTTTGGGCGCTTGTTAATAGTAATGATTTTCCGTCAAAGGACACAGCCTCTCCCCGTGCTGAATCAGAATATGGATTTCCATGTACAAGCGTGGATTTTTTGGGTGGCGCTTGAGGATAGATTGAATTGGAAAAAGATTTTTTTCTGAGCGCGCTGCCACCCTTGAGTTTATATTCTTTTCCATCGGGGGCAGCAAAATAAATAACTTCTAAGTTTTCTGACCTAAAGCAAGCCAATTTCCCCCGTGGCACTGTTAGTGGCCACCAGTAACCGAATTCTTCTTGTGACACGGGTCGCGACCCCTCATCCACACAGCCTGTCACAAGCAACAACAAACCTATTGCCACGCACCTTTTCCAACTCATTTGATTTTTTCTGTCAAAAAATCATTTTTGATGGGTCACACAACGGTTTTCCTTCTTTAATTAGCACGTCGGTTTTCATAAACACGTCTGAATTTTTAGGGTCGCGTTTGGTAATAGGGGAAATTGGGAGAAGAACTTTCCTGACAGGTGCTGGGTTACCCTGAAGCGAATATTCCTTTCCATCTGGTGCAACAAAAAAAATAATTTCTCCATCTTCGCCATTAAAACACGCCACTTGCCCGTGAGATACTGTCAACGGCCAAGCATCACCGAATCTTTTTTCTGATACAGATTGAAACCTGTCGTCCATGCAACCCGCCACGAGCAGCAACAAGCCCATCACCGCACATCTTTTTAAATTCATGCGGTTGCTCCGATATTTTTTTGGATGTGACAACTCTAACCGAGCCTGACAGCTAGGAAAACCCTGCTACCCCCAACGACAGACTACCCCAGCGCCGCAACCCATATAAAAACGGGCTGCGTCGCTTTTTTAGACTGTCAAAAATCAACCCGCCTCATCTGTCCCTCGTCTGGCCCACAAGCCGATCGAACTCCGCAAATTCCACCTTGCCGACAACTGCCAGAACTTCGGCTACTGAAACCTGGCCGGCGTCGATCGCACGATCTAAATCTCGTTTAATTGCGCGGGCAACCGCTGGGGACTGATAGCCGATCGCCTCTCGGATGCGGCGGGCAAACTCGCGGGCGAGCGGTGGGGGTGCTGTCTGTGCTGTCTCCGCAGGTTCTGCCAATTCTGGCTCCTGTGAATTGTCGGGAAGTGCGATCGGTTCTGGCGGTGCTGTCTCAGTCGCGGGTTCCGGTGCTATCTCAGTCGCGGGAAGTGACTGAGCTTGCTTGTAGAGCTTGCCAATTCTCTTAAGCTCATCTTTTGAGAGATATTTCTTGATCTGAGCTTTGAGTTCCAAATCGCCGCCCCATGTAGATTCAGCGGCCTCCCAAGTTTTCGCAGCTTGTACTTTTTCGATCAACAGTGCGATCAACTCTGGGGGCAGTGTTGGCGGTGTCGATACTGTTTCCGGTTCCGGCGGTCTTGCACCACTTGATGGGGTATCTTGCACCACTTCTGCACCACTTGTAATGCTGGCAGGCAGGGAGTTAGCACCACTTGCACCACTTAAGGGCGCAACTTCTTTTGGTTGTATAGAAGATTCTACAATTGCATCTTGAAAAGAAGCTGTTGGCGGTGTTAAGAATTGATTATTTGAGTTTTCCTCGCAAAGTTTACCCTCTAAGTGGTGCAAGTGGTGCAAATCCTTACTGTGTATGCCTTCAAGTGGTGCATCAAGTGGTGCAGAAGTGGTGCAAAGTGGTGCAGCAAGTGGTGCAAGGCTTTCTAGGGATTGTGAGTAAGTGGGATGCTCGTCAAATTCCTTTCGCAGTCGCAATCCTTCAAAAGTTGATGTTCGGGCCTTTATCCATTTGGTGGGTAATCTCTGGTCGGTTAGCAGTTCGCTCAGGTGGCGGGGGAACTTGGTCAGGCTAAAAGGTTTTAAGCTGCTATTCTCACACCAAGTTTTATAAGCCTCATATAATTTTGATGTCGGAGTTGTTGTTGCCGAATCAAGCACCAATTCTGTATCGAAAAATGCTGCGATAGAATCTGTCTCGATTTTCATTTCCCATTCTTTCAGCTTGAATTCCAAAATCTGGTTAATTCCGTTGCCTCGTATTGCTTGGGTAACAGCAGAATCGAGCAATGAGAGGGCTATGGTGATTAGTGCAGGTATTTCAGCGTCTAACTCCGCTTCGAGGCTGTGATCGCGCTTATCCTCATCTACGGGATTATCGAAGTCAATTAAGCACAGTCGGCGCTCCAATCCCGTAGTATCCCCGATAAAGATTGGTTTATTTGAGCAAATCAGCAGACTCCCGTAGAAGTAAGCACTAGCGGCCGGAGTGTGTAGCTCCCGGTAGCTAATTACATCGCCCCCGGTCAGAGAAAGAATGCTGTCAATTCCTACGGGTTTTCTCTCGTCGGGAAAAACTACTAATTGCTTATCAATTAAGGAAGCTTTAGTCGAGCCGTCGATTAAGCGTTCGAGCTGGCATCCGATAGAATTATCCTTGCCTACCAGTTTCTGGCAGAGCCGAGCAAATTTTCCTTTGCCAGAGCCGGGTTTTCCTATTAGATGAACAAACATTTGTAAGCTAAAAAAACGATGCTTAAGCAGGGCGTTAATGATGGCTAAAAGTTTGAAAATCTTGCGCTTATCGCCATTCATTGCCTCGTAAAAGAATTGATGAACTTTTGGGCAATTTACCGATAAAGCCTCAATACTATCTCCCAAGTTGCCTTGCAGTGGCTTGTACTCATACGGTAAGTATGAAGTGAATCCCATGCCCGGAGAGTGTTCTAGGGTCTTGTTCTTCTTACCATCGAGTACGCAATTACTAAAATTAATGTATTGCGTTTTGTCCCATGCCTGCCAGCGGACTTGGCGCAAATCATGTTCTAGTAGTTTTCTGACATCCTCAATGTATGCGCTCCCCCGATAGTTTATATTTCTTGCGTCTAGCGTGGTTTTTACCAGGCTGGTAAATGCTCCTATTTCAATCTTCTCCCAGCATTTCCCGTTCCATACCCGCCACGTTTTTTGCTCATTATCAAACTTCCACTGATGCCCATAATCCTCTTTTATTTGGGCTGCTACCTTGCGGGGTGTAGGAGGCTCTTTTTGAGTAGGCTTATCCCCTTCTTTCTCTGCGCCGAATATCTTGGCCTTGGCAAGGATTGCTTTGAATTCCTCAACGCCTTTGTGCTGGATGAAATCATCCATACCTTTTGTATTCTTCACCTCGCCACCTTCGATCGCTGAGGCGGTGGCCCAATCTCCGGTAATTGTCCGCACTGGCACACCGAATTTACCCAATTGCTTAGCCAATTTGCGTTCGGCCTCACGGACGTTGGAATTTGTGAGCGCGTCGGCATCGAAGGCAATGATAAAGCCGAATCCAGCCTCTGCATATTTCCGCAAAGTCGGTATCAGGAATCGCTGTTTTTCGGGGTCGTTTTTTTTGCCCGTCAAACCTAGCTCGACTCCTAGCAATCCAATCGTGGGAATGCCATTTGAGCAACCAGAGATTGCCTTCCATCCCCCTTCTGTGAGGACGATATAAGGCACATCGTTAATGTGATAGCACTCCTTCTTTAGGTTCGCTATATCCCAGTAGTCTGGGGTGTAGGGGCTTGTAGGAAGGATGGCATCGAAAGCCTCTCCCGATTTTGTTTCGTACTTTATCCTGTCGCCGTTGCTCTTTTTCCTTGGCTTGTCAGGCCCGAGTTGTTCTTGCCCGTTCGCTCCTTTGAATAAGATTCCCCCCGACTTCACTGCGTACCCTGCCAAAGAAGCTTGAGCTTCGCTTATGGAACAGCAAGTCGCACGAGTCCAGTCGTTGAGCAAGCCTCTATTTGCGATTTTTTGCTCGTGTTCGCGGGTGAGTGAGAATTCCCCTGGTAGGCTGCACAGTATCCCTAGCCCTTCTAAATCTGGCGTGGGTTGGGGTGGCACTACATCACCCCGATCGCTATCAAGCTTTTGGCTTTCTTGTGTAGGTTGTTGAGTATTCATTACGCTGCACCCCCGATCGTCGTTTCAAAAGTTCCAGCAGAGAATCCCCGGTTTGCTTGCGTATTTACAGGGAATTGTGGATTTATCGCTGCACCACCAACTCCAAACAATCCCCGGTTATATTGCGTATTTACAGGAGATTGTGGTAGAATTGAGTGATAGCCTAGGTTTCCAGATTTAAAGAAGTTTTTTTGACTAGACGCATTTTTGAAGAATCTCGCAAAGCAAGCAATAGCAAAGCGTCTAGCGGTTTGGGGGGAAGAATTCCACCTTTTGATTATACGTACTGCATAATCAAAGCCGTTATGGTTCATAATTAGACTATTAGCCACATCTCTGATGTGGAAGAGTCCAACTTTGTTGATGATCCGCCAAGACTAGCAACAAAGTTGGGAGTGTATTTAAAACAATTTCAAACAATTAAAATCCCTAGAAGCCCTTATGGTACTAGGGATTCTTCGTTTGACGTGTTGATTTTCGAGGCTTGGGCGTGAAAGTATTTGAGATAGGTTTTTAGGGCTTCTCGAACAAATTCCGATCTATTTACTCGATGTTCGTAACAAATGGTGTCGATGTCTGTCAGCAATTCGGCGCTGAGGCTGCACGTCATGCGAGGAAAGATTTTCTGTTTTTCTTGCGACATACTATCTTAAGAAAAGATCATTATCTCCTCATATCTTATACTACAAAACGTTATTGCGATCGAACATCCAAACTAATTTCCTAACCATTTTTGAGCGATTAGCTCTAACTAGGGGAGTAGGTGTCTAGTGCCAAGGTTAATAGAAAAGCCTACACCCAAAGCACTGCAAAGTATTGGCGGTTTGCGAGGTCATCACTTAGATGTTATCTGTCTGATGTTTAGTGAGAGTGCATTCGATCGAGACAACTTCTTGCAATATCACAGAATTACTGTAAAAGTTGCAGTAATTTGCTTGCTCCTGACAACTACTGATACCCCTTGACACCCCCCCTGACAGACTATGACGGATTTGTTAAAAAAACCATTTTACGAGTCCTTTACCCGCAAAGTAGTTTTCAAAGATTTCCTAGAATTTTCTAAGTTTTCCTAGAGCCATCTTTTGATTTTCTTTGCCGCATCGCTAGATTTTCTTGCGAGTGCGGGTTTTTGTTGCGAGTGCGGGTCGGCAGGGCGATCGTGACGAGTGACTGGAAAACCTTAAGAGCAACTCAGCCAGACTCATTGCCCGCCCCCGGAACGCCCCAAGGGTCGATACCGTTCTCTCTGAGCAACCGTTCGTAGTGGTCGCGTTCGATTCTGGCTTCATCGTCAACCCAGAATGCTTCTCTGATATCTTGTTCGAGTTCTTGAACTCGCTGGCTCAGAAGCTCGTTTCGTTCAGTCTCGGTGCGAGTAACACCGAAGGCAGCGTCAAAGCGACGTTCGAGAGTTTCAGTCAACAAAGACATAACCAGACTTAACGCTGTCTTGTTTCCTCGTGCCGTTTGCCATAACCAGTAAGCTCCGACAACTTCCAACGGTAAAGCCCGAATTCGACTGCTCCCACGCACTTGCTGTGCATCGGGTTCTATTTCAGAAGTCGCGGGCGTATAACCTTCTCCCAGTAAAGTTTTCAGTGCTTTTGATTGCAAAAATTCGCGGGCGTTTCTTTCTGACAAGCCAACGCATTCTGCCGCCTGTGTCTGGCTCATCCGATACGAGCCATCGGGCAACATGAACCCATCAACTGTGAGGGAACCTATTTGCACGGAAGCTCGAACGGCTCTAACTGATTCGGTCACTAAAATCTTCTCCTTTACTCGACATCTGCTAAATAATTGCTAGACATCAACTAGCACCTTTACTTGCCTTACCCCGCTTGGCTTTCGCTGTTGCAGTCGGTTTTACTGTTGTAGACGCGACGGGTACTGCCTGCGAGTCTTGGGCATTGCGTTCTCTTCGTTCCTCCAGTGCTTTTTTGACAAAAACGAGAACTAATTGAGGGATAGTGCGATATTCCGAATCCGCCCACTCTTTTAATTCCTCATATTCGTCATCGTCAAAGCTGATCGTAGTCCGTGGCCTCTTCGTGGTCATTGTTTTGCGGTGTCTATATATTCCACATTATCCGCAAAAGTCTACCGATACAAAGATTTACCATCATTTACATCACTCTTGACAAGTGATGTAAGTAGAGACTAAGATAGCACACATAGCGAATCGATTCCAAATCGATTCTGAATTGATTCTCCCAAAGCAGGCGAAACTATGAACCTTGAAAACCAAACAGTGATTGATGTAGAGGTTGCCGAAATCGATACTCCTGAGCCAGAATCGATTGCGATCGAGCGCTGGTATTCAGCCGCGCAAATACAATCGATTCTCGATTTGAGCAAGTCGGGATTACAGAAGGCGATCGCCAAGCTCCAGAGCATCTACGGCCTCGATATCGCAACCTTACGCCGTGGGGAAGCGCGGGCAACACAATACTCTGAGTTTGCTCTGAAAGCTTGCAAATTGCTCAATACTGGCAAGCTCAGTGAACTGCGAAAACTGGTAGAAGCCGCACCCGCCGCGACATCTCCTTCCCCAGCCGGAACCCTGACAATCTCGGAATACACGCCAGCGCTTGATCGGCGGATTGCCGAATTGAACCAAAATGCGACTTCTACTTCGGCATCTCTGAACCAAAACGTGATGCAACTTCTAGCCCAAATTGCAACCGAAAACCAAGCCGCGCAACAACGCGATGCTGACTTGGACA
Organism: Microcoleus sp. FACHB-61; assembly: GCA_014695295.1. Lineage (GTDB taxonomy): Bacteria > Cyanobacteriota > Cyanobacteriia > Cyanobacteriales > Microcoleaceae > Microcoleus. Next base: position 1,599 of record JACJNY010000004.1, on the reverse strand, counting down.
ATGCTGAAATCAACGCAGCTCAAAACCGTGGGGCTGCACGGGCGCTGGCCGTTTTTCAAGCCGAACAGAAAGCCCAAGCAGAAGTCTTAGCCCAGCTACGGGCGATGAAACTGGGGGCGGAATCATGAGCTTCTACAAAGTTCAAGTCAAGCGCGAGTACAACGCACCGCGAGTGTTCAATGTAGTTGCCAACAAATCTCAGGACGCTGTTCTCGCAGCAGCCCAAAGCCTGAGAGAAGAAGGCATTACAGACGCGAAAGGCATTGAAATACTCGGTCAAATCAACAGTTTGAGGGATTAAAAATGGTACGAATTATTAACGGTGTAGTTTTTGAAGACGGCAAACCTGGAAAACGGGTTATCAATACGAATGGCGGTAATTACGTCGAAACAATTAAGGGTGATTTCATTGCTGGCACGGTCATCAACCATAAGTCTTCACCAACGCCGGAACGCAAGGATTTGTCTAAGGATGGCGAGGCAATTGACGTTAAGGCTGAGGAGGTTTAATTATTGAAAACCAAGAAAGCAAGCGAAATCGAGGAAGGCGACATAGTTAACTTCTGGCCAGGTTGGGGAACGGCAAACCAAACAGTTTCTAGGGTAGCCGAAGTGACCGACCGCCAAACAAAAGCAGAGCTAATCTTGATTGAAGTAGATGGCGAAACAGATGGCTTGAAGTGGCCACCAAACACAGAGATTCATGTAACCGAACAGGAGGCTTAAGTGATGCTTAACGATGATGACAACTTCGATAAAAACCTGACCAAGATAATGGTTGGGGGTGTGCTTATAGGGGGCGCTCTCGTTTTTGCAGTTGGGTACGACACGGGCTATCAATCGGGCGCAAAGCGAGTTCCCGAACCGACAATAATTCACGGAAACGTCACGATTAACAACAGCATTAATCTGAATTCAGATGATGCTGGAAGCGTTTCTAAATAGGAGGGATTGAGCAATGACCAAAGTTTTTGAAATTACGCCTGAATCCAATCCAGAAATCTGGGCAATATTGCAGCCGCCTGTTACCGATGAGCCAGAGCGTCCGTGCATCAACTGCGATAACCTCGGATTCCCGGAGTGCCAATTTATGGCTGTTGGACTGGATTTGGCAACGGCGATCGAACTTTCGGAAAGCTGGCGGCGTGGGGAGCTATTACCTACTGTCGGGCATGAAGGAGCCGATCGAGTAAGCCAAAAACTCAACCAAATGACAAACCAGCCGATCGGCCTTGACAAGTAAATCGGCTGGCTGTGCAAAAACTCCCCTAGCTTGCGCTGGGGGAATCTTATCTAAGGAGATTTTACTATGGATTTTGGACGCAACGACACCAGCAGCATAGCAATAAGGAACCCAGCAGCCGGACACAGCCCGTATATTGACGAAAAAGCGGGGGATTGGGCTGACACCGAGGCTGACATTCTTTCGTACTTGAGCGATGTTACAAAGCTTGAAGCAATGGCCGATAAAGCTGCCAATGCCGAGCAGCTTGCCTTAGTTTTAGAACCCTTCCTTGATAACGCTGAAACCTATCTGGAGGCGCTGGGAAAAATTGCCGACGGACAAGTTACTTGGACGGAAATTCGGAAAAAATTCGG
>JACJNY010000039.1 GCA_014695295.1 Microcoleus sp. FACHB-61 | reverse complement strand
CCTTCTTCCTTCTTCCTTCTTCCTTCTTCCTTCTTCCTTCTTCCTTCTTCCTTCTTCCTTCTTCCTTCTTCCTTCTTCCTTCTTCCTTCTTCCTTCTTCCTTCTTCCTTCAATGAAATTAACAAAATGCGCGATCGCCCTTGGTAGCAACTTAGGCGACTCCCTCGCCACGCTCAAAAGCGCGATCGTAACCCTCAACAATACCCCAGAAATTGCAGTAAAATCCCATTCAAGCTGGTATCAAACCGCCCCCGTCGGGCCGCCCCAACCCGATTACATCAACGCCTGTGCAATCCTAGAAGTGGCACTACAACCAGAACAATTGCTAGCAAAATTATTAGAAATTGAGAGAAAATTTAATCGCATTCGCCGAGAAAAATGGGGACCGAGAACCCTAGACCTAGATTTGCTACTGTACGACAATTTAATCCTAGAAACTCCGACACTGACTCTACCTCATCCCCGGATGACCGAAAGAGCTTTTGTATTAGTACCTTTAGCAGAAATTGCCCCGGATTGGGTGCATCCGGTGACGAAAAGTGCGATCGCCCAACTCCTGCAAACCGCAGACTCTTCCGGAGTGCAAAAATTGCCACTGTAAACATGGAGTACAATTCACGGAGGGTACCAGTTTCAAAAAAAATGCAACCGTAGGTAAGCTCCAAACTGTGATAGTTATCAGTCATTCCCCATCTAAAATCTAAAATCTAAAATCTAAAATCGTATGAGATCGCCTATGATGTCTTAAATCAGTGCACTCTAACATTATTCGCTTCTTGCTTATGTCGATCGGTCAAGAACTACCCCAACTCCTCAAACAGCGCCTGTTTTACCAAGGGCGCAAATTTAACTTTGACGTAGCCACCCTCCGCCTTCCCAACGGTTCCGAAGGCGAGTGGGAATGTATTCGCCACCCGGGCGGAGCACTTGCAGTTCCCGTCACACCCGAAGGTAAACTCGTCTTGGTGCGGCAATACCGCTTTGCCACAAAAGGGCGAATTTTAGAATTTCCCGCCGGTACAGTCGAAATCAATGAAAATCCCGCCGAAACTATCAAACGCGAAATCGAAGAAGAAACCGGATATCGCGCCGGAAAATGGCAGAATTTAGGACAATTTTTTCTCGCCCCCGGTTATTCCGACGAAATCATTTATGCTTTTTTAGCTCAAGATTTGGAAAAACTGGAAAAGCCGCCAGCACAAGACGATGATGAAGACATGGAAACAGTTTTATTGACCCCTGAAGAATTAGAAAAAGCTATTTTAGCTGGGGAACCCATTGATGCAAAATCGATTTCTAGCTTTTTCTTGGCACGTCCATTTTTGATGTAAATCTGATATGTGGGTGACAAATAACCGATCGTTGAAATAGTCGTAAGGTGCGCGCCGAGGCGCACCCTACGGCGAAATATGAAGTTAAAATATAATCAAAAAAATGTCCGAGCTAATTTTATTTTGGCACCGCCGCGACTTGCGTATTTCTGACAATATCGGCCTGGCAGCAGCGCGCCAGCAAAGCCCTAGAGTCGTGGGTATTTTTTGTCTCGATCGCAATCTCCTAAATCCGGATGAGGTAGCGCCAGCCCGAGTCACATATATGATCGGCTGCTTGGAAAAACTTCAGCAGCGTTACAGGGAAGCAGGCAGCCAATTGCTGATAATTCAAGATGACCCGAGTCTAGGAATACCGAAATTAGCAACAGCGATAAATGCTAAAGCAGTATTTTGGAACTGGGATGTAGAACCCTACGCAAGAAAGCGCGATCGGTCCGTATCAAACGCCCTCCAACTAGCAGGAATTCAAGTCCAAAATTTCTGGGATCAACTCCTGCACGCCCCGGACGAAATTCGCAACCGTACAGGACAACCCTACACAGTTTATACCCCATTTTGGAAAAAATGGAACATCCAACCCAAAGCCCAACCAGTAGAGACACTGCCGATAACTTATCTGGAATTAATGACCGGATTAACCGCAGAAGAAGAAGAAATCGCCAACCAAGCAGGTGCAAGTGAAACATTGCCAACTGCCTTGAGTTTGGGATTTATTTGGGAAAATCCATTAGTAATAGAACCCGGAGAAGATGCAGCGCAACAAAAATTAGAAGAATTTTGCGATCGCGCAATTTACCAATATCAAGATCAGCGCAATTTCCCCGCAATTAACGGCACATCCCAACTCAGCGCCGCCCTCAAATTTGGTGCAATAGGCATCCGCACGGTTTGGCAAGCTACCCAGATAGTAATGGACACTTGTCACAGCGAAGAAGCGTACACAAGCATCCGGACTTGGCAACAGGAAATAGCGTGGCGGGAATTTTACCAACACGCCATGTATAACTTCCCAGAACTAGCAGACGGCCCCTACCGTCCAGCATTCAAAAACTTTCCTTGGCAAAACGATGAAAAACTCTTTCTAGCTTGGTGCAGGGGCAAAACTGGTTATCCCATTATCGACGCGGCAATGCGACAGTTAAATCAGACAGGTTGGATGCACAATCGCTGCCGCATGATAGTCGCTAGCTTCCTCACCAAAGATTTAATTATTAACTGGCAGTGGGGCGAACAATACTTCATGCAAAAATTGATAGACGGCGATCTTTGTGCTAATAACGGCGGCTGGCAGTGGAGCGCATCCAGCGGCATGGACTCGAAACCTTTGCGAATATTCAATCCCGCCACTCAAGCTCAAAAATTTGACCCGGAAGGGGAATATATTCGGCACTGGGTTCCAGAATTGCGCCGAGTTGATACTAAACTTTTGCTAACAGGAAATCTTTCATCTTTAGAACGCCGACTTCTTCCTTATCCCTCTCCGATCGTAGACCACAACGAGCAGCAGCGCAAGTTTAGGGAACTTTACAAGCAGCAAAAAATTAAAACAGCACACTCAGAACCCTCACTTATTCAAGAACTCGGGGCTATAGCTGACATTATTACACCTACCTAATTAATATGTGATATCATGTTCTGTTAATTACCATTAATTTTTTTTGTAGTAAGAACTTGATTCCTTATTGACTCTCTTCGAGGACTAAAGTCTTCGCTCCGAACTCTTGAGGGTTATATGAACGGAGAATTTTTCATGATTCAAACCCTAGTCAAATCGATAAGAAGATTTGAAGAGTTTTTAGAATGGTATGTATCCAGGGTAAGCTCATCTAATTTGGTATAAATTGTACTTGACAAAAACCCGCCAATAGGCTCTATATCTGTGTACCGAACTCAAACCTATAATCAAGTTTGAATCTTAACAAAGTCAATCAAGTTGAAACGGAGTCAAAGACAATGACAAAGGGTTTTGCACCTATATTGAAACTCGCTGTAAAATCTCAAGCCAAAAGAGCAGAAAAACGACAGTTAACACCTCTGGGCGAAATCCCAGCCAATTTATTGAATTATGTAGCAGAGATCCCGGACCCCAGAGTTCAAAGAACCCAAAAACACTCATTAAAAGATATTTTAGTAATCTCTATTTTAGCCGTCATTGGCGGTGCCGAAGGTTGGGAAGACATGGAAAATTATGGCAT
>JACJNY010000038.1 GCA_014695295.1 Microcoleus sp. FACHB-61 | reverse complement strand
ATGTGTGTTATCGCTTTTGCGTGGCTTGTGCGTAACCATGTAATTATAGTTCATTTGATCTTATCTTCTCTGTTTGACCCTCACGACTTAGTGTCAGTAACATTATACCTCATCTTTCTGAGAAAGGCTATACATCATTCATCCCTTACTATGAACGCACTCAAGATTGGACAGCATTGGCATGGTGGATACATGACCACATTGATGCTTATGCAGAAATGACCTTTTTCCCAAAATATGCAGCGTTCAACATTAGGTGGAGCGAGAATCCTAAGGTTTCAAAAGTAATTTATAGCTACGTAGAAAACCCGCACACTGGTAAGAAGAGCGGGTATCTGACAAAGGAGGGAATGGATAATTTCTTAGGTTTGCATGAGCAGTTTTACCAAGAATTTATCGATCGCTGACTAACCATCGCCTTAAACCTCAATAGTATAAATGTAGCCCTGTTCAGTGAGCCATTAAAACCGTCGGTTTTTCCGGGATGGCTGCGGTGGGAACAATGCTGGATATAGCCTTTACTGAAGCCGGGAAAATCGCAGAGGCACTTAAAGCCGATTATCAAAATATTTAGCGGGTGTTTGAAAGTTTTTGCTGGTTTGTTCGTGGGAGTTGAACACTCTTGTGAAATCGATTGACTTGTCTGATTATAGCTGACTCGCCTTGTGTGCGTGCGATCGCCCTTGCCGATCGACTAATTTTAGCTTTTGCAAACTGTCAATCGATTTGAGATTTGAGATTTTAGATTAAAGCCTAAGATGTGGGATAATTTTGTACGATCGGGACTTACGCATTACTGTAAAGTTGCCGGCGCGCGCCCAAAAGTAAGATCGCCCGTCAGCCGTGTTACCAAAAAAATTGCCAGTCCAGGACGCACAAAAACCTTCAGCAACCGGGTTTCTTGACAAAAAACTACGCTTTCAAACAGATTCCCCCACAAGAAACCCGGTTTCTGACCAACTGTGCGTAAGTTCTGTTTGCACAATTCCTAATTATCACAAACGAGACGATATGACTCAAAAGCCAACCGCAACCTATCGCACCGAAAGCGACTCGATGGGAGACAAACAAATCCCATCTAATGTCTATTATGGCATCCAAACTCTAAGGGCTATCGAAAATTTCCCGATCAGCGGCATTAAGCCTTTATCAACATACGTTGATGCTTGTGTTTTAATTAAAAAAGCAACGGCGATCGCCAATGGCGAACTCGGCTGCATTCCCCAAGACATCAGTCAAGCAATTGTCCAAGCAGCAGATGAAATCCTAGCTGGCAAATTGCGCGATCAATTTGTAGTTGATGTCTACCAAGCCGGCGCCGGAACTTCTCACCACATGAACGTTAATGAAGTTCTTTCAAATCGCGCTTTGGAAATTATGGGCGATGAAAAAGGCAACTACAAGCGCGTTAGTCCTAACGATCATGTAAACTACGGTCAATCCACAAATGATGTGATTCCGACGGCGATTCGGATCGGCGGATTGTTGGCGTTAGAAAAGACTCTTTTTCCGGCTTTGTCGGAGGCCGTAGTTGCCCTAGAAAACAAAGCCGAAGAATTCAAAGATATTGTTAAATCCGGCCGCACTCATATGCAAGATGCCGTACCGGTTCGACTGGGCGACACCTTCGGTGCTTGGGCGCAAATTCTCAGAGAACATACATTGAGAATTGACAGGGCATCCGATGATTTGACATCCCTGGGATTGGGTGGAAGTGCGGCAGGAACAGGCTTAAATACTCACCCTGAATACTGTCAAAAAGTTGCTGAAATTCTCTCCGAATTAATCGACCACCCCCTGAAACCAGCAAGGCATTTAATGGCAGCTATGCAGAGTATGGCACCGTTTGTAAATGTGTCCGGTGCACTGCGAAATCTCGCTCAAGATTGCGTTAAAATGTCCCACGACTTGCGTTTGATGGACTCCGGGCCGAAAACGGGTTTGAAAGAAATTCAACTGCCTCCTGTGCAACCGGGTTCGTCAATTATGCCGGGAAAATACAATCCTGTGATGGCAGAAATGACATCGATGGTTTGTTTTCAAGTTATGGGTTACGATAGCGCGATCGCCCTTGCGGCCCAAGCGGGACAATTAGAGTTGAACGTGATGATGCCCCTGATCGCCTACAATCTCATTCACAGCATCGAAATTTTAGGCAATACGATTAGCGCCCTGAGCACCAAATGCCTCGAAAAAATTGAAGCTAAGGGCGATCGGTGTCTCGCTTACGCAGAAGGCAGTCTCGCCCTCGTTACCGCCCTCAACACTCACATCGGCTATCTCAACGCCGCCGCCGTCGCCAAAGAATCTCTAGAAACAGGAAAATCTTTGCGGCAAATTGTGCTAGAACGGGGTTTAATGAGTGCAGAAGACTTGGCAAAAGTTCTAGATTTAGAGAAAATGAGTGCGATGCCAACATCTTCTGCTAACGTATAGGCGATCGCAGGTATCAGCTAGAAACTAGAAGGCTGAACTCGATTTAATTCTGCCTTCTGCCTTCTGAGTTCTGCCTAAGTGCTGTCACAGGTTAAAGTTAAAGAATTCAGAATTCAATTTTTTTACATTTAATTCTGAATTTTTTTTATAGTCTAAAGTTTGGGAGCAACATTTATGCGCGCAGGTTCTTTTGGCAAATTAACTCAAGATAAAGAGAACACAACTCAAGTGACCTTTCATTATGTGGAAGGTCACACGGAAACCTTTACTATCCCGATGCCTCCACAAGAATTTCAAGAGGAAGTGCTGCATTTGTTAAATCAACCTTGGTTGACTTTTCATTTAGTGGATCAAACGGTTTTTATCTGCACGGCCCGGTTGGTAAAATTAGAAGTAAAACCAGCGATTCCAGAACTGCAAGGTCAAGGAATATTCTCTAACTCGCTGCGAGTTACTACCATGCAGCGGGGTGCTGTTGGCAGATTGCCGATGAATACTTAGGGCTCATTTGTATTGAGATCATTCTTGTTGGTAACGCACGCGCCGATCACCATGCTTAGGGTGATCCGTGCGTGCGTTACATTGAGATTATTCCCGATCGATAACCAATTACAAATTAATTCATAATTATGTCTGCTGTTAGTTTAATTCAAGCGAATTCATACGATCGCCCCATCTTGCAAGCATCTTTAGAAAGTTTGCTCGCACCCTTGGGCGGAATCTCGGCTTTTGTCAAATCGGGCGATCGGGTTTTACTCAAACCCAATCTCCTGACAGGTTCTCGCCCTACAAAAGAATGCGTCACCCGCCCTGAATTGGTTTACTGTGTGGCCAAAATGGTGATAGAAGCGGGAGGAAAACCGTTTTTAGGTGATAGTCCAGCTTTTGGCAGCGCGATGGGTGTAGCCAAAGCCAACGGTTATTTGCCACTGTTGCAAGAACTGAATTTGCCAGTAGTTGAGTTTCAAGGAAAACGCTACGAAACTGTCAGCGAAGATTTCAATCATCTGCGAATTTGCAAAGAAGCAATGGAAGCGGATGTAGTGATTAATTTGCCAAAACTAAAATCTCACGTTCAATTAACGGTGACAATGGGCGTGAAAAATTTGTTCGGCTGCGTCCCCGGGAAAATGAAGGCTTGGTGGCACATGGAAGCTGGCAAAGATAGCGCCAGATTCGGTCAAATGCTGGTAGAAACTGCCCGGGCAATTAACCCAAATTTGACGATTTTGGATGGCATTATCGGTCACGAAGGTAACGGGCCAAGCGGCGGTGAGCCTAAGTTTTTGGGAATTTTGGGCGCTTCTGATGATGTGTTTGCTTTGGACAGAACTTTAGTTGAAATCATTAATGCCGATCCGGCGGCGGTTCCCACTGTAGCTGCGGCGATGAGATTGGGACTTTGCTCGAATTTAGAGGCGATTGATTTTCCGCTTTTGCAGCCGGAAACTCTCAAGGTTTTGGATTGGAAGTTGCCGGAAAGCATGATGCCGATCGACTTTGGTATGCCGCGGGTGATTAAGTCTACTTTCAGGCATTTTTATATCCGGTTTATCAAAGAACGGATCGGGGCTTACGCCGATCGATAGGAGACCTTCGCGACCTATATATAAAAATCCGCGCTTGTCAATCAGGTATTGTGCTGAAGATTAAAGAAAAGTTTGGCTTCCCAACTCAACTGGGAGCTAAATTTTTAGGTCAAGGAACAGTAGCGGGCGCAACATTTGCGTCCCTTGATATATGAAATCGCAAATTTTATACTGCGGCTCGGCAAAATAACTCAGCAATATTATTTAGGCACAAAGGCCATAAAGCTTTTATTTATCTCGATCGCAGCCTACATCGCTACCCAGTTTTATAACTTAATTTATACTGGAATTATTGCTGAATTCCTAAATATAGGAAAACTTACTCACAGCCCGATTGCGGAATGTATAGTTTTTTTATCAAATGTGACAAAGCAAGTTAAATGCGTTAGCTTAAATTCGATGTAAGCTGAAAACCACGCCGCAGCAATCGTGTTACCGAAGCCTAATAATTTTGGGGCAATCATCCGCGGTATTTCGGATTGCGCAATTGTCACTGGCACATAATTTATTTGCGGATTTGAAATCCAAGATCAGTGGTTATTAGTACATCAAGTACCTAAATAATCGAAACTAAAATGTAAAGTCAAAATTGCTTAAGTCCTACCGTCGTCTGTCCTATATCGGGACAGAGTATGAAACCGTGGCTATTGATACCCGGTGATTGGCGCCGACCTGCAAACAAAGAATCCTTTCAATTGTACTGGTGCCAAAAGTCACAGCTTGGATGCATTCATCCTTTACCCGAACTCAACAAAATCGCCAGCCTGTACGAGATTGACGACTATTATACTCATCATACAGACTCTACAGCTTCCGAGTCTTCCTCTTCTATTTCCTTCTGGGATAAATTGCGCACGCATCTAGCTTGGCGTTTCGATCGCGGAGTAGATGTCACAAGTCAATGGTGGAATCAACAGTTCGGGACTGCTTCCTGCTCGATCTTAGAAATCGGTTGCGCCAACGGCCAACTGCTGGAAGAACTGCAAGCAGATGGTCACAAAGTCTGGGGCGTAGAACCCGATCGACAAGCTTTGGTTTTGGCCGAGCAGCGAGGTCTTGATGTATTTTATGGTACTGCTGAATCTTTGCCCCCGGAAGTCAAGTCTAGACAGTACGACATGATTGTGATGAACCACGTACTCGAACATACCAGAGATCCTTTACTTGCACTCCGCAATACCATGCAGTTGCTCGTGGATGGCGGCAAATTGGTGATGGAAGTACCAAATAACTCTTGTATTGGGCTGAAATCCTCAGGGATTGCATGGATGCATCTAGATGTACCAAGGCATTTGTATTTCTTCACACCGCAGAGCTTTCGCGCTATCTGTGAAAAAGTAGGATTTGAGATAATTTCTACCGAGTTTAATGGCTACTATCGCCAATTTGCCAACAGTTGGATCGATGATGAAAGAAAAATTTTGAGTGTGTTCGATTCAATGGAATGTCATGGGATGGTAAAGCCCAAAGAAAACAGTAAGACCCCAGCTTGGAATCTACTGCTGAAAACAATTTTTGCGGCTGATGAAAACAAGTACGATTCGATCCGGATTGTAGCCCAAAAGCCATAGCAAAAGCGAGGTAAGGGGAATAAACTTTTGGTTTTGTATCCAGTGTGGTTACACAGTCACAATAGTTTTAAGCTCCCCTGCGATAATCCCCAATGCCAGGAGTGCGCTCAAACCAAATACGACTATTAACCCAGCACTAAAGCTGGCTCGATCGAGACTGACGCACAAACTCTATATGTAGGGTGCGCAGTGCGCACCTTACCCCATAAATAATGTAAAAATTGCTTTCTGACGTAACTCCTCTTGAAGATAGGCTCGCAGTTGCACCTCAAAACAATTAGTTACGATCTGTACTTTTTGCTTGTTTACTTTTTACTTGTGAGCACCCATAATTCACTTGAAACTTTTAAATTTCAACCATACAATACTTCTTCCACAGGCGGGGTGGCGTCTGTGGGGTCGAACTGTTTGAGTTTCAAAGCTTGCAGCAAAAATAGCCAGATATAAAGCGGATTCAAAAAAACATACCGCTGCCAGAGGCGCTTGGGTTCCTTCATCATCCTAAACAGCCATTCCAAACCTATCTTAGATAAAAACTCAGGAGATTTAGCCAAATTACCCGCATGAAAATCGTAAGCAGCACCTACAGCAATCAGCGGCATTGATAAGTCGTCCCGGTATTCGTAAGCCCAGACTTCTTGTCGCGGGCACCCCAAACCGACAAAAGTAATTGCTGCACCGCTGTTGCGGATTTGCTGCGCAATTTCTTGTTTCTCTTGGGCCGAAACGTGCCTAAATTTAGAAGGCTGAGTTCCAGCAATAATTAATTTGGGAAAACGCTCGCAGAGATTGCGAGATAAAGCCTCCAGTACAGAAGCTTGAGAGCCGTACAAATAGATAGATAATCCTTCTTCAGCCGCACGTTCGCAGATTTGTAACATCGCATTCGGCCCGCAAACTCGATCGGGCAATTCCGTATGGTAGAGCAAATTTAACGCCCACCTGACCGGCTGTCCGTCTGGCAATACTAAGTCAATGTGATTGATCCGATAGCGATGAGTGCTGTCAAGAACCCCAGTCATTACCCCGTGAACCGCTAGAGCCGAAACAGACATTGGTTTTCCGGCGCTGGCTGCGGCAATAATTTTGCTGACAGCCGCTTCATAATTAACGGCATTTACTAATATACCGAGTACATTCTTTTTCCCTTTATCAATCATGGAACACCTCTTTAAGTCAACGCTCTCCGTTACACTCATAAATCTCCTCTAGGATTTGTTTAACTTTGTATTCCATCCTTTACCAAAATTTCCAGCACATTCTTTTTGCCCCGCTCAATCATGGGAATCTTCTTTCAGCCAACGATCGCGGTTACATTCATAAATTTCCTGTAGGATTTGTTTAACGTTATATTTCATTTTCCAGTTAGGATAGTGACTGGAAAATTTTGAATTGTCGCTAATCCACCAAATGTGATCCCCAATGCGATTTCCTTCCGCATAAGTCCAATTAAACTTGCGTTCCGCAATTGCCTCGCACATCTGGATAGCTTCTAACATAGAACAATTGCTGTACCTGCCTCCTCCTGTATTATAAACTTGGGCGCTTTTGGGAGCTTTATAAAATTCATAAAATGCCGAAATTAAATCAGCGCTATGAATGTTATCGCGGACTTGCTTGCCTTTGTAGCCAAACACGGTGTAGGGAGTCCCCGTCACTGCGCACTTCATCAAGTAAGCGAGGAAGCCGTGCAATTGAGCTCCCGAGTGATTGGGTCCCGTCAGGCAGCCACCACGAAAACAAGCGGTGTTCATATTAAAATAGCGACCGTATTCTTGAACTAAAACGTCAGCCGCTACCTTAGAAGCACCAAACAAACTGTGCAGGCACTGGTCGATTGACATATCTTCCCGAATGCCGCTTTCGTAAGTGTGACCCGATTCAATTTCCCACCTGTGTTCTAATTCAATTAAAGGCAATTTGTTTGGTGTATCGCCGTATACTTTATTGGTAGAAGTGAAAATGAAAACCGCTTTAGGACAGTACAAGCGAGTTACTTCTAGAAGATTGAGAGTGCCGTTGGCATTGACGGTAAAGTCTATTTTCGGAGCACGGGAAGCCCAATCATGGCTGGGCTGGGCTGCTGTGTGAATTACTAATTCGATCGACTCGCCGTACCGCTGAAAGATATTGGTAATCGCTTCATAGTCGCGAATATCCACATCTAAGTGATAATACTTGGTACCCAAAGACTTTTCGAGCAGTTGGCGGTTCCAGTTGGTAGAACCATCAGCACCAAAAAAGAACTGGCGCATATTATTGTCGATGCCAACTATATCTAAGCCTTGTTTGGCAAAGAACTTACACGCCTCCGAACCAATTAAACCAGCCGATCCCGTAATGATTGCAACGCCCACGTTTCACCGCCTGAAAAAATATAGTTTTCTTTGTTTTGCCCGATCGAACAAATCAGAAGTTATGCTGATTTTCGATAGACTATATCTTCGCACAATTGAGCAAAGAATTGACCGTTAACATCCCAATCATATACTTCCCTGACGTGATTGCGACCTGCTTCACCCAAGCGCGATCGCAACTCGGCATCGCCCGCTAAATGAGCGATCGCCTCAGCTAGACCCTGTACTGCCTGTTCTGGATTGTAACCAGGTACTTTTACCCCCGTTTGGCCCGTCACTTGAGTAGCAGGCCCTCCCAGATCCAAGCAGATAATCGGACGCCCCGCCGCCATCCCCTCCAAGCAAGTCCAGCCGCCTGAATCGTGCAAGCTAGGGTGAATCAGTACATGAGACTCCCCTAGCTTATCCAAAGTTTCCTCGCGTGGCAGCCTCCCCCAAAACTTAACTTGAGAGGAAATGCCCAATTCTTCCGCTAGAGACTGAAGGCGATCGCGTTCCGGGCCCTCCCCCAGCAGCCAATATTCAGCATTGGGCAAATTGGCTTGGGCAAATGCCCGCACTGCGAGGTGATATCCTTTCCAGTGCAGCAGCCGCCCCATACTGATGAACCTGAGCGGGGAAGGCCCTGGCATCTGGCACTCTCCCAGCCGCGCCATCTCTTCCTTCGACAGACACGCCTCGGAAAGCACCTGCACGTTTTTTGCCCCCATCGCCCGTACCCGCTTCGCCGTATCCTCCGTTGTCGCCAAAGCTAAGACACTTCTCCGAGCCGTCATCCTGGCAAAGGGATCTCTCTCACCCAGGCGCTGCCCCCAGTCTCGCGCTGTTTCGTAAAGTTTTGCCTTGGAGCTAAAATCTTCCCAAAAAGGTTTAGGGGCTGCTTCGCCACCGCCCACAGGCCCCCAAATAAAAGGAATAGGCAGCAGCGAGATGAAGCTGGGCGACCAAAATTTAACGTAGGTGACGTGGCGGGCGATGTCGAAATTAATTTGGCGGTGGAGCTCGCGCGCCTCAAAATAAGCCAAAATTTGCCACAGGTAATAGTGCAATTGCAGCCCTCCCTGTCGGCCTTTAAAGTTTTCACTCCAGCCGAAGGGTTCAATATAGGCAAAATGTAAATTTGGGTTCGGGCGCAAAGCTAACTCTGCTTCAATAGCGGTACGGTAAAAAGTGCGAGTTAGCACCCAGACTTCTTGGTGTTTGGCTGCTTCTACCACCGCATTCCAGCCGACTCCTTCTTCAGAACCTTGTCCTGGTTCGCAAGCAAAGGCAGATAATAGAATTTTCATCGGTAATTGTTAGTAGTTAATAGTTAGTGGTTAGTGGTTAATGGTTAGTAGTTAGTGGTTAGTAGTTAGTGGAAAAATAGAACCAACAACCAACAACCAACAACTAACAACTAACCATTCCCCATTAAAAATAATGTAACTTCTACATAAGCTTGGGCAGCAGTTTCGGGAGTTGTTTTCGCAATTAACTGGCGCGATCGCTCTCCCATCGACTTAATCAAATCTGGATTGTCCAGAAAGCGCCGCATCGCCTCAGCTAAACCTTGAGCCTCTCTAGGATCGAAAATGTAACCATTCTCCCCTTCAGCAATCAATTCGCAGGAAGCTGCACCATTTGAGCATAGTATAGGTTTGCCAAAAACCATCGCCTCCGGTACCACCATTCCCCAGACATCCTCAAAAGTAGGAAACACAAAAATATCAGCTTGCTGAAAATAAGAACCCAAACTTCCATATTCCACCCATCCACCCCACATCACTTGCTTTTCTAAATTGTTATCTTTAATAAAAGATTCCAACTCTTCCCGCTGATCTCCCTTACCAACAATTAGCAACGAGTAATCAGTATAACCTTGATTTTTGAGCAGAGCGCAAGCTTCTAAAAGTGTCTTAATTCCCTTTCTCGCGGTAATCCGCCCCACATACAAAAAAATTGGGCGTTTTAACTCTAAATTCGGTGGCTTAGTTTCCTCTAAACGTTTTAACAAAGCTCCCGCATCTGGGACAAGATAGGTTTTCGTAAAAATTTTATTCTCCGGTACGTTTAGAACTTCCATCAGATATTTTTTCCCCGCATTGCTATTGGAAACAAAAGCATCGGCAAACCGCACGAGGATGCGACGAACAAATGTCCTAAAGCTCGAATCTCGAAAGTCTGTATTTGGGGAACTACCATCATAAATAATCGCGATTTTCCACCGCATCAGCGGTTTTAAAAGCGCTACAATTACAGTCCACAACGAGAAAGCTTGGGGAAATACGACTTGAGGACGAAATTTGAGCAGATAGCCGATAATACTAGGTGATACTACGATAAATCCGCGATCGTAGCCTGTATCTATCTTTGTCGTCTCCACAAAACTCGTCTTTCCTACTAGCTGAATTGCTGACGATCCCGGCATTTTTGGATCGAATCCCGGCCAAACCCCACCAGTATAAAATACAGTATTCTTAAAAACCTTCGTAAATTCTCTCAAAACAGGCTGCCAGTAGGCTCCCAGTCCCACTTCTGGTACCAGCCAAGCGACACGAAATTCATTTTTGTCAACCATCCTATTCACCTTGTGTTTTGTTTTTAGTTAATCCTAATTTGCTCAATACGGAAAGCCAAACTAACCTGCGATAAGGTAGCAGCCAATATATTGGCCACAACAAGCCACCATGCCGCTGAGTAAATACTTTCCACTCTTGAGCCGGTTGCAGGGTAGTATCTTTGAAGGATAAGCCTTTCGGTTTGCTCATTTTATCCAATCCTTCGTTTAAATTTTCAGCCGCCGTTTTTGTCACCTGGGGGTTGAGGGAACAAGTGCCTAAATAGCCGGGAGCAATCCAAACTGTACATCCTTTCTGTCGGGCTCGTAAACCATAATCCCAATCACCAATATAATGGACAAAAGCCGGATCGAGGTTGCCGACCATTTGCACAACACTGCGAGGAATTAATACGCAGTTGCCGTGCATAGTATCGCAGATTAGAGGCTCTTTGCTCGGTTCGAGAACACCATATCGGAAGGGGTGCAAAGGGTTATTTCGCACGACACCACCGTATGTTGTTTGACCTGTTTCGGGATCGCAGGTAGAACCGCCAACGATTGCTTTTGTTTCTCCTTTTTCTGATAACTTGTGACTGGTTTCTAGCAAGACACTTACTGTTTCCGGATAAATAATAGTGTCATCATTTAACCAGAGGTAGTAGTCGGGATCGTCTTTCATTGCTTCGCTAAAAGCGCGACGCATTCCCCCGTTCCAAAATAGGTTCCCATCGCCGGAAAAAATCTTGACTTGAGGATAGTTTTGACGGACTGCATCGCTGGTACCGTCGGTGCTGGCATCATCGACTATATAGGCAGAAATATCTACATTGGGTGGAAGTGCCTGGTTAAAAAGTGCCTCTAAGCAAGCTAATGTTTTCTGTTGGCGGTTGAAGCAAGTTAAAAGGGCGGCGATCTTAGTACGGTTCATTATTCCCAATTTTGCTGCTTTTAACGATAGGTAAGGCTAAAAGTAACAGTGTTTTATTTTACCACTCGCTCGGCGGTTGCAACCGTCGCTACAAAAATGAAATTAGGGCTTACGCAGTCCCTCCCCCCTTTCACAAGGGGGCTTTAAGAGTTCCCCACTTGGGCAACGGAGTAGGGGTATCAAGGTTTTAGAGTTTAAGAGCGTCAGTCCTAGAAGTCTGTCTGGGTAAACTATTGCTGTATTATAGTTGACCCGCGAACTTTTTGGTGATAAATTGGAATTTAGAACTTAAGTTAACAAGCCAAGCCTGCAAGCTTCCTAGCACATTCATAATATTGATGAGTTCTACTAAGCAAAAATATTTATAATCGTTGGAGTTGAAAAGTTTAAATGCCACATTATCAGACAAAAACTCCCATTGTTTTTGTGGTTTTCAATCGAGTGGATACTGCTGAAAAAGTCTTCGAGGCGATTAGGCAAGTTAAACCCCCTAAGCTGTTAGTAATTGCTGACGGCCCTCGTGCCAATAAACCTGGGGAAGCTGAAAAGTGCGCCGCTGTACGTGCAATTATCGATCGGGTCGATTGGGACTGTGAAGTTCTGAAAAAGTATTCAGAGATTAATTTAGGTTGCAGGGATCGCATTTCTAGCGGTTTCGACTGGGTATTTAATACCGTAGAGGAAGCAATTATTCTCGAAGATGACTGTTTGCCCGACGCAACATTCTTCCCTTTTTGTGAGCAGTTATTAGAGCATTATCGAGATGACAAACGGATTATGTCAATCGCTGGTGTAAATTTACAATTTGGGAGAAAAAGAACAGAAGACAGTTACTATTTTTCGCGTTTTAGTAACTGTTGGGGATGGGCGACTTGGCGCAGAGCATGGCAATACTATGATGTTGACATGAGGTTATGGCCTCAACTTCGGGAAGCAGGTTTTCTCGAAAATTTATTAGCTAATCCTCAATCTGTAAAAGTTTGGGATAGTGCTTTTCAAGTTTCCTATGATGGAACTGTTAACAATTGGTTTTTTAGATGGCTTTTTACTTGTTGGGTTCAAAATGGACTTGCTATTATTCCAGAAAAAAATTTAATTTCTAATATTGGATTTGGCAGTCAAGCCACCCATACTTCAGGAGAAGATAGTATATACAGTAATATGCCAACCGAAGTAATGACCTTTCCTTTAAGGCATCCCAACCACGCGATCCGAAATTTTGTAGCGGATCAATTCACTCAAGATACATTTTATGATTATCATCCCCCATTAATCAGGCGCATTAAGAAAAAATTAAATAAGCTATGTGGGAACACAATATTTAACCTTCACTAAGTAATTAGTAACCATGTCTAAAATCTCAACATTTCTCAGCTCTATACTCAAAAATCCAATCACTGAATATCTGCGATTTTTAGTCAATTGGTGGAAAAACAAGTTTAAATATAATAATTTTCATCAAGACTATATGGCTTTGGTTACCAATTCAACTATCAGTCACAATGTTAGTGTGTCTAGTCGCGTAGCCATAGAAGATTCTGTCATTGGTTCTTACACTTATGTGCGCGATAATACGCGAATTTTCAATGGTGTTGTCGGCAATTTTTGTTCGATAGGGCCAAACTGCATCATTCGCTTAGGCTTACATCCTGTGGGAAATTTTGTTTCAAGCCATCCGATATTTTACTCGCCAAAGATGCTAGTAGGGACAACCTTTGTAGACCAAAAATATTTTGAGGAAGAGGAAAAAACTGTCCATATCGGCAATGATGTTTGGATTGGCTCAAATGTTATTGTTGTAGATGGTGTAACTATTGGTGATGGAGCCATTATCGCAGCCGGAGCCGTTGTCACAAAAGATGTGCCACCTTATGCTATATATGGAGGAATTCCGGCAAAACTTATTCGCTATAGGTTTGATGAACAAAAGATTGATTTTCTGCTGAAGTTTAAGTGGTGGGACAATGATGAAAAATGGTTGAGAAAAAATGTCAAAGATTTTCACAACATTGACAATTTTATCCATATTTATAACACGGAAAATAGTTGAACGATCGCGGGTTCGGTAGTATGTCTAATTAGCCCGAGGTGATATAACATCAGCAGTCATCTGGGATTTAAACTTAGACCACTTCATAACCATCACAGCCGCTATGAAGGCCAGCGTATCATTGCTAGTCTGATACGGCAAAAATCTATAGCGAAAAGTAGCCATTCTCGGGTCGCTTTCTTGGTATAAAATATCTTGGGCAAAGTTCCCCCAACGTTCATCTATCAAATCAATTGTCATACCAGCATGAGCAGACGGTAGCAGCATATTGGAGCCGTGAAGACCAATTATTAAGCGGCTCTCTGAATAAAGGTGGCAAATCTCCTTTTCAATTTTTTCATTAAAACTATCCACCCTATAATCTTCAATCCATTCTGGGAACTTAGTTTTTGTCCCCAGACCAGCCACTGCAAATTTTGCTTCTGGTACTTGCAACTTGATCTTCTCAAATAACTGCTGAATTTTTAAATTTTGCAATGGCAGTGACATTGCTCGTCGATCTATTTTTCTAAGCACTCGGAACAGCAAACGGTTAACTAATAAACGATCTTCGCGCCAAATAAAAGTAATTTTTATTTCTTTGTTCTCAAAGTTATGTTTGGGAACTCTAGTAAAGCGCGTGATGTCGAACTGACTGGGATGAGAATGAGCTTCGCTGACATAAATTTTATCAAAGCGTTTAGTCTCTTCTTCAACAAACTCAGCGAAACTAGGATAGTAATTCTGACCATTTTTTAAAGAAATAGGTACTGTCCAAATTTCTGCAACTTCATCGGGAACCATCCACCTTAAGAACTTAGGAACTATCACAACTAACCCGTAGTCAGAGTTGCATTCTAAGTGCCTTTGTGCATTTAGCAACTTGAGCAGGGAGTGACCATAAAGATGATCGATACAGTTTAAGATAATTACCCGATTGCAGGGTTTAAAAATTTCTTTTACAATCTCAAGTTTTTCGGGTTGAGGATTTTGGAGTGAATTGAGTAATGGTTGGCCTAACCATTCCTTTTTGTAAGTATCTGCTGCAAAAACTTCTCCTTTGATTAAATTAACTTGGATGTAGTTTTTCACTCCATGACCTACTCTCAAATCGTCAATTATTTCGCTGCCGCATCCCTCGCACTTAGAGTCTAGAACAATGTGGATACCCTGCCACAGAACACTTTTGGGATTAAGTTCTGTTTCGCAATAGGGGCAATTCGATCGCTGTTGGATGTTTGGTTTAATTTCAATCACTGTATCAATCCTCTGATTCTACGAGCTGCCTCGTATAAGTTGAGAGAGCGCCAGATAAATTTTCCAAATGGTCGCAATTCCTTAATCAAGAAATTGAGTAATATAATCACGTAAAAATAAGTGAAGAGAGTAGCAGCAGTTGCTCCAAAAGCTCCATACTTAGGAATCAGTAGCCAGTTTAATCCTACATTTAAAAGAGCTCCAACCACAGTCAAGTAAAGACCGTAGCGCAACTGACCTTCTATGGTAAAGTAGGTGTTCCGCGCCACCCCAAAGTTAGTACCAAATTGCGCCCAAACATAGATAGCCAAAACTGCTGCTGACTTCGCATACTCTTCCCCGTAAAGCCGATGCACGATCAACGGAGACAATAATGAGATGGGGATTGCCACTCCCAACCATAAAAATATCATAATATCTGAATAAACTTGAAATCTATTTAGATATTCTTGATAATTATTATGTCTCAAATTGGCTAACTTGGGAAAAATAGAGCTTGATATAATCATGGGTAAGAAATCGCAGATTTCCGCAAGTTTAACAGCGGCAGCGTAATATCCCAGTTCAGCATTTTTGTTCATAGCTCCGAGCATAATCTGATCGGTTTTCGAGTAGACATAAACTGCCAATCCTGACAAAATTATCGGCCAACTCTCCCATAGCAGTTCCTTGGACCGTTCCCAATTGAATTGCCAATCCTTAATCTTATTGCCAGTAAGCTGATAAAAATATACATAAGCCATGCCTACTATTGCCACCTCTGCCAATCGAATGCAGGCGAAAGCAAGTAGCGGAGCCTTAAATGTTACCAACCCAATTCTGACAGCGGCGACCAAAAAAGATACCGAATTCTTCGCCAACACTGTATATTTTGACTGGACTTGGGACTGAAACCAAAAATTTATCGCCTCAAAAGAATTAAAAATAGTTCCGGCCGCGATGATACCCACTAGCCAGCGAGTCAGGCTGTCATTGGGCTTAAGTAGGGAAATGACGGTGACACTTAACACCAGAGTAATCAGACCACCAATAAATTGCAGTCCGAAGGAAGTTCCGAGAGTCTCATTTTTGCATTCAGGGTTGCGAGCGATATCGCGAACGACGATTCTGCCCAACCCCATTGAGGCTACCGCACTAAATAGAGATACAAAGGCGAGGGCGTAGTTGAGCAAGCCATATTGCTCCGGGCCTAGATAGCGAGCCACCCACAGGCCTACGACTAAACCCAGACCCATCTGTAAGATTTGGTCAGTGAACAGCCAAGCTATGTTGCTTAGTACCTGGCGCAGGCCAGGCCCAAGTTTTTGACTTACCGCAGCTAGCTTGTCTAACATCAGAAGATTTTAAGTTTGTAGAAAATATAAAGGCGGTTGTGGAACGCTTGGCTATCCAGCAAAATCAGACTCGTTAGGTGATATTATAGCACAGCTTGGCACATCTGCGAAACGCGCAAGGAACCTTAATTCAGTGGACAGTGCGAGCTACAGAACGCCTTGGAGGGTTGCTGCTACTGTTGGAAGTGTTACTAGCATTGTCTATGGCAAGTCGAACTGTCAACATTACATAACTCAGCCAAGCATTTCCGGTTGTCACGATATAAGCTTCTGTGATGTTGCTCATAATAATAGACACCAGAAAACAAATAGGCATTCCTGCTTCTTCCAGGGTGCTACGACTCAAATACCGAACGGCATAAGCCAAATTAAGAAGTAGGGAAATCATCATTAAGATTAATCCGGGCCAACCGAAGGCTAACAAGATACCGATCGCGCCATTGTGAGGATTTTTAGGTTGAAATCCATTAGGAGTATAAATAAAATAAGCAGGAGTAGCGGCGCCTAACTTATCTTGTTGAAAAAATCCATCGTATCCGTAGCCAAACCAGGGGCGCTGGTTGACCGCATCAATTAACTGCGGCCAGAATTCGGTTCGCCCAGTTAGAGTCAAGTCCTTGCCTAACCCACCTACAATAATATCCTCTAGGTTGTCTACTACAAAAACAGTCATAATTATGCTGACCACCAAGAAACATATAATCGCAGTAAATGCCCACTGAAAACTTAACTTTTGTAGAAAATTTAGCGAGGACACTGCAATTATTAATATGATAGTAATAACTAGCGCCCCTCCCGACTTATTAGCTCTCACCAGGTAAAAAGAAAAAAACATCATTCCCAAAGAAATCCAGCGTTCTTTGTTAGTTTTAGCTCCTTGAGAATAATGCAAATACCAAAATGCCGTACATAAAGCTAGGACTCCCCCGAGGGAATTTTTAGATTGCGTCAGGCCTACAAAATCGCCTGCTCCCGGTGGTTTCATTATAAAACTTGCCAAACCCAGTGCCGTGTATCCCCACCGCCAAAAACGAGATAGATCATCCCATTTATATTGCGCGGCTAAGTAGAATCCGAAAGCTGTAAATCCTGAAAAAGCTAGCCCTGCTCTTAGCGTTTCTTCAGGGACTAGAGACCATAATGTAGACAGTGATGGCAGCAATGTATAAAATAAAAAGAAAGGATTCACGATCAATACTTTGGCAAAAAAATCTATAAAGTTGCTACCAAAAGCTTTAATCCTAGAAAATAAAATAAATACTATCCACGGGTAAAAAAAATAAGGTAGCATTTTTAAAATACCGCCTTCGGGGTCTTGCAAATTAATAAAATGCAAGTAATTAAAAGGAGGTTGTGTCAGGAAGGGAGAGATGAAAATATACAAACAAGCAAAGCTTTTTTCTAAAGCCAAACCTATTTTCTTACGGCTGGCAAATTGAAATAATACCAAAGTCGCGATCGCGAGTATAGCACTTAGTATCAATGTTAATGAAGAATTACCTAAAATCAGCTCTTTCAGCATATTCGCTTGAGACACTGGTTGAGTCATAATTGCTTTCCTTTATCAAAAACAAGCTCAAGTTATCTAGATATAAAATATAGCCGTAAACCCGCAACCACGCTAACACAGAAATTAGCCATAAAGCAAAAATACAGCATCCTTTTTTTGGCTATCGCTTAAAATAATGAGCTTTTTGCCCACCACTAAAAAGGCTACACTTATATAAATCATAGTGAATAAAATTAGGTGGTGTATGGTTAACACCCATTTTCCAAGAAAGATCGCCCCGTCGGTTGTGGGTCTGGTCTTGTTTGCTTCCACCGTCATCGCTGACGCCAGAAGCACCCCGGCACAACTCCCCCTCCCGCTAGGCACAGACCAAGCCCAGATCGGTGCGCCCGTTAGGAGATCCCCCGAAAGCTACAAACTCGGCGGCGGCGATCGCATCCAAGTAGAAATCCTAGAAGTACCAGAACTCAGCCGCGGCTACGAAGTGCTTTCCGACGGTTCAGTCAACCTGCCCTTGATCGGCTTGGTCTCCATCCGCGGTCGCACCTTAGTAGAAGCCACCAATATCATCCGCAACGCCTACCGCCGCGTCCTCAAAGACCCCATAGTCACAGTCAGCCTCGTCGCCGCCCGCCCCCTCAACGTCGGCGTCATCGGAGAAGTCACCAGGCCCGGAAACTTCACCATCACGCTAACTCCTGGCCCGGGAGCCTCGCCGAGTGTCCAGTACCCCACCGTCACCCAAGCGATCAGACTCGCAGAAGGCGTCACCGGTGTCGCCGACATCCGCAACATCCGCGTCCGCCGTCCCCAACGAGACGGCGCAGATCAAGTGCTCAACGTCAACCTGTGGAAATTCTTGCAAGAAGGAGACATCTCTCAAGACATCATTTTGCAAGACAGAGACACAATCGTAATTCCCACAGTCGCCAACTTCAACCAAGCAGAAGCTCGCCAATTTGCGAGCGCCAACTTTTCGCCACCCCCAGAAAAACCTCGATCGATCTCCATCGTTGGCCAAGTCACCCGCCCGGGGGCTTACGTCGTCATCGGCGGCAACACCACAAACGACCTCAGCCGCCAGGGCTTCCCCACCGTCATCCGGGCCATTCAGCTCGCCGGCGGCATCACCTCCGATGCCGACATCCGGCAAATCCAAGTGCGTCGCCTCACCAGAAGAGGCGAACAAATTATCCCAGTCAACCTGTGGCAGTTCCTAGAGTCCGGCGACGGCGCCCAAGATACCATCCTCCAGGAGGGAGACACGATCATCGTGCCAAAAGCCACGATCGTCAACCCTGCAGAAGCTGGTGTGCTGGCTAGCACTAACTTTGCTCCCGCCGGCATTAACGTTTATGTAGTAGGAGAAGTCAGAACATCCCTCGAGCCGGTGAGGCTCCCAGCTAATGCCACGCTGAATCAAGCTTTAATTTCTAGAGGATTTTTTGGCTACGAGAATACGAGAGCTAGAAGGGATAAAGTTGAGCTAGTCCGCCTCAATACCGACGGTACAGCTACTAAACGGACGATCGAAGTCGATTTAACTCAAGGAATTAATGAAGAACTCAATCCTCAACTTCGCAACAACGACATGATTATCGTATCCCGCAGCGGTTTCGCCAACTTGGTAGACCGAATGAACGCTGTAATCGGACCTGTTGGGCCAGCTACGGGAGTGTTAAATTTTATAAACGTTCTCCGATTTTTATTCAGGTAAGAACGTGGCTGGTGAGGTGGATAATTCTTGGCAAAGGCTAGAATAAACGAAACAATAAGATTCCCCAGTAGCGACGCGGCAGCTTCAAAAATATCAACCTCAAAAATATCAACCTCAAAAATACCCAGGCTGAATATGGATAACAGACAAGATTACCAACCCTTCACACCCAAATCCAATGGCAAACTGCCGGACTTCTCGGCTCAGAACTACAGAGATAACTTCGTCGAGGAGACAGAAGAAGAAAAGCTAGACTTGTCCTGGCTTTTTGGCGTCCTGCGCCGTCGCTTCCTGGTCATGGCTGCAGCGACTATTGCTTTGAGTGCCCTCGCAGGAACAGCGATCGTCACCACTTCTAAAAGCATAAAGATCGACTATGAAGGCTCCTTTTCCCTGTTAGTAGAACCAGCCACAGTTGAAGGTTTGCAATCCAAACAATTAAACAACACCCAAGCTGCCGACTTAGCAAGAATTAATATAGAAGGAATTAGCTTAGTAGACTACGAAACCCAGATTAGGATTTTGCGCAGTCCCAAAATGATGGAGCCAGTGATTAAGGAATTGCGAGCTGGGTATCCCAAGATGAACTATAGCGAACTGATGTCAAAAATGTCGATCAGCCGCGTCACTTACACGAAAGATGGCAAACAACAAGGCACAAAAATTTTACAAATTCGCTACAAAGATTCCAACCCCAAAAAAATTTACAGCGTATTGGATAAAGTTTCTAAAGCTTATCTAGAGTACAGCTTGCAGCAACGGCTGATGGGCATTAATCAAGGCATTACTTTTATAGATAAGGAGATGCCCAAGCTCCGAGAAAGAGTGGAAGTTCTGCAACTGCAAGTCCAAAGACTGCGGCAGCAGAGCAACTTGTTTGACCCCCAGCTAGAGGGAAAATCTCTGTCAGAACAAGTTCAAAGCATTCGGGGCAAGCAAGTAGAAATCCGAGTACAGCTAAAAGGAATGCGCAACCTCTACCAAAGCTATGAAAAATTACTCAACGAAAATAATCCCCAGGGGCTGCTGATGACCCAAGGAGATGCTTACGCCGGAATCTTAGGTCAAATTCAGAAAATAGACTCGGAATTGTCAATGAAATTAGCTCAGTACAGAGAAGACAGTTTGCCAGTTTTAGCGCTGCGAAAAAGTCGGGAAGAGCTGATGTTAACCGCCACTCAACAAGCAAAAGAAGTGGTGATGGGAACTTTAGACACCCAAATCAAAGAAATTGAAGCGCGCGATCGCGAAATGACGGCTTTGCAAAATGCTCTCAACCAAAAAATTAGAAACTTTTCAGTGACAACCCGACAATACGACAATTTACAGCGGGAACTGCAAGTAGTTACTAAGAGTTTCTCGGACTTCTTGGCAAAACGAGAAGCCTTGCGGATCGATGCGGCTCAGCAGCAAGTACCCTGGGTGCTGATCAATCCTCCGGAAATTCCGCTAGACAAATTCGGCCAGTATGTACAAGCTACCGTCAAACAAACCAAAAAACAGTTAGCGCTGGCAGTAATTTTAAGCGCTCTGCTGGGCATAGCAGTCGGCTTGCTCGTAGAGATGCTAAATACTGTTTTCCACACTCCAGAATCACTGAGAATAGCCACAAGATTGCCGATACTAGGGGTGATTCCGTTTACCAAAAAAGTCAAGCGCCGACCGCCAGCCAGACAGAGGAAACTAACATCGGCTCGATCGAACTCGAAAGTGGAAGTAGTCGAACCAGCCGAAGCTAGACCTACTGCTGCGATGCTCGCGGGGCCAAGTATTTTGAGCGACTTGGACTATCAATTTTTAGAAGCATTTCGATCGCTCTACACCAACATTCACTTGCTCAGTGCAGGCAGGGCGATTCGATCGCTCTTAGTTGGGTCTGCCGTAGCCGGAGACGGCAAATCTACCGTAGCTTTGTACCTGGCCGCCACAGCAGCAGCAGTCGGACAGCGAGTATTGTTAGTAGATGCAGATTTGCGCTGCCCGCAACTCCACGCTAAGTTAGGACTGCCAAACGTGCGCGGCCTGGGCGATGCCATCTCCACAGACCTCAGCCTCAACGACGCGATTCAGCGAGCGCCAAACCAAGACAATTTGTTCGTACTCACCGCCGGTCAAATTCCCCCCGATCCGATCAAGCTTCTTTCTTCCAAAAAAATGCACTATCTGATGGAGCAATTTCAAGCATTTTTTGACTTAGTGATTTATGACTCCCCGCCACTAGCAGGCTTGGCAGACACCCACTTGATCGCAGCTCACACAGACGCTACGATTATGGTTGTCCAAATTGGGCAAACAGACCGATCGCAAGTTCGCAAAGTTTTAGAAGAATTAAAAATTTCTGGAGCTTCCGTCTTGGGAATCGTTGCTAATGGCTGCAAAAACTCTGGTCATTACCGGCAGCGCCCGGTTGTTTTAGAGACCCTCTACGACCAAAAACTATCGGCTTTAGGTACGAAAAATCATAATTAGACAAATTTTGATGCAGGTGGCGCAGGGCCGCCTGCATCAACCGGAAACGCACAACCAAGTTACACGCTCATTTTTTGAGAAAAGTACCATTTGATAAAGAAAATGATAGACTAACGGACAGAGCCTCGTGTGTCAACCGAGATTGCGCGGATCTTGAATTTTGGGATAATTACTCAGAAAATGATTGAGAAATCAGCAAAAGTGGGTAAACTACATTTAGCAGAGCGCAATCTCAATCAGGAAAAGACACCTTTGAAGGTAAACGTTAATGTAAACGTTTCAACCCAGAAACTTGGTAGGGATTATTCTATGAGTACAGTTATGGTTGTTGATGATAGCGTCACTCTGCGGGAGATGATCGCCGACTTGCTCAAAGGTAGAGGACTCAACGTCACGGTAGCGAGTGATGGCGTAGAAGCTCTAGAGCAAATCAAGGCTAACCGCCCGGATTTAGTCGTTCTGGATATCGTGATGCCCCGGATGAACGGCTACGAAGTCTGTCGCCGGCTCAAAAGCGACCCTAAAACTCAAAATTTGCCGGTGGTAATGTGTTCGAGCAAAAGCGAAGAGTTCGATCGCTACTGGGGAATGAAACAAGGAGCGGACGCTTACATCGCCAAGCCATTTCACCCTCAAGAATTGGTCGGCACAATTAAGCAACTGCTGCGGGGTTGAGGTAGAGGAATAGGGACAGGAAAAAAATTGTCTTGAGTGCTTCTTATTTCTGTTCCCGCAGCCTCTCTAAACTACTCGATTGACAATAGTCCAAACATCCCCGTCCGATCGCACGTAGGGAACAGAAATACTACTAAAACCAGTAATAAAAGGCTTGTAATAAACCTGCCAGTAACTTGGACTAATTTGGTCGGCGATGGCTTTGAGTCCCTTCACTTCCGCCGCCAGTTCCGCCGCCAGTTCATTAATCCGTTCCGCGTGTCCGTGAGCGAGCGCTCTTCCTTCTTCAACTTGCTGCTCCATCGGACTGCTTCTTTTTTGCAAGTTTACCGACTGCTGCTGTTTCTGACTAAGTTGAGCAGACAGAGCCGCGATCGCATCATCAATCCCCTTGACTTCTGCCGACACTTGTGCTGTTTCCCTCGCGTGACGGCGGTAAGCATCGGCGATGGCTTTGGGCGAATCCCCGGCGGGGACGATCGCGACATTGCTAAGCTGCTGGCGTTCCCGGCGCAATTCCTCAATCTGAGAGTAAATTGCCTCTATGTCTGTCTGAAGTTTGTCCACTTAATTACCGTGGTTTTTGCATATCTTAGCATATTAACCCAAACTAATAAAGTGTTACACATAATCGAGAAACCAGTTTCAAAGCGGGGCACAATTACAAATTCCCAATTACAAATTACCAATTATTAATTGAGTTTTTTAAGTTGTTAGGGCTTGCTGCCTCAACTTGACTATAGTCTCTACCAAAACCTCGGGTGGCACAGGTTTAGAGAGATGCCGATCGAAACCCGCACCAAAAGCACGATCGCGGTCTTCATCCCTAGCATAAGCCGTCAGAGCTATCGCCCAAAAGTTCCCTCCCTGGGTGTTCAAAGAGCGCAGCCTTCGTACCAGCGAATAGCCATCTTCCTCCGGCATTCCGATATCGCTGACCAAAACATCCGGTTCAAAATGCTGGGCCACCTCAAAAGCCTCAGCAGCAGACGATGCAGCCCGGACAATGGCCCCGGAATCTGCCAAGACAAACCTCATAAATTCCCGCGAATCAACCTCGTCATCAACCAGCAAAACCTTAACTCCCAGTAAATTACCAGTGCTAGCCAAAACCTGCACTTCCTCGGCCGCGATCGAATTTACCTGCATCGCAGGGAGACGGAAAGTAAAAGTCGATCCCATATTCAGTCCCGGACTCTGGGCCCAAACCGTGCCCCCGTGGAGTTCCACCAACTGCCGGACGATCGCCAGGCCCAGCCCCAAACCGCTATAATTGCGAGTAATCGTAGCATCCGCTTGCCGGAAAGACTCAAACACGTAAGGCAAAAAATTCGCCGCCACCCCAATTCCGGTGTCGGTAACAGCCAGCTCAACCTCCGAATCAACTCGCTTCAGCCGGATTTCAACTCGCCCCGCGCGCGGCGTAAACTTAATCGCATTCGTCAGCAAATTCCAAATCACTTGCTGCAAGCGGCCGGGGTCTCCTGATACCCAAAATTTCGGATTTAACTGAGATTTAGGATTGCCAGAAACCTCCCCGGGTTCGGAAAATTCAGCAGTCTCCAAGCCCAAATCTACAATTGCAAACCGCAAATCGATCGACTTAGCATCCGCAGCCAACCGCACCGTATTCACCGCTCCTTCCACCAGAGAAATCATATTTACCGCACAAGGATTCAAAGTCAACTTGCCGCGAATAATTCTCGAAATATCCAGCAAATCATCAATCAATTGAGTTTGCAATTTAGCATTTCGCTCGATCGTTTCCAAAGCCCGCCCAGTAGCAGCCGGACTGAAACTGCGCTGCCGCAGCAGTTGCGCCCAGCCCAAAATCGCGTTTAAGGGCGATCGCAGCTCGTGAGAAAGAGTTGCCAAAAATTCATCTTTCATCCGATTTGCCTGCTGAGATTCCTCGTAAAGCCGGGCATTATCGATCGCCCCGGACACCGCCTGAGCCAACTGCATTAAAATAGTTTCGTCATCTTCGGCGAACTCCCCCTCGTACTTGTCCGACAACTGAATCAATCCCAGATTTCTGCCGTCCCGAGTCCTCAGCGGTACCGCCAGCCAGCCCCGCATCGGCGGGTGCTTGCCCGCAGCCTTGCCGAATCCCCGCCAGGCCGGGTGAGCCTCTAACTCGCTTTGAGTCATGCGCATCGCCTGTTGCTGCTGGCAAACTTCCTGGTAAATGCCCGTACCGTCTGGCTCTTGGCAGTAATCTTGCCACGCGGCGTATTTTTCTGACATGGAAAACTTGCTAATTCCCGCATCCCAGTTGGTGGAAGGGTTGAGGTTAACCGCTACCTGGTGGACTTCGAGAATTTGGCGGGCGCTATCTGCAGCTAACTGAAGTATTTCTCCCACCGACAATGTGGAGTTGATGGCAACTGACGCCGAGGTTAACTTTTGCAGGCGGCGCAAATACGACTGCTCGCGCGCCAACGCCCGCTCGCGGTCGTATTCTAAGTGTTTGCGATCCGTAATGTCGATCGCCACCCCGAACAACCGAAGGGGTGTGCCGGATGCGTCAAAAACCACCCGCCCTTTGTCGTGAAACCAAATCACTGAGCCGTCGGGGATCAGTTGGCGGTATTCCGACTCGTAAACTCCCGTGCCGCTGAGTGCGGCATCCAAATCTGCCAAAAACCTTTCACGGTCTTCTGGATGCACCGCATTCTTTTTTTGCTCCAAAGTACCAGAGGTGCTGTCTGGGCCCAAACCAATCTGTGTTTTGGTATTGGACGAACGGCGGACTTCCCCCGATGCCATATCCCAGGTAAAAGCGATCGTGTTAGCTGCTTCTAGGGCAAAGCGCAAATTTTCCTCGCTTTCTTGCAGCCTCGCTTCCGATAATTTGCGCTCCGTAATATCCCAAACCAGGCCGCTCGACCGTACCGATTTACCCGTATCATCATCAAAAAACTTGCCCCTAGCCGCGATCCAGTGCAAGCTGCCATCGGGCCAAAGGACTCTAAATTCGTACTTGTATTCTATTTTGTTTTCTAAAGCAAAGGCAACAGTGCCCGCGATCGAGGCTTGGTCATCCGGGTGAATGCAGGCAAAAAACGCTTCGTAAGTTCCCGCAAAACTGCCTTTTTCCAACCCGAATAACAGTTCCTGTCCCTCCGACCAAACGACCTCGCCATTTAATAAATTCCAATCCCAAGTTCCCATTTTCGAGGCTTCGATCGCCAACCTCAGCCTTTCCTCAGAAATTGCCAACTGCGCCGACGTTTTCGCGTAGTTTTCGCGCAACTGCTGTTTTTTCAAGCTTTCGCCCACTGCCCCCGCCAGCCGCTTGAAGTGCCGCCCTTTGAATACGTAATCGCTCAAACCCGCTTTCATAGCTTCGACTGCGACTTCTTCGCTGCCGCTGTCAGTACACATAATTACCGGACAATTGGGGTAGCGGCTTTGAATTTTGTGGAGAATAGTTAATCCGTCGCTCCAGTGCAGTTGATAGTCGGTAATTACTAGGTCAAAACCCCCGGCGACCAGGATTTGTTCGAGAGTTTGGATATCAATAACCGACTTAATTTCTAAATCTGGAAAAGTTTTCCTCAGTTCTCGATCTATCATCAGGCGATCGTTCGGGTTGTCGTCGATTAACAGAATAGACAGCATTGGGCTTTTACTTTTTGTATGGGCGCAAACATTCTTAAATCTAAGAATATGTTATTAAGCAATCTCTATAATTTGAATATTTACTTAGCTGGTTAATTAGACTTGCAAATAAGTTGATTGTATTTGCTTTAATTTTATTAAATTGTACAGCTTCTAATATCCTCAACCAGCATTTCAGGGGCGTGCCTCACAAGCAAATTAATTAAGTTTTTTGTACAACAGGTCACAAAGCTTGCTCTGGCAGGAACAGTGCAATAGATCACTTAACTCTTACTATACTACTTGTTGATTCTGTGTTGTGGTGTGAGGAAGCGGGTTGATTGATTCTTTCAGCTACAGCAGAATATGGCTGTTAAAACCCTCTTCCCTGGAACCTCATCTGTTAAATCCCGATTCACTGCGCGTTGCCGAACTTCCTTTTTCAACACTCGCACTTGCGCAATTTTACCCAAAATCTGGTACCGGTTCCCAGAGTCGATTTCAGCCCGATCGCACCGCCCATCCGATCGACTCCTTTGCGAGCGATCGCCAGCCCTATTCCCGTCCCTGGATAAACTTCTTGACCGTGCAGGCGATCGAACAAGCCAAAAATTCTATCATGAAACTGTTCTGCAATACCAATGCCGTTGTCTTCTACCCAAAGATAGATATATTCCTTCTCAGCTTCTGCATAAACTCGCACCTGCGGATCTACCCCAGGCTGCACGAACTTAATAGCGTTGGAGAGCAAGTTAGCCAAGACTTGCAGCAGCGTAGGAGGATGGGCCAACACCGCAGGTAGCGGTTCGACAACCGTTATCCGAGCTTGTTTTTGGGCAATCTCAGCCTCTAGTTGCGCGATCGCTCGAGCCACAATTAAATTAAGAGAGACTGGTTTTATCGGCAAGTTAGCTTTGCTGAGGCGGCTGTACTCTAGCAAATTTTCGATTAAAGTATTCATCAGACTTGCAGCGCCCTGAATTCGATACAAGTAATCCTGTGCGGTAGCATCCAACTCGCTGGTTCTATCTTCGAGCAACAGTTGAGCAAAAAACGAAATTCCCCGCAGAGGAGCGCGCAAGTCGTGAGAAACTGAATAGGTAAACGATTCGAGCTGTGCATTAACTTCTTCTAACTCAGCAGTACGTTCTCTCACCCGCTCTTCCAAAGTTTCATTAAATTCGCGCAAAGCAAGTTCGGCCATCTTGAGTTCGGTAATATCTTCAACCAACCCCTCGATCGTACTTTCACCTTGTGTGCTGTAGAGATATTGAGTAAACCGAATCCATTTTACTCGACCGTCTGCCAAAGGAAATGTAATTTCGAGATTTTGAGACCGAGACTCCCCTGCATCTAGCGGCTGGAAAAACAATTGCTGCATATAAATGCCTTGGACATCTGCTAAATTGCTGGCATTAAACAAGTGCAAAAAAGCTTTATTGCTTTCCAAAAGCTTCCCCTCGGAAGTCGCTCGAAAAACTCCGACATTTAAGCGTTCTAGCAGAGAATTAAGTTGATTTTCTAGTCGGGCGACTCGTTCCCAGGCCGCAACTCTATCGAGTACGCCGCGAACCGCAACGCAAAGGCGGACGTAGTGCTTCGGCGACTTGATAATGTAGTCATCCAATCCGGATTTCATCGCCTCTACAGCAATTTCTTCGTTGCCAGTATTCGTAAACATTACAATCGGGCATTCTGGATAACTGGCTTTGATAGTTTTAAGCACATCTAAACCGTTCGTCCAGCGTATTTGGTAGTCGGTAATTACCAGATGGAATCCGCCTCGATTCAGTGCTTGCGCAAATAATCTATCCTCGGAAATTTCCGTTATTTGCAATTGCGAGAATTGTCGCTCTAACTCGCGTTTGACCAGCATCCGATCCGTTGGGTTATCGTCAATTACCAGAATGTGTACCACTTTAACAATTGATAATTGGGCTGTTAGATAAAGTGCGGATCGATCGCGCTTTATAAAAATGTTGGAGGTCGCCCCTTTAAGATTATACAGGACAGGCTTCCTCAGTAGAAATTTAATTTCCTGCTTACCAGAAAGAGCCTGGTAACGAGAAAACGACGAAGAAAAACCGGAAAACCGCCACTACAAACCAGAAAATTCTCTAGATTCCGGCAGTTCGGTATAGTTGAGCCAATACTCGTTAAAACTCCGCATCATTTCCAATAAAGAAGCAAACCCGACTGGTTTAACCAAATAAGAATTTGCCCCTAAATCGTAAGCTCGCTTGACATCAAGTGTTTGCCTAGAAGAAGTAAGCATAACCACCGGCAAGCGTTTTAGTTCCGGCTGCTGCTTCAGCCAAACCAGAACCTCGTGACCCGAGCGCCTGGGCAATTTCAAGTCTAGTAAAATTATCGAAGGTAAAGGATAGCGATCGCGATCGCTGTACTCTCCGTCCCCATTTAAATAAAAAACCGCTGCATCTCCATCTCGGACAATTTGCAGCGAAGTATTAGCAAAAGTCTCATTGCGAAAAGCCCGCTGCATCAACAAAATATCAACGGGATTATCTTCCACCAGTAAAATTGTCTGCGTTTGGGTCATGCTTCCTCAGTTGTATCCAAAATCGACTGCCTTGTCCTAATTGAGATTCCACCCCTACTTGACCGCCCATGCGATCGGCTCCTTTTTTTACAATAGCTAATCCTATACCAGTTCCGGGGTAAGACTCGATACCGTGCAGCCGTTCAAAAACCCGAAAAATGCGTTTTTGATGTTCTGGGGCAATACCGATGCCGTTGTCTTGTACCCACAGACGGATTATGCGGACTGGCAATAGGCAACTGGCAATCAGTAACTGGGAATGCTCCCACTGTCCCACTGTTCCCATTTCCAATTCTCCCGCTGTCCCGCTGTCTGTCTCTCTCTCGTGAGGCAGCTCAATCTCCTCAGCCCAGATATGCACTTGGGGCGGCACGCCTTCCACAAATTTTATAGCATTGGTGAGCAGATTTGCGATTACTTGAACTAAAGTAACGCGGTGGGCAATTACCGCAGGCAAGGGCGATTGAACACGGATTTGAGCCTGCCTGGATTTAGCGTCGGCTTGTACCATAGCAATTGCCTCGGCCACAGCAGATTCTAAGTCTAAAACTTGCAGCGATAAATCAGTGCGGCTCAGGCGGCTGTAAGCTAGCAAATCTTGGATCAATTCTTCTAATTGTTGCCCAGAATTAACAATTTGCTGCGCGTATTCTTGACCGAGTTCGTCGAGGATGTGGTGGTAATCTTCTAATAAAGCTTCAGCTAATCCCTGCATTCCCCGCAGGGGAGCGCGCAAATCGTGGGCGACGGTATAGGCGAAAGCTTCTAATTCTTCGTTAGCTGCTTGAAGTTGATGGGTGCGGATCTCTACTCGCCGTTCTAAGGTAGCGTTGAGCATCCGAATTTCTGCTTCTGCTTGTTTGCGCGCAGTTATGTCAATGGCGGTACTAATTACTAAACTTCTGCCGTCGCAAAGCTTGCCTAAAGGCGCGGAATAAAAGTCCCAAATGCGAGTTTCGCCGCTGGCTGTGGAAATCATATATTCGCCTTCAGAAATCCGCGCGTTTAATTGATGCAGCCGATCGATATCTGCTTGCACTACCGATTGGCGACTGTGGTAAGCTTTTTCTGTCCAATCTTCAATTGTGGGAATTTCTGAGTGTTGGTAGCCTGAGAATTCTGTCCAAGCCGAGTTAACTTGCAAAACTTCTCCGTTTTCAGCGTGCAGCATAATTGGCAGCGGGGCGTCGAGAATGGCGCGGCGGAAACGTTCTTCGGTTAATTCTAAGGAGTGGCGATCGTGTTCTAGCTGGTCTAACAGTTGATTTTGCTTGATTTCGGCATTGTCGCGCAAAGTTCGATCGCGCTTCACCAAATAGTAAACCAACAGCATAAACAGGAAATTTACTAAAGCAGCAACGGTAAAAGTCAGGATTGTCAAATTAGCGCTTTTTTTAGATTCTCGGGCGCGCTGCTGCAATAGCTGAGTTTCTTCGGCAGTCATGGCGGCTATCTGCTGCCGAATGTCCTCCATGAGTTGCTTTCCCCTACCCGTTTTTATTTGCCGCACGGCTGCTGCTAAGTTTTGTTTGCGTCGCACATTGAGGGTTCTTTCAAGGTCGGCTAATTTAGAGCCAATCGCAATTTTCAAATCGCGAAGGCGCTGTTGCTGCCGCTTATTGTCAGCGGTTAGCTGCTGCAATCCGGCTACTTGCTGGTTGATGCGGGCGATCGCGCTGTGATACGGTTCTAAATACCGTTCTTCTCCCGTCAGCAAATAACCGCGCTGTCCGGTTTCAGCATCTTTTAAGGTGGAAAGCGTGGCTTCGAGTTCGGTTAAAACTCGGTGAGTGTGGTTCACCCAGCGTTCGTTTTCGACTAACTTGAGAGTGTTGCGGTAGGAAGTAGCCGCATTGAAAATCAGCAGCGCCACGGCCATTCCAATACCTGCGGTGATTTGGCGAGTCAGCGATTGTTTCATGAAATGATGGCACGCGAGTCCTGCTTTTTTCTTTATTTTAGCTAAATTCCGACTAGCCGAATTTTTGGCGCGGGCAGGCAGTCAGCTAAAGCCTACAAATTTAAGGCTCAAATTTGCGATCTATCTTGTTTGTAACTTAGTCTCGATTCTTTTGGCATCCCCCTGAAGCCAGAAATGCCAGAAATTGCTCTCTTGCGTCTCGTGATTCCGGCAAACGCCACACAATCTAGGGTGGCCAACAAAGCTTTATTCGCCCTGTTTTGTTGCATCGATCGTGCTGCTTTCACACTTTCAAATCGCGGCGCAAAAAAAAGAGTTTTTACCTATTGATTTAAGTTGATTTTTGGGGTATATTTTAGATAATGGGACTGGTAACATAAATTTAAATTTTGCCACTATTCCCATTATTAAATAATACCTTGTCAAGCCAGCCGCGTCAAGCTTTTTACCCAAAAAAAAAGGCAAATTTTTAATATTTTATTTAATAAATAATCTGTTGGACGCAGGGGAGAAATTCACAGGGACGATGGCCCGGGTGAATAGTATCAGAAATGCGAGCAATCGGGTAACTGGGGAGAATTAATGGGTTGAAATTAGTTGAATCTCAAATCCGGTTATATCGGAATTATATTCTCTGGGCTGACGTGAGAGCGATCGAGCGATGTCAGGAGCGAGGAATCATGCAAGCACTGCACTGATAAAATTATGATTCCCAGTGCAGTACCCAAACAATATAATTACACAACCGCAGCCGCTTTCATCGCCAAAATTCGATCGATCGCATCTTCAACAACCTTATCAGGCGTAGAAGCACCAGAAGTCACGCCCACCACAATTTTACCTTCCGGTAGCCAACCTTCAGTTACGACCAAATCTGCCCCCAAAGGCTTGTGTTCGATCCGATTTCCCGGTAAAATCCGTTCCGCGCAATCAATGTGGTAAGAAGGAACAGTTTTGTCGATCGCAATTTCCTGCAAATGCGTAGTATTAGAAGAATTAAAACCGCCAATCACCAGCATCAAATCCAACTTTTCCTCAACCAAACTCAACATAGCATCTTGCCGTTCCTGAGTCGCATCGCAGATAGTATTAAAACTCTGAAAATGTTCATTCAAATTTTCAGGCCCAAACTTCCGCATCATCGTTTTTTCAAACAACTTACCAATGTTCTCTGTCTCAGTTTTGAGCATAGTAGTTTGGTTAGCAATACCAACACTTTCCAAATCCACATCTGGGTCAAAACCAGGAGAATAAGCCTTGCTAAACTTAGCAAGAAACTCATCGCGGTCGCCCCCATGCAAGATATAATTGCTGACATATTCAGCTTCCTGCAAATTCAGCACAATCAAATACTTATCAGCAAAAGAACTCGTAGCAACAGTTTCCTCATGCTTGTACTGACCGTGAATAATCGAAGTATAATTCCTCTTTTTGTGCTTTTCAACAGTATTCCAAACCTTAGAAACCCAAGGACAAGTAGTATCAACAATCTTGCAGCCCTTATCGTTAAGCAACTGCATTTCTTGCACGCTTGCCCCAAAAGCCGGTAAAATTACCACATCACCGCTATCGACAACTGAAAAATCTTTCTGCCCCTTCTCAACAGCAATAAAACCAACTTCCATATCCCGCAAATGCTGATTTACAGACGGATTATGAATAATCTCATTAGTAATCCAAATCCGTTCTGAGGGGAAATGCTGGCGAGTCTCGTAAGCAATAGCTACAGCGCGTTCCACCCCCCAGCAAAACCCAAAAGCCTGAGCCAGCCGGATCGTGACTGCGCCGCGTTCCAGCCTGTAATTATTGTCGCGAATTTGCTGGATCAGACTGCTTTGATAAGCCGTCTGCATCACGTCAGCTACCTCAGCTTCGTGTCCGAAACCTTTGCGGTGGTAGTTTTCAGACTGTTGGAGCGATCGTTTAAAAGCTTTAGTATCCATGCGGTATCGAGTTGAAATCTAGGTTAATTACCTTTGATTTTAGAATGCCTGGGGTGCGATCGGGATTATTGGCTCAGTAGCGAAGAGGGGATATGCTATTTATACGATCGACACATTGACAGGGAAGAAGGAATGAACCGCGAAGACGCGAAGAACGCGAAGGAAGAAGAAAGAAGAATGAGACAATTGGGTGAACAGGTAGAACAGTTAGCTTATAGAGCGATTGGGGCCGCCATTGAGGTGCATCGGCTTTTGGGGCCAGGATTTTTAGAATCAGTGTATCAGGAATCCTTAGAAGTTGAATTTCGGATGCGGGGGATAGCTTGTCACCCTAAAAAGCCAGTAGCAATCACCTACAAAGGTTATCCAGTTGGCGAAGGTCAATTGGACTTTCTGGTTGGCGATATCCTGATTGTCGAA
Organism: Microcoleus sp. FACHB-61; assembly: GCA_014695295.1. Taxonomy (GTDB): domain Bacteria; phylum Cyanobacteriota; class Cyanobacteriia; order Cyanobacteriales; family Microcoleaceae; genus Microcoleus. The sequence goes on along the minus strand of JACJNY010000038.1, from coordinate 61,135 downwards.
TTAAAAGCTGTCGAAAAGCTAGCTCCCATCCATGAAGCCCAAGTTATCTCCTATCTTAAAATGACCAAAAACACCCTAGGCCTTCTGATCAACTTCAACGTTCCGATCCTCAAAGAAGGCATCAAACGCATAATTCTCTCATCTTAACCCTTCTTCCTCTTCCTTCTTCGCGCTCTTGGCGCCTTCGCGGTTCGTTAAAAAAAAACTTAAAAAAAGCCTAGAGACCCAGATAGCTGAGTCTCTACACGATCGAACTTATTCAGAAAATCAGTTTCAAACCTTCTTCGGCGCGAAAGGAGAACTCGATTCAAACGAACTGAAACCGCCGGCAAAATCCTCACCGTAAGCTTCTTCCCCGTGCTGACCGATATCCAAACCTTGGTCTTCAGCAGAGGACGGCACTCGCAGTTCCATAAACTGCCCCAAAATTTTCAGGATCGCAAAAGTGCCCACAGCCGCAAACAGGTAAGTAGCTAGAACGCCTACAAACTGGGTGACGATTAGCCCCGGATTCCCCGCAAACAGCCCGTCATTTCCGAAATCGTTAACTGCTTTAGTCGCAAACACGCCAGTCAGAATTGCGCCTATAGTTCCGCCGACGCCGTGAATCGGGAAGGTATCCAAAGAGTCGTCAAATCCCAGCTTAGCCCGGAAACTAACGGCAAAGAAGCAGCAAACCGAAGTGATCGATCCGATCAAAAGCGCTCCCACTGGAAACACGAATCCAGCCGCAGGTGTGATGCCCACCAATCCCGCGAGGAAACCGCTAGCAATTCCGACTGCTGTCGGTTTGCCTCTGAGCACCCATTCCACAATTGTCCAAGTTAAACCGCCGGCTGCTGCAGAAATCATCGTGGTGACAAAAGCCACTGTTGCTAAAGAACCAGAACCCAAAGCGCTACCGCCGTTGAAGCCAAACCAGCCGAACCACAGCATCCCAATTCCAAGCAACACGTAGGGTACGTTGTGGGGTGTGTGGGGCTTGTTCAAGTGGTCTTTGCGGGGCCCGATCATCCAAGCTGCGACAACCGCAGAAACACCGGAACTGATGTGCACGACTGTGCCGCCGGCAAAGTCCAGAGCTCCGATCGCCTGCAGCCAGCCTCTACCCCAAACCCAGTGGGCTAAAGGAGAGTAGATGAAGGTAGACCACAGCAGCACGAACCAGAAATAGGTTTTAAATGTTACCCGTTCGACGATCGCCCCTGAAATCAAGGCTGGAGTGATGATGGCGAACATCATCTGGTACACCATGAAAACTTGGTGGGGTATTGTCGGTGCGTAGCCGATCGGATCTGGTGTGTCCGCCGTGACGTTGTTCAAGAACATCCAGTCGAAGCCGCCGATGAAGCTTTCGATCCCCTTACCAAAGCCTTCAGACGCTGGAGTGGAAACGTCAAAGGCCAAACTGTAGCCCCACAGCGTCCATGTGACGCCGATCACTCCCATCATGACTAAGCTCATCATCATGGTGTTGAGGACGTTGCGCGATCGCACCAGTCCCCCGTAGAAAAACGCCAGCCCCGGTGTCATTAGCAATACCAGTGCTGAGGAGATCAACATCCAGGCCGTATCGCCGGTGTCGATCGGATTCGGCGCCACCGCAGCAGCGGCACCAGCAGCATCTTGAGCTAAGGCATTGTCCGTTAGCGGCACGCTTAACAGCCATAGCGCCATGATGCCGATCGTTAAACTTTTTTTGATCACGTTAGTTGTACCTTTTCATACTCAGCAATTTTCAGGGAAGACCGAGCCGATTTTAGATGTGAGGATTTTAGATGCAATAGTTATTTGGTTTTAAGTCCCTGTTTTAGCGGAACAAATCTTCAATAGATAATTCCCTAATCCTCAACCCTCCGACTTCGTATAGCCGGAATCATCTAAATTCGTCAACTATCAATCCAACGATCTGTGCCTTTTGGATTGCACCATTTGTACAAACAGTTATTCTGTATCACCCTATACTAAAGAGCTAACAATCATATTTCTTAATCTATCCGCGGCTACTTGACATAGCCCGTGGCAGCAGAGTATTCGGGGAGGGCTGGTAGAGGATAGGGGGAGAGTTTTGAGTTGGGGAGAGTGGGAGCAGGAGGGGGGGAGAGTTAGGGACAATATGACTTCATCCTCGATCTTTCTAACTAATGAAGGACTAATAACTAATAACTAATGACTGATGACTAATCTTTCAACTGCATCTGACTGAACAGTTGCAGGGCCGATCGCCAAACCAGATAACCTTGATCGTTAAGGTGCAAGCCGTCTGTACTGAGTTCAGTTGGCAAATTGCCGTCAGTATCCGCAAACAGCGGGTACAAATCCAGATACAAAACATTTTCAGAACTAGCAATGTCTTTCAGCCGCCGATTTATTGCCCGAATCCGACTGTTAGGAATCGCCAACAGCCGATCGCGATTTTCCCAAGTAGCTTGTTCCCCGCTGTGCGGCAAAATCGACTGTACAACCACTTCTGCTTTGGGGTGAGCCCACCGCAAATCGCGAATAATCTGCCGCTGGTTGTCCAAAATCCCTTCGTCGCTGGCCCCCCGCAGCAAATCGTTAATCCCGATCATCACAAACACCGTATCCGGCACAGTTCGATCGAACAACTGCAACCGCTTCAGCAAACCCACGGAAGTCTCCCCCGAAATCCCTTGATTCAGCCAAATTCGATCGACCGGTAACAGCTTCGTCGGAAACCACATACTCAGAGAATCCCCAGCCAAAACACTCAGTCTTGAGGGTCGATTCGCCGCCGCCGCCTCAGCTTCGCGACCCAACTGCGTCACCCACTGCTGGTAAGTCCATTTATGTCGCGGTCCTGGAACGGGCACGTCTAGCACTGGGTTTGCAGAGGTCAGCGGTTGGTCTATTTGTTCCTGGGCGCCTTCTGCCGTCACGGCATCATTCGCCTGGAAGCTTTCTGTCAAGTTGTGTCCCTGCAGCAGTAGTTGAGCGAGTGTGAGTATCAGTACCCCGTTCGTCACCAAAGATAGCAAAGCCCAAACCGGAACCGTTTTCGATCGGCTAACTTCCATCCCTAAGAGGGATTTATGAGTTCTACTTCTGCTACCTCCCCCAAACTTCTCCATAAACTCAAGCTATTTGCAGGCATCACACCGAATAATTTGCACTGATTGCTGCATCAAATTTTACCGCTCAATTAAAGCCTCAATTCTTGTAAGAATCAAGCACTGTGCTGTGTTGGGCGCGACGGCGATGCAGAACTTTGCTTTTTCGCACTACTTTACCATAAAAAATCTGCCTACCAAACTTTCTTGCACCGAAATCGGATTTTTCAAAGCCGCAGGCCTGCATAAAAATATATCTAAAACTGATCGAACTTACTCATTTCTGATGCTAAAATCCAAAAATGAAAAAACTAACTATAACTGAAGCAGCCAAACTTAAAGGTGTGAGCGCTTCCACCTTACGCCGGTGGGAAGCCGAAGGCAAGCTAATACCCGAACGCACGGCTAACGGTCACAGACGGTATGACCTAGCTCATCTTCTCGGCTTAAAATCCAACGGCGCTTTAACCGTTGCTTACGCTCGGGTTAGCAGTCACGACCAAAAAGATGATTTAGACAGACAAAAACAAGTTTTGGAATTGTTTTGTGCATCTCACGGCTGGCAATTCCAAATCATTGATGATGTGGGTTCTGGGGTTAATTACAGTATGCGGGGTTTACAACGTCTAATTCGGGCGATCGCAGACAATCAAGTAGAAAGGTTGGTGTTAACTCACAAAGACAGATTGCTGAGATTAGGTTCTGAACTAATTTTTAATTTGTGCGAACACTTTGGGACAGAGGTAGTGATTATCAATCAAACCGAAGATGCTAGCTGTGAGGAGGATTTAGCTAAAGATGTACTAGAAATAATCACCGTGTTCTCAGCCAGCATTTATGGCAGCAGGAATCCCAAGAACAAGCGTATTGTTGAAGAACTTAAAGCAATTGCCAATAAACTCTAACCAATACACCAGTTTTCAACGCTCGTCAGTTACAGATTCTCAATTCCCATTTCCCCATTACCTATTACCAATTAATAGCGCACATCTCATGCAATTGAAAACTGCTATAGGTACGCCATTAAACGTAAACTAACAATAAAAATATGCCCGCGTTCACATTGAAGATTGAAACGCGAGCACAACGATAGACAGCCATAAGTTGGCGGCTATTTCAGATTCTGGTTTTTCTGAATAAAGGGGTGAATTAGCTGATAAATAGCTAATTTAGGACACGAAAGCTGAATTGATCGATCCCTTCGCACGCTCTACAGTTTGTTACCGCTTCCCCCCAGAACCCCCACCATAACCGCCGTAGCCGCTCTCACTTCTGTTATCAAAGCTCGTTTCCTTCACAAACCCGGTGTAAGCTTCCATTCCGTGTTCGCCGATATCCAAACCTTCAGCCTCCTCTAAAGCAGAAACGCGGATACCCAGCAAAGCTTTGAGTGCCGCCCAAAAAATCGTAGTCAGCAGCACGGTCATCCCGCCTACACAGATAATGCCTAGCAACTGCGGCCCGAGTTGGCCGAAACCTCCGCCCACAAGCAATCCGGCTTTGGGACCTGTGGTATAAAGTCCCGTTGTAGGCCCGTCAGCAAACAAGCCAACTGCCAGAGTTCCCCAGATGCCGCAGACTAAGTGAACTGAAGTTGCGCCTACAGGGTCATCAATTTTCCAGTTGTCGAAGAAAGTTACTGCGAAAACTACCAGAATACCGGCGATCGTGCCGATTATGGCAGAGTTGGGCACGTTGATCCAAGCGCAGCTCGCTGTTACGCCGACTAAGCCGGCGAGGATACCGTTGATAATCATCGAAAGGTCGGGTTTGCCCAGGTACAGCCAAGCTGTAATCGTTGCAGCAACTCCCCCGAAGGCACCGGCAGTGTTGGTTGTGATCGCAATGTGCGCGATCGCATTTGGATCGAGCGCCATAGTCGAACCGGGATTAAACCCGAACCAGCCCAACCACAGAATCAAACAGCCCAGGGTGGCAATGCTCATATTGTGTCCCGGCATCGCCACAGTATCGCCGTCGCGGTACTTGCCGATCCGCGGCCCCAAAAATGCCGCTCCCATCAAAGCAGCCCAACCGCCTACCGAGTGAATCACTGTCGAACCGGCAAAATCGTAGAAGCCTGCGTCTGCCAGCCAGCCGCCGCCCCAAACCCAGTGTCCGGTAATCGGGTAAGCAATGCCTACTAGCAGCAAGCTGAAAATTAAGAAGTCAATGAATTTAACTCGCTCTGCAACGGCTCCAGAAACGATCGTCGCAGCAGTTCCCGCAAAAACTAATTGGAAAAAGAATTTAGCGTTGAGGGGGACTCCCGTCCAGTTTAATGAGCTGAAAATGCCTTGATAAGCGTCTCCTGTGGCGGGGCTGTTGTCAGCTACGTTCCACAGGAAAAATCCGCCGCTGCTGCCGATAAAACCGTTGCCGTCGCTGAACATTAATGCAAAGCCGATCGCCCAATATGCGATCGTAGAAAGCGCAAAAACAATCAAGTTTTTGGACAGCACGTTGACGGCATTTTTTTGGCGACAAAAACCGGTTTCCAACATACCGAAACCGGCATTCATAAAGAACACTAACATCGCCGCCACCATGACCCACATGGTATCCATGCCCACCTTAAGGCTTGCTAATTGTTCCTCGGTGGTTGGTGCGGGAGCTGTTTGGGCTACCGCCGCATATCCCCACACCAAGACGATGATTGCAGCTAAAGGTATGCAGGCTTGCCAACTTGGAGTGAGGCGGGCGATCGCCCTTTGTAATTTCTTCAACCTGTGGGCTTTCGTAAAAAAATTAGCTGCTGACAAATTTAAAGACTCCCGCCTGACTGGTTTTGACTTTTTCTTTCCGACAGTCATTTTAATCACTTTTACCCTCTTTACGGCTAGTAAGCTCAGCAATATTCGGAAAACTTTCCAATTTTACTACAAAGTTTCTAGATTATTTGTTCAGATTGAGATAGTTTTGATAGCCTAGCTCTTCTAGCTGATTTTGTTTTTTCAGTACAGATTCGGACAAAGTTTTGCGGTAATTCAGGACTCGCTCTAGCAATTCTGGCTGATGAGCTGCCAGTATCTGAACTGCCAGCAAGCCAGCATTCTTAGCGTTGCCGATCCCCACTGTTGCTACGGGTATCCCGGCTGGCATTTGCACGATCGAGTAGAGCGAATCTACCCCTTGCAGGTGGCGGCTCGGTACAGGCACGCCAATTACTGGCAAGGGGGTTAAAGATGCTACCATACCTGGGAGATGCGCCGCTCCCCCGGCACCTGCGATAATGACTTTCAAGCCTCGTTGGTGCGCGGTTTGGGCGTATTCCACCATGCGATCGGGGGTGCGGTGCGCCGAGACGATCGCCACGGAGCAAGCAACGCTGAATTCTTCGCAAACTGCGATCGCTTCAGACATGGTTGGCAAATCAGAATCGCTACCCATGATAATTCCAACTGTTGGTTCATTCATGCCATTTTCAGATGTGAGATTTCAAATTAATGGTAATTTTAAATTATGGCGTTAACTCAAATTTAGATATTTTCTAGCAAAACTGAGGCTCGAAAGCAATTTGGTTACAAGCTACCATGCAGAAATCAAACAGCTCCGCATCCTCATAAGCAGCCCCCAGATTTATCCCTCGGAGCAAATCTAAAATCTAAAATATAAAACCTAAAATCGGATGATTGAAGCCACAACCCCAACTCCCGCCCGCACAGATATTATCAATGCTCGCCTCCCCGGTTGCAAGGATTTGCAGATGCTTGCGGTTGACGAAACGGGCATGATCCAAGAAGTTTGGCCGATGGACGCCGTATTTAAACGGATTTGTCCTCCCGATTTGCAACTGCTTGATGTAGCAGGCGATTGGCTTTCTCTGGGCGGTGTTGACTTGCAGATTAACGGCGCCCTCGGTTTTGCTTTTCCCGATTTAGAAAGCAAGCATATTGAAATTTTGCCGAAAATTTGTCAATTTTTGTGGAATCAGGGAGTCGATGCTTTTTTGCCGACTTTGGTGACAACTTCGCTGGAGAAGTTTAGGCGATCGCTCTCGACTATAGCTGATTATATCCGCACTGTACAAACCGCAGACCGCGCAACAATTAAACCCAAAACAGCGGAAATTCTCGGCGTTCATCTCGAAGGCCCTTTTCTCAACCCCCTGAAGCGAGGAGCTCACCCAGTTGAGTTTTTACTGTCGCTCACTATAGAAAATGTCAAGCAAGTTTTAGGAGATTGTGCCGATATTGTCAAAATAATTACTTTAGCGCCGGAGTTAGACACCACTGGCGAAGTCATTCCCTATTTGCAAAGTTTGGGAATTTCCGTCAGCCTCGGACACTCCCAAGCGACGGCAGAGCAAGCGCAGCAAGCTTTTGAGCGGGGAGCTTCAATGGTAACTCACGCTTTTAATGCGATGCCGAGTTTGCACCACCGAGAACCGGGTTTATTGGGAGCGGCGATTGTTTATCCGGGCGTAAAATGCGGTTTAATTGCGGACGGCAAGCACGTTTCTCCGACAATGATTGATTTTTTCCTGCGGGCTGGCAGGTACGAAACAGGCGTTTTTTTAGTGAGCGATGCTTTGGCTCCTTTGGGTTTGCCAGACGGTGTTTATCCTTGGGATTCCCGACAAATTGAAGTCAGAAAAGGTACGGCTTGGGTCAGATTAGATTACCACTCGCCCCTGGAATCTGCTACTTTGGCAGGCACGACTCTGCCGCTGTTGGCGGGAGTGCAGAATTTGGTGAAGTGGGGGATTTGCGACGCCGATAGTGCGATCGCGCTGGCAACAGAATCTCCCAGAAGTGCGATCGGAATTTCGGGAATTATTGGCAAATCGGCAACTCAATTGTTGCGCTGGAATTTAAATGTGGCGACAAAAGAATTGGCTTGGCATCGACTCTTTTAACCCGTTACACCATTTTAGATTTTAGATTAAAGGATTGAAGAATTAAGAATGTAGGAACTGGTATTACGAGATCGATTTTAGATTTTAGATTTTAGATTGGCGGTTTTAATCTAAAATCTAAAATCGCCAATCTAAAATCGATGGTTGCAAGTTGCGCGTTTTCCGAAGCGGATTGCTATATAATATCTAACCGTTGGCAATAACTCAGCAGCAGGCAGATCGATGAATTTGGTAGACGACAAGACTATAGTTAGACAGTATTTTAACTCGACGGGATTCGATCGCTGGCAGCGAATTTACGGCGAGGGCAAAGTCAATAAAGTTCAGCTAGACATCCGCACCGGGCACCAGAAAACGGTGGATACAGTCATCGAATGGCTGCAAGCTGACGGCAATTTACCCGGGCTTTGTGTCTGCGATGCCGGCTGCGGTGTGGGATCTCTGAGCATTCCTCTGGCTGACGCTGGGGCAATTGTTTGCGCTAGTGATATCTCTGAAAAGATGGTAGCAGAAGCTTACGATCGATCGACAGCAGTTCCCGGCAAGCTCTACAACATCTCCTTCGCCGCCCAAGATTTGGAAGCTTTAACCGGCAATTTCCACACAGTAATTTGTTTGGACGTGCTAATCCACTATCCTCAAAATAAGGCGGCAGAAATGATCGCTCACCTGAGTTCGATCGCCCAATCGCGACTAATTATCAGTTTTGCCCCCAAAACTTTAGCACTCACCGCCCTCAAAAAATTTGGCGAACTTTTCCCCGGCCCTAGCAAAACTACCCGCGCTTACCAGCACCGCGAAGCCGATATTATCAAAATCCTAGAAAGCAACGGCTTTGTTGTTAACAGAACAGCCATGAATAGCACTAGCTTTTACTATTCTCGCTTGCTGGAAGCTGTGCGAAAATAGGTTAAAAATATCTGCAAAAAAGCTAATTTCTCATCAGCCTAGGGTGCGCCCCGCGCACCTTCCATTTTCAGAGTTAGGCCAGTGAACCTCCATACTATGCGATTGCTTCGCGGAGGCTCGCAATGACAAGTAAGGCACGCACCGCGCACCTTCGATATCAACAATTAGATGTTTTTCCCTCTTCCTTCTTCCTGACATCCGTTACATCCGTTACATCCGTTACATCCGTTACATAATCCGTTGCCGAACTTCCTTCTTCCCAATTTAATAAATATTATGTCCACGCTAATTTTAATGCGAATTTTTATAGCAGCCGCAGCCGTATTCGGAGGTTTATCCGTTGCAGGCGGTGCTTTCGCCTCCCACGCTTTGAAAAATCAATTGAGCGATCGAGCTTTAGCAATTTTTGAGACCGGCGCCCGCTATCAAATGTACCATGCCCTGGCTCTGTTAGTCGTCGCTTTACTCTTGAGCCGCGCCCAAGAGTCTCAAACCTTTTTTGCAGTGGCTGGATGGGCTTTTATTGCCGGCACAATCATCTTTTCTGGCAGTTTGTACGCCCTGAGTTTGACTGACATCAAATGGCTGGGTGCAATTACGCCGTTGGGGGGAGTTGCTTTTATTGTCGGTTGGGGATGTTTGGCAGTCGCTGCTTTTAATTTTAAATAGGCAATTGGTAAATGTTGAGGCAATTTCCAATTCCCAATTCCCAATTCCCAATAACCTAGTTTTCAAACACATCGCTGGAAAACATCTCTGTCACAGTACGCAAGTAAGGTACAAATACCGTTAAATCTTCAGCAGGAAGGCGATCGCATATTTCCCAAAACAAAATCAGCAGCATATCCTGCACTAACTCCCAACTTACATGAAGTTTGGGGTACAACATCACGCAAATTGGAAACAATTCTTGCTGTACCGGGCGAATACTACCTTCTAAAACGCACCAGCACAAATAGCTTTGAAAAATCTCGACATCCCGGATACCAGAAATTTTTACCTCGCGATCGCTCAAATACCCGCTGCTGCTGCGGTATCCTTGATGCTGGGAACTAGCCCGCTCGTACACAGCACTAGCAATCTGAGTCGTGTGCTGCAACAAATGCTGAACGGCTAATAGATCTCTTGAATTCGCGGGCTGATTAGCCGCAGCCTCGTTAATCTCTCCGTAGGGAATGTGCAGATAGTCCTCTACAACTTTTAAGTATGGTGCAACTTCCGAGCGCTCTGACTCCGAAAGACATCCTAACAAGATTTTGCTCGTGTATTGAAATTGCACTGTCACAAATCCCAGCACTAACGGATCGGTCTCTGAGTATTTCCGCCTCACTTGGATAATATCTTTTCCCACCAGCACGGACAAGCGGAAAATAGGTTCTCTATCTGCATAAGCGTCTATTGCTTTCCGATATAAGGTGCGAGTGTCGGCGGCAATTTCTAAAGAATTAATTAAGCTCGGATTGATGGCGTGCCGCTCTATTTGTTCCCCTAAAAGAGCTTCTACTCTACTCCAAGCTATCTCGCTGGCTAATTTCAGGGTATCCGTCAATTTGTCAACTATTTGGGCTCGATTTCCCTCAAAATTGGTTGACTCTAGGCTTGGGGGAATTTGGCGTGGCGCTTGGTTTTCTCGTGCCGCAACTGTACTGTAATATTTTTTTGCCCAGCTAACTGCGAAGGAAGAAACGCTGACGCTTTTAGCCTCTGGGATTTTGTCAGTGTGCGATCCGGTAATACCTTCCGACGCCAGACTGTCGCCATGTTGAAGTTGGTCGGCTGCAGGTAAAGACTTTGAAGATATTTGTGAAATACCCGTCATGATAAACCTCGTTTTTTTATTAAGTAGCACCCGATCGATCCCCCTACTTTTTAATGTTATTAACTACAATATTGTGGATTTGTACGCTGACAGTCATCCGCAATTGTGCTTAAAGCTATAAGCCATTTGGCTCTACTTCCTGCATCTTTTATAAGCTGCACGTTAATAACGTTATTTATTGTGCGATCGATCACCGTCACCCTGTGATCGCGATCCTAAGTAATTTTTCTGGCCTATAAAGAGGGCTGGAAATAAATTTAATTTGTCTTAAAAGCTGAGAATTAAAGTTAAGTCTGCTTAAAAAAACTGCTGCTTGAAAGACCTTATCTTTGTTTTGGAGGGCTTTGGTCGATCGCCCTAAGTTCTTAAAGAAGCTAGGCTACAGCACGATCGAGCCGTGACTTTGGTTAATTTATTTCCCTACCTGAATTAGAAATGTATTTTGACCCTGGCCATTGTTAGGAAACCCTAACAAATTTAACGATCGGCTTTTCTAAATAAAGAATTAAATTTGAGATTAAAATCAGATTTATGTGCATTTGGTTAATGCCATTGCCAGCGCGGTTTTTTGCGATCAGTTTTTTAGCTTGCCCGATCGCCCGCAATTGATCGCCGTCCATTCGATCGGCCAACTACCCTTCACAACCAGAATTAGCGAGTGACTCGCTCGATCTCTCCCACTTTTTGCCAACTCTGACTGGTTCGAGTCCTCTGGCGGAGGCGGAAGCCTGCCGCTACAGCAATAGGATTAGGTTGATGCGGGCCCCACAGGCGATCGCTCCTCAAAAACAGCACGGTCAGTAGGTCTTTAAGGCTATGCCTTCGGGTAGGATTAGTAGGACGAGAGGAAGTGGATAAAATGAGCGCTAGCAGCAATTCAACAGAAATTAAGTTCGGAACCGATGGGTGGCGGGGACTGATTGCCCATGACTTTACTTTTGCCAACGTGCGAAAAGTCACCCGGGCGATCGCCAGTTACCTAGAAACCGCTTACACCAAAGACCGCCCAGTTCTAGTCTCCTACGATACCCGCTTTCTGGCAGACGAGTTCGCTCGCACCTCGGCGGAAGTATTGGCTGATTTGGGATGGACGGTGAAAGTGGTCGATCGAGATTGCCCCACACCAGTCATCGCCTACAGCGCCAAGCATCTAAACTCTGCAGGAGCCCTGATGTTCACGGCTTCCCACAATCCCGCACCTTACTGCGGCATCAAATACATCCCCGACTACGCGGGCCCGGCAACCCCGGAAATTACCGATACAATTGTGGCAAATATTGCTGGTGCTTCTGATGCCCCAGCCAAAGGCAGTCACAACGATAAAATCTCCAGTTTTGACCCGAAACCCGAATATCTGAAGTTTCTTTATACTTTGATCGATGTGGAGCGGATTCGCTCTGCTAAGTTGAAGGTGAAGTACGACGCTCTCTACTCGACTTCTCGCGGCTATCTCGACGGGGTGTTGGAACACTGCGGCTGTGATGTCGAAAGTTTTCACACCTACCGCGACGTGCTGTTTGGCGGCGGAATGCCCGAGCCCAAGGGCGAACAGTTAGTCGAGTTGGTGGAAGCTGTTAAGAAGGATTCGGCCGATTTGGGTTTGGCTACCGATGGCGACAGCGATCGCTTTGGTATTGTTGACGAGTTGGGAAATGTCTTGACTCCCAACACTGTGCTGTTGCTGCTGGCGCGTCACTTGGTGAAGAATAAAGGCTTAACTGGGGCGATCGTCCGTACAGTCGCAACTACCCACTTGCTGGACAATTTGGCCGCCAAGTACGGTTTAACAATCTACGAAACCGCAGTCGGTTTTAAATACATCGGCGAAAAAATGCGGGAAACTGCGGTGCTCATCGGTGGCGAAGAGTCTGGCGGTTTGAGCGTTTTGGGTCACATTCCCGAAAAAGACGGGATTTTGGCTGATATGCTAGTTGCTGAGGCGATCGCCTATGAAGGCAAACCGCTTTCTCAGCTAGTCGAAGAAGCCATTAAAGAAGCCGACGGCCCCCTGTACAACAAACGCTTGGACTTGCACCTAGAAGAAGCCCACAAAGCAGCCGTTTTGGAATCATTTACCAAGAATCCCCCCAAAGAAGTAGCAGGGATCGGCGTTAAGGAAATCGGCCGCAAAGACGGGATTAAACTTTATCTTGAAGACGGTGGCTGGGTACTGCTGCGGCCTTCAGGAACCGAACCCCTGATGCGCGTTTACATGGAAACCAATTCTGTGGAAAAAGAAAGCCAAGTTGCCCAACACATGGAACAGGTAATTTCCCAGTTAGAACCTGTTTAAATTTCTACCTATTCCAACGGGGGGTTTTTCGCCTAGCGCTTGGGATTGTGAGGTGCGCACTGCGCACCTTACGTATTTTTGATAACTCTTGCAAAGCCTCTTAACATTAATCATCGATACTGCTGGGCGAGTTATATATTTGCAATAGACAGGGATTTGTTAAAGTTTGGGATTGGTAAATTTATTTATTTATTTTTAATTTTTAATTAATTTAAAAAATTCCTAAATCTTTTCCGAATCTACTTGACTTTTCTACTGATGTTATTGTATATTGCTAAATAATGGGGTGTTTAGAAAAATAAAAAATTGACACAAATTTAGATTATAAAACAAGTATATAAGTTAAATTATTAGCCTGTCAACCCCGTTTATGAAAACAATTCCTCTGCTCGCAATTAGTTTTTTAGTAGCAATTTTAGTAAGCGCGATCGGCATTATCTCCGTGCAGAACGCTGCCCCAGTATCCTTAAACTTTATCTTTTTTAAATCGATACAAATGCCCGTAGGAGTAGTATTGGCAATGAGCCTGAGTGCAGGACTGATCGGAGGTGCGCTACTGCAACCGCTGTGGAACCTTTCAGATTCCCAAAACTCGCGTCCTAAATTTCAGGCAAATCCAGAAGAATCCGACAGCGTACAATATTAAAGACATTTGATCTCTTAGAGGGAATACACCTGACCGTCTATCAGCAACCGAGTAATTCCTTTAGCTAGCAAATAAGGCGCAGCTTTTTGCAGCATACTGCCGTCAGGAATCTTGAAAACCCTTTGATTGCGAGTAGCAAATCGGCGGGCCACCCGGTGATTGTCAAACACGGCCAGGGTTTTCTCGCGAATTTCCGCCGCCGGAATTTGACCCAGTTCGCCAAAAGCTTTTAGAGGTCTAGTGATTAACTCGGCCGCCCGATCGACCACCAAATAACAAATTTTCGGAAGAGATGCTTCGCTTAAAGGCAAAACTTGAATCAGCCCTGTAGCCCGAAGCTCGATCGACTCGCCCGACGATATTGAACCCAGCAGACTGCCTTCAAATAGAGAGTCTTCATCGTCTAAATCTTCGTCGAAGTCGTCATCTAAATCGTCTTCATCCTCATCCTCATCCTCATCCTCGTCCTCGTCCTCGTCCTCATCTTCCTCGAAATCACTAAAATCTTCACCTGCGAGCATCCCTTCTGCTGGCAGCATTGCCTTTAGTTCACCAGTCACAACAGCGCGATCGCTGCGATCGGCAAGATTGGCTGCTTGGCCATCTGGCAAATCAGAAACATCCAAATCCGACTCTACAGTTCCTCGAATTTCTAGTTCTGCAACTGGTTCAATGGCTGATTCCGATCGCTTTCGGATCGTCGGTCTCGAATTTGAGGCTGACTGCGGGACTGGGGCTGACTCCGACAGGGGGACACCTACAGGATCGGTTTCACGATCTGCCGACGACTCAGTTGTCGCCTCAGTCGGTTCAGAAACACTTGTGCGATCGGACACACGCTTTTGTTTTTGCTGGACTAGAAATTCGTATTCCGACTCCGACAAAGCCCCCTGAAGGATGCGCCTCACAGTCGAACTGCTCACTCCGTAGCGCTTTGCCAGAGTGATAGTATTCTCGTTTGACTGTCGGTACAGCCTGATGAGTTCCCGTTTGTCTGAATCGGAGAGTTTTGTAGGCGTCATGCCAAGTTTTCCAGCAAAAAGACGTGAAAAGACGCAGGCTAGCAGTCAGCGAACTGTGATTTTTCATCTTCGATTTCAAGATCGGAGATGCCGACAAGGGCAAAAAAGCTTTCGCGTCTCCATCGCTTGTCAAAGCAACTCGAATCTCAAATCGCTACGCCGCGCGACGATTCCGCTCCCGCCTGCTCTGGCGAGAACGGGTTGAGATGTCATGTTCCAAGATAGCTCCAATTCCGAACAGGATGGCGCTGAAAACAAAAAAGACTTCCAGCAAACTGCCGCTTTGATAACTACCCTCAGCCTGAGTATCGCGCCATTTAAAGTACATATCTGCGATGTAAAGCGAAAAAGTTGCAGCCGCAATCATTCTCCAAGATTGGGAAAAACGTCCCCCCCAAAACGCCAGCAGCAATGCAGTAGCAATAATCAGCAGAAAAACGTCCCCGACGATGTAAAACAAATTGATTGCATTTTTGTGAGGCGCCAGTTGCTTGTCAAGTGCCATCACCCATCCCGGAGCGTTGATTTCTTCTTCTTCTTCTTCGGGTGCGGATGCAGCATCAGTCGCTGCTGCTTTTGGCTGTATCTTGGACGAATTGTCCAAAGCAGGCGCTCTTCCTGGGGCAGTGGTTGCTGGTTCCGATTCTGTCACTACTTCTTGAGTGGCTGCCGGAGCCATTCCTAGCTGGGTTCTCCAAGAGTCAGGTGCAGCAACCCAGATAGCTACAACAATCCCGAAGGCTGCAATTCCCGCTAACAAACCCCACTGCCAAATTTCTAGATTCAGTCGCTTGGAAGTCACAGCTACAACCATGCCGCCGATCAGGACCACATAGCTGCCCAGATAAAACGCATCTGCTGGAGACACGTCCGGGTCTAACCCGAAATAGAGTTCCCAAATCCCGAACAGCACGCCGGCTATGAAATAGAACAGCATCCCCAGACCTATGCCCAGCCAGACGTTGCGCCCGCTGACCATGTGGGGGCTTTGCCAGTTTCTAAAACAGACTAAAGCCGCTCCGAAGTATGCTCCGCATTCAAAAACATAAGTGCCGATCGAGTACCAAAGAGGTAAACCCTTTTCTTCTGAGAGGGGGACGCTGAACAGCAAAAAGAACAGCAGCGCCATGACAGCCCAGACAATGCCCGCAATCACTAGGGTCTGAGCTGACAGTAAAGATGGAGATGTAGATGACTTTTCTGAAGTGCTACTCATAGGGATTTCACGAGACCTAACTAGCGGTTGAACGCACCCCATCTCAATCTTTGATTGTAGATGAGGATTCTTTCGCAACTGAACCTTTGTCTGACGCTCCCGGAAAAACTGGCGTCCTCAGTGTGTCGTTGGGACTTTTGTCCTCGTACACTCTAGAAAGACTAAGCAAGAATAATATCTATTTACTAATTCAAGGAATTAGTCGTTAGTCGATCTTTTGCCCGGAAATAAATGAGAGAAATACGGTATATGTCTCCACCCTTAAGGCTTTTACAGTACCCAATCTATCTCTGAAAGTATACCCTCAAATGTTGCTGTATCGGTTTTTTTGCTTCTGCACTCCCCCACTCATATCAATGATTATGGGTGGAAGAGTGCGATTGCTCGAAATTTCGTTCAATTGCCAGACATTAAGTGGCATCCAAACCGACTCAACAATTTGGTTGCTTAATACAAGTTGGTAATCCAACCTGTATATTGCGTACCCCCTACAGGCAATTATCTGGGCTCAATTATCTGGGCCCAATTGTCTGAGCAATTGCCAAAGATTTTCTATGCAGCAATCCACAACTTGTTGAGGGCTGATTGTTTCAGCCAATCTATAAACTGAGTGCGATCTGGTGCTGGCATATCTTGCAGCACATCGCTCACTCCCTCAGCGAAGCCCGTATCGCCAAAGTATGATTTGCCCAAACGGTGGAGCTCTTGCAATAAGGTCTTGAGATGCTGCTCTTGCCAAGGGGGCGCCTTGTGATTTTGCAAGGGACTAACGGTTAGCCAATTTTTGATCGCATCAGGGGAGTCTGCCTGGGGGAAGTTTCCCTGCTGAAATACCTTGGCGATATCTTTCTGAAACGATGCGGCTTGCCTTGCGCCTAAGAGGTCTTCTACATCGAAGTAAACAGCTTGGAGGAGCAGCAGACAACCCTGCGCGAACAGCGGTGCTTTGGCTGCCTCATTACTTGCTGCCGGTTCTTCACCGGCAAGCTGATCTAAACGGACTTTTCCCCAGACGCTATATCGATCCGGCTCTTCTAGCAGAACACAGGCTTTGCCTCGGTTGTCGGTTAAGTCCCGCCATAAGGCTCTGGCGTCTTCTGCTTGCTTGCCGTTGAAGGCGCTGATCAGGCGAAAAGTCTGCCCCTGATAATTGAGAATGGGAATTTGTTGATCCCGTTTTGGGTGTTGAAAATTGGTTATTTCAACATCCTGCCGTTTCAGAATAAACATGACACTGCGATTTGACTCCTGTCATGGCCGAGGTGCTGTGCTGTTGACACTCCCCATGCCTAATGGCAAGGGGATTCTTGATTCAGCGAGTCCACTTAAATTAGCAGGATTGCTCCCGATCACCCAGAGATGGTGCTCTCCTCAAGCGTTCCGATACTTTTTTGCTAACAAATGCTAACAAATATCTAAGCTGAGATTGTCTCTCAGCCTTGGCGTATCAATCAATGCACGAAGGAAAATCCCCCGCGCACAATTTACAACTGCTGTACAGGCAACGCTTGATTTTCGCGCTCGTGCCGAGCGGGCGATTGACTGTTTTGCTTTGATGCCGTATAGGAAGCTTATATAGAGGCTCCATACCATCAAGGATTTTCACCTGAGTCTTTCAATCCTAGTTCTACCACATTTTTATCAAATATCAAGTCGAGCAGAATGTTAGGAAACATAACTAAATATCAGCACATTAGTCATTCTGGCTCAACTCATGCTTAAACTCAGGGGACGAGCTCTGGTTTTTTGGTAATGCCGTCAGCATTTTAGGCTTTACCACTATTGAATGTTAACCTAACCAATAGACTTCCCCGAAAAAGCACCTGTGACTCTTATCCTGTCTGCTCTCCGTCTTAATTTCTGGAGATATCCGATCGACAAAATATTTGGGTTTCAACTCGACATCAAAATACCTTACCCAAGTTCACGTCGTACCTAGTTTTGATTGTAAATTTACAATTGTGCTGTTTGCAGGTGAGTCCCTCCAGCTTTTGTCAGATACAGTCTCGGACCCACAGGCACTCTCATCGCCTTGGTTTTTTTCCCCTGCCATAGCGCTCCAGGCCGTATTTTCGTACATCAAACCGGTTTATGCGTAAGTCATAACATTATTTACTTGCTCGATCGCACACTGCACGGATAGAATAATGTTGTTAGCGATTTTTGAGTTGGGTGCGTAACTCAGTTGGATAGAGTAGCTGCCTTCTAAGCAGCGAGCCGCAGGTTCAAGTCCTGCCGTACCCGTTACACAAACTTAATGATATCAAGGGTTTCAGCACTTTTTTACCGAAAAGGAGAGATCGGTAGGAATCTTTTTTGCTTCGGATTTGTTTCCCATTTGTTTCGGATGCCCGAATCCGAAACAAATCCTTGAAAAAGCCCCGCCTGCCAAACCCGGGCCAATCTTCCCGCTTCCGGCCGATCGACACTACTACCCTTATGAGTATATGTTTGCCACAGTCGAGGTGCGATCGTAAAAAAGCTATTATGTCAATAGGTAATCGCCCTGAAGTTAAAACAACAGTAGCCGCCGGTTGTGGGCCGAGTAGCCCTCAGGGGTTATCCTTAGTAATCAGGCTAGTTTCCGACAGGTTTGGATATGTTCCCAACAACTCTATTTCATATTTCCCAAAATTTAATGCTATTACTCGACCGCAGCGCGATCGACCGATTAAAGCCCATATTCGCGCAAGCGACCGGAATGCCTATAGTTGCATCGGAAAATACGGCAACAATTGCGCTCGTATTGGTTGCTCTGGGAATTCTGGGTTGGGGATTTTATCGCGCCAGACCTTTTGGCAAACTGGGAATTTTGGCTTGGTTGCAGTCAGTTGCGCTGATGAGTCCCTGGCTGCTGTTGTTTGGTTTGTTCGCCGCCGGGATTTACCTCAATCTAGTTGCAGTATTGTTGCTGCTAGTGGCATCCACGGGATTCTACATTTATCTGGGCCGGCAATTGCGTAAGGCTGCATCCGATGCAGTGCTGCGATCGCGCCCCGATGCTGCTGAGGTAAAGTCCCAAAGCGATGCTTTCTCGGCCCCTGACTCGCAGCCGACACCAGCCAAAGAAACCATTAAGATCGTCACCTCGTCGCCTGCGAATAATGAATCAGAAATAATTCCCGTTCCAGTTGAAGACCTCAAAGCAATTAAAGGCATCTTTGGCATTGATACTTTCTTTGCCACAGAAACGATTCCCTATCAAGATGGGGTAATCTTGAAAGGCAATCTCCGGGGAGACCCAGAACAAGTACACTCGCGTTTGACGGCAAGTTTGGAAGAAAGATTAAACGATCGCTACCGCCTATTTTTAGTAGAAAATCAGGACGACAAGCCAGTAGTTATTATCTTGCCCAGCACCAACGACCCGCAGCCAACTACCCTATCTCAAAAAATCCTAGCAGTCGTGCTGCTGCTGGCAACAATTGCTACTAGCTTAGAGACAGGCGGTTTGCTGCTAGGTTTCGATTTCTTTAACTCGCCGCAGCGATATCTAGAAGTTCTGCCAATTGCGGTCGGAATTTGGGCGGTTTTAGGCTCTGGCGAAATTGCTCGCCGAGTGCTGGCAAATCGGTACAAGGTTGGCTTGAGTTGGCCGTTTTTTATACCAACTTTGCAGATAGGTTGTTTTGGAGCGATCGACCGTTTTGAGTCGCTGCTGCCCAACCGTAAAGTTTTGTTTGACATCGCTTTTGCCGGATCGGCGGCTGGGGGAATAGTTTCTGTGCTAATGCTGGTAACGGGTTTGCTGCTGTCTCACCCCGGCAGTTTGTTTCAAATTCCCACAGAATTTTTCAAGGGATCGGTTTTGGTGGGAACTTTGGCAAAAGTGGTTTTGGGTTCGGCTTTGCAGCAGCAGATTGTTGACGTTCACCCCCTGGTAGTTATCGGTTGGTTGGGCTTGGTAATAACGGCGATTAATTTGATGCCGGCGGGACAGTTGGACGGGGGTAGAATCGTGCAAGCCATCTACGGTCGGAAAATAGCAAGTCGCGCTACTTTGGCGACGTTTGTGGTGCTGGCTATCGTTTCTTTAGTTAATCCTTTGGCTCTGTATTGGGCGATCGTGATTGTGATTTTACAGCGGAATCTGGAGCGGCCGAGCCTCAACGAGCTGACTGAGCCTGACGACGCTCGCGCGGCTTTGGGCTTGCTAGCTTTGTTCTTGATGATTGCTGCGCTGTTGCCGTTGACTCCGGCTTTGGCGGGCCGTCTGGGAATCGGGAACTAACAGTAGCCGCGCGTCTTTGGTAATAGGCTCTTGGGTTGCGGTAAATTAGTGGAATATAGGAATTGAGCGATCGAACTGGGGAACTGAAGGGCGATCGGCTTCCTAACTACTAATTTCCAATTAAGAGCCCCGCCCTGGGCAATTTATCTATTACCAAAAGTTGATTTTTTTATAACCCAAAATTTGTTTAAACTTGATGGATTAAGTTTAAATAATTTATCTGAGCTTATAGGATAAAGTCATGGCTAATCAACTTCCTCCTGTATTGGTAACTTTTGATGCAGATGTTTTAATGGCTGGCAGAACTCAAGTGTGGCAAGAATATGCCAAGGTGGGAACTTGCTATATCCCGGAAGTAGTGTACGACGAAATAGATCGTCTGACAGGGCAAGCGGTGGAAAAAGCTCAAGAGCAAGTAGCTAGAGAGTTTATGCGCTTTTTTGCCGACAGCGGCTGGATTGCAACTGACGCTCAGGAAACACACCGAGCTCTGGAACCTTCGATTAAAAATCAAAGCAAGCCAGCAATGCTCGTGGTGGCGACGGCTCAGTGCGTTTACGGTTTGGCTCAGGAACACCCGGAGGCATTGGTGATTTTTGTGTCCAACAGCCAGC
Source organism: Microcoleus sp. FACHB-61 (assembly GCA_014695295.1). Classification (GTDB taxonomy): domain Bacteria; phylum Cyanobacteriota; class Cyanobacteriia; order Cyanobacteriales; family Microcoleaceae; genus Microcoleus. The sequence goes on along the minus strand of JACJNY010000038.1, from coordinate 40,456 downwards.
CTCTGCTGAAGCGGCTGGCTTCTGTAGGCGCTACGAATCTCTGCGGGATTACCGGAGCGATGCTGTTAAATTGGGCGAGGAAAGGGGAACGCCCGCCGGCGGCGACTCAGCAATTGCAAACTTTGATGCGCACCCTCGCCGAGCGCAAATCGACTCAGCGCTCTAACAGCAGAATTCAGGATGCTGCTGTTGGCAAAACCGGGACTTCTGCTAGCAAGTTAACGGAGACGCACGGCACTTCTGAATTGAAGTCGTCCAGCAGTTTTACTAAAACTAATAAAACGGGTTTGACTGAGAAGCGCAGTGCGAGTTCGCGCCCCAAAACGCCGCGGCGCAGTCGCGAGGAGTCGAGAGATTACGAGCCGGCTGTATATCGCATTAAACATATTACACCTCCGAAAAAAAGGGGTGGCGGTTTTGTTTCTGCGGCGTTCAATTTTTTGGGAGCGTTATTTTTCTTGACGGTAGCGGTGGGTATTTTGTGGCGAGTGTTCGATGTTAGGGGCTTTAGAAAGACTTTTGTGCCGGCTCTACCGCAGCCTGTGCAACAATTTGTTAAGTCGATCGACCCTAAATAATCTGGTTTGCTGAAAATTCTACCTTCATATCCGGCTGACTTCTGCCTTCGGAAACAGGGATAGCACGCTTGGTTAAGAAATCGGTTCCCTCCCCTAAATATAGCGGTAAGCTGCTTGTGGCGCATCCTACGGTTAGAGTTCCTGGCCTTAGTCCGCTGGGAATTTTCAACGGCTACTATCAGAACAGAAGATGAACGCTTCACTTTACTGAGCCAAAAATGCCTCGTCATGCTCAACGGGAACGAAATAATTAGTGGATTAGCACTGGCTTTTGCGGGTTTTGCTTATGCTTTATTATTTTTTGTTCTTCTTCCCTTCAGACAGTAGGATTATGCAGCACCACTTGGAGCAATAGCAATGGCGATCGTTTTTACTGTAGCAATGAATTGGCTACTATCTGCATCGTTGCTAACTGGGTGCAGTTGGGTGGCTGCATTATTTGGTTTTCAGATAGCCCTGATGTTTTTTGGTAGCGTGTTTCTGGGAGATGGGCTGTTAGTGCCAAATCTTTTATTTTTGGGAACTATCATCGTAGGAATTGCGAGCGTTCATACCAATTTTTGGCAACAAAAAACACTGCTAGCTGTGGGTTTCTGTACGGTAGTTTCCCTAGCTTTAATGTACTTATCTTTGATTGGCGGCTATGTGCTCAAAGGCAAAAATCCGTTTCAGGGTTCTTTTACCCAGATGCTGCCGCTGTTGAATCAAAGGGTAGAAATTATCACCGACAATCCCAAACAATTGTATTTGAATAGCAAAACTGGCGAGCTCACGCATATTGACCGTTATGAGATGACAATGAAACTAGATTCTGGAGGAGATGAGACATTGATGCTACCCTATGTCGATCTTTGGTGGCAGGATATCAAGGCTGCTAGCGAACAGAAATCGCAGTAATTTACATGATAAATGCCATAGTTAAACAGGCAGATGTAAATAACCTCAGACCCATAAAGCTAAATAAATTCCTCTCTTTCTCTTATATTTTCGCTGTATCTTTTCTGTGCATCAAGAGCGTCAAGAGCGGTTCATTCACTCTTTAAAGCTGGTTCAGTTCCTTCTACAGGTCGCACAATTGCGGGTTTATTAGTAGATTGTTGCTGAAAAAGTGCCTTGAGTGCCAAGTCGAGAGTTTCTGCAATGACGATGCGGTTTTCGTAGACCGCAATAACTCTGACTAAAGTGGGCAAACTATTGCGCTCGGCTTCTAAGTAAAGAGGTTCCACATACAGTAAAGATTGTTCAATGGGAATTACTAATAAGTTTCCTTGAATTGCTTTGGAACCCTGGCGATTCCAGAGAGATATTTGTTCTGAAATAACCGGATCTTGGTTAATTAAAGCTTCTATTTGTTCCGGGCCGTAAACTAATCGCTGTTTGGGGAATAAATACAGCAGCAATTTTCCGTACTCGCTACCATCGGATCGCCCTGCAATCCAAGCAATTAAATTGTTGCGACTTACTGGTGTAAATGGAAGCAGCAAAATAAATTCTTCTGCTTTTTCAGTGGGCAGTTTCATAATCAAATAATACGGTGCTACGGGCTGCTGTTCACTGCCATAAATTTCATTGGGAACTCGCCACAAATCCTCCCGATTGTAAAACACTTGTGGGTCATCCATATGATAAGTTAACAAACGTTCGGATTGAATGCTCAACAAATCTACTGGATATCTGATATGTTTGCGGAGAGCCGGAGGCATTTTGTCAAGGGGTTTGAAAAGTCCGGGAAAGATAGCCATCCAACTGTTAATAATCGGATCGGAGGGATAGGCAACGTAGAAGTCAACAGACCCGCTGTAGGCATCAATCACTACTTTAACGGAGTTGCGGATGTAGTTAAACTCATGATTTCCCGGGTCAGAATACGGATAGCGATCGCTGGCTGTATAGGCATCGATAATCCAGTAAAGATAGTTGGGAGATTTATCAGTGGCCGAGGGTGAAGGTTTAATCTCCTTGCCATTTTCATCCCTTTCTTTTTCTATATCATCATTGCTAAGATTTGCATTTGCTACTACTAAATACGGGTCAGAATCGTAGCGCAAAAAAGGAGCGATAGCCCGTACTCTTTTGTTGATATTTCGGCGGTACAGTAATTTAGTGTCTGGGGTAAAATTGCGAGTCAGCGCCATTTGCCAATTTTTGAGATAATTAGCAAACATCCAGCGCCGCCACATAGAACCGATCGCAATTCCGCCCCTACCGCTGTAAGTATTGTAAACATTGTCTTCGCCGCTGGGATAATCAAATTCTTTGACTTTTGTGGGCGCCATCGCGTCTGTATCGGTTACTTCGCCGTAGTAAATTCGCGGGTAGCCTATCGGAATACTCACCCGAATTCGATCGCTCGTTACTTCTAAAGCAGTCTCTCCTTTCTGAGCTGCCACTCCAATATCTTTGACAAAATAATCGGGTAAACCGCCGACACCGACTGTATTTACCGGAGAAAGAGTAAAGCCGTAACCGTGAGTGTAAACCAGGTGTTCGTTCACCCAAGTTTGAGCTTCGGGGGCAACTGCTGTGTAATCTAATTCCCGCGCTGCCAGAAACACTTGTTGGCTTTCAGAATCTCCCTTTTTTGCTTTTTCATTTTTGATTGTGTAGCGCTCGATATCGGCATCAGGAAATGTATAATAAGGTCTGATTTGCTGTAACTGTCGGTTGGTTTGCAGCAGCGGCAGCTTGTCCCACAGCCGGATGTTGCTAATAGTAAGTTTATTTTTTTCTAAGTCTGCATAAGTAAGTTTTCCGGCTGGATCGAAAGTTTTTATTTCGATTTCTTTAAGGTCAAAGGCTTCTTGAGTAAAGGCAATGCTGCGATTGAGGTACGGCTTTTCTCGTGCTAGTTCGTTGGGTTTAACTAGGAGTTGCTGCACAATTGTTGGCAGCAGCAAAATTCCCAAAAAACTTAAAGTTATCCACGCTAAAGTAATCTTTTTTATGAGTTCATTTTTAATTTTGAGTTGGTAAACCTGGCACATCATCAAAAGTGCGATCGCCCCCGCCAGAATACTCAAAAATCCATACCAAGGCAACCGCACCGTCACGTCAGCATAATTCGCCCCGTAAGTAACGTCTCCCCGCGAATACAGCAATGCGTAGCGCCCCAGCCAGTAGCTGAATGCGGCGGCTAGCATGGAAGCTGCACCCAACCCGTACAAGTGCCGCTGCTGCGATCGAGAAAACCCCAAAAATCTCCCTTGACTCAGGCTATTTCCCGACAGCAAATATGTTAAAGCACAAGATACTAAACTGTACAAAAATACAACTGTCAGCCAGAAGCCTAGCAAATCTAAGATTGGCAAAATAAATACATAAAAGCTAATATTTTGATTGAAAAGAGGGTCGGTTGAGTTAAAATTAGTAGGGTGTAAATATTGCAAAACATTTGTCCAGCGACTGGTGGCAATAAGCCCGATCGCCAAACTGAGAAAAAGGGCGATCGCCCGCAGCCAAAAATCAGGCTTAATTGCCACAGCTAACATTGCCCCCAGCACCAAGCCCAACTGCCACCCGTGAGAAAATAGCTGCACCGCTATTTGCTGGATTGACTCAATTCCCAACTGCACGGGCGGTACAGGCAAATTGCCAGCTATACCGAAATAGGTGAGGCTGTTTGCAGCTAACAGCCCGCAGTGAATTACTATAAAAGTTGCGATCGAACTCAATCCCAATACCGCCAACAGCAGCCAGGAAAAGGTTATTTGGGATTTAGCAACAGGTAATTCGTAATTTTTCTCCGTTTTGTTCGCCCTCAGTGAAGCGAATAGCGCCTCCGCAACCGGCGATTTCATTTCCTCTGCAGGATGTTGCAGGCGGCGGGCTAAAGCCAAATTTCCGAGCAAAAAGGCAGAAGAAACAGCAATTGCGATCGCCCCCAGCAACCCTTGAGTGTTCAGCTTTAACAGAAAAACCTGAAGATATCCAACCTCCTGAAACCAGAGAATTTCTGCCGCAATGCGGGAGGCAAACTCAACAACCAGCCACAGCCCCGCAATCAGTAGGATTATTTGATAAATTCGCCTATTAGTCATTAGTTATTAGTCATTAGTTATTAGTCATTAGTTATTGGTTGAATGATAACTGATATCAGGTTCGAGCAAATTACCCTCCCGAATGATGCTTTTGCCGCAAGGGTTGGAGGCATTTTTATTCATGGTAATTGACCGGACATAATATGACTCCTGCTTTCGGGTCAACGGCTAACTGCTTTCCTGTCAACTGACTAATGACTAATGACCAATGACTAATGACAAACTAGCTGTACTGCTGATTGACATCCACATCCAAATTAAACAGTGTTTGCAAAGTTTGCATCGCTTGCCGCCGCGCCTCAATATCCTGCTGAGCGCGCAACTGTACCATCGGATCGTGCAAAATCTTATTCACAATCCCCCTGGTTAAAGATTCAATCACATCTTGATGTTTCTCCGAAAATTCCGAACCCAGACGCGATAAAGCTTTTTCTAACTCTTGTTCCCGAATCAATTCTATCTTATCCCGCAAACAGCTAATAGTAGGAACAGTTTCCAGACTCCGCCACCAGAGATCGAAAGCCTCTACTTCCTGTTCCAGCAAGCCCTGAGCTTCCATTGCCATTTTGCGGCGGCTTTCGTGATTTTGAGCTACCACTGCTTTCAAGTCGTCTACATTAAACGATCGCACATTAGCGAGTTCGTTGGCATCCGAGTCAACGTTGCGCGGCACAGAAATATCCACCAACATCAAAGGGCGATTCGGGTCTAAAACAGCTTCCAATTTAGCTTTATTTAACAGCGGATCGGTAGCTGCGGTACTGGTAAAAACCAAGTCAGAAGCGGCAATTACCTGCATCATTTCCGAGAGCTGATACAGGTGCAATTCAGCATCTTTAAACTGACCGGCCAACTCCAGGGCGCCCCGCACAGAGCGGTTGACGATCGAAATATTGCTAGCTCCTTTTGAGAGCAAATGCTGCACCAAAAGCCGCGACATTTTGCCAGCACCGATAATCGCAATTTTGCTGCTTGCTAAATGCTGACCCTTCATTTGAGCCAATTCGGCCGCCGCCGAACTGATAGAAACTGCACCGGTACCGATGCTAGTTTCCGTGCGAACTCGCTTCCCTGCTGTGAGAGCTTGCTTGAACAAGCGCTCTAAAATTCTGCCTACACCTTTGTACTGCTGGGCGAGTTTGTGAGTTTGTTTCACCTGAGCCAAAATTTGTCCTTCTCCGAGCACCAAACTATCGAGACCCGAAGCCACTCGCATCAAGTGCATCACCGCATCTTCGTGCAGCAAAATAAACAGGTGAGGGCGCAAAGACTGCAAAGGAACTTTACTGAATTCGGAAAGGAACTGAATAACCTCTCGCACACCAGGCTCCGACTCGCTGGTAACAATATAAATTTCTAAGCGGTTGCAAGTGCTGAGGATGGCAACCTCTTGAATGTGCGGGTAGCCGCGCAATTGGGCGATCGCCGCTTCAACTTTCTGTTCTGGAATGCTCAGTTTTTCGCGAACTTCAACCGGCGCTGTTTTGTGGCTGAGACCTACGACTGCAATATTCATATCTGTGATTTGTCACTATTTCTTTCTTAGTTGTTAACAGTCACCTGTTATTAGTTATTAGTTTATCGCTAATTGCTAATCACCGGTGACTGTTAACCGTTAACTGTTAATTGTTAACATTTAACTGTTAACCACTAACTAATCACTAATTCAATTGCAGAGACTTAGGCTGGTCAAACATATGGATTGTATCCACAAACCGAGCAGTCTTCGACTGAGAAGAAATTACCAAACTTTCAGTGCGAGCGCCGCCGCCAAAGAAGCGAACTCCATCCATCAGCGTTCCGGGGGTAATCCCGCAAGCTGCAAACAGAACTGTTTCTCCAGATGCCAGCTCTTCAGCATTGTAAATCTTGTCTGGGTCTGTGATGCCCATATCTTTCAGGCGGGCGATATTGCTCTCTTTGCTTTCACCGATCAAACCAGTTTTGACAACTGCTGGATCGTAAATTAACTGTCCTTGGAAGTGACCGCCCAAGCAGCGCATTGCTGCTGCGGAAATCACACCTTCCGGTGCTGCACCAATACCCATAAGTGCGTGGATGTTGGAACCAGAAAACGCGCAAGAAATCGCTGCCGAAACGTCGCCGTCGCTGATCAGCCGAACTCTTGCACCAGCTTGCCGAATTTCATTAATTAAATCTTTGTGCCGATCGCGATCCATCACGACCACCACCAAATCTTCAATACTGCGGCCGAGGCAATCAGAGATAATTTTGAGGTTTTGGGTTGGCGTCTTGCGAATATCTACATGATTCTTAGCAGCCGCAGGAGCAGCCAATTTGTTCATGTAGAAATCCGGTGCAGCAAACAAACCACCTTTTTCAGAGATAGCCAAAACTGCCATCGAACCGTTTTGACCGTAAGCTACCAGGTTAGTACCTTCGCAGGGGTCAACAGCGATGTCAATTTCGATCAATTCATCTAGGTTGCAGATCTCGTTGGCATCTTCGCGGGTACAAATACCTACTTGTTCCCCGATGTACAGCATGGGTGCGTCATCGCGTTCGCCTTCGCCGATCACGATGCGGCCGCGCATATGAATTTTGTTCATGCGCTCCCGCATGGCTTCTACAGCCACTCTATCGGCTTCATCTTTTTCGCCTTTGCCCATCAAGCGAGCGGAAGCGATGGCTGCCTGCTCAACTACTTCGATAATCTCTAAACCGATTACATTGTCCACGAACTAGATCCTCCCAACTGCTGATGCGTGCCTTGTGCTCTTTTGCACTCTCAGCCATCAAGTTTATCAGAGGCGGGGATCTGTGCGAGCGCAAGCAGTTGCTTAGTTTGTGTTAACTTTTGCTTCTTTGAGATTGGGGCTGGAAAATCTGAGCCCGACAAGCTCAAAGATCGATCGCCCGAATGCTTCACTCTTGCTCGATAGAGCGCACGCTGGCCCCGCCTGAGCGGGAACTCGCGGGATCGGGAGGTTCCGGGGGAGCGATCGGCTGTTTCAGGCAACTTGTCATCCCGAGGGCCGTTAAAGGTTTTATGATTAGTTTGCGATCGCACGATTCCTCAGAAAGCCGGTTGCTGACCGGATTTATCGTTACTAAACCCAATATTTTGGTATAAATCGGGTTTCTGAGGGTAAGTCCTAATGATGGCAAATCAAATGGACAGCCCCAAATCGGGACGCACTAGACTTTATAAGCGGGAAGCAATAAAAAATGATGATGAAAGCCCAAGATATTATGACCACAGAAGTTGTTACCATTCGCGGTTCGGCAACTGTAGCTGAAGCGGTAGCAATGATGAACGAACTGTGTTTGCGCGCGTTAATTGTGGAACGCCGCCACGAACAAGACGCCTACGGCATTGTCACGGAAACAGATATTGTCTACAAAGTAGCAGCCTACGGAGTAGACCCGAAAAAAGTCCGCGTCTTCGAGATTATGACCAAACCGTGCATCACGGTGAATCCCGACTTGGGCGTCGAATACGTGGCGAGGTTGTTCGCCAATACCCGAATCCGCCGGGCTCCGGTGATTAAAGACAAACTGCTGGGCATTATTTCGGTAACGGATATCTTGACAAAAAGCGATTTTGTCGAGAAACCGAAAAGTGTTTTATTTGAGGAAGAAATCGAAGAGGCGATCGCGGATGCCAGAACTATCTGTGCCGAGAAAGGCGCTACTTCTAGAGAGTGCGCGGTAGCGTGGGATATTGTCGAGGAAATGCAGGCTGAGGCTTCTCATCAGCGATCGATGAAGCTTGACAAAACGGCTTTTGACGAGTATTGCGAGGAAAATCCCGAAGCTGCTGAAGCGCGGATGTACGAGAGTTAATTTAGTTATTAGGCATTAGTCATTAGTTATTAGTTATCAACTCTTATTTATGGATTGATAACTAATAGCTAACGACCGGAAATAGCTTTTTTTTTCGAGCCTCACGAAAAAAAAAAATCTTAAGTGTTTGGTTGAGTCATACAAAACACGTTCAGCTTATTCCCATCAAGATCCCGAAAATATCCCGCATAAAACCCCGGCAACACGTCTCTTGGTCCTGCTGGCCCTTCATCCTTAGCCCCAAGTTCGATCGCTTTGTTATAAACTAAGTTGACTTTTTCGGGACTGTCAACTCGAAGAGCTATCATTACTCCATTGCCAACAGTTGCTGTGTTACCATCAAATGGTTTTGTAATAGCAAGTGCTGGTAGCTCTGGAGAAACGCTCCATGCGATAAATTGGTCGAATTCCATGAATCGTCGAGCGCCAATTTCAGCAAGCAAAGCATCATAAAACTTGGCTGCACTTTCAATATCGTTGGTACCCAGTGTAACGTATCCGATCATATTTTTTGTCTTCTAACTGATGTTAAGATTAAAAAAATGTTTGAGCAAATAACAACTGAGTTAAACTGCGATTTAGAAAACCCAAGCTACAACTCAAACATTATTTGATATCATAACTCAAACTATCTCGGTTTTATCCGATCCAATGATTTATTGCCGATCGCTAATACATTCGGGACTGTCTCTACTTGGACTGTTGACGATCGCACTTACCGCCTTTGCTTTCATCGCTTCGGAAGAATACGGCTTTAACAAGGGCAAAACTTCCTGAGCATTTTTAACAGAAGGATCGAGCCACTGTTCCCAATCGCTGTCGGGGAGAATCACTGGCATTCGATCGTGCATCGGCTCCACTGTTTCGTTAGCAGCGGTAGTAATTATACTGCAAGATACAATGTTTTCTTTTTCAGGAGATTCCCAATTTTCCCACAAACCGGCAAAAGCAAAAGGTTCGCCGTCTGCCTTTTGAAAATAGTAAGGCTGTTTGTTCTTTCCCTGCTGTTGCCATTCGTAGAAACCGTCAGCGACTATCAAACATCGCCTGTGCTTGATGGCGCTGCGAAAAGCAGGTTTTTCGGCTACAGTTTCCGATCGCGCGTTAATCAGGCGGCTGCCTATTTTCATGTCTTTTGCCCAACTTGGAATCAGACCCCAGCGCATAAATTGAAACTGTCGCTGCATTTGCTCTTGAGAAGCTGTGACTGTCGCCACTGATTGAGTTGGGGCGATATTGTATCGGGGTTTGATGTCGGGAACTCCCGACAGTTTGAAGAATTCGGCGATGATTTGACCTGAAGTAGTTAAAGTGTATCGTCCACACATAATTTTATAGTTGTATTAACGCGGTTTTTACCGAGTCCGGCAGTTCGACAGTCGGGCAATCCCCCAGGGGTTTAAACCCCTGCCTCAAAGCTAAAGTCGGTTAAAACCGACTGGAAATACGATCTCTATATCTATCTATTTTAGTCCTCTTTTACAGGACTTTAGCTATGAGATAGGGGTTAAAAACCCCTGTCGGACTAAACCGGGCGGGCGGGACACCCCACAAGAAAATTCATTCTTTGTGGAACAGGCATCTTGCCTGTTGTTGCGATTTACCGTTGGGTGGGGGTGGGTTTTCGAGATGATTGGTTTGAGGCAATTATTGTTGGTAAAACCCCACCCTAAGAGACATTGCTAAATTGTGGAACCTTCGCAGACAACCATTCGGCGCGCAACTTTTCAATAGCTAATTCTTTGAATTTAGCTTCTACTTCAATCCAAGGAGCCTGATAATAGCAATTAGGCATTTCTGTAATTAAATCGCTGTGGCGCGGATCGGCAAAAAATTCTCTGCCATTCGATATGTGCACTAATTGCCATTCAGGAACAGACCAAGTTGTGCGGGCTGCTGCGAGCATTTCGGCAACGCTGGGATCGTCGTAAGTTTCTAAATGTTCGTGAATGACGTGGTGGTGGGCGTCAAAAACCATTGGTACGCCGGTATCGAGACAAACTTCTAAAATTTCCGAGGAACTGTAAGCGTATTCGTCATTTTCAAAGGTTAAGCGCGATCGAATGGATTCTGGCAAGTCGCGGATGACTGATTTGAGCTGCGAAGTACGATCGCTCTTGCCGCCGTGAATGTTCATCAGTGCCTGGGGCGATCGGGGCTGTCCCAACATATCTAAAATTAAAGCATGAGCCGCGAGAATTTTAATGCTGTTTTCAACTACAGAAAGCTTGTCGGAACTGAGGACGACAAATTGATCCGGGTGGAGTACCAAGCGGATGCCCAAAGAAAGAGCGCGATCGCCCGTAGTCCGCAATTCCTCAGTCATGGAGTGTAGCACTGCTTCCCCTAAATCTGTATCTGCAAAAGGGAACAGTGCGGAAGTCATGCGGTAGAGCTTAATTTGATTAGCAGAACAGAAGTCGATCGCTTTGTCAAGCCGCTTTAAGTTGTCTGTATAAAGCTCGCGCAATACAGTTTCTTGTTCAGTTTCCGAAAGCTGTAAAAGTCGCTTCCGCGTGACAGTGCGAAAGCGAACGGCATCGGATGTTGTAATGCAGACTAACCCCAATTCCGGCAATTTGTCTTTTTGAAATAGTTGGTTAATCTCGCTCATTTCTCAATAATTCCTAACTTGAATTTTAGGTTAAATAGTTTTGTAGTAAGGACTTTAGTCCTTTGTTCTGAAGCAGTGAGGTACTGCTGAACCTACCCAAATAGTCCGCCGGAGATTCAAATCCCTGACGGACTATGGGGACAGGTGCAAGATGTAATTAGTACAAACCTGATTTTTATCAAACATCTAATCAACCGCGTCGCAGATAGCATATCGATGACAATTTAATCGATATAACTATTGCTGTTCTTCGCCAGACTCAGCCTCTTCGTCGGGCCGCGCGGTGGCAACAGGATTTTCCATTGCTTCGTTATGGAACGGATAACCGGATGTTTCTTGATTTAGCGGGTCAGCGGGTTGGTCGGCAGGGGATGTAATTTGACCGTTAGTGTTGGTATTGGGTTTTGTGGAAGAGCCTTTATGGCTGGCGTGACCGCTACTCATCTTTTTTTCCTCAATTAGGTCGATCGAACAATTTCTAGCTTAGACTTAGCTGCTGCGGGCGATCGCCTATCTTAAGTCAGAGATCTGCTTAAGTACATCGCACAGCAGAAAGTTTGTATTACTCTGCCATAGATTCGAGCAGACGACCAACTACAGGGTCAATCTGCCAGTAATCCTTACCGTCTTGCTTCTGATTTCCTAAATGCGAGACAAGACTGAGGAGCTCCGCCCATCTGAGAGTCTGCTTGAGAATTTCAGGCGATACATCATCAAGAAACTCAATTAATTCCTCAACCGCTGCTGCTTCTCGCCATTGGGCCAAAGTTCTCATCACCAGCTTTATTTGAGGTTCGCAACCGTCAAAGCCCATTGAATTAATTAATTTGTCAGAGTTATTAAATTGATTCTTCAGTTCCGCCAAGGAATCTTGCCAGCGATCCGGATTAGATTGAGAAAATTGATAGAATTTTTGCAACAGGTTTGACCAATTGCCTGTAACTTCCGTAATCTTCTTTCTAACTTCTAGTCCGCTGGGCAACTTAGCATCTTCCAACCAATGTCGCAGCGCCGCATCGTGCCAAGGTTTGAGACTGAAAAATCTCAGATCCTTAAAGAAATCAAAACCTGTCCAATTATGAATAACTAACTGCCAAGCCTTCTGAGGGTCGGCGACAAAAACAAGCTGAATAAACGCTTCTTTCTTCAATCTTTTGATTTTCTGAATTGCCTCATCAACCCAATCCTTACTCCAAAGGGTGCTGGCAGACACAAAAATAAGTGTCGTAGTATCTTTCTTGCGACGGTTACTAATTTCTGTCAAACGCTGGCTGAAATCCGATCGATCTGAGAGATTTTCTAAATAGTGAATTTTGCAATCCTTCTTACTAAATGCTGCTTCCATAAAAACTCTCAAATCGTCAATTCCTGCGGCTTGGCAGCCAAATATAATAGAGACACCATACTCCCGGCGCAGCAGCTCTGATTCCTGTTGAACAGTTAAAGGACTGCGCCGGGAATCAGCTTTATTTTTGACAAGAGGAGACCGAAAAGTAGCAGGTTCGTATTCAGGTGGAGCTTCACGCGGTCTCAGAAGTTCTGCTTCAATTTCTGGTTGCGTACCCATAAGCAAGGCTAAATTAGAACTTCTCAGAGTGAAGTAACCTGGATTGGTTTCTCGTAAAACTCCTAATCCGACCATTTCTTCTAGTAAAGCAAGAATTTCATCTTCCGATGACCTTCCCGCGAATCCGTCCGACCACCAATACAAGACTTGTTCGCGAATCCAAGATACAGAAAACCCATCCTCCATGCCTGTTTCATCCTCCTGAGAGCCATCAGCAATCGAGTAGGCAATTACCTCGTAGCGCTTATCGAGCCCCAATGTCAACTTAAAGCGATCGCGAATATTATTGCGAAGGTCTTGACTTTGATAAGCTTCTTCTACATGGCGAGAAGTAATCACATAAGGCGGACTAATTTTAGGATCGAAAGTAGGGACATCTGGGTTAGTAATGTGCTTGAGTAACTGCTCGCAATAGAGTTGAATCAAGCTCGGATAATAGTTAGTCTGCCAAAGAATGCGCGGGATTAAATCAAGTGATTCAAAACGATAGCCAAGACTAGCCAGCGGACGTTCTACCAAAGCTGTTGCCGCACGCATTTCACCATTATTCAGCAGAGGCCCAATGCAGATCGGCCTGCCAAAGTGAGCCAGCGGATGATTTGCTTGTCTAGTGGTTCTCAGAACATTGTGCAATCCAGCAAAGACCACCTTAAAACGTCGGTTAGTTTCCGTCATTAATTTTCTGAACTCATCGCACCGCGCGAAATCCTCCTTACCATCTGCTTCCAGGAAATTATCTGCCTCATCCAACAACAGCAAAAAGCGCCGCTGCTTGTCGAATTCCAGCCAACTTTTAATCCGCTGCAAGCTGCTTTCGCGGACTGAATTACGCCGGTTGGTATCGGGAATTGGCAATTTATCCAATTCTTCGTTTAGTAGATGCCAAATCTTATCTAACAGTTGCTTGCGCCCAATTTCTTTGATATCCAAAAATAGGGCGTTCCTTCCCACCTCGGTTGCGTGAAAAGTCCGGTGTACATACTTAAGCAAAACCGTTTTACCTAACTGGCGCCCTCCATAAATTAAACAAGAACCTTCTGGATCGGTTATGGATTTCCGTTCTCGTTCTCGCCCGTAAAACATCTCAGGCGGAACCTCTCCTGCTGCGGTTTTATAAGGTTCTAGGTAAGTAAAGGGTAAGGTACAGTCAAACAAGACAGGTAGGCGTGTTTTTTGTTCTCCGCAAAGGTAGAGCATCAGCACATCATCTATAACAATGAATGTGCTCCGACGCTGCCGACACAAATCAGCCAAATCTCGGCGTCTCTTGACGGTCATTCTGCCAAAATAAAAGACGAATACGGGAGAGCCAAGAGCAGTTTCTCCAACCGCATTCAGGATATCCTGTTCGTTTGGTATATCCCATAGGCAAAGAATCCGGTAAAGACCGTTGGCGGCTGAACCATAGGCAGACACAGGACAGCGATTTTGGTCAAATATCGGCTCGGCATTAACGTCAATCCAGGTATATTGTCCTGATTTTTTAAATGTAAGAGATTTTAGGTTAAAACCGAGGTTGCTGAGAATTTGATGAGCATCTTTCTCTGTGGCTTGATTCCTTCCCTTGGCTGCCAACCAAGCGTCGAGCATTTCAGCGGCTTTTTTGGCTTGGGCCCCCTGCGGCATCTGGATTTTGGCGATATTTTTCCCTTTGGAAATGTCTGCAATTAGCTCTTGCTTCTTGTAATCCTTAAGCACTTTTTCGATCGCAGCATACTTATCATGCTCGAAGAAGTCTTTAAAAGCATCTCTCTTTTTCTCTGGTTCAGGAAGTGATCGCCCTTTTTGCAGCATAGATATATATTCATTAGCCGTCAGGATATCGCCTTGCTCCAATACACTACAAATTCTGGTACGATCGGCATCTGCTATACCTGTTTGCTGAAGACTCTCTAATTGCTCCGACACTCGATCGATCTGTTCCTGCCGCTTGGCGCTAATTGCTTCACCGATCGCGCGAAGCTGCTCAATCTTTTCGGCAAACAGCCTGGTTGTTTCCAGAGCATTTTTAATGCTTTCAATCTGTGCGGCATAAGCAGTTCTATCTGTTTCTCTTAGTAAACCGAAAGCTACGGCATTTTCGAGCTGTTTGCTAGTAGTCTCGACCTGCTCTTGCAAAAATCCTTGGCACTCTTTAATCCGATTATTGCGTTCCTGCTTTAGCTGAGCGAGGTCTAATGTTGGTTCGGGGTTTTGTTCTAGGTATTCGATGATTTGCCCCGTAGCCTCGTGATTTCCGACCGCTTTTGAACTACAGACATAACTGTGCAGATCCAATGCTTGTTGCCAATCCCAAATGTCATTTTTGACTAACTCCAAAATTCCATCTATACCCGCTTCTGCATTAGCGATATCCACTTCCCAGGCATCGTTGATAGGGATAGACGGCATTCTTAACAGATCCGCGTGCAGGATATGTCTTGGGTCAGGTTCTGTCGTTGGCAATTCGGTATCTGGATCGAAGATATTGCCGATATCTTGCACAGCTTTTCGGCAACAAGCGATACCAGCTAAAATAAACACTGGAGGTTTTGTCGCCTCAAAGGTATCCAATTCTTTGAGAACAGTATCTTGAAGATTCTCAATATCTTGTTTTAACTGTTGGGCTTCTTTCTGAAGATAATTTTCGCTTTCAGCTAAGCGCGATTCCTGCTCCTTAACCCAGCGACCCACCCAATTTAAAAATTGCCGAGCGCGAGAGCGAAGCTGAATGAGGGCTTTACCTGTAATGATACCAGCACCTTTAGGGCGACGAATT
This sequence comes from Microcoleus sp. FACHB-61, assembly GCA_014695295.1. Classification (GTDB taxonomy): domain Bacteria; phylum Cyanobacteriota; class Cyanobacteriia; order Cyanobacteriales; family Microcoleaceae; genus Microcoleus. The sequence goes on along the minus strand of JACJNY010000038.1, from coordinate 25,095 downwards.
TTGCGCTCTGTTCGCTGAATTTCCCAGTCTAGATTGGACTCATTAGATAATCGCTCGATCTTCTCCTTAAGGAAGGGAAGTTGGCTCAAATCTTTTTGCTTGATGGGAAGCCACAGACTGTAAAAAAGTTCACCGGGATTTAACCACTCGACCCAAACTTTCTTTGCATGACCGTAAATCAAATCTTGTTGCGGCGCTTGAGACCACCAATCCTCGATTTTTATATACAAATCGTCTAAATCTTTTTGCAACGCTGCCAGAGTTTTTGCTTTCTTGATGGCTTTTGTATCTAGGGCCCGCTGCCGATCGCCGTGTTGGGCGATAATTTGGCAATAATCATACAGTTTGTCGAGTCCAGCACCGAATTGAAGCTCCTGGAAAAGGTGCGAAGCACCAGTATTTGGGGCTAGCAAAGACGGCCGCAGTGCTGCTGCTGCCAAGAGCAAGCTTACCGCTTGATTCCATTCACTTTTCTCTGGTAATAAATAGCTGGCACTGTAACTGGTGAAGTCATCTTTAAGCAGATTTGCAAGTTTTCCATATCCTACGTCATAGCGCAGGTTTTGTCCTAGCAATACTGCTCTAATTAACTGCGGTGGCAGGTGCGGATTGAAGTTGGAATATTTTTTTTCAAAGCAGCGAGCTAAATGAAACGCAAGGCTGAGTTTTTCTTCAAGAATCAGCCGCCAAACTAAGTCGCGCACAACTGCTGGGCGTTCTCGATCGGGGTCGTCCAAGATGGATTGAGCGATTTGTTGAGCGGTATCATTGGGCGAGAAGCTGTAGAGAGGCTGTTTTTCTTCTCTTTTTTTATTTCCCGGCTTGCCAACTTCTTTTCCTTGCTTATTTTCCGAATTTTGATGATTTATCTGAGTTGCGGCAGGCGCTTCTGTTGGTGGAATATCTGGGATATTTTCAGTGGTTGGCTGCGCGATCGCCTCCTCTATCAAGACCGCGTTCAACTCTGCTAATAGTGGTTGTTCTAGAATAAAAACAGTTTCAGGTTCCGGCTCCTCAACTAAGGAAGTTTCCTCTAAGTTATTGTTAGTAGAAAGAGCAGGTAAATCTGGTATTGCTTCCGACTGAATAATCAGTTTACCTCTGACTGCTGCCATCGCCAGAGTTCTTCCAAACGATTCAGATACGGCATCATGTAAGGAATCCAAACGCTCTTCATCTGCTTCTTCCAATTCTGCAATTAGTGTTAGCAGTTTGGAGAATGGATGATGGCCGTCAGCCAATAGTTTGGTGTCGGGATGCAAGTCAGACTCCTGCGATTCGGAGATGGCGCGTTGAAGTTCGCGGGCTTTGTCCTGACATTCCAGCAATGACGGAAAATTGCTCTCTACTCGATGGGCGATCGCTAAAATTCGTTCCAGAACCCTCAAAGCAGAGTCGCGGACCAGAGCGATCGCACTTTTTTGCTTCTCGGCCACATCCACACGCTCAAGTACAGACTTGATATCTGCTAAAGAACTAATTTCCTCAACTTTCAGCGTTGTCGATACTGCCAAATATTCAGCCTGTTCTAGCACCTTGTCGCGAAGCTGAATAAACTTTTTATGGGACTCATCAAGTTCTTGAATCAGCTTTTGAGATATAGGTATACCAGGGTTTAGCAATTTTGGACTCGCCTCTGACAGCCGTTTTTCTAATTTGGAAAAAACCTGCTCCAGTGCGGTGAGTTGTTTGAGTAAGTCTGCTGAATTGTGTTCCATCGGTTTCATCACTCCATTCAAGTCATTTTCAGTCAGTTCGGCAATGTGGAAATTATGCTCATTCAAATTTGCAGGATTCAGATTGTTTTGACTTCCATCACCACTCGACAGGTGAGTCTGAGCCAAGTTTGTTTGTTCTATATTTGATTCTTTTATGAAGTTGTTAAAAGGAATTAATGGTTCGGTCATATTAGCTGTTTCAACTATTTTATCACCAACAGGCTCCTGTAAGAAAGTGTCGAAGTGGCTGGGAGACAAGTTTTCTGAGATATTGAACTGTCTGGGCTGCTTCGGTTGGGAGATCGGTCTTTTTGTCTGAGTTTCGTAAATTGCTGTCGGGCGAATATAATCTTTTAAAATGCTGTTGCGGTTGGGATGGCGCAATCTTAGTAAAGCCTTACCCTCAATTTGCCGAATCCGCTCCCGGGTAAGATTAAATATATTGCCGATTTCCTGTAGACTTTTCTCGCGGCCGTCATCCAATCCGAATCGCATCCGAATAACGTCACGTTGTCGAGGGCCCAGAGTATCTAAAACGCTTTCTAAATCTTCGGCAAACAAATTTTTATATACTTTTTCTTCTGGTGTTTCTCCATCGAATTTAATCAACTCTCCCAATGTATAGTCTTCATCATCACCCATTTTAGTATCTAAGGAAATGATAGATTTAGCCGATTGAACAACAAAGCGCAATTTGGCAATTGTTATCTCCATTTTAGTCGCGATTTCTTCTTCCGTAGGCTTGTGGCCGATTTCTTGAGAAAGCTGTTTGGTAGTTTTCTTGATCTTCGAGATAGTTTCATAAACGTGAACTGGTAGGCGGATAGTCCGCGATCGATCGACAATAGCCCGCGTAATTGCCTGACGAATCCACCAATATGCGTAGGTGGAAAACCTGGTTCCCATCGTGCAATCAAACTTTTCTACAGCCTTGATTAAACCGAGATTTCCCTCCTGAATCAAGTCTAATAAATCCAGCCCTCGATTTTGATATTTTTTAGCGATTGAGACTACCAGCCGCAAGTTAGACTCTACCATTTTGTGTTTAGCTTTTCGGCAGCCCTCTAATTCTAATTCAGCAATTTTACGAGCTAATTCAATCTCTTCGTAAGCTTTGAGCATGGGAAATCGACGGATTTCTTGCAGGTAAACCCGAAGCGAATCTGACGGTATACGGTCTTCTTTAAATTTAATGCTGTCAGGAATGGTTTTATGCCAAGCTTCGTGAAATTCGTCAAAGTTGCTAAATCCGTAATTTTTATGCAACTCTGCCAAGGAAAGATCGAAGAGAATTTTTAAATGGGAGTTTGTAGGATGGTCGAATGGGATATCTTTAATATGTTTGACTTTTTCTAATACATCTTTAGATTCATTGTGTTTGTTGGCGCGGCGGTTGATAATGGATAAAGTCAGAGTTTCTCCATGCTGAAAAAGAACGATCGCCGGCATGGGGAAAATTTTATTAATCTCGCTGACAATCCCGTCAAGTTGTTCGATAGTGTACGCGCTCCTCCGCAGTGCGATCGCGAAAAACAAGTAGGAAGTAAAAAAGGCACTGTCACCGCTGCTAGTATCAAATTCGACAAACTGGTCATTATCTGCAATTTCTGTTCCGGTAAACTGGAAGAGGAAATCGACCGACAGCCATTCCTCTAAGAGAGCTTTTTGGGAGTTGAGCTTGTGATATATGTCAAATACTGCAATAAAATTATCCGAACTATTAGGATAAAACGGAAGAGTTTTATCACTGCGGTAGCCAAGAGCAAAGAACAAATTACGGGCATTATCGGCAAGTTTTCCCTTGGCAAAACTGTTTAAAGCTTGGTTAATAGATTCTTTGGCTTGTTGTTCGCTGACGCTCATTTAATCACCAGCCAGGTAATCAGTTCAAAATCAGTTGTTGCTTTAACCTGATGGGCTTGTTCAACCAACACAGCACGGCGACTAGACAGCAGATTTCCGCTGAGCCGCTTGTTGTAAATACCTGCAATTGAATCAACCGCCCCCTCAAGCAAATCATTATACAAACTCATATCAAATCCGTTATTAGTTTGTCTATCGAACAAGTTGCACAACTCTTCATAGGGAACAGTACACCCCGCGCACAGCAACTGATATATTTCAAGTATTTGTTTGGGTTGAGCAAAAGTTAATCGCACTTCCTTATTTTCTCGGACGTAAACTAAAAAGTATGGTTGCAGCGGGTTGACGGTTTTATTATCAAGAGAATCGCCTTTTTGTTTGAGGCAAAAAATTACGCCGGGAGCAATTATCGGGTACTCCGAGTTAGTTGGAACTACTGCATAGAGTCCTAAAGGGGCATCTTGGAGTAGTTTGCGGTTGCTCTCAATGTATTTGGCTAGTTCCATTCGGAAATCATCGAGAGTGAATTCCGTTAGGGCTACACTCTCCGTGAAATCTTCGAGATCCAGCACCTCATCTTTCAATCGCAGCAACTGCTTGTCGCGGTATTTCAAATCACTCTCAATCAGTTCTTGAATCTCCTTTGCCTCCAGCAGGTTATCTTCAAATGTACCAGCCATATCCGCTAAAGCCATCCGTGCTTCTACTCGATTTTTCAGATTGATGTATTGATCCAAGTCCTCTGTCGGCCAAAAATTGATTAATTGTACCGTGTGGTTGGGGCTGCCAATGCGATCGCACCTACCAAACCGCTGGATAATTCGGACTGGGTTCCAGTGTATGTCGTAGTTAATCAGATAATCACAATCTTGTAAATTTTGCCCTTCGGAAATACAATCTGTGGCAATTAATAAATCAATCTCGCCGTCTTGCTGCATAGATGGAATTTGGGCGCGTTTCTTGGCGAAAGGCGAAAAATTTGTCAGGATGTGATTGAACTCGTTTTTGCCAAAGGTAGTCTTATTTGCCGCCGATCCCCCAGTCACCAAAGCTAAGTTAATTTTCAATTCTACTGTTGCCCATTCCCGCAATTCTTCGTAGAGATAGACTGCCGTATCTGCAAAGGCAGTAAAGACTAAAACCTTGCGATTTGGTTGGTCATGCTTGTTAGTGGTAGGATGCTTAACTTTCTCGGCGATTAGTTCTTTTAACTCAGCCAGCTTGGCATCGCGTTCAACAGAAATGCTTTGGGCAGAATTGTAAATTTTTTTAAGCTGTTCCTTGTCGTTTTTCAGGTCTTTTAACCAGGTTTCGACATCGAGGTGCGCCATTTGAAATATCAGCTTCTGACCTACTTGCATGGCATCTTGCAACTCTTCATCGTCCAAGTCTTCAATCATCCAATCGCTGAAACTTACTGTCTGGTTAGCGTCGCGAGATTGCTGCAATTGCTTAAAATTCTTAATTTTTATCTCTAGAGCTTCAGTTTTGTTAATCGTGCGCTCCATTGTCAGCGCAAAGGAACGGATGGAGCTTTCTAAGCGTTTAAGGAAATTGACTTTCATCATGCCAATTAAACAGCGTTCGCGATCGCTCTGTTTGAAATTTCGCACTCCTTTATTTTCATACACCGGTCGGTATTGCGACAGGACATATTTTGAAGGGTTGAACAGCGAGAGTTGATATTTAGAAATTTCGCTGTTAAGCTGTTCGTAGGACATGAACTCACCCTTTAGGTCAATCTCAGGAAATACGGAGATGGGTTTGAGCCGTTCTGGAAAGCCGCCTAATTGGGCGATCGCATCTTTATAGTATTTTTGAATGTGCTTGCGAGAGCGTGCGATCGTCAATTCATCAAGCAGTTTGAAAAAAGCAGAACTTAGTTCTTCCAGCAGTTCGCTAGTTTTGCGATCGCGACTTTTCTTGGCCCACTTGGTAAATTTCCCCTGAGCATCAGCTAGTGTATCCCGCAGACTGGCAATTCCCAGCGATTCCCCAAACGCAGCATCGCCACCTTCTGTGATAAAATAAAGTTGATTCCGCAAATCCTTTAAATCATTGTTAACCGGAGTTGCTGATAAGAGTAGCACCTTAGTTTTGACACCGCTCTTGATAATGTCATCCATCAGCCTTTCGTAACGGCTCTTTCTAATTAGATTGCCAAATTCGTCCCGTTTACTCTTGATGTTGTTGCGGAAATTGTGGGATTCGTCAATAACTACCAAGTCATAGTTACCCCAATTAATCGTTTCTAAATTAATGTCACCAGACCAACCGGAATCGCGGCTCAGGTCAGTGTGAGATAGGACTGTATAGCTAAAGCGGTCTTTAATAAAAGGATTGATATCGCTATTGTTCTGTGCTTGATATACAGTCCAATTCTCGCGGAGTTTTTTGGGACACAGAACCAAAACTTTTTCATTCCGGCGTTCAAAATATTGAATAACCGCTAGAGCTTCAAATGTTTTACCTAAACCAACGCTGTCAGCAATAATACACCCGTTATATCGTCGGATTTTATTGATGGCTGCCTTAACTCCGTCTTTTTGAAATTCAAATAGAGCTTTCCAGATTTCTGTATCAAATAGGTGTAGCTGTTCGCTGAGAATATCGCTTTTTTCTAGGTCATCTAGAAAAGTCTCGAAGATATGAAACAGAGTTTTGTAGTAGATAAACTCAGGAGTATTATTCTGGTAAAGTTGCTCTAGGTACAGCAGCACATCTTGTTTGACATCTTCGATTAGTTCGGCATCATTCCAGAGTTCATCAAACCAGGCTTTAAGGTCGCGGGTATCGCGTTTACTATCTACTTCTAGATTGAGTTCAATATTGTTATATTTCGTACCTAATCCCAGTCCCCGCACGGTAAAATTAGAACTGCCCATAATAGCATTTTCGCTTCCGTTATGAGCAATGTGATACATTTTGCCATGCAGTAAATTAGATTGCTTGACCGACCGTATCTGTACTTTTTTTTCAATCCATTCTGCACATTCTTTCGCAACCCGCTTTTGCTCCAACCGATTCTGTAGCTGCAAGCCCTCATCCTCAATTTGGAACGCCTTTTTATCGGTTTTACTGGGGTCAAGGGACTTGATGAAGCGCGGTTCGCCAAAGAGAAATTTCAAGCTTTTAATACTTAGAAGTTGTTCCTTCAAAGCATCAAAAGCATAAATTGTAAAGTAAGCAGAAACAATTGACAAGGTTGAGTTTTCCTCAACCTTGGCTTTCAAAAAATCGCCCACAGTGCCGCGGTGGCGGTTGTCTCTAATTGCCGACTTTGGGAGAGAAGAATCATGCTTTGACATAGCCTACCTTTATGCGCTTGTTGCACTAGGCTATATTCTACATCTTCCACAATTCTCAAGAACAGGCAAGATGCCTGTTCCACAACACATACCGATATTGTACAATCAACTCCGCAAACGGCCCGATCGCAGAATGCTAATAATCAACCAAAAACCCAAAAAACTCGCCGCCCCAAACAAACCAGTGCTCAGAAAAGATAGCTGAGAAGTTTGCGCGTTAGAAGAAATAATTGCCGCCCCCACAATCAGCGAACCCACCACAATACTAAAAGAAAGTCGGTTTGCAGAATCCCCCAGAGTGCGGCGCAGCGGATCGAGTTCTTTTAGTGTCAAGTTCCACTTCAAAGTTTCTGAAGTAACCCGGTCTAAAAGCACTTCCACCTGTCGCGGAGATTGCAAAGACAAGCTTTTCAGATCCAGCGCAGTTCTCAACAAAGCTTGTATCGGGTCATCTCCGAATAACTGACGCCGAAACATATCGGTCATCAGCGGTTTGACCTGCTCTACAATATTAAACCTGGGATTAAAAGAACGCGCCAGTCCTTCCAAGTTAGCTAGAGTTTTTGCATACAAACCGAGATTGCTCGGCAGCCGAATTTTATTTTTTCGGGTGATTTCCAGCACCTCATAAAAAATTTCCGACAAGTTCATTTGCGACAAGCTGATATTGTAATACTTGCGCAGCATTCGAGCCAAATCGTTCTCTAGATTAACTAAACTTGTAGGCTGAGCAAATTCTGCCATTTCCAAAGTTAATTGAGCGCAGCGCTGAGCGTCTAAATCGACAATTGCCAGCAACATTTCTGTCAAATTCTGCTGAGTGCGCGGGTCTAATCTGCCTACCATGCCGCAGTCCAGCAAAGCTATCCGGCCGTCTTTGAGATAAAATAAATTGCCTGGATGCGGGTCGGCGTGAAAGAATCCGTCGATATATAACTGCTGGAAGAAAACGCGGCAAAGCAGCGTTGTAATCTCTTCGCGTTCGGCATTTATATCTCCTTTGTGGCGAATTCCTTGCAAATCGCCTAACAAAATCGGCACTCCGTTCAGCCACTCCATTACTAAGAGTTTTTTTGTGGTCAACTCCCAGTTAATTTCTGGTAAGACAACTTGTGTGGGGTCAAACCAGCGGCTTTTAGATAAATTGCGGCGCAGTTCGTCTGTGTAGCTGGCTTCTTGAATGAAGTCTAGTTCTGCACGCAGGGCGATCGCAAATTCTTCAGCTAGGGCGACAATATCGTATTGTTGACCGAAGTCTGTGAGCATGACAAGTTCTGCCAAACCTCGGAGCACGGCGATGTCTTGTTCGATGACAATATCAATACCGGGACGCTGAATTTTGAGGGCGACTTCGCGGCCGTCTTTTAAAGTAGCTTTGTGGGTTTGGGCGATCGAACCTGCGGCGACAGCTTCAGTGTTAAATTGGGCGAAGGAATCTTCGAGAGATTGTGTGAGTTCCTTGCGGAGGATTGCTTCTACTTGCGACCACGGTACGGGCGGTACTTCCGCTTGTAGCGTGGAGAGGGTTTCGATGTACACCGCCGGCAAAAGGTCGGGACGGGTGCTCAGCAATTGTCCCAATTTGACAAAAACTGGGCCTAATTCGACGAGGATGTTGCGGAGAACTGCTGGAGTTGGGAGACTGGGTGCGTCGGTTTTGCGACCGGTTAGGAGGCTTTTCATGTAGTCCCAACCGTTGCGGAAGACGACCTCTAGAATTTCTCCTTTGCGAGAATTGTTTTGAACTAGGCTGAACAAGGGGCCTCCGGGTCGATCGGGTTTAAGGGCTATATAACTACTAGGATAGCGCTGTTAACCAAGCTGACCAGTGTCTTGAGGAATAACTTGGGGGAAAAAGTGGGAATGGGCGAAGGGGGAGAGGGCAGAAGTTCGTAGTAAGGACTTTAGACATTTCGGTAAGAAACGACTAAAGTCCTTACTATAAACCAATTTTGCTGGACTTTCGTTACACGTATTTTGTCGTGTTTTTCCTTACAATAAATCTTTCAATTTATCATCTTCTCCCAACACCTTAATTACCTGTTTAATCTCCTGCGTCCTGTCTTTCTTGACAATCAAAGTTACATTGCCATCTCTGACAACTACGACATCTTCTAAACCAATGGTGACAATCACCTCGTTCTCATCCGCTGCATAAAAGATGCCACCCTTGGTATCAATTCCGACGTGTTTTGCTAACTCCACATTTGGCTTGTCTCCTTGCAGCAAACGGCCGATCGCATTCCAATCTCCCAAATCGTCCCAGCTAAAGCCTACGGGCAGAACACAAGCCTTTTGCGTCTTTTCCATCAGCGCGTAATCGATGCTAATTTTGGGTAATTCCGAGTAAGCCTGGGCGCCTTTTGCTTCCAAAGCTGCCATCATTTCCGGTACATGATTTCGCAATTCTGTCAAGACTGTTCCAACTCGAAATACAAAAATTCCGCCGTTCCAACTAAACTTGCCGCTGGCTACAAATTCTTCAGCAGTGGTGCGATCGGGCTTTTCCGTAAACCTCGCCACCCGATAGGCCGGAAAACCCCCAAAACTGCCAATTTCCTCGCCTTGTTCGATGTAGCCGTAACCAGTGGAAGCATAACTCGGTTTTACTCCCAAAGTGGCGATCGCATCCTGATTTTTCGCCAACTCGGCCGCCGCCTCCAAAGTCTTGACAAACTCCTCCGGTTCCCCAATCCAGTGATCCGCCGGGAAAAAACCAACCACGGCATCCTCGCCGTAACGCTTCGCAGTTTCTATAGCAGTCCAGGCCACCGCCGGCGCAGTATCCCGGCCCTCCGGTTCCGCCAGCAAATTCTCCGGCGGTAACAGCGGCAACTGTTCGCGCACTCCCGAAGCCAACATTTCTGATGTTACTACCCACAAATCGTCCCAACCGTTACCTAATGTTAATAGTCTTTCCGCTGTAGCTTGCAGCAAACTTTTGCCACTACCGTCGAGACTCAAAAACTGTTTGGGGCGCTGCTTGCGGCTGAGCGGCCAGAAGCGTTCGCCTTTACCGCCGGCGAGTATTACGGGAATTAAGGTTTTGGTCATGGTTTGAAGTTTAACGGTTCTGATCTATTTTGCTCGACAGCTTATAATTATGGAGAGAATTTTTGCTGTCTGCGGGTGCAGCAGGCGATCGAGCTATATTTTTTGGAAAATTGCGTCTGTTGCTAGGTGTAAAAATCGAGGGGTTAATTTTTTGGGCTGTAATGCAATTTCTGTAAGGGTTTGATGCCGATTCCTGGGGAAAACGGCAGACGCAAATGCTGAAGCCTTTATATGATAAGGATTTGAGAGGCCAAGTCCAAATAGGGTATTGACAGGTCGGAGGCTGAAATAGTATTTCTGTTTATACAGAAGCAAATGAACGTTGAAAATCAAATACAGCAAGGCTTCTGGAACGGGCGGTCGGAAAATACCTAAATCCCTATCAGGGATGGAAACAGAAGCGCGATCGGAAGATCGACGATCGCAGTCAGAAACCGGGTTTTTTTGCGAGCATACTTCACAGCCCGCACAAACGGCAAAAACCCGGTTTCTTTGATTTTGATGCGTATTCCTCTTAATATATTCAAAAGTCAGCCGCAATTAACCTAAATCCCTATCAGGGATTTTTTGTCACCCGATCGATCCAACTAGCATAAAATGATACCCGCGTGTCGCCGGAAATTTCCCCAAAACTGCCATTATCGTCAATTTTATCAATATCGGCGATGTTTGTTTTGAAAAATCCTCGATCGCTATAACCCCAAGAACTAATCCCCGCAATCTTCCCGTCAACAAACGAAGGCCCGCCCGAATCTCCGCTAGCCGTAGCTATCTCATTTTTCCCCAAACCTCGATCGACCAATCTCGGAAAATGCCTCCCCAAAGCATCCTGTTCCCTAGTTCCAGCGTCAAAATCAAAGATTAATTGACTTCCCAAAACCAATTCCGACATATCTGATTCTGTAGCATTTTTCAAAACATCAATTAAAGCATCATAGCGATTCTGTCCGCTATATCTTTTCGCCTCAGAATTAGAATTTTCATCTTGTCCCTTTGCACCTAAACCGATATATCCGTATCCAACTTTTGTCAATACTTTGCCGACTTCATTTTTTTTTCTATTTATCTCGTACTGTTCGATACTTGGCGGCGCGGCTTTTTTCAGCTTTAAAATAGCAATATCGTTGCCCACTTCCGATTCGTAACCAGTCCAGCCCGGATGGATATAATAGTTGCTAACGGGGATGCTAACTTCACCGCTAGGCAATTTAAAAGTTGCTTTAATTGCCGTTTCAGCAGGAACCTTAACTCCGCCTTCGTTCAGACAGTGGGCGGCCGTGAGAACGTACAATCCTCCTGTTAGCAGCGAACCAGTACATAAAGCGGGAGCGAGATAGGCGACGCCTGTATATTGATTTAAAGCTAAAGGTTTGCGGGAACTGCTGTCAGGAAAAGCGCTAATTATCGATCGCCCAACTTCTGCGCTTTCTAAAACTAAAAATACCGTCACAACCGCGATTAATAAGATTTTGATTCCCGACTTCATTTTTAATAATGAACTGCTTTGATAGCTCTTCGAGACCTGACTTCTTCAAGAAGTCGGGTCTCGGGAGTATTTCGTTTGTTGAAGTTAGCTTACTTATTGCAACATTTTACTTCGATAATTCCACATTAAGTTCGTTCACGACGCGGCGTTTGAGCGGGAGTGATTTTTCTCTGGGCAGCAAGTCAAATACTTTCCGAAAGGCATCATCTACCTGTTCAAACGGTACTTGTCCTTTCGCGTTAAAAACAACTTTTCCCGATTGGTCGAGAATGAGAGTTTGAGGTACGAAACCTTCGTAATAATGGCTCGGTTCGGTGAGTTCCGGTGACGGTTGCGGAGGCAAAGAGTCAACTGTTATGGGCATAAAATCGGCTTCGCGGCCGTAAAATTCCTGAAGTTGAGAGACAACTATCGCATATTGCTTGGAGTCGCTGCTGTCGTCTGTGTAAAACACTAACAATACGGGTTTATTGCGTTTGAAAGAATCTGTGAGCTTGACTTTAGGAGGAACTAGGGAACCGTTGCCGGCGTAAAGGGCAAAGATTGTACCGTCATAGCGATCGTCTGTGAGAGTTGCGAAGGCTGGTGGCGCGCCGGTTAGCAGTATCAAGCTAAGTGCGATCGCCACAGTTAAAAGACTGGCTGACAAGATTCGCCTCAGCAAGCGGATGCCAGAAGCAGCAGTAACAATTGAATTTTGGTACTCAGAAAATATCATAGGTTGTTGGCAGTTGCTGTACGCTGGCGAAATCAGATGCAAAAACTTTCCTAATTTTATCACCCAAATGTAGGCAAATGTTGTTGAGTAGGTTAAAGTAGTTTCGGATCGACTATCATAGTTTGCTGGTTGTAGCGATCGACACGGCGATTCTACCGATCCAAGAGAACTATTTGCGATCGGCTTTTCAAGGGCGGGCTCGAAGTGTCCGCGCCACAATAAAATTTATTTTTGGTGGGGTGGGCTTCTAGCTTCCCAGAAGGGTGCAATATCTTAAATTCAACTGATTACTAGAAACTGACAACTGGGAATTCACAACTAATGATAGCTTTGCTTGACGCACTCCTCGCCCAAACGCCCGCTGCTGATGTTTCCGGACCCGCTCAAATCAATCTGGTGCAGGCGATTGTTTTAGGAATTGTACAAGGATTAACAGAGTTTTTGCCCATCAGCAGCAGCGCTCATTTGAAGGTAGTGCCGATCGCCCTGGGATGGGGCGATCCGGGGGTTGCTTATACTGCTGTTATTCAGTTGGGCAGCATTGTTGCAGTGCTTTGGTATTTCTGGAAAGACTTGACAAATATAACTGTTGGTGCAGTTGAAGCCGTGGTGCGACGCGACTACAAATCGCAAGAGTTTCAAATGGCGCTGGGACTTGTTTTGGGAACAATACCTATAGTCTTTTTTGGGCTGCTAATCAAGGCATTGGTTCCAGATTTTGACAAGTCGCCACTCAGGAGTTTGGGTGCGATCGCCATTGCTTCGATCGTCATGTCGCTGCTGTTAGCAATAGCAGAAAAAATTGGCAAGCGCAATCGCACTTATGAAAAGTTAACTGTTCAAGACGGTATTTTGATGGGATTAGCTCAAGCAATAGCCTTGATTCCGGGGTGTTCGCGATCGGGTTCCACTCTAACAGCAGGATTGTTTATAGGATTGGAAAGACCCGCAGCCGCGCGGTTTTCTTTTTTATTGGGAATTCCGGCAATTACTCTGGCTGGATTAGTGGAATTAAAGGGTGCTTTGGGAGAAGGAATCGGCGATGCTGGAGTTGCAGCTTTGATAGTAGGAACCATTTCGGCATTGGTGTTTTCTTATTTGTCGATCGCGTGGCTGATGAAGTTCCTGAAAACTCAAAATACGTGGGTGTTTGTGTGGTATCGGCTGGCATTTGGCGTGGCGATTTTGACCGCGCTTGCAGGTGGGGCAGTGAACAATATTTAAAAGATAAATCCGATAGTAGGAGCGACATAAGTCGCTCTGAAATCGGTATAATTAAAAACTAGAGCGCCCAATTACAAAATTATTACTAATGAAATAAATTCTGAAATTTCAAGAGCAACAGAATCTATTGATGCAGTTAAAAATAAATTGGAGTCGCGACGATTTAGATAAAATGTGCGCGTGCCGTTAAGGAGGAATGCGAACGATTTGTCTCCCCTCTTTTTTTAGATAATTTGAGCCGATCGCTTTTCTTTTATTTACACAACTCATTCAGACGCGCTATAATAACGAAAAATACAAAAAAAATTAAATTGTCTGGTTCGGATAAGGTTTAATTAGCTCCTCGACTTATTTAAGAAGTCGAGGAGCTCGTTATTGTATTTTTGAGCGATTAGTAGTGCGATCGACCTTTGGGAGGTTTTTGAATTTTATTGAAGTTTCCTCAGATTGTTAATGGCTTTTTGATAGTTATCTTTATCACCTTGCTGCTGAAATAAGTCTGCTGCTTTCTGAAAGTCTAGCATCGCCCCGGGCTTGTCTCCCCCTTCAGCGCGGACAATTCCCCGGCTCAAGTAGGCACCGGCTAAGTTAGGCTCAATTCGCAAAGCTGCGTTGTAATCGGTTACAGCACCCTGGTTGTCTCCTAAACGAAAGCGGGTAACGCCCCGGTTTAAGTAGGCATTGGCAAAGTTAGGATTAATTTGCAAAGCTCGATCGTAATCGGCGAGTGCACCCTGGCTGTCTCCTAAATCATCGCGAGCATTCCCCCGGTGGGTGTAGGCTGCGGCAAAGTTAGGATTGATTCGCACAGCTTCGTTGTAATCGGCTACAGCACCCTGGTTGTCTCCTGAAAAATAACGGATATTCCCCCGGCGGTAGTAAGCAACAGCAAAGTTAGGATTAATGCGTAAAGCTTCGCTGTAATCGGCTACAGCACCCTTATGGATACGCCAAGCGGTGCAACTTGGATGGCAGCCTCAGGTACCTGGAATAACTTTTGAGCTGCGGATTGGAGGACTGTTTATGGAAAAAATATAATGCTGTATATTTAGCAACCCGACAAGTCAATTCTGTTAAAAACAATTCACTCGCCTAGACTGGCAGAAGCGATCGGGCGATCGCCAAATTCAGCCTAGACAAGTTAAACTGTAAACATTCTCCGCTAGCCACATCCTAAACTATGACCGCACATCAGGAATCCATCATCGACCAGTTCACTCGTCAGGCAATTCCCTTCTCTAAATTGTACGCTCACACAAATCAAGAGTCTCTGTACCTGCTGAGAGAAATGGCGAGTGTATCTGAAAAAGACACAGTTTTAGATGTTGCTTGCGGTTCAGGTATTGTTAGTTGTGCTTTTGCGGAAGTTGCCAGTCACGTTACTGGCATTGATATCACACCAGCGATGCTCGAACAAGCCCAGATTCTGGCGCAACAGAAAAACTTGATTAATCTGTCCTGGCAACAAGGAGATATTGAAACACTACCATTTCCCGATGCTACTTTTTCTGTTGTTCTGAGTCGTTACGCTTTCCATCATTTTTTGCAGCCAGATGTTGTTCTATCAGAGATGGTTCGCGTATGTCGTCCAGGTGGTCGAATCCTGATTGCTGATGTTGCTTTGCCACCGGATAAAGTGAATGCTTATGACCGGATTGAGAAGTTGCGCGATCCCTCTCATACTCGCGCCTTGACTCTGGAAGAGTTCCCAAAATTAGTCGCAGATGCCAATCTTCAAAATGTTAAATTGGCTTTTTACAAGGTAGAACTTGGGCTAGAACAACAGTTAGCTGCTTCTTTTCCCAACCCCGGCGATGACCAGAAAATCAGAGAAATTTTTAGAGAGGATATTGGTGTTGATAGTCTCGGAATTGGCGCGCATTTTCGAGGCGAGCAAATTCATTATGCGGTTCCAATCGCTGTCATCGTTGGCGATAAAATAGCCTAAGTTTTATCAACTTAAAACAAGTGTAACAGAGTCCAACTAATAACAAATAACTAATAACAAATAACTCATAAATATGAGCGACTTATCAATCCGACCAGCCCTAATCACCAAAGTTATCCCCGACAGCATCGCCGCCGAAATCGGATTTGAACCCGGAGACTCAATCGTCGCCGTCAACGGCCAGAAACCCCGCGACTTGATCGACTATCAATTCATGTGCGCCGATGAATTTCTCGAACTAGAAGTTTTAGATTCCAAAGGCAAAACTCACAAGTTAGAAATAGAAAAAGAGTATGACGAAGACATGGGAGTGGAATTTGAAACTGCTCTTTTTGACGGACTAATTCAGTGCAACAACCGCTGCCCTTTTTGCTTTATCGACCAACAACCACCGGGAAAACGGGAAACTCTCTATCTCAAAGATGATGACTACCGACTTAGTTTTCTTTATGGTAGCTATCTCACTCTCACCAATCTGACTCAAAAAGAGTGGGAGAGAATCGAACAAATGCGGCTTTCTCCTCTCTATGTTTCGGTGCACGCTACTGAACCGGAAGTACGAATTAGGCTGTTAAAAAATCTCCGCGCTGGGAAGATTCTCGAACAAATCAAATGGTTTCAAGAACGCCGCTTGCAAATTCACGCTCAAGTAGTTGTTTGTCCTGGTATTAATGATGGCGAACATTTAGAACGCACTTTGTTAGATTTGGCAAAGTTTCATACCGGAAATATTCCCGCTGTAGCATCGGTGGCTGTAGTGCCGGTGGGTTTAACTCGCTTTCGCCCTGCCGAAGATGAACTAATCGCAGTAACTGCGGAAAAAGCGCGAGAAGTAATCGAGCAAGTGCAGAAAATTCAAGTGCTTTTGAGTAAAGGAAAAGGTGGTCAAAAGGCGAAAAAGCAGAATTCAAAATCGCGCTGTATTTGGCTGGCTGACGAGTGGTTTTTAATAGCGGGTTTAGATTTGCCGTCGGCTGCTGATTACGAAGATTATCCGCAAATTGGTAACGGTGTCGGTTCTATCCGCCAGTTTATCCAGCAGTTTGAAACGGCTTTTGAGAAGCTGCAACCGATGCAAGTCGATCCAGAGCGCAAGTTAGTTTGGGTGGTGGGGAACGCTGTAGAAAAAGCTTTTGAGCCGATCGTACAACAACTAAACCAAATTCCCGGCTTGTCCGTCAACATGGCAGCACTGTGCAGCCGCTACTGGGGACAAACTATCACTGTCACGGGTTTGCTCACCGGGCAAGATTTGCTCGAAGCTTTGCAGGGGCGAGACTTGGGAAATGGCATCCTGCTACCGTCGGTGATGCTAAAACAGGGGGAACCGCGTTTTCTAGACGACATGACCGTCGAACAGCTCGCCAGCTCGCTGAAAACCCGGATTTTGCCGGTTAGCGGAGTAGAGGAACTAATCTCGGCGGCGATCGGTCTGGCAACTGCTGAAGTTAAATTCTAAATTTTGAATCGAACATTCAAAAGTTAAGATGAATAGGGTAATTGTGACTTGTAACCGTCGATCTCAGGGTACAGACTAGAAACTTGAGACCTCAATCTTGCTCTAAAATTGTCTCTAGGATTGCAGAGTAATTAAAAAATTATGCGTGTTTTTCGTCAAATCATCGTAGTCGGAGTGGGCGCTGCAATTACTTTCAGCAACGCCGCACAGAGTGCTTCAGCACAGACTCCTGCTCAACCTCAGGACAGTTCCGCCCTTAGCAATCAGCTCGAATTAGGGCAGAATGTTCGATCGACCTCGAACACAGCGCCAGAATCAACATCCGCTCCCGAACAGTCGATCGCCCTTAACCAGCCAACCTCCGAGTCTCAGCAGCAAGGGGGAGCAAAGATCGCATCAACTGCCTCAACCGGGCCCGAGCAAGCATCAAAGCCTAAACAGGCTGCTCCGGCTTCCCCATCAACTCTGTCTCAGGCCGGTTCGACACCTCTAAGAGGGTTGGAACCGACAGACGCTCAGCAGCCTTCCCCGAGCCGCCCCAACAATCTTCCTGTGCCGAGTTCCCCCGTACCCATTCTCCGGGGTACTCCGAACGAAAGTTTCCCCCCTCTCGCTCCGAGGGGCATTTTAGACACCAACCCTCCGGCTTCCCTGGAACCCAACCCGAATCCGCTGCTGTTTCCGACCAACCCCGAGGATGTCAGAATCGAGCAAACAGAGTCAATTACTTTGCAGCAGGCGATCGACCTCGCCCGCCGCAACAGCCAAGTTTTGCAAATCGCCGGACAGCAAGTGGAACAAACCAGAGCAGCTTTGCGCGAACAGCAAGCTGCTCTTTATCCAGACCTGAATTTTCAAATGGACGCCAGCCGTTCAATGACTGCTGGCGGAGAACTCGGAGTCCGGCGATTGCAGCGCCAGTTAAACTCTCGGGCTAACGGAACCGGGCAGCCCGCCCCCCAAGCCGACCCAAATTTCGGCAGCAACAGTCTCAACAGCACTTTGCAGTTGAGCTACAACCTCGATTTGTTCGGAGGCCGGCGCGCTACCATCCGCGCGGCAGAGGAACAGTTGCGCCTTCGGGAACTGGATGTGGAACGCCAAGCCGAGCAACTCCGCTTCGACACTGCAGAGGCTTACTACAACTTGCAAAACGCGGACGGACAAGTTGCCATCCGCCAAGCTTCGGTGAGAAATGCCGAGCAAAGTTTGCGGGATGCGGAAGCTTTGGAACGGGCAGGGGTGGGAACCCGCTTTGCTGTGTTGCAGGCTCAGGCAAATTTGGCTAACGAAGTGCAACAACTCTCAGTTGCCCGTCGCGATCAGCGAGTTGCCCAGCGGCGTCTGGCTGAGATTTTGAATATCAGCCAGTCGGCGAACTTGACAGCGGCTGACCCGGTAGAGCAAGCCGGCTCTTGGAGGCTGTCTTTGGAAGAGAGTATCGTGCAGGCTTTTAGGAATCGCCCCGAGTTGGAACAGCAGTTGGTGCAGAGAGATATCAGCAAGCAGCAGAGGCGAGCTATTCAGGCAGGGCGTTTGCCTCAAGTAAGTGTCTCGGCCGCCTACAACGTGCTGGGGCAAGACCCTGACGACCCGAACCCGTTTGCTGCTCGCGGCTGGGCGGACGGGTATTCGGTGCGGGCGAATCTGACTTGGAGTCTCTTCGACGGGGGCGCGGCGAACGCCAGGGCGCAACAGCGAAATGCTGAGATTACGATCGCCGAAAGTCGATTTGACCAACTGCGCAACCAGGTTCGCCGGGAAGTGGAACAAGCTTATTTTGGCTTGGAGTCGAGTTTTGAGAATATCGAAACTTCTGAGGCGGGGGTTTTGCAGTCAAGGGAAGCTCTGCGTTTGGCGAGACTGCGGTTTCAAGCTGGCGTGGGTACTCAGACGGATGTGATTCAGGCGGAAACTGATTTGACTAGGGCTGAGAGAAACCGATTGTCGGCAATTGTCACCTACAACCTGGGGCTTTCGTCTCTTCAGCGCGCTGTGAGCAATCTTCCCACTAATAACCTCTCGGATGCTCCTTGAGATTGGGTAGGGGCGATTCTCTACGGGACAGCTAGGCTTCACGAGCTTTAATCACAAAGGCAATTAGACATCGGGTATTAAAAGTCCGACACATTCGTTAATATTTTGTAATAGAGTTCCATGTCAACTGCGTTAGGAAATCGGCAATGGCCAATATCAAGTTTGTGAAGGAAAATCAGGAAGTCATCGCAGCAGACGGGGCCAATTTGAGGCTCAAAGCTCTAGAAAATCGCATCGACTTGTACACATTTTCGGGAAAGCTCATGAATTGCGGGGGCATAGGTCAATGTGGCACCTGCATTGTGGAAATTGTCGAGGGAAGTGAAAATCTTTCGCCCCGCACTGACTTTGAGAACCGCAAGCTCAAGAAAAAGCCCGAAAACTATCGGTTGGCTTGTCAAGCTATGGTCAACGGCCCGGTGAGTGTGAAGACTAAACCGTGACTTTCAGAAGGCAGAAGGCTAGAGATGCTTTTATGCAGAAGGAAAGAAAAATGCAGAATGCAATAATTTTGTTTTTTTTTTCCTATTTCACTGTATAATCACGCCTTTTGCCGGCCTAGGAAAAGAAACTTGGTTATACGACCAATAAGAGATTGAGTAGCGAGGCATCCAAGCAGAAACCGGGTTTCGACGCTTGTCCGTAAGCTCTCCTTCTGTCTTCTAGTTTGCCTTTTGCCTTTGAGTGATATCCTAGTTGTGTGTGTTTTTCTATTTTCCGATAGAGGCGAGCGTCTTCATGGAAGTTAACGATTTAGGGTTTGTGGCAACCATTCTTTTTGTATTGGTTCCCAGTGTTTTTCTAATCATTCTGTACATTCAAACAGCTAGCCGTCAAGGTAGAAAAGATTAGCAACTGCTGCTATTTCTGTCTGGCTTTGCTGCTTGCAAAAAAAGCGCCCACAGCTTTTTGCTGAGGCGCTTTTTTTGTTAAGTGTTGAGTGTTTGCTGCTAAATGTTAATGATGAGATTCTAGCCGACTGTGCGGGCTAGCAAGACGGGACAGTTGGCGTAGACTCGCACGTAGTCTGATAGCGAATTTCCCAGGAGTCGATCGATATCCACAAAGCTTTTGGCAACGTTGGGTCGCCGATCCGGGGAACCGAGCACCAACAAGTCGGCATTCCTGTCGTCTGCAATCCGACAAATTTCTTCCCCTGGCTTGCCTGTAGCACTCACGCAGCGGTAGCTAACTCCCATTTGTTTCGCTCGTGCTACTGCCGGAGCTAATACGGGGTCTTTTTCAGCACTTGCTGTTAAATCTTCGCTGGCTTTTCCCGTCAAATCTTTGGTGACGTGTACTAAAATTATCTCTCCGCCACTGACTTCTTTGACCAAAGATAGGGCTAGTTCTAAGGATTGTGTGGCAGATGGGGATTTGTCGATCGCCACCATTACCCGCTTGATTTTTTTGACGTAGATGTCGTCTTTTACTAACAGCATCGGTCGGGATGTTAGCTGGAAAACGTACTGGCTGACTGAGTTTTCCAAAATCGATTGCAGGCGTCCGAGTCCCCGGGAGCCCATAATTACTAAGTCGGATTGTTCTTCTTCTGCGACTTGGCAAACTGTTGTTTTCGGGTCTCCCTGTTTGAGCCGGGGATTGACTTTGCTGGGATCTATTTTCAAAGACTGGACTGCTTGTGCTAAGATCTTGCCTCCTTCTTCCAACTTGGCGGCCATGCCTTCGGATGTTACTTGCGGCGGCACGACGTGCAAGACGGTGACAGAGGCTTTTTGCAAGGAAGGGATGTCCATCAACATATTAAACATCTCTTCGCACAAGCCGCGACCGGCAACGGCTACTAAAATTTTTTCTATCATGGTTTTGGCCGTAAAAATAGTTGAGTTTTCTTGTGCGACGCTCTAACTAGGGCGTTGGTACTCTAGTTGCTTAATGTCAAGCATAAGCCTGAAGTTTGCTTTATGATTTGTAGAAATGTAGCGTTTTGGAACAATTTGTAACGTGTTAGAAAACGATCGAACTCAACCAGAACTCGCACCGGCTGGTGCCATTCAAAACCGGGCTGGCATGAACTCGGAGGGCTGGTTTGAATATTTGGTGCGAGTGTACCCTCACAATACAGACTACAGCGGTGTGGTTTGGCACGGGACTTATCTGGCTTGGATGGAGGAAGCTAGGGTGGAAAGTTTGCGCTCTCTGGGCATCGAGTATGCAGACTGGGTGGCGCAGGGTTTGGAATTGCCCGTGGTGGAACTTTCGCTGCGCTACCACCGCTCTGTACAAATGGGTCAATCCGTGGCAGTCAGAACGCGGATAGGTGCTAGCGAGGGTGTGCGGCTGGTTTGGGATTACGAAATTCGATCGGCTGATACTCAGGAGTTATATGTCACCGCACAGGTAACTTTGGTTGGTGTCGATCGCGACAAAGGTAAGATTATGCGTCAATTACCCCCAACAGTGCAGGCAGCTTTGGCAAAGTTGGCGAGCAACCCTTAGACTTATCTATTAGATCTCCCCAATAACTTTTGTGGAGCAGGCATTCTGGCGGCCTTTGACTGTATTTTTTGGAGATATCTGGAGATATCTATTGGGGGTCATGGCTCAAGTTTGTATAAGGTATTGTGCCCTCGCCGATGCCAGCCCCTTTTTCAAGATTTTGTTAGTACCTAAATTGATCGTAGATTATGATTAAAATTCTTGATTCTACCTTGAGAGAGGGAGAACAAACCCCTGGAGTCTATTTCGCACCTGAAACAAAGTTAAAAATTGCGGAGTTTTTAGACCACATAGGAGTTGATATTATTGAAGCTGGCAATCCTGCTGTAGATAGCGAAATTGCTTTAGCCGTTACCCGCATTGCCAATGCTGGACTAAAAGCAAAAATAGGCGCTCATTCGCTCTGCCGAATAGATGATGTTAAAAAAGCCCTGGATTGTAATGTCAGCTTTTTAGGCGTGTTTTTTAGTGTATCCTCTCAACGATTGCAATGCGACTATAATATCTGTTTAGATGCAGCCCTAGATAAAATTGTGGAAGTAATAACTTATGCTAGAGAGCAGAATGATAGTTTATTGATTCGCTATACGCCGGAAGATACAGTTCGCTCTCCTATGAAAAATGTGATTGAGGCGGCTAGTGCAGCAGTGCAGGCTGGAGCTAATATAATCAGCATAGCTGATACCACTGGATATACAACCCCATTTCAACAAAAACGTAGTATTTATTATTTTGTCAAAATCCTGAAGGAGGAACTAGCCAAACGAGAATTATATCCACAAATAGAAGTTCATTGCCACAACGATCGAGGTTTAGCTTTAGCAAATGCCTTGGATGCCTACAGAGCGGGAACAGATATTATTGATGTCAGCGTGATGGGACTAGGGGAAAGAGCTGGTATAGTGGATTTGGCTGAGTTACTAATAAATTTATCCGACCTTATTGAGGATCAAAACTTTTGGAAACTAGAATTTTTGAAAGATTTGTATAATTTGGTAAGCGAGTATTCTCATGTACCTATTTCTCCTCATCACCCTGCTGTGGGGAAAAATGCTTTTACCCATTATGCAGGTGTTCATGTTACGGCAATGGCAAAAGATGAGCGCCTATATCAAAGTTTAAATCCAGAAATTTTTGGAACTAAAAGTAGTATAGCATTAGGGATGCAATCGGGATTGACTGCTGTAGAATTAGCTCTAAAGCAGATTGGCAGAGAGGAACTGGCTGAAAACAAATATTTAGTAGCTAAGATTCTTAAAAAAATTAAAGAAATTGCTAAAAGAGGAACCCCAATCGAGATCGAGAAAGAATTTCTAGAAATTATTGATAATTGCTAATTTACACTAGAACCTACAAAGTTAAAACTGCTACCGTTTGGATGATTTCAGAATAATACCCCCTCTCCTAGATAGTAATAATGTCAATAACGCCAGCAGAAAACTCAAACGAATTAAGACAAGAAGAGAAGAAAACATCTGAAAAATGGTGGACTCTAGTTGGTATTGGTATTGGTGTATTCATTTTTGCTTTGGATGTGTATATAGTTAACTTGGCTTTGCCAGTTATGGTTGAATCTCTTCATACCAGTTTTGCCACGAGTCAATGGATAGTTTTAAGTTACTTGCTGGCAATCGCCATATTTGTAATATTGGTATCAAAATTAGGTGATATTTGGAACAAGAAGCGATTGTACATTATTGGCTTAACAATCTTTACGATCAGTTCACTATTGTGTGGAATGGCCCCAAATGTCGGGTTTTTAATAGCGTTTCGAGGATTGCAAGGAATAGGTGCTGCGTTTTTATCTGGCTTGGGAACTGCGATGATTGTGGAGGCATTTCCAGCGGCTGAGCGGGGACTGGCACTAGGTATTAGAGCGGGAATTTACGGAATGGGGATTACCTTGGGGCCCATGGTAGGAGGACTGCTGATGAGTGTGGGAGGCTGGCCTTTAATTTTCTGGGTGAATGTTCCGATTGGGATTTTTGCCATTTTGATTGTGGCTTGTTTTGTACCGAATTCTGCGATTAGTGGAAAACCAGAAAACTTTGATATCGTCGGTACGCTGATATTGACCATAGTCTTAACTTCTTTTACTCTTGGCATTACCCTATTACAGAACGGTAATTCTCATATTGCCATAAATATGCTGGGTTTTTCTGTCGTCAGCTTGATTGGCTTTTTATGGTTAGAATCCCGAATAGCAGCACCAATGATCGAGTTGAAAATATTTCGATCCGTAGAGTTTAGCCTGGGCTTAGCGCTACGTTTTATTGCAAATTTCGCGATCGCAGGTGTCATCTTCATCCTTCCTTTTTTCTTCACCTTCCTTGAGCACTATTCAACTCAAAAATCTGGTTTTTTAATGGTAGTACCGTCACTTCTGATTGTGACGACTGCGCCTATTTCGGGTATTCTTTCCGACCGTTTTGGCACGCAGCTAATTACTTTAATGGGTCTAGTATTTATGGCAATTGGATGTTTTTTAATCAGCCGATTTGATACTGAATTAACTGTCATCAAGTATATTGTGGGGATTATTCCCTATGGCGTAGGAGTGGCGATGTTCAACTCTCCTAACAATAGCTCTATTATGGGAGCCGCACCAAAAGAGCGATTAGGTATTGCTTCGGGATTGTTGTCATTTTCGCGGATATTAGGGCAGATGCTGGGAGTACCAATAGTAGGTGCTTTGTTCTTCTTTACCACAAGTTTTAGCGCTAATTTTGCACCGAATATCGATATTAGCAATGCGCCTGTACAAGCATTACTTTTTGCTACACATACTACTTTTTTGGTGCTTGGGGTTTTATTAATGGTTTCGACAATGTTTGCAACTTTGTTTTGGTGGAAAGAGAATAAAAAAGCTGCTCTCCTATAAAAATCATTGGCTGTTGATTTTAGTGAGGAGTTTTCATGCTTAATTCAGTTCTTATTGCTCACTTCCCTGGGATTCCAGCGCTTTCTTTTTCATCATTTGAAAAATGTTGTAAAATCCGTTAGCGCGGGAAGGTCTCAAACTCACATTCAATCCCGTGTCTTGAATAAAATATGGGGTAATGGTGACAATTTTAGCAGGCGTTAATCCGCTCAAACCTTCTACCAGCAAGCCAACTAATCCTTTGACTAACTGAGCGTCTGAATTGCCTTGATACAAAACTTTTTGGTCTGCCAAAGTTGCAGTAATATAAACTAGCGACACGCAGCCAGAAACTTTTTTTTCCGGCAGTTTATCCCTTTCGGGAAATGCTGGGAGTCTCTTGGCATACCACAGCACTTGTTAGTAGCGTTGTTTCCGATCGGAATGTCGCTGAAAGCGCTGGACGATTTTAGCTAGGGGTGGGGTAGCGTCGATCGATAAATTTGCTGCCTTTGGGCGACGATTTAGCTATTGGTTTGGGGGTTTCGCTGGGGCGATCGCGCTTATTGATTGGGGGGGTTGCTACTTTGCTAGCTGCGAGTGCTGTCAGCATCGGCGGATTGATTGGTTTTGTGGGATTGGTTGTGCCTCACGGGGTGCGTTTGTTGCTTGGTAATGATTATCGGTTTGTGTTGCCAATGAGTGCGATTGGCGGTGCTTGGGTGTTGACTTTTGCTGATTTTTTGGCTCGTTTGGGTGCCGTAGAATTGCCTGTGGGTACGGTTATGGCTTTGTTGGGTTCTCCGCTGTTTGTCTGGCTGCTTTATCGGCGTTCTAGTCAGTAGGAAAGAAGGAAGAAGGAAGAAGGAAGAAGGAAGAAGGAAGAAGGAAGAAGGAAGAAGGAAGAAGGAAGAAGGAAGAAGGAAGAAGGAAGAAGGAAGAAGGAAGAAGGAAGAAGGA
>JACJNY010000037.1 GCA_014695295.1 Microcoleus sp. FACHB-61 | reverse complement strand
GGTGCACAGTGGAAAGAAAAAAACGTGCCTCAAATTTTAAGACTAAGATGTGCGTATTTAAATAATGAGATTAAAATGAGTAGTTATGCTTAGTTAAAAAGCGGGATGCTCCCAGTGCGATAAGTATCAAAAGTATCCAACGCAGTGCCGATCGCATCCCAAACATTCTGCCGACAACTTAGCAAAATTCGCGCCTTTTGAATACAGCCGCCAGTTCTAATTTGCCGCTGAATTTCCGCCAAAGGATTTTCATCTCCGACAGCCATCTCATCCGCCCCATCCAACACCAACCACACGCGCTCAGCATGAAACTGTGCTAAAAAATCATCCTTAATTTCCGCAGTCGCCTCAGCCTTCCCAATTCTCTTAATAGCCGCCAGCAGCCAATTATCAAATAAATACGGCTCTAATTCCTTCCCCTGCAAATCCGCCAAGGATACCCAAATTACAATCGCCTCGGAAACTTCAGCCGCTACCCAATTCGCAATCTGCCGCAAGAGCGTTGTTTTCCCCGCCCCCGATTCCCCAATAATTCCTAACCGCTTGCCATTGCTTTTAGGGCTACTTCCTTGCTGGATAACTTGCTCAAGAAACTCGCTGTGTTCAAACCCTTGAGTAATTTGTTTTTTCCGGTAAGAATTTAAACCTTCCTCAGCCGCAACATCCTCGCGTCGCTGAGTCACTTTCTGCTGTTCCACCAATCCCAGCGGCACATAAACATCATCTATTTGATGGTTGCCAAAAGTTAGCTGATTGCTACTAAGCCGCTGCTGTTCTTTCTCCTCTAATATCTGCTGGCAAATAGCTTGCCAGTCAATCGGCACGTAAGCAATCTGGCTCTTTTCAACTATTTCCTCAAGCAAAACCTTTAGCTGTTCAATCAAAGCGTGAGTTTCGGCGGTTTGGGTATCATTCCCCGTTAAACTTTGCGCTGTAAAAATCTGGAACACCTTTTCATTGTCCTTGATTTCCTCGGCAAAGTATGCAGATACTAAGCTAAACAAATTTTCCTTTAATTTAGCTTGATAAAGTGTGACATCACAATCTTTTAGTGCAATTTCCAGCAGTTTATTTTCAACTTCTTGAAAGCGATTTTGGCTTAACTCGTTTCGGAAACTTAGCAGCAATTCTATCTCATCTAAACCTTCTATGGGAATACCAGAAGGGACTGTTTCTTTGTTAACCTGCTTTAATTCAGATTTTAACTGCTTAATCTTCTTATCTAGCCATTCTAAATAAGGACGGTCTTGAGGCAAGTAAATAACGATACCTTTAGAAGCCCTGCGAGACGGCTCAACCAATTCTTTATAACATTCTGAGGCGATTTGTTGCTGAGCTTTCAGGAAAGAACGTTTCAGCGCTTTTTCTAAATCGTAATTGACAATTTTACCGTTTCGTGATAGCTTCTTTACTCCCTTCAAACAGAGGTGCTTGACTGCATCATTGACTTGAGTGCCCACTATCCCATCGAAAGCGACCTTCAGAAGACCTCCCAATATCGCAGCTTCTAGCATTTCACGCTTCTCCTAATTTCAGGCTCCAAGCGGGTTATTTCAATGATAGGCGATCGAGTTTGGTTGCGGGCGATCGACCTATGCTGAAATCATCACATCAAAACTTCGATCGTCCGATCAAAAGTCGATCGCTACCACATTAGAATTTAGGCAAAACGTTCAACTATTTTTCTAGGATTACCACGAAATCCTCAATCATCACATCAAAAGTTCGAGCCAGCTTGTGGACTGCTGCAAAGTCAACCATTGCCATCCCCTGAGAACGGGCATAATTGCTAATCGTACTGTAGCCCACGCCCGATCGCTCCGCAACTTCCTTGAGCGTCCATCCCTTCTCGGCAGCCAACTCTCGAACCCGCAACCTGACTAAGCCTTTGCTCATATTCACTATTTACAAAATTTTGGATTTAGTATAATATATCAAAAAGCGATCGCCCCCGGTCTGCAAACTAAAGACGATCGCCAGTTAAAATTAATCCCGACAGATAATTTCTGTCGATCGCACTTAGCAGAGATAGATTTAGCTACCACCACCAGATGCAACTACAATGATATCAGAAAATCAGCTAAGATCGTCAGCGATCGGCGCATCAAAAATTATTCACAAATCGTCGATCGTCAATCCGCGATCGAGATTTGTCACCGAAGAAACAGTGGCACTCTTATTCAACATATCACCCGAACAGATATACCGGATAGAATGCTGCCACTGCATGGTATACGTTCACGCCCAAGGAATCAGCAGGTTTGTCAGCTACGCCGATTTCCCCCCAATCTTAGAAGTAAAACGGCCCTGTGCTCAAGATTTTGTCGGATGGTACAAACGCTGGAAACGCACACAAGCACCAGAATTTTGGACTAAATTCTATACGTACAACTTCAAAACGGCTGTTTCAGTTGACAGCTTGCTTGAGTGGGGCAAATTAGTAGCTACAGTTAAATCGGTAATTTCTGCCTCAGCGCTGCAACAGCTACGAGATGTTTACGCTCAAGAAAAAACATTGATGGAAAATTTTTAAAGCAGGCGGGGCGGGTAAACCCGCGATTGTTGACCACCATCAAAATAAATGTAAGGTGCGCATTGCGCACCCTACGAAATAGACATTCTACTCAAAACTCTTCTTTACCTTCCAATCCCCAGATATTGGAAACCAGCCGCTTCTAAAGCCTTCTTGTCTAAGAAATTGCGGCCGTCAATCATCACCGGATGGTTCATCAACTTCGCCATTTTGTCGTAATCTAAATTGCGAAACTGTTCCCAGTCAGTCACCAACACCAAAGCATCGCAACCATCAGCCAGTCTTTCCGGATCGGTTTCTACCAACACTCCCGACAAACCGTGACGCATCCCAGTTTGAGAAACAATGGGATCGTAAGCTTTAACTTTCGCTCCCAACCGATTCAAACTCTCGATTAAATTCAGCGCTGGAGCATCCCGCAAATCGTCAGTATCCGGCTTGAAAGTTAAACCCAAAAGTCCGATAGTTTTACCTTTGAGAATCTTCAAAACTTGCTGCAACTTTTCAATAGCAATGAACCGCTGGCGTTGGTTTACTTCTACTGCCGCTTTTAGCAAATGCGCCTCGTAACCGTAATCCTCAGCAGTGTGAACTAAAGCTGAGACATCTTTCGGGAAACAAGAACCGCCCCAACCAATGCCAGCTTGCAGAAACTTGCCACCAATCCGCGAATCTAAACCGATACCTTTCGATATTTGGGTAATATCTGCACCGACGCGATCGCAAATATTAGCAACTTCATTAATAAAGCTAATCTTCGTAGCCAAAAAAGCATTAGCTGCGTACTTAATCATCTCCGCTGAACTGATATCAGTCATCACCACAGGAACCTCCGGCAAAGACGGATTTTCTGCAAACTTGCGATCGACAATCGGCCGGTATAACTGTAGCATCATATCCATAGCCCGCCGAGAGTTGCTGCCGAGAACAATGCGATCGGGATTAAAAGTATCGAAAACAGCACAGCCCTCCCGCAAAAACTCCGGGTTGCTAACCACATCAAATTGAACACCTTTTTTTGCTGCTACTTCCTCACCAGTAACCTCATCACCGCTGTGAGGTTTTTGACGTTCTGCTAAACCGTCTAGTACAATTCTTCGCACCCAATCTCCCGAACCGATGGGCACTGTAGATTTATTGACAATGACTTTGTAATCGCCGTCGAGGTGAGCTCCAATTCCGCGAGCAACCGCTTCCACGTAGCGAGTATCGCTTTCCCCAGTAGGCAAAGGAGGCGTCCCCACGGCAATGAATAAAATGTCCCCGTGAGCCACTCCTGCTGCTAAATCGGAAGTAAATTCTAGAGTTCCCACTTGAGAAGCCGAGGACATTAATTCAGACAGTCCGGGTTCAAAAATAGGGGACTGTCCCGCCTTCATTAATTTAACTTTTTCTTCGTTGTTATCTACACAAATTACATGATGTCCGATGTGAGCCAAACAAGTGCCGGTGACTAAGCCAACATATCCAGTACCGATGACACAAACACGCATAGAAATATCCTCAAAGTTAAATAAATCAGATGGGAATTGGGAATGGAAAATTGGGAATCGGGAATTGGGAATTGGGAATTGGGAATCGGGAATAAGGAAGATTTTTTCCCTGCCCCACTCTCCCAGTCTCCCCCTCTCCCAGTCTCTACTTTTGGTTTCCCTCGATGCGATCGCGAAAATCTTTCACAGTCAACTCTAAACCTTGATCCAGCGGCACAGTTGGCTCCCACCCCAACCAAGTTTTAGCACGAGTAATATCCGGTTGTCGCTGTTTTGGATCGTCTTCCGGCAGCGGTTTAAAGATAATTTCTGCCCCTGGATTAATCATATTTTGAATTTTTTCTGCCAGTTCCAAAATAGTGTATTCGCCGGGATTTCCCAAATTCATCGGCCCGATTTTGTCGCTATTCATCAAGCGAATAAATCCTTCCACCAAATCAGAAACGTAGCAAAAACTCCGTGTTTGGGAACCGTCGCCGTATACAGTCAGCGGTTGATTCCGCAAAGCTTGAGCAATAAAATTGCTGACTACTCTGCCGTCATTTTCCAACATCCGAGGGCCGTAGGTATTAAAAATTCGCACAACTCGAATGTCTACCCCATTTTGGCGGTGGTAATCAAATGATAAGGTTTCAGCTACTCGCTTCCCTTCGTCATAACAACTGCGAATTCCGATACAATTAACGTTGCCGCGATAATCTTCTGTTTGCGGATGTACGTCAGGATCTCCGTACACTTCGGAAGTGGAAGCGAGAAAGAATCTTGCTTTTACCCGTTTGGCCAATCCCAACATATTCATCGTGCCGATGACGTTTGTTTTAATTGTCTTGACAGGGTTGTACTGATAGTGTATTGGCGAAGCGGGGCAAGCCAGATGGTAAATCTGATCAACCTCTAACCGAATCGGTTCCGTGATGTCGTGGCGGATCAGCTCAAAGTAGGGGTTGTCCAGCCATTTGAGGATATTGCGTTTAGTCCCGGTGTAGAAATTATCCAGGCAGACTACCTCATGTCCTTGGGCCATTAACCGATCGATTAGGTGGGAACCGAGGAAACCCGCACCGCCTGTGACTAAAATTCTCATTGTGGAAACTGCCGTTCTGTTTAGGGGTAGGACTGTGGTACAAAAATTCAGTCCTCGAATGAAACTTACTAATACAATAACAAAATTGCGATCGACAATGTAAAGACTTATGGGCCACTTTTATGAAATCTTTAATTAACTTAGCATTTTCAAATACTTTGAACAAAGTGCTATATTTCGCAAATCTCAGTAGCAATTTTTATTTAGCTTTAATATTTCCGAAAAAACACTGTTGACAATAGTTCTGTTATTTGTTATTAATTATTTGATGACTTCGGTTGGAGGTTGGGCGATGCTCTACGGGATAGCTGCGCTTCACGGGCTTGTTGGAAAAAACAAGGATCGATTTATCTCAAAAGCAATATGAGAGAAATTAGGTCGATTTCGGGAAGAGAATGTCCGCAACTTTCAGTCCAGCGTTGCACCCGTTCAAGTGCATTTTCTGGAGATTGCAGCCAGAAATAAATCAGGTTGATTGTGTAGCCTTTAGTTTTACAGTTTCTCAGGAATCGAGCAAAGTTACGGGCCGCTAAAGTTGTATCGAAGGCGGAATCGGTGCCAGAGTCTGATAAAGTCCGCAGTCTTTGTATCATTAAGCGTCCTGCGAGGATAGCAACTGAGTCTGGATTGAATGGGGACATTCCGGCGGCGATCGCCTCTGCATTTACATATTCAAAACATTCTAAAAAATTGGGTAATATTTTCCGAAAAACTGTAGTTTTACTTTAACCGTTGGGAACACCAATAATGTAAATATTTGGCATAAGTGTAATTCAAATTTTACTCATACTTTTATAACTCAAATTCAATGTTTATGGATACCGTCCTTGATTAATCAAAACTTGACGCTCAAGTATTCGATTTGGAGCATTGAGTTTGAGTAATGTTGCAGTAGCTTGACCAATCTGAGTGATGCCTTCTATTCTGGCATCATTAAGAACAAAATGTTGGTCCCATACCAGACGGCGTGGATTAAACAAAGGGACAATTTCGTCATTAATTGGGTCTATAGTAGCTAGATCGGAACCTTTATAGCGGTTACAAGATAAACAAGAAAGAGCGAGATTATCAGCACGAGTTTGACCACCATGTTTTAAGGCAATGATATGGTCTACTTCATGGCTGTAGATTGAAACATCTTGATGAATCAGGCAATATTCACAGTGTCCTGAAGCTCTTTCAATAACTAATCTGCGGAGTTCGACAGGAATTAAACTAGAAGTCATTTATCAAATCGCTGAATAGGCTCTTGCTTTTAGTAAAATCATCAGATGTTCTAGCTGTTCGTAAACATCTAATTCTGCTATTTCCATTGGATTTAGGGTCGATTCGCGGTTTTTTTCAAGCAAAGTTTGGAGGCGTGTCTGAGCCTGTTGTGAAACCTTGAAATTAACAATTTCTTGTGGAATTGGACTCTTTATCAAAAAGTCAAGGACTTCTTGATAAACTGTAGGAATATCCCCACTATGAGTGGTGATTTCCTGCTCGATAGTTGTGGGCTTTTTAGTTAGTTCTAGAAGTTGCCAAAGCAATTCTGGCAAGCGATTTTGCAGAGGCTCTAGACGTTGAGCCAGTTCGTCGGGAATTTGAAGGGTAATTGTTGCCATGTTTTTTAGTGACTGACGCTCTCATTGAATCGTAGCACAATAGAAGTGCGATCGCCCTTTTGTGAGAAATGCAGTGTGCGATCGCCCCGCGAGATCGGGCCAAGGTGCGATCGCGCTTCCTGATGTTAGTCGCTTCACCCTACCAATCTGTTGAATAGCGGCAAAATTTTAGTTTGAGTTGTTATCGTCGAGGTCTAGATTTTGTATTGAGAGTTCTGAAGGTAGCGGTACAGTTATTTGTAGGAAAACATCAATTGTTATTTGATTGTTCTCAAACGTTATATTGCTTACATTAACTTTACTATTTTCATATAAACCGTCTTGAATAGGTAATTTAGCGGGTGGCTTAGTTTTATATCCAGCATCCTCAAGCCATTCAGCAATATTTCTCCAATTTTCTATTTTTTCAACGCCTTTACCCACCAGACTTTTGACGTACTTATATAAGGTAGCGCATAGGTCAGTTTCAACTCCCTTGGGGTTCTTTTGGCGTTTTTCCGCTATTTCTCCGGGACTATGACCGCACAGAAGCCCCCGCAGGTGAAGCTTTTCCATTGGGGTGAGGCGTTTTCCCTTGGCTGAGGCCAGGTCTGCGTAGAGGTTTTCTAAGTCCCAGTGGTTTGCGGCTTCGGTAAATTGCTCGTCGGCTGGCGGCATAGCGGAGTGGGGTGAAAATTCCTGATATAAGTCTAACATAATTACTGATGAGTGTAAGATAAAAGCTATGGTTAGTTAGATTATTATAAGTAGAATATCCCGATCTACGTGCAATGAGTCAAAATGACGAGAGACCTAGCTTGAAGTAGCTAATAACTAGACTCATTGAGGATTGCTGAATCATTAGTTTTGAGGAAAATTTTATGATTTTTATAATCCCGATTATTTTGGGTGCTGCTGCTATAGCTGCTTCCGCTCTTGGCATTGGAGCTGGTATTGCAGGTGTTTCCGACATGAACGATGCAAAGAAAATGGGCAAGAGTGCTCAAGAACAGCATGAACGTGCTTGCAATCGTTTGAAAAACGAATGGGAATGCACTCAAAATCTTGCAGAAGAGTACGGTCAACTGCAACTAAATATCAAAATTCGTACAATTGGGCGATTTGTCAAATTTATTGAGCGTATTGGTCAGCGTGGTTCTCTAAGCGACAAGCAGTTTTTGGAGGGATTAGAAGGCATTTCTATTCAGCAGATTAATGAGTACAAAGCTGCGGCTTTAGAAGCAGAACAATTTGTCAAAGGTGGTTTTAAAGCTGCTGGGGCAGCAGTAGCGGCAGGTCAAGGTGCAGTTGGCTTGATCGGACTGTTTGGGACAGCAAGTACCGGCACTGCGATCGCTGGGCTCAGCGGTGCAGCAGCTTGGAATGCGACTCTTGCATGGCTGGGAGGTGGTTCTCTGGCTGCTGGTGGCGGTGGCATGGCAGTTGGTACAGTTGTACTTGGAGGTATTATGGTTGGTCCAGCCTTGGCAATTGGTGGCTTCATGCTTGCTGGTGAAGGTGAAAAAGCTTTGACAAAAGCACGAGAATATGAAGCCAAGGTCTATACAGAAATCGCTAAAATTGATGCTGCTAAAGACTTTTTGGAAAGAGTCCAGCGACGGATTTATGAACTTAACTATGTGGTGAATAACTTGAACTCTCGTGCTGTTCTCGGACTTAACGAACTTGAATCCCAGGCATTCGAGCGAAATCAAAATGCAGATGTGCGTAAGTTGCAACAGGTAGCGCTTTTGGTAAAATCGCTTGCAGAAATTATGAAGACCCCTGTCTTAGATAGCGAAGGAAACCTCAACCCTGCGACTGCTAAAATCCAAGCTAAATACGGTACTATTTGAGGCAAGTTGACATGATAGCAAAAGAAGTTTCGCGAGGCATCTCAAAAATCACCAGTCCTGCTGAATGCTTACAAGAACTTGTCTCAGCTTACACTGAGTACAAGATGGTGGCAGAGCAGGAGCAGACTAAACGGCGTGAAATTGATGCATGGGAGAAAACAACCATCGCTCAGATTAAAGCCCAGAGCGATTGGATGATGGAGTACCTCGATCGCTCATTTGATGAGCGTGCAGAAAATTTTCGCGATCTTTTTAGCGTAGTGGATTCGGCAATAGCTAGTGGCAATAATGAACAGTTAGCATTAGCTTTACATTCAATTACAGAAATAGCTAAATCGAGTCCTTTCCAAGACCTTGCAAACTTAGCATCAGTAAAAGCTGCACTTAATGATCCAGACCATGAATGGGTGTTTTGATTCACCTTTATGAGTGTGGGTTGCCCCTTCACCTATCCCCTTAAATTGAAAAGCGATCGCCCTTCATCTCCAAAAGTGCGATCGCCCTCGATAATTTGACAGTTAACTTATCAAAAACCCTCCCTCAAAAAAGTTATCCTCGGCGAGAGGGTAAATCAAACACCCCTTCAAATCGGATGTTGGGTACTCGTTGCCGAAACAACTGAAGATGTCCCTCCGCATCCGATCGGCTGCGATAGCGACCGACGATCGCCCATTGCAAAGTGGGAAGCAAGCGGGCTACTGCCCACGGCTTCAAGTATCCTTCGTATTTCATAATAGAGGAGTCTCTATTGCTAAACGGAGCCAGAGCCAGCGCAGAAACTTGGTCGGTGGATGCGCTGGCTTCTGACATTACCCATAAAAGTAACACAAAGTAAGCATTAGTGTGCATAAGTAAGCATAAAGCTGACTGTGGATGCACGAGCTGGACGGGCGAGGTGGCACAATAGGGGAAACTTCCAACAGATTGCAAGGCATGAGCGACAGCGAGCGGATTTCAGTGGTTTTGCCAACACAGGCTAAAAAGGATCTCGAAAAGTTGTGCGATATCGAAAAGCGATCGATCTCCAACTTTGTCTACCTTCTGATTCAAGAGGCGATCGACCAAGCAAAAGCATCCGGCAAGCTCAAATCAACAGATGACTGAAACTAAAACTTGATTTATAGTGCTTAAAATTTTAATCGGGAAGTGCGAAAAAACTCGCCTACTGCAATGCTAATATTCATTAAATGAGAGGTGTAAAACCATGGCAAGAAGCAGGCATATCTCCAGAAGATGCCAGGAGAATTCAGAATGCAGCCGATCGGACAAAACAAACCATCATAGTTGTTGGCAGTCGAGCAAACGGGACAAGTACGCCAACTTCTGACTGGGACTATATAATGTTAGGTAAGTCTCGCCAGCGGCATTCCGCTAGCAGTTCCGTCCCTCGCGGTACAAGTGGCGGCGAAATTAATAGTTCAGGTCGAGAAACGGGAATCGATATTTTTACTGGCCCCCTCATCTCAGGAGAACCTCACGTTATATTTGAGCCAGACTTAGGACAGGCAAATGAATCTAGCGGATGAAATTACACTCAATAAAATTCAACAAGAATTAATTAGCCAAGAAGATGCAAAAAAGTGGTTTTTAAGGTTCCCAACCGAATACCAGCAGGAAATATTGCAGCGGCTATCCTACATGACCCTCCAAGCAGGGGCGCGAGAAGAAGATGTTTCCCTAGCAATTGCCAAATCAAAACTTCGCCCAACTTACACCCCTTGTGTGTTGCTGAGTAGAGGGCGATTAAAAGAACAAATGGCAAAGCTTTTGAAACTGCCGCCCTCCGAATCTCTCAAAACCTTTTTCCTGTTAATGAGTTTATTGGCAATTGCCGATGCGCGCAGGTACTGCAAATATTGTCAAGATGGCTGTAGCCACTGGTGGCATCGCGATTTGAGCGATCGCAAAGTTGTAGATGAAATTTGGCGCGAGTTTCAACAAAGCATTCTTGTTTAAGTTGTAGTAAGCTGTGATGCGATCGGGCGATCGCTACTGACGCTGCCATAATTTCACTCATTTCAACTTCTTATTTTTCTCTTATACTCTACTTCCCTTAATTACAGAACAAACTCGGCTCTACATGAAAAAAACTTCCCAGAATCAATGCCAGCTCTTTACCAATATCTCGATCGCCATTAACCACTTCATACACTTTTTCTTCAGAACCCATAACTCCCACCAAATCCGCAGCTTGTAACTCTCTTTGTTCCATCAAAAACAGGAATATTGAACGAGGCGTTGCTGTGGTTCCTGGTGCATAGAATTCTTGCTCAAACTTTTCAATCAATGCAATCAGCAATTCATATAACTCATCTTCTTCTGGAGTGCGATCGCCCCGGTGCATTAACTCTTCCACCATAGCCAGAGCCTTCTCATTATCCGCTTCATTTCTAATTATTTTAGGCTGATACAGAGACAATAACTCTTTGTATTTATCTGGATTAAAAGTAAGGGTCATTTTTCCATTTCTCCTTATCATACTCAGCATGGGTGAGAATATATTTGATATAAATTAATTGGCTTTCATAATCAATACTAACGATTAATCGATAATTATTACCTTTGATATTAAAAACTGTAAACCCCCCAACTGCTTCGGCTTTAGGAAAAACAGATTGTACCTCAATTAAGTTAGACCATTTAGCCTTGCTAGCAATTTTAAACCAGTTATCCAAAGCTTCCCCGCAATCAGCATGAGTTTCGCTGTATTCACGCACCCGTTTGTAGCTGATTATGTGCATCTACTATACGCAATTTAAACTAAGTTTTAGTTTAGCTCAACCAATTTCTTTGGTCAAGAGCGATCGCCCTTAATCTGCAAAAGGTAGAATAGGCCGGAAACCCTGTTCCTAGAACCCCATTTGTGGAACAGACCGGAAAGCCTGTTCCTAGAACCGACAAAAAAACAGACTCTTTGTGGAACAGGCATCTTGCCTGTTCCTGACAAAAGGCCACACAAATTACGAATCTCGATCGAGCTTCAGCACAGCCATAAAAGCCTCCTGCGGCACATCCACAGTACCCACAGACTTCATCCGCTTCTTACCCTTCGCCTGCTTTTGCAGCAACTTCTTCTTCCGCGAAATATCACCACCGTAACACTTCGCCAACACATCCTTCCGCAAAGCCGGAATGTGCTCCGAAGCAATCACCTTAGCGCCAATAGTCGCTTGAATGGGAACCTTAAATTGATGGCGAGGAATCAACTCCTTGAGTTTTTCCGTCAACCCGCGGCCCACATTATAAGCCTTATCGCGGTGTACGATCATCGCCAAAGCGTCAACCGGATCGCCATTAATTAAAATGTCCATTTTCACTAACGGATTTTCGCGATAACCGATGAGGTGATACTCCATACTCGCATAACCGCGCGATCGCGATTTCATCTGGTCGAAAAAGTCCGTCACCACCTCCGCCAAAGGCAACTCGTAAACCAGCGTAGTTCGGCCTTGACTCAGATACTTCATATCCATAAAAATGCCCCGCCGACTTTGAGACAGTTCCATCAGCGCGCCGACATAAGTTTCTGGCGACAGCATTTCTACCCGCACATAAGGTTCCTCAATTTTCTCGCGATACTGAGGATCTGGCAAGTGGCTGGGATTGTCAATTGTTAACACTTCCCCTTTAATTGTTGTGATTTGATAAACCACAGAAGGAGCCGTAACAATCAAATCCAAATTGTATTCTCTCTCCAGTCTTTCTTGCACAATTTCCATGTGCAGCAAACCCAAGAAACCGCAGCGGAAACCAAATCCCATCGCACTCGAAGTTTCCGGTTCGTAAGAAAGGGCCGCATCGTTGAGTTCGAGTTTTTCTAAAGCTTCCCGCAAATCTGGAAATTGGTCAGCATCGATCGGGAACAAGCCGCAAAAAACCATCGGTTTTGCTTCTGTATAACCCGGCCAAGGCTCCGGTGCAGGCTTTTTGACCAAAGTAATCGTATCGCCGACGCGAGCATCAGCTACTGCTTTAATTGCCGCGCCCAGATAACCGACTTCCCCCGCGTGCAGTTCGTCTACGGGAATTTGAGTCGGTGAAAGGATACCCAATTCATCGATCACATATTCCTTACCCGAAATCATCAACAAAACTCGATCGCCCTTTTTGACACTTCCGTCCATCACTCGGAAATACACAATTACCCCGCGATAAGCGTCGTAATAACTGTCAAAAATTAGCGCCCGCAGCGGTTTGTCAACAGTATCCTGCGGCGGCGGCACCAATTCGACGATCGACTCCAAAATCTCATCTATACCAATTCCTTCCTTAGCCGAAGCCTCAATCGCCCCGCTACAGTCCAGACCGATAATTTCTTCAATTTCCCCTTTTACCCGTTCCGGTTCCGCCCCCGGCAGGTCAATTTTATTTAAAACAGGAATAATTTCCAAATTGTTTCCCAAGGCAAGGTAGACATTTGCCAAGGTTTGTGCTTCCACGCCTTGAGATGCGTCTACCACCAGCAGCGCCCCTTCACAAGCAGCGAGCGATCGCGACACCTCATAAGAAAAGTCAACGTGTCCGGGAGTGTCGATCAGATTGAGCACGTACTCCTGACCGTCCTTGGCGGTGTAATTCATCCGAGCCGCTTGCAGCTTAATCGTAATGCCGCGTTCGCGCTCGATATCCATATTGTCTAAAAACTGCTCCTTCATCTCCCGTGCCTGCACAGTCCCAGTCGCCTGCAACAGGCGATCGGCCAAGGTGGATTTTCCGTGGTCGATGTGAGCAATAATCGAAAAATTGCGAATGCGAGATACAGGGACGTTAGTCATGTTTTTTATCGAAGAGCTAATCGGCAAAGGATACTTTTTGTTGTATGATTACACAAGCAAGAGTAGAGTGCTTACTTCAACCTCTTACTGGGGATTGAGATGAAACCACAACTGAGGCAAACCTCAAGAGTATCAGTTATTACCCTTTCAAGTGTCCGACCGAGCCCGGACACCCAAAAGGAAAAAACTTTTCTCTCTCTCATTGTACAGAAAGCGGTTAAGCGGTTGAGGAAAGGTTGGGTGCAAATCAGGGACTTCAAATATCTAGTCCAGCCGGTTGTCATCAAAAGAATTGAAACTTAAGAATTAAAACTAGGATTTTTTAACTATGAGCGAATCAAGAATACCATCCCACAGTTCGTCAGAAAAAGTAGAACTGTCCATCCATATCGATCCTGAACTGCTAGACCAAATTAAGCACTTGACGAATGACCCCAGCAAAGTCATTGAAACAGCAATCAAGCAGTGGCTCAGAGGCGAGCGCCGCGAAGACGAGCTGGCTCTGGGTTTGCGCCGCAACCCTCCAGTCCCCCCCCGCGGCGAGTGGAACGACTGAGGTTCCCGGGTACGAGACGGCGCGCGCAAATCTGCTGGCTGTAAAGTTTCTGGCTGTGAAATTTCGATGCCCGCGCGATATCCGGCAGATTTCGCCGCCAAAGCTACAGGTTGTGGGCGAGCGAACTAGGCTAACTCACCACCTCGCAACTCTTCAAGGTGACGGAAAAAATGCGGGAGCCAGTCCCCGACTTGAGTTGTTCGCAGCCTCAGATTTTGGCGTAATTTTCAAACTCGATCGTTAATCGGTGCAGATTCCTAACTCCTCAATCTTAATTGTTATTTTTTAATTACCCAAAACGGCTGACAACAAATAGTTTTGAGCTTTGAGTTGAGTTCAGAATTAAATAATTAACTTTTTTTTAGTTCATTGATAACTCAATAATCAATGGTAGAAGCTTAAAATAATTGCGTAGTGTGAGTTTTTATCGTTAATTTTTAATTAAAAAGCCAACAATTTTTTAGTTGATTAATAACTCACAACTTAACGGTCGAAGCCCAAGACAATTTGGAGTATTGAATTTTTAATTAAAAACTCACGACTCCAAAATCCGAACTACTTTCATCCTCTACTCTGATGGACTCTAACACAGATTTCCGGCGATCGAGCCTCGCCTCTACAGCCTTTTTTCAAGAGTTAGGGGCAGAATTAGTATTTACCCAAGACGCCTCTGGTCGATATCTATCTTTTTACTGGGAAAAAGCCGAGCAGTACAACCTCACAGCAGAACAAATTGTCGATCGCCCCCTCAGCGAAACCCTGCAACCCATCGCCCCTGCGCCTTATCTCGATATCCTGCGGCGGACGCTCGAAACCCTCGTACCGCAACGGTTCAGCTATCCATTTGGCCACGGCGGACAATATTTTCTCTTCGATTTGGCACTCACTCCGGCGATCGACTCAAACGGCAAAGCTGCAAAAGTCTTAGTTATGGGAAGGCTGCTGTCTGACAAACCCACAGACCGACCGCCAGATTCCCCAGAATTCATGCTCTATCGAGCTTTGCCATCCCCCTCGGACGCCCGCCAACAAATGCTGTATCCAGCGAGTCGGATCGGTCGAGCGCTCCCTCCCAAGTGGGAAATCGACCGCAAAATCATCTCCCAAATCGCTCAAAACCTGCACAGAACCCTCGACCTAGAGACAATTTGGCAGCAAACAGCTAACAGTTTAGGTCAAGTCTTGAACGCAAGCCGCTGCATCATCTGTTCCTACAAAAAAGACAGCGAAAATCTCGAATCCTCCCCCTTCCTTGCCTCGGAAAATCAGCAAAATTATTCAGCCACAGCAGCCGAATTAGAACAGTCAAATGCCAGGGACCCCTCGCCCCCGCTTTCCCCAGCTCAAATCGAAAATCTCCAATCGAAAACTTTTAAAGTAGTAGCTGAGTACCGCCAAGAACCTTACTCTTCTATGCTGGGATTAGAACTGCGCGCAGTCGAACAGCCGGGGTGGATTCAAACTTTAGCCACCCTAAAACCAGTAGCAGTCGATTACGCCTCCCCCGTTGCCGATCCCTTCCACCGCCATTCCGTGCTCGTAGCAGCTACCTCCTATGAAGACCAACCCAATGCACTGATATGTTTGCACCGCTGCGGCAGTTCGCCGAAATGGAGTCCAGTCGAACTCGAATTCGCCCGCGAGTTAGTCGCTCAAGTCGGCAGCGCGATCGCCCACGCAACACTTTACCAAGAATTAGAACAGGCCCGCGCCGAAGCCGTGGCTCTTTCCCAACTTAAAAGTCAATTTCTTGCCAATACTTCTCACGAACTCCGCACCCCCCTCAACGGCATCCTCGGTTTCCTGAAACTGCTTGTAGACGGCATGGCAGATGACCCCGAAGAAGCGCACCAATTTATCCAAGAAGCTTACCGCTCCGCAGTACATTTGTTCAATGTGATTAACGATATTTTGGATGTCGCTAAAATCGAAGCTGGCAAAATGGAGTTAGACCTCGCTCCGGTCAAACTCGGTGAACTGTTGCAACAAGTTGAGGATTTCACACGGGTTCAAGTCGAGCAAAAGCGATTGCAATTTCAAATCCAAAAACCCGCTGTGGAGGACGAGATTATTTTGTATGGCAACTACCAACGCCTGCTTCAAGTAATCTTGAACCTCACGGGCAATGCAATTAAATTTACCGGGGAAGGGGGAATTCGCATCAGTGCTGAAGTTATTAAGAAAAAGGTGACTGTTAACAACCAGCAGTTCCCCGGAATGGTGAAAATCCGAGTAGCTGATACTGGCATTGGGGTTTCTCTCGACAAGCAAGATAAATTATTTGAGTCGTTTTTTCAGGTGGACGGCGATCGTACCAGGCAATACGGCGGCACCGGTTTGGGATTGGCTATTTCTCAAAAACTGGTAGAAGCAATGGGCGGTACAGTAAATTTTTACAGTATGGGGGAAGGGCTCGGATCGACTGTTACTTTTACTGTGCCGCTTTATCAAGAACCACTATTTAAAAATTAATCCTCGGTCCTCAATCATCGGTAATCGATTATCGGGACGTTGAAGGAATCAGCAAGAAGCAAGAAGCAAGAAGCAAGAAGCAAGAGGGCATCAGGAATCAGGAATCAGGAAAAAAACAGCTATAGCGGTTCTAAACTTTCGTGAGGTAATCGCCAGCTTTCTTACCAATTACCAATTATCAATTACCAAACTGTACCTTACTTATAAAAATCGCTATATTCGTGTATCCGTGAGTTCCGTTTCGTGAATAAAGGTCATAGATAATTGATAATTATCCTACAACACAGTTCGATCGTCCCTGTATCAATTTTAACTTTTATCCATCGCCAATCTCCCTCCTTGGGAGCTTGCAACTGAGAGCGATCGCCCCCGCCACTTCCGGGCCCCACCCAGAATTCGCATCAATGGAATCCGGGGGGTAGGGATAACAAAGCTCATCTTTATTTGTCCGCTGGGATCGCACACCTTCGAGTAAACCCGCGCACACCGCCAGCTTTACAAAAACTTAATGCCAGCTTATACGACTGATTAAGCTTGCCAATCCCCTACTGTAAAGGATTATTAAGCATACTGGACGCTCTCAGTTCTCTGTGAAAATCATAAAGATCTTGTAAAGACACCGAAACTACTTAGTAATGTTTGACGGGGTGTGGGAAGATTTAAGTAGAATTACGTAATCCCTAAGTCGGGCAGCGGCAGGCTGGCAAATTCAGTGAATTCCTGCTCTGTTGGCGCAATGGTAAACTTTTGCCAGTCTATTAGAACAAGGGTTGCTATGAATCAGCAAATATCAGCTCAATCGCAAAAACTTTTACTCCAAATTGGCAGAAAGATTCGTCGAACCTTGGATCTCGATAGCATCTGGCAGCAAACAGTTAACAGTCTGGGAGAAACACTAGGCGTCAGCCGCTGCATCATTTGTCCCTATGAAAGTTCGAGCCTGCAAGTCAAAGTAGCTGCTGAATACTGCCAAGAACCATTTTTACCCATGCTGGGAATGGAAATCTCGCTCACAGCAGCACCTCATTTCATTCAAGCTCTAGCCACCCTCGAACCGGTGGTAGTAGAGTCCTTTGCAGCCAATGATGCTTTTGGGCCACAGTCGCTGCTAGTGGTGGCTACCGCTTATCAAGAGCAAGCTAACGGCATAATTAGCTTGCATCAGTGCAAGGGCCGATCGTCGCGGAAGGGTAAGACCGATCGACCTTGGACTAAATCCCAGATCGATTTCGCACAAGAACTTGCCGATCAAGTAGGAAGCGCGATCGCCCTCGCCACTCTGTACCAAGAGCGCAGCAAGCGAGTACAAGGACTATCCCAGCTCAAAAAGCAATTTTTGTTGAAGGCGTCCCACGAGCTCCGCACTCCCCTAAATCACATCATCGGTTATCTACAACTAACCATAGACGATCAAGCTGACGATCCGATAGAGGAGAGAGATTTTATCCAAGAAGCTCACCGTTCGGCTATCCACCTTTCTAAGGTAATTTCTAATATCTTAGATTACATTGAGTTAAGTGAAGCTTGCCAGACTCACGCAGAGTTAACCGCTTTCAGGAGCCAGGAGAAATCTGGGAACCAGTAAAGATTCGAGCGACGCATTTAAAAAATCCAATATATACCGTGCAGACTTGTCTTCCGCGTAAAAAATCTGACACTTTATCGATAGATTCCCTCAATTAATTCGGTAGCTGCTTAATCAATTATTTTTACGGAAATACAGTTTTATACAGCACAGCAGACCAACTACTACACCTAGCATCCGGGTATA
Organism: Microcoleus sp. FACHB-61; assembly: GCA_014695295.1. Classification (GTDB taxonomy): domain Bacteria; phylum Cyanobacteriota; class Cyanobacteriia; order Cyanobacteriales; family Microcoleaceae; genus Microcoleus. The sequence continues at coordinate 77,975 of JACJNY010000037.1, read as the reverse complement.
TTTATCATATTATGTTCGCTCGAACTACTTCCATCAAATAGGTTATTTTACCGGAAATAATATTGCAATCATAAGATTGCAGTTTCACACTTTTAATGCTTTTAACTTGTGCTTGATGAGATTAGCGATCGCCATTTTTTTTCTGGGTTTTTGGAGGGCTGACATAGCGCGCCCAAAAAGGTTCTTCGATATTTTTCATCGCTGCTAGTTTTTGGCGCTCTTCCTCTATGCGCTTGCGTTCTGAAAGATCGGAAAATATGTTGATACTGCCGAGAGTCTGGCCGCCCGCATCTCGCACGCGTGCGGCCCAAAGCCAAACATCGATCGAGCTACCGTCTTTTTTCAACAAAGATACTTCCAAACCGTTTTGCGGTTGGCCATTAGACGCAGACTTCAGCAGCGCGTAAAAATCTTGCTTTTGGCCTCCAGGAATATTCGGTAAAGGTTTCCCTAAAACCTCAGCCGCAGTCCAGCCAAAAAATTTTTCGGCGGCGCGGTTCCAAACAACGGTATTGCCGTCATTGCTGGTACAGTTAATCGCCAGCGGCGCCGATGCTATCTGCGCTTGCAAAACTTGGTTAACGAGTTGCAGTTTCAATTCTACTTGCTTGCGATCGGTAATTTCCTGACAAGCCCCCCACAAACGGACAACCCGTTCAGCAGTTTTGTCCCACACCACTTGCCAGTAGTCCCGCACCCAGCGCACCTCGCCTTTTTGATTAATAATGCGATACTCGTTGGCTCCCGTGCGGCTGCAACTACAGCATTCTAATTGTTTAATTAATATTTCCCGGTCTTCGGGATGAACGAGCTCGGAGTTCCACCAACCAAACGATTCTAATTCTTCAGGAACGACACCGGCGCAGCGCTCAAAAGCTTCTGTCGCCCACTCGCAGGCGAACTTGCCGTCTGGCAGCGCCTTAAAAGAATAGGCAAAATCCGAAGTAATTTGCGACATAACTCTGTAGTGCAGTTCCGACTCCCGGACTGCGATTTCTGCTTGCTTGCGTTCCCCTATTTCCCGCGAATTAATTATAACTCCCTGCACGCTAGAATCGTATACCAAACTGTTACCTATCGACTCCATGTAGAGCCAAGAACCGTCAGCGTGGCGTTTCCGATATTCGATCGGCCCAGCAATTCCGGGAGCTTCTAACAACTTGCCAAAATACGCCTGCCAAGCCAGCAAATCGTCTGGATGAATTAACTCGCCGTGAAATTTGCCAATTCTTTCTTCTAGGTTGTAACCCAAAAGCCGCTGTAAAGCTCCGCTGTGGTATCGGACTCGCCCGTCGGAGCCGACAATGCTAATTAAATCCGGAGAATTGCGCAGCAGAGCTTGCAGTTTGGCTTCGCTTTTAATTAATCCTTGATTGTCCCTGCGGTGCTGGCTGATTTGTTTTGCCAATTGCTCCTGTAGCTGTCTGATTTGCGATGCTTGCTGGGCGACAGTGCGTTCCAAGAGGCGATTATTTTTTTCGATTTCAACCAGCTTTGCCTCGTTATATCTCGCGCTTTCAAACAGATTGCTGGCTGCTATTTCCTGCAAAGAATTTGATAAATTTTCCAGAGTTTTTGTTAAGATTGCCTGTTGCGGTGGTGGCAATTCTCTAGCTTGTTCCTGCAATATTTGTAAGTGTTTGTAGACAGTTTCTAGCATTTTATTAATGGGGGAATCTGATAGTTGCCACAGGTGCAACCCCTAAAAAAGCGGACACAAGTTTTTTCAAGATAACCCATAACTAAGACTGGTGTCTGGCGATCGACCGATCGCGATCTCAATAACCAGGCATTTTGTGACTTTATCTTCAGATCATAGCAACCGATAGAGAAAGTAAATTCTGAGTGCGATCGAATTGCCAGCCCAGCAGCACCCCTAAGAAGTGCTCGCCAGGAGTGCGGGTAACTCCCCTATCCAGTGAATGTGGGGCTTCTCGCGGTTAAGCTAAACTAGATGGGTGTCAAGAGAAAGAGGGATTTATGACAGAGCAAGCCAACGCTCGCGATTTGTTTCGCGCTGCTTACGAACACCGCTACACCTGGGATGCCAATTTTCCCGGTTACAGTGCCGACATTGAACTCAAACAAGGCGACGAAGTATATACGGGTCATGTTTGGATCAAACCCGACATGAGCGTGGAAGTCACCGGCATTGAAGATGAGGAAGTGCAGCAGAGCGTTTACACCCAAATGCGGGACATTGTTACCCACCGCAAGCGCTCGACATTTGAAAAATCTCACGGCAAAAATAGCTTCACCTTGGGCGAGAAGGACAGCACCGACGCTGTGGATATTTTAGTGCAAGGCGACTCAATGGGGTCTAACTATAAAATCCGAGGTCTCTCAATTTGTCAAGTCAGCCGGGTGATGGGCCGCATGGCTTTCGTAATTGACACGCACAAAAGCTTAGAGACACCCGAGGGTTCTTTGGCCACTCACTACGACGCCGTTTTCCGCAACCCGCAAACCGACGAAATCATCAAAGAACTCGAATTTGAAGATACCTTTGACAAGATAGGCGACTATTATGTCATGACCAAGCAAGTAGTTCGATCGAAAGAAAAAGGTCAATTGACAACAACCGAGTTCAACTACTCCAACGTGAAACTGCTAGAACCAGCAGTAGTGTAGCGCGATCGAAAACCCCATTTCTTAAATAAAACGGGTTTTTTTGGATAACGTATCACAATCAACTTGATTTGGCAGCAAGTAACGCTACTATCGAACGAGAGAGCGAATTCTGATCGAGCATCAACATGACAGAAACCGGGTTTCCTGCAGCCAGCTCACCTGAGCGCGCAAGTCTTTTGTCAAGAAACCCGGTTTCTTAAATCTCGCGCGGTTGAGAATGCTGCCCTTGAGTCAAATCGAACAAAATCAACTGCAAGAAATCATCACAGAGGCGAAATATGACACTAGCACTAACCAGAGATAACGTCGAAACAGTTCTCGATGAAATGCGCCCCTACCTGATATCCGACGGCGGCAACGTCGAGCTCGTAGAAATCGACGGCCCGGTCGTACACCTGAGGCTGCAAGGAGCTTGCGGCTCTTGCCCGAGTTCCACAATGACTCTGAGAATGGGCATTGAACGCCGCCTGCGCGAGGCCATCCCAGAAATTGCCGAAGTCGAACAGGTAATGTAATTAGTCAGTAATCAGCAGTCATTAGTTAGTAGTCAGCAGTCATTAGAAAATTGACATACTAATTAATGACAAATTATCAATTATCTTGATTCGCGCTGCAGGACTCACGGATACGCTGATAGCTGTTTTTCCATTCTTCATTCTTCATCCGAATTACTAATTACCAATTACCCATTAGCAATTACCAATTACCAATTACCAAATTCAATGTCTCACCCTCTTTATGTAGCCTTCATTTGGCACCAACACCAACCGCTGTACAAATCCCGAGTATCAGCTAGCGCAGCAGCAGCCGAGTACCGACTGCCTTGGGTACGCTTGCACGGAGTCAAAGACTATTTGGATTTAGTGCTCCTTCTGGCAAAATATCCCAAACTGCATCAAACCGTAAACCTGGTTCCGTCCTTGATTTTGCAGATAGAAGACTGCATCGCAGACAGAGCATTGGACCCTTACTTGGCGGTAACTTTAAAGCCAACAGAAACTTTAAACATCGAAGAACAAGAGTTTATTTTAGAACACTTCTTTGACGCCAATTACCACACCCTGATTCAGCCGCATCCCCGCTACGCTCAACTCTACACTCAGCGGCAGGAAAAAGGCGTTCAGTGGTGTTTGGCAAACTGGAAGTTGCAGGATTTTAGCGACTTGCTGGCGTGGCACAATTTAGCTTGGATTGACCCGCTGTTTTGGGACGACCCCGAGATTGCAGGGTGGCTCAAACAAGAACAAAATTTTAGTTTGGCAGACCGAAAAAACATCTACTCAAAACAAAAAGAAATCCTCGCTCGCATCATTCCCCAGCACCGTAAAATGCAAGCTGAGGGACAGTTGGAAGTCTCCACAACCCCCTACACGCACCCGATTTTACCGCTGCTTGCCGACACCAACGGCGGCCGCATAGCCATTCCAAACATGACGCTCCCACAACACCGGTTTCAGTGGGAAGAAGATATTCCCCGACACCTGAGAAAAGCCTGGGAAATGTATGAAGACCGATTTGATTGCAAACCGCGCGGTTTGTGGCCGTCGGAACAAGCAGTCAGCCCGGAAATTTTGCCCTACATTGCCAAACAAGGCTTTAAATGGATAGTCTCGGACGAAGCAGTATTGGGGTGGACAATTAAACACTTTTTCAACCGCGACGCGGCAGGGAATGTCTGCGAACCAGAATTGTTATATCGCCCTTACCGTTTAGAAACTCCTGACGGCGATTTAGCAATAGTATTTCGAGACCACAGATTGTCCGACTTGATCGGGTTTACTTACGGTTCGATGGAACCGAAAAAAGCAGCATCAGATTTAGCGGGACACTTAGAAGCGATCGGCAGAACTCTCAAACACCGACAGTCCGACGGTCAAACAGCTTTAGAAAATCCCTGGTTAGTTACGATCGCCCTAGACGGCGAAAATTGCTGGGAATTCTATCCCCAAGACGGCAAACCGTTCTTAGAATCCCTCTATCAAACTCTCAGCGATAATCCAGATATCAAATTAGTCACAGTCTCAGAATTTCTCGACCAATTCCCAGCAACCGAAACAATTCCCGCAGCCCAACTGCACACCGGTTCCTGGGTGGACGGTTCCCTTACAACTTGGATCGGCGACCCCGCGAAAAATCGCGCTTGGGACATATTAGGGCCCGCGAGACAAATGTTGGCAAACCATCCAGAGGCCACAGAAGAAAGCAACCCAGAAGCTTGGGAGGCGCTTTATGCGGCCGAAGGTTCCGACTGGTTCTGGTGGTTTGGCGAAGGCCACACGTCGAACCAAGATGCCATGTTCGACCAGCTATTTCGGGAACACGTAGCGGCGATTTACGAAGCTCTCGGCGAGCCCGTACCCCCGGAAGTGCGGCGGCAAGTAGAGGTGCACGAGGTTCAAGGCGACCACCTGCCGATGAGCTTTATTCACCCGGTGATTGACGGTATCGGCAACGAACAGGATTGGGACAAAGCCGGCCGGATTGAAGTTGGGGGAGCAAGAGGTACGATGCACCGGAGTTCGGCAATTCAGCGGCTTTGGTACGGGGTTGACCACTTGAATTTTTACATTCGCGCTGACTTCAAGGTAGGGGTGCGACCGGGAATTGATTGCCCGCAGCAGTTAAATTTGTTCTGGTTTTATCCCGATCGCACCATGCACAACAGTCTGATTCCGCTGTCGGGTTTGCCTGACGAAGTACCGCTAAACTATCGATTCCACCATCAGTTAGAGATTAATTTGCTGACCAAATCGATTTGGTTTCAGGAAGCAGGAGAGGGCGATGAGTGGCAGCCCCGCATCAGCCGGGCCCAAGTGGGATTGGATAAATGTTTGGAGGTAGCAGTGCCTTGGGCGGATTTGCAGATTATGCCCGACTGGCAGATGAGGCTGATTGCGGTTTTATCGGAAGGGGATCGTTACTCTAGCTGTATGCCGGAAGATGCTTTTATTCAGATCGGAATGCCGTAAAAAGCCATTAGTCCTCAGTCATTAGTCATTAGTCGGTAGGGGCTGGTTTCACCAGCTTTCATAGAACTGCTAACCCAAATACATATAAACCAGCCCCGCCAACAGAATTAGTCAACAGTCATTAGTCATTAGTCATTAGTCATTAGTCATTAGTCATTAGTCATTAGTCATTAGTCATTTTTTGAAGGAACAAACAATTAAATAATTATCAATTATTCTTGAATTTGGGCTTCTACTCTGGCTGCCTAATGCCTTCATCATTCGGATCGCGTCCGGTCGATCTAGCGCTATAAAAATTGTTGGTAGTGAGGGCTTCAATCCTCATAAAAAATAGGACTGTAGCCCTCACTACCAACGAATGCTTAATTTACTGGACATCATATCATTAGTCACGGGCAAATTAACAAACTAATGAGCCGTATTTTAATCTTGGTCGCTCCCCACCAACAACCTAATTTGCCGATCGCACACCTCAACACGGAGCATGAGGTGATCGTACTCGATGGCGCTTTAGATCCCAACTCGGAATTTTCCATTCCCCAAATCGCTTTTGACTTGTGCATTCTCGACGAGGCAAATTTCGATCGCATCGGGCCGCTGGTAGAATCATTAAAAGCTGCCGCCGAGCCGATATTTTTACCGTTTTTGCTTCTTACTAAATCCCAAACGCCAGCTCTTTCTGAGCAGGCATTTTCGCTGCAGGCAAAACAACTAGAACGCAGAATAGACGATTTGATAGTAAGTCCCGCAGAACCCGCCCAACTACACTTGCGGGTAGAGAATTTGTTGGCCCGCAGGGGGCTATCGCTAGAACTCCACAAACTTCAGGAAGTAATTAAAGAAAGGACTTTTAGAGAAAGTTTGTTAATGGACTCGGTGCAAACGGCAAACGAAAACCTGCAACGGGAAATCGCCAAGCGGGCGGAGGTAGAAGCTGCACCGCGAGAAAACTGCTCTCTCGACTTGCTGATGAATGCCATGCCAGATATTGTCTGCTTCAAAGATGGCGAGGGCAGGTGGCAGGAGGCAAATCAAGCGCTATTGGAAGTGTTCGAGCTAGAAAAAATAGACTACCGCGGCCTCAAAGATTCTGAGCTAGGAGAACTCAGCAGTTTTTACCGGGAGGCCCTACAGGCGTGCGAGGTCAGCGATAGAGAAGCGTGGGCAAAAGGTGAGCTTTCTAGGGGAGAAGAAGTGATTCTCCGATCGAACGGTACTGTGAAAATCTACGATGTCATTAAAGTACCCGTATTTCACCCCGACGGTAGACGCAAAAATATAGTGATTTTGGGTCGCGACATCACCGAATACAAGCAAACTAGAGACGAACTCGTGCGCTTGGCGTCGATTGTCGAGTCTTCCGACGACGGCATTGTCGGTCAAACCCTCGCCGGGACAATTCAGAGCTGGAACGCAGGAGCAGAGAAGATTTACGGCTACTGTGCGGCGGAAATCAAGGGGCAGTCGATCGAGATTTTAGCAATACCCGAACGCCCCAAGGAAATGCCCCAAATTCTGGAACATATTAGGTCGGGAGCCAGCATCGACCATTACGAAACCGTGCACTTGCGGAAAGACGGCCAACAGATAGATGTGTCCCTGACGATTTCTCCGATTAAAGACGCCACGGGAGCGGTAACGGGCGTTTCGACAATCTCTCGCGACATCAGCGACAGCAAGCGAGTCGAAAAAGCCTTTGAACAACTCCGCCACCAAACAGAAATGATTTTGTTCTCCGCAGGAGAAGGAATTTGCGGGTTGAATAAAGACGCAAAAGTAACTTTTGTCAATCCTGCGGCGGTGAGAATGGCCGGGTGCGAATCGAAGGAATTGATCGATCGACCGGTCTATGAAAGCTTACACCGTTCACACAAAGAATGCTCAAAGGCGATCGAGCAACTGTCACCTGCAACAGACATCAATTCAGGCTCTGAACTTGTCCCGCACTGCGCCGCACCGAAGGCGGGCAAACTGCTGCCGAACCGGGTAAGTTCTCAAATTTTAGCCACCTTGGAAGACGGAGAGGCGCGGCGCGTCACCGATGAAGTTTTTTGGCGGCGAGACGGCAGCAGTTTTCCGGTTGAGTACGTTGTGGCTCCGATGCGAGAACAAGGCGAAATTATTGGAGCTGTGGTGACTTTCAAAGATATCACTGAGCGGCTTGCCGTCGAGCGCATGAAAGATGAATTCATCTCTGTTGTCAGCCACGAATTGCGGACGCCGATGACCTCGATTCACGGCGCCCTCGGCCTCCTCAACAGCGGCCTGCTTGACGCTTACCCCCAGAAAGCCAAGCGGATGCTGGAGATTGCTGTCACTAACACTGAGCGCTTGGTGCGGTTGGTCAACGACATCCTGGATTTAGAGCGGATGGAGTCGAGTTACAGCACTGCCATCAAACAAACTTGCAATGTGGCTGAGCTGATGTTGCAGGCGGCTGACGAGATGCAGGGAATGGCTCAGCAGGCGGGAGTTACTCTGTCGGTGATACCTGTGGCGGCGCAATTGCAAGCTGTTCCCGATCGGCTAATTCAAGCCTTGACAAATTTGCTCAGCAATGCTATTAAATTTTCTCCCTCCGGGGCTACGGTTTGGCTGACCGGGGAGTTGACCCACAATCCGGATTGGACAGAAAAAGCTGGGTTGAAGTCAGTGCCGTCTGCGTCTTTGTTGTCTCCTGAGCCTGCCGCCCATCCGCACTTGCCAGTTCCGAGCTCCTCGTACATCGTGATTGCGGTGAAAGACCAAGGGCGAGGTATTCCGGCAGACAAGCTGGAGATGGTCTTTGAACGCTTTCAACAGGTTGATGCTTCTGATTCTCGCCAGAAGGGAGGTACTGGTTTGGGGCTGGCTATTTGTCGCAGTATCGTGCAGCAGCACCGGGGTCGGATGTGGGTGGAGAGCGTTTTGGGTGAGGGCAGCACTTTTTTCTTAAGTCTGCCAGCTCTAAGGGAGGGGCTTGCAAATGAAAGTTAATTTCTACGCAGGCGTACCCAAAGTTAGTGATTTTGTGCAGATTGTTGGATCGAGTCACCGACAAACAATCTCAGCCTTTTATGCAAATCGGGGACTGCGAGCAAAAATCGCGATTTGAGCTTGAAAAGCGGCTTTTTTTGGGGGGGAATTTTTACAGCAACAGCGCCCGACGGTTAGGATGTTGTTAATTGTTGAAACCTTGGCGGTCGATCGCAACTTTGGTCTTCTTTCTTCCTTCTTTTTACCCGCTCAGCTTCGCCGAAGGGCCTTCAACATCTATACAGTTTTGAAAATTTACTGTAAAGTCTGATCGGGTAAGATAATTTACTTTACAAAATATTCGCATTTCGCCTCTAGTCTGTGATCAGTTCTCATTCATAAAAAAATGTTAATTTTGACTGCCAAGCGCATCTTGGTTATTGACGATGCGGAAGATATTCGGGAAGTCGCTCAAGTCAGTCTTGAGGTGGTGGGGGGCTGGGAAGTCCTGACCGCGAGTTCTGGCCGCGAGGGTTTTGCTAAGGCTCTTGCCGAACAGCCTGATGCGATTCTATTGGACGTGATGATGCCCGACCAAGACGGGCCTACTACTTTTCTACAGTTACAAGCTAATAATGCTACGCAGCACATTCCCGTAATTTTACTGACTGCTAAGGCTCTTGCTGGCGACAGGCGGATGTTCGCGGATTTGGGGGTTGTGAGCGTGATTGCTAAGCCTTTTGAACCGATGTTTTTGGCGGCTCAGGTGGCCCAAGCTTTGGGCTGGGAGCAAAAATAGGTCGATCGCCCGCATTGAATTGTGCAGCTTTTCAAGCATTAGTCTTGCAGGCAAAGAGAGTTAAAAAAACTTGGTTTCTTTGGTATTGTGCCGAGCGATCGAATCCGGTCGATCGCACAGGATATCTTTAGGGACGAAAGGCAGGGACGAAAGGCGCCGTGCCTTTCGTCCTGTCAGCTTAAGACTAAAAACCGCAATCCGGCAGGTGTTTCAACCCTGCCGGTCTTTGAAGTGAAGTTGACACAAATAGGCGATGCCTAAGTCGCTATTTCTAGCGTTCATTTAACCGGATTCGGCCTCAGCCATGAGCTCAGTATTCCTACTGATTTATCGGAAAAATATAAGCTAGCAAGTGAAGTTGACACCAATAAGCGATGCCTAAGTCCCTATTCGCAGTGCGTTCATCTAACAACATTCGGCCTCAGCCATGAGTTCAGTATTCCTACTGGTTTATCGGAAAAATATAAGCTAGGAGGAGTATTTTACTTTTTGTAACAACTCGCTCGTCTTCATAAGTTCTTCAGGTTTTAGTTTTAAGTTTAATCACATCGTCAGGGATCGATCCTGACTGTTGGCAGACACATTGGGAGAAGACGACTATGCCCTCAGCTTACATTTTGTTACTAATAGTTTCTCTGGTGGCAGTCTGGATTTACTGGCAAGCATCTCAACATATTTTTGTTCTTGTGGCTTTAGCCGGACTGGGTTGTTTTCTTTGGGGTTTCTCTTGGGCCCCTTGGAATGTTCAGCTTCTGATTGTGGTGTTGCTGTTCGGTTTCCAAAAATACTACTTGCGAGACGCTCAAAGTTTTGAGTGAAAAAAGATTTTTTATTGTTGTGTATGAAGTTGAGATGCGCCGACATCTGTGAATATCTGTAATGAATTGGTTATCGCTCCATATCTTAAAGAAGGTCTAAATCTCATGAATAGTTGCCCTTGTTGCTCCTCTCAATTGCTCCGCCACGCTCGCCACAATCGCGTTTATTGGTTTTGCTCGCACTGCTGGCAGGAAATGCCGGATTTGTCGGAGATGATTTTAGGTCACAGCGCGCGGACTCACAAACGGGACGGTTTGGTGAAGCTTCCTGGTTTGACTCCTAAATTGAGGATGGTGGATTCGGTAGGAATTGCTTAGTTTGCAGGAGTTAGTCTCGCGATAAATACTGAGACGGAAAAGATTTTGGATACGGCCATCTGTGGGATTTTTTGAGAGAAAATGCAAAAGCCCCCTTCCGTGTGAAGTGAAGGGGACTTATGGGCGGGGGGGCTTTTGCACTTGTGATGGGGTCGATCGATGCCTGAAGTTCAGCTATTGTATGCAGTTAAGCTGATTACATCAAACCGATTTGAGAGAGAATGCCTTGACCGGTGAGGAATTCGGTAGCCAAGCCGATAACGAAGCCCAGCATTGCCAAACGGCCGTTCCAGGTTTCAGCGAACTCAGTAAAGCCCAACTTTGCGTCTTTGTTTTCCATGACCAGAAACCTCGTTTAATTTCAACCTTATGTAACTAAACTTAACACAATCTTACAAAATTTGCAACATATTTTTACATTAACTGTTCAAATGCCGGAGATAAGCGGGATGGGCCCGCAGGTCTAGGGCTGGCGGGGGGAGGGGGAGAGATTGACATTGAGCTTGGCTTTATGCTAGCCTTGAGCGAAATAATTGGGTCATCAAAATTCCAGTGCCGAGCGTGGGCTGCTGTCTCACCTATCGTATATGTATATTTTTTTACACATATGCTTCAATATGTGATTAGTAAATAACATTGCTAAGTATTTATCTAAATATCTATTGCAGTTGTCTATTAATCTCATATAGATGTATACATATAAGAATATTTACATATACGGTAGATGAGACATCAGCTCACACCTAGCGTCACCTGAAAAGTGTTTGCTTAGTGTGAGTTGTTCTCATTTATGAACTTCCAGATAGAAAATTATCCAAATAAGATAAGTAAATCAGAAGTAGCATTAATCTCTACTTTTTAATCTTATTTGTTTGGGAATATTCATCTCTTGCCAATCCTTAAGCAACACTCCTTATGTGCTGGATAACTGATGTTTCAACCCTGTTGTAAACAACAAGCACAAGGAAACCGAAATGAATCCCAAGCAGAAGCATAACAAGAAGCAAAAGCTTATCGATGATTATGGTCATAACTGTTGGTGGTGCGGTAAATGTCTCCCAGAAAATCAACTGACGATCGAACACTTGCGCCCCAGAAGCCGCGGTGGATCTGACTGTCTAGAAAACCTACGACTTGCTTGTCTTTCATGCAACCAGTCTCGCGGAAACAGTCTCTACCCTCCAAACTGGGTAAGGGGTAATTGTCTATAGGTAACATCTCAATTCACAAACCCGGTTTTTCAAATAAACCGGGTTTGACCCGGAAATAAAAAACCATAATCTACCCTAAGCGATCGAGAGAAGGAAATAACAAAGATGGCTATGAACAATAACGAACGAGTTGGCAATGCTTTAAACTTTCTCTGTCAGAGATTGTACCCTTATGTGAAACAGCAAATGCAAGTATTTTACGGCGAGCGCTGGCTAGCAAAGGCTCAAGATTGCTTGGCAAACAATAAAATACCAAAAAAAAAATTAATAGATAATATTCTACGTGAAGATATTTTGACCCTGTTATCAGTCATGTCAAAGCAGTGGGATAACGTCTTCCAGGCACATCTAACTCCTTTTGAAAAGGCTCTAGTGATTGAACTTATAGAAGTCCGCAATAATTGGGCACACAATTCCTCATTTTCCACTGAAGACACCTATCGCGCTCTCGGCAGTATTGCCAAACTACTTAAAGTTATATCTGCATCTGAGGCAGATATTAAAGAAGTAGAAAAGCAAAAACAAGAAGTCATGCGACTTCTTGCTCAAGAAGAAACTCGTCACGAAACTAAAAGTTCTTCTGCTGAAGAATCTCGCTGTAGAGCAAGTTTAGCAGAATTACTACAAACACTAAATTTTCAGGATGCTTCTCTGTTAAATCAGGCACTTACTCACCGATCATTTCTTTTTGAAAATCCGAAAGAAGTAAGTGAAGACAACGAGCTACTAGAGTTTCTCGGTGATGCCTTGTTAACTTTCCTGAGCGCTGAGTATCTCTATCGTGATTATTCAAATAAAAGTGAGGGTGAACTGACTTGCATACGTTCTGCGTTAGTAGATAAGGCACAGTTAGCGAAGTTTGCGATCGAGTTCGACATTGGCAAATGGATGCGGTTAAGCAAAGGTGAAGTAGCAAGTGGAGGAAGAACTAAGAACACGCTGCTTAGTAACACTTTTGAAGCTGTTATCGGCGCGTACTTTCTCGATTCTGGTATTGAGGCTGTCCGTGAGTTTGTAGAGCCGCTGTTTACTTCAGTAGTTGAAGATTTCTTGTCTCCTACGCCTGATATCGATTCCAAACACCTTGTAGATTCAAAAAATCGGTTTCAGGAATGGGTACATCGCAATATCGGGTCAATTCCCCCTCAATACATAACAATTAATGAGGCTGGCCCTAGTCATGCTAAAGAATTTACTGTTGAACTGCGCGTGAATGATAAGCTGTACGGTCAAGCTACAGCTAGCAGTAAAAAAGACGCTGAAAAGCTGGCTGCTGAAGCTGCACTGAAAAAAATAGAGCTAATGTAAACACATTTTCCCTACAATTGATTTGCTGAATAACTAAACAAACAAAAATGCCAAAACTTCCAAAATTTCCAAAACTTCCAAAATTTAAAAATGAATCACTTCTAAGTCGCGCGCTCACTCACCGCTCCTACGTCAACGAACACCCAGAAGCAGGCGAACACAACGAGCGACTAGAATTCCTCGGCGACGCCCTGCTAGGTTATCTAGTTGGCGAAATCTTGTACAAGCGCTATGAAGATTTTAGCGAGGCTCAATTAACTCGCTTGCGTTCTGGATTAGTCGATCAGGATCAGCTCGCAAAGTTTGCTGAGCAACTAGGTATAGGCAAGTTAATGCGCCTGGGAAAAGGGGCTGAAAAAGATAAAGGTCGCCAAAATCCCTCTTTGCTTTGCGATACTTTTGAAGCGATTATTGGTGCGTACTATCTCGACTCAACCATTACATCTGTCCGCGCCTTTGTTCAAAAGCTGTTTATTCCAGTTGCTGATAGTATGATTTACCCTCAGTCCGATGCTGGACCAAAAAACCTTGTAGACTCTAAAAATCGATTTCAGGAGTGGGCTCTGGCAGAATTCGGTCAAAACCCCGAATATTCAATCATTGACGAGGAAGGCCCAGATCATGCCAAAGAATTCACTGCTCAAGTGTATGTCAGCGGTAAAATGTACGGTGTTGGCCGGGGTCGCCGTAAACAAGATGCGGAAAAAAATGCGGCCGAAGATGCGCTAGCAAAGCTGAAAAAACGCGGACTGATCTAAATTTGAAAACATCGGTAAAAACTACTAGCTTTTTTGTGCGATACGGGCGTTGGCGAAGCCCTCGAAGACGATCGCCCGAATTGATTGCCAGAGCGCACAATGGGCTATAATCAGGACTTGCGCAAGTGTTACCGCCGTCGATCGAGGGTTGCAAGGGCAGAAATTCGTTGACGAGTACCCGAGTGTCGATCGTAATTTTGGGAAATATCAGAGCAATTCATGTCTACTCAAAACCCGACTACCCTAACTGTTGAAGAAGCACAGCAAATCCTCAAAGATTTCACTTGTCTGGATATGCAATCTGTAGCATCGCCGCTGGAAAAACAGGCTCTCCGTCAAGCGATTTTGCTGGTAGCAAGTTTGTCGGATTATCAAATGTTGGGAGTTTGCGCTTCTTCGACGGAGGAGGGGTTTTTAGCTTTAGAAGCTTATTTGAAAGCTTTGGGATATCAAGCTGTTTTAGATCCCAATGCTGTCTCGACCTTTGCTGGTTCAGTTTATATTAAGTTCAATACTTTGAAGGGGTCGTATTATGTTGACGGCTATCCCGGAACTTACCGGGGCGTTTTGGTGTCGTGTCAATCTTCCTCAGAAGGTGGAGTTAGCGGGACTTACGGTCATTTACCTCTCGATTTATTTGTTGATTAATTTGTCAGTAGTCAGCAGTCAGCAGTCAGTAGTCAGTCGATCGATTAAATTGAATCAAAAACCGACCGAAAGCATCCAGGATACAAGCCCCCGAATTTATCCGTGGGGTCAATGCTTCAATCTAAAATCTAAAATCTAAAATCTAAAATCGATTGACTGATGCACCTTACTAAGCTGTAGGGTGCGTCAGCCGATAGCCCCTAGATTCAGTCGAATCACACACCGACTGACGCACCTTACTAAGATTAACTTTTACCAACGATCAATTCTGGCTCTGGTTCCGGTGCAGTTCCTTCTGGCGGCAGTCCCAAAATATCGCTGTACAAGTTGACGTATTTCCGGGCCGAAATATTCCAGCTAAAATCTTCTCTCATGCCGCGCTGTTGCAGTTCTTTCCACTTATCTTTGTAGCGGAAACCTTCCCAAGTTCTGATCATGCAGGTGAACAAGTCGAGGGGTTCGTAGCGATCGAAACAGTAACCTGTACCGGTATTGTCGATCGGGTTGTTGTGGGAAACGGTATCGACTAAACCGCCGGTGCGGCGAACCATTGGCACGCACCCGTAGCGGAGGGCGAGCATTTGGCTGATGCCGCAGGGCTCGAAACGGCTGGGCATCAGGAAGGTGTCGCAGCCTGCGTAAACGCGCCGAGAAAGGGCCTCGTTGTAAAGTAGTTGGGTTGACATCCGACCCGGATAGCGGGCTGTCATTTGCCAGAGTTGGGTTTCGTAGTAGCGATCGCCCGTTCCGAGTACAATAAATTGAGCGTCGGTATAGGCCATGAAGCGATCGAGCATTTGAATAATCAAATCCAATCCCTTCTGTTCTACCAGCCGCGTCACCATGCCCATTAAAAAGGCACCTTTATTCACTTCTAAACCGACTTCTTCTTGCAGAGCAATTTTGTTAGCTGGGCGCTTTTCAATAGTATCAGCACTGAATTGTTGATGGATGTACTTGTCAGTTTCTGGGTTGTAAGATTCTGTATCAATTCCGTTCAAAATGCCCGAAACCTTGCCGCCGATGAAAGACAGCAAACCTTCCAAACTTTCCCCGTAAGCTGGCGTTTTTATTTGCTCGGCGTAAGTCGGCGAAACTGTATTTACTCGATCGGCAAACTGTACTGCGGCAGCCATTGTATTGTGACCTTGCATATACCAAGGGCACCAAGTCATCTGCTCCAAACGCCAGCGCCACGGCCCTTGATAAGCTAAATTGTGAATAGTAAAAACCGTGCTGATATCGGGGTCTGGGCTCATCCAAACAGGTATCATCCCCGTATGCCAGTCGTGACAGTGAATAATTTGTGGCTTCCAGTGATTCCAGGCAAATTCAGCCGCAGCATTGGCAAAGAAAGTGAACCTCCAATCTTCATCTACACCACCGTAAACGCGGCGGGGCAAGAAAGATGGATGTTGCAATAAGTATAAAGGTACATCGGTTCCCGGCAAAACACTTTCAAAGACGGAGAAGTTTTGGAACATGGCCGCCCCATCCCAAACAGGTTTTTTGGGAACGTCCATTTTGTCCGGGATGAAACCGTAGTAGGGCATGAAGATGCGGACATCGTGTCCCATGCGCCGCAGAAATTTAGGCAAAGCGCCGACGACATCGCCCATACCGCCCACTTTGGCTAGGGGTGCTGCTTCGGCGGATACAAATAAAATGCGCATTATTTTTTTGTGTTCCTTGAGGTAGTTACTCTAGATTAAGTTTAAATGGCGAGCGGCACAATATTAACGCAGCGCCCAAAAACAAGTATAAATCTGAGTTGTTGTAGCGATCGCCATTTTTCCATCCGTTTTTATCCGCGTTGCGGAAGGCTAAACAAAAGAGCGATCGCCCGGACTCCCCTCCGGCGACAATTTTCACTATCTAATCAAATTTATATGTCACTTTCTGATTGACGGTAAACATCAAAAATGGTATGCAATTTTATAACCTTTACGCATTAGTAAAACTGAACCCGAAGCCATCAGTATGCAATTCAGTATGTAAATAAGGAAATAGCGATCGCATTTTCAATTCCCTCTCAGAAAAAGAGCGATCGCCCGAATCACATATTACCGACAACTCCCGACTAATTCTGAGAATCCTCCTCAAAAGTTTCTTCAAATCCAGCTAAAAAGTCATCCAAAGCTTCAGAGGCGATCGCCAAATTAATATTATCAGCATCTTCCCATCCCCAGGTATTCACCCCAACCACTTGACCGGCCATATTAATCAGCGGCCCGCCAGAATTTCCCGGATTAATCAGCGCATCAGTTTGCAACACCTTCACCTCAGCAACAGCATCTTCTTCGTCCTCGCCTTCTTCATACTCGTCTGGTTCGCGAATTGCACTAATAATACCTTGAGTTACAGTTGAAGCAAACTGCCCCAAAGGATTGCCCACAGCAATTACTCTATCTCCCATTTTCATATCAAAAGACAACTCTAGGGGAGGATATTCGTGGGGAGATTCCACTTGTTCCCCTGTTTCCGGGTTGAAGGTAAAATCGCTAATTAAGAGCAATGCTAAATCTTCTTCAGCATTACCGGTAAACACCACTTCTGCCAATCTCAATTTTCCGTCGTGAGTTTCCACTAAAACCTGTTCGATTTCATCTTCTTCATAGAAGTAATCTTCATCGGCAATATCTTCGACAACGTGATAGTTCGTGACAATTATGTCCGGCGATACAAAGAAGCCACTCCCTGAAGAAATCTCTTCTTGTGTCTCCCAATCCATGACGTAAACTGAAACTACGGACGGCAAGACTTGCTCGACTACATCCGACAAATTTCCTGCCTGAGTTTTAAACTCTTTCAATTGCTCCTGCAAAGCTTTTTGGTCAGCCTGCATTTTGCGATAAAGTTGCTGAACTTTTTTCCCTTCCAGCTTTAATTGAGTTTCCCTAGCGCTCATATTTTGCCTTTCCCTGAAATAAATTGCTGATTAATTTTGGATGTTTGATTGTAGATTTTGGATGGGTATGTTGAGAATTAGAACTTACGAAAAAAAATTGGTTTCTGCGATAAATCTTGCCTTCTAAATGGAAACATCCACCCGTGCGGAGCGTCCTAAATTAGTTAGATTTTTTTGAAACCGAGGCTCAATTTTATCATCTAATAGGACTTACGCTCTTGAACCCGGAATCAGCGAAAATCCTTAGTTTGACGACCAGATATAGAACAAACCGGGTTTCTGATCTCGGGTTCGCAAGTCCAATCTCAAATCCCATCAAAAATCTACAAACATACTGCTCGTGTACCTGTGAAAGCAAAAGCGAACCGCCAGTTATTTTTATTTTACAAAAGGCGATCTCTCTAGATTAGTCTAAAAGCATTGACAAATAGATGCCGATCGCGTTTAGGAACCGCGCTGAACTTGGACAAATATTTCCTCCAAAATTTCACTAGCTCCCTGTTTACGCAGGCGGTGAGCGAGGTCAATTCCCAGCATTTCAGCAGTTTCGGCGGCGCCGGAAACAGTATCTTTGACGAATCGCTGGCCGTCGAGACTCGATACCATTCCGGTTAAGGTTAATTGACCGTTTTCTATTTTGGTATTGACGCCTATCGGCACTTGACAGCCGCCTTCTAATTCCCGTAGAAATGCGCGTTCAGCATAACATCTTTGGGCGGTTTCCGAGTGTTCGAGAGCTTTAATCACTGCCATGATTTCTGTATCTCCGGCGCGGCATTCGATGCCCAAAGCACCTTGTCCGACGGCGTGAAGGGAGATTTCAGCAGGGATAATTTGATGGATGCGATCGCCCATTCCCAATCTTTCCAATCCCGCAACTGCTAAAATAATCGCATCGTAACCGCCATCATCTAATTTAGCGAGTCGAGTATTGAGATTGCCGCGAATATCTTTAAATTCAAAATGAGGGAAATGGTGCCGCAGTTGAGCTAGCCGCCGCAGGGAAGAAGTACCGATTACTGCACCTTCGGGGAGGGTGTCGAGTTGCTTGTCTTTGTGCTTGGAGTGAACTACCAGGGCGTCAGCGGGATTTTCCCGTTCGGTGACGCATCCTAAAATTAAACCTTCGGGCAAATTGGTAGGCAAATCTTTGAGGGAATGAACGGCAAAGTCCGTTTCATTGTTAATCATTCCCGTTTCTAATTCTTTGGTAAAAAGTCCTTTATCGCCAATTTTAGCGAGGGCGACATCAAGAATTATGTCCCCTTGGGTGGACATGGTGTGGACTTCAAAAGTGTGTTCCGGGAAGTGTTTCTGTAGCTGTTCTTGCACCCAGTGGGTTTGCACGAGAGCGAGTTGGCTTTTGCGGGAACCGATGCGAACGGTTCGGGAAGGGGCAGATGTGGTTGGAGACATAAGATCGATCGGAGGATAGCTTGAAATCAGCCAATATATTCACCTGATCTAGCGTAGCGCAGGTGGGGACTTTAATTGCTGGTTGGGACAATTCGGGCGATAAAATAGAAATACCAGATTTTGACCGCCAGTTTTAAAAAAGGATGCAACGGTAGGCAAGCTCCAAACCTTTACAGAATAAGCCATTGCCAATCTAAAATCTAAAATCTAAAATTGTATGACCGCCTGTAGCAGTGAGCCTTGATGATGTTTCCCATCCAGCATTGGGCATCGCTGGCAGGGGGGCGATCGACATTCCGAAGCAAAGGCTGCAGGCGATGTAAGATTTACCTAGGGTCGAGCCGGATGAACCTGGTTGGCATGAGGAGTTAGCTCAGCAGCAGCTCGAAAGAATTAGCTCAAAGGTTGCGAGATTTGGGGAGAGAAATGTAGTTGCGAGGGGAAAAGGGCGATCGTATTTATTTGTAGCAGCTTCGTTGACAAAAGGGCGATTCCCTTCGGCATAGCTTCGCTCGCGCTTACCTTTTCCATTTCTCACCCAAATTTAACGTTGCCCTGCTTGAAGTGCAGAATTTGCTATCTGGACAACTTCTTGCTGCCGTCCGTTTTTCCTTGTGACTCGGTACAGCACCCCCAGCCTTTGCCACTCAACAAAAGCAGTGCAGTAAGCACCGCAATTATTGAAATAAATTCCCCTGAATCCGCCCGCCAATTCAATGCTTCTGTAAGTATCCTGCGGCAATTGCGAAGGAGGCGAAAACGGTTCATTTCTTTTAGCTTCGATTGTGCCAAAATAACAGGCTCCCGCGCGGCATCCTTTGCCTAAATACATTCCCACAATGTAACCGTGCGAACCTGCTTGCACATCAAAATCAACTTGCTGAATGTCAGATAAAGGAAGTCTACTCGGAAGAAAAATCGGCACTCGCGTTTTGCCTTTGATTTGCCGAAAGATGCTACTCGCAGGAAAACTACTGTTAGCTTGGTTTGCACCTGAATTATCGGGGATAGGGGGAAACTTTTGCACAAAATCTCTCCACTGCAAAACTCTATTTTTACCAATGTTCAAAGTGGGAATCGAGTATTTTTCTAGCTCAAAAGAAGGGCGGCCGTTTTTCAGGTTGAAGTTGCGGCGAATGACTGAAATTTCTGGTTTTCCTAACCCGTAAACAGCAGCTATTTCGCGGGCGAGATTGCAGCTAATTTTGAAGCGTCCCATCTCAATACTGCCATTTTCCGCTTGATAAGACCAATTGTAACCTTCAGAAGCGCGATCGCGATCGCACAGAAAATGAGAAATCTCAAACATCTTGGCAATATGAACATCGTACAACCGCAACTTGCGGCGGCCGGCAGATTTTGCAGTATTGCGATCGGGTACAATAAATTGTATCGGTTGCCAGCTATCTTCAGGGGAAAAATTAAACCAGCGGATTTCTGTAATCGGGAGTTCTGTCCTTGCTAACGCTGAGTTGGGTGTCAAAGGTGCGATCGTAAAAGCAGTCACCACACAAGCAAAAATCGCCGCAAATAGCCATCTTCCCCTCATCCTAATTTCCCCCTAAGTAGGTAAGCGCAAAAAAACCATAGCATCTTGTAAAGGGCGAGTGCGAGTTAATATCTCTCATACAATAACGGTAAGGTGCGCACTGCGCACCCTACAGATAGAATTTGTGCGTTCAAGACTACAAAACTTAACGCTTCCGAGCTAGAATAGCAGAATTTGCTATGAAAATTAAATCAGATTCTCGTCCGTTCTTAATGGCGACGGTATACATAAAACCCTGAGTTTTCCACTCAAGAGTTGCTGTGCAGTAAGCCCCGCAACCATTGTGAAAAACTCCTTTCACTCCGCCCGCAAGTTTGACATTTTTTAACGTCTTAGTTACCCCTTCTACTTTTGTAGTAAAATCCCCGCCTTTTTGACCTTGAATTGACCCAAAAGTGCAAACTGTTGTACCTCGGCAATCTGCTGTAGTCTCCATAGAAATACTATAGCTGCCCGCTTCCGCTTGGCTTCGATAGTAAAGCTTCAGGGGAATAGGAATCCGGCTGGGGATTAAAATTGGTACTTGTGTTTTGCCTTTTAACTTTTGCAAAATTTGACTTACCGGAACAGCCGTACCCACTACAGCAACAGATTTTGTTTGCGGCGGTAGCTGAGACAATTCCCACGCACCAAAAACTCGCGATACAGGTACTAAAGCAGTCAATACACAGGTCGAAGTCACCAAAAGTAATAATTTATTGTTCACTGTGTTTTTCCTTGATGTCGAAACAGTCCTGTCTTTCGGTGAAGCGCCTTCACCTATTTACAACGATACTCCCAAATACAAACCTCACAATAGGCATTCAGAAAAAAAGCAAGTTTAATTTTTTTTGACAAATTCACTAAAATATGCAGTTACAGATAGAATAGAGAAGGCGAAAAATTTAGGAAGAGAACGTGGAACTGCAAGAGTATTTACGCCAGCACGGATTGGAAACTTTGTCCGAAACTTATCATATCAAAGTTAGCCGCCACCGCCAATATCCCGATTTAGTCTGTCTGAAATACTCGCAGATAGAATCTCCCTTGGGCGAAAAAATAGTCCAGCAGTGCCGAGGCATTATTTTAGATTCATCTCAAGATTGGCAGATAGTTTCTTATCCCTACGACAAATTTTTTAATTACGGAGAAATCCACGCCGCTGCAATTGATTGGAGTCATGCCAAAGTTTATGAAAAACTAGACGGTTCTCTGATTGTACTGTATTTTTACAAGGGAGAATGGAGAGTGCAATCTAGCGGCACTCCCGATGCCAGCGGCGAAGTTAACGGTTTTGGATTCAGCTTTGCCGAACTTTTTTGGAAAGTCTGGCAAGAATTGGGATATCAATTGCCGGAAGAAACCGACCAGTGTTTTATCTTTGAATTGATCACGCCTTACAATAGAATAGTTGTCCAGCCAAAAAACAATCAAATCGTGCTCCACGGGGTTCGCAACACTCAAACGCTGCTAGAAACCGACCCGAGTATTTGGGCAAATAAATACGGATGGGAATTAGTTGCATCCTATCCTTTAACTAGCTGGAAAGAAGTTATCGAAGCGGCTCAACATTTAGATCCGATGAATTCGGAAGGGTATATTATCTGCGATGCTAACTTCAACCGAGTTAAAGTTAAGTCTCCGCAATATGTCGCGATTTCCCATCTGCGCGAAGGGTTTTCGACCCGCCGCCTGATAGAAATTGTTTTAACTAATGAAGGAGAAGAGTTTTTAGCTTATTTTCCTGAGTGGAGCGAGTTGTATCAACAAGCTAAGGACAAATATCAATCTTTGGTTGAAGAAATCGAGGAAGCTTACCGACAGCACGAACATATCGAAGTTCAGAAAGATTTTGCATTAGCTGTGAAACATTTGCCGTATTCCGGGATTTTGTTTTCTTTGCGGGCCCGAAGAGTTGCGGGAGTGAAAGAAGCTCTCCGTGATGTTAATATCTATAAAATAGAGGAGCTATTGGCTTTAGATTACATCCATCTAGGTTTTTAGTAACGACTACAGTCGTTTCTTGAATGAGGACTTTAGTCCTCACTACGAACGAAGATTAACATTATATTTTAGCTGAGCGAAGAAAGAAATGCACCTAATTAAACCTAAGATACAGCTAAAAATTTTGCTGTATCAGCATTCTTTCTTCTTCCTTCTTCCTTCTTCCTTCTTCCTTCTTCCTTCTAATTACCATGAAAAGAGTTATTGTACTTGTCGGTTTACCTGCTTCGGGAAAATCTCAATTTGCTAGGGAATTGCTGCTGTCTGAACCTGCAAAGTGGGTGCGCAGCAATAAAGATTTGCTCAGAGAAATGGCTCACGCTTCTCATTGGTCGCAGGCGAATGAAAAGTTTATTTTGCAGTTGAGAGATACGATTATTTTGATGGCTTTGGAAAGCGGCAAGCACGTCATTGTTGATGATACTAATTTCGGGTCTCACATCGAGCATATCAAACAGTTGGTAAAAGGTAAAGCCATCGTCGAAGTTAATGATTCTTTCCTGCAAGTTCCGGTTGAGGAATGTATTAAACGGGATTTGAAAAGGCTTAATTCGGTGGGCAAAGATGTGATCCTGAAGATGTACAATAAGTACGTGCGGGTTCCCGTTGAGCCGCCGAAATATAACCCGGATTTGCCGGATGCAATTATTGTTGATATGGACGGCACATTAGCGCTTCTCAATGGCAGAAATCCTTTTGATGCTTCGACGTGCGATCGCGATTTGCCAAATCAGCCAGTTTTAGATACTGTTCGCAAGTGGCAGTCCAGCGCCCATATTATTGTAGTGTCGGGCCGAACCGATGACTGTCAGCCTCAAACTAAAAAATGGTTGCAGCAGTACGAGGTGAATTATGCCAACCTTTATATGCGGAAAACGGGAGACATGAGGAAGGATTCGATTATTAAAGAGGAGTTCTATCGGCGGCATATTGCAGGGAAATATAATGTTAAGTTTGTGTTGGACGATCGCCAGCAAGTTGTTGATATGTGGAGAGGCTTGGGATTGACGGTATTCCAAGTAGATGAAGGGGATTTTTAAAGCAGGGTTTGTTGGCGCGGGCGATCTCCCAACTCCTAATGCTACACTCAAAGTAACCCGGAATTTATCTCATTCATCTGCGTTAATCTGTGTTTATCTGCCTCTATCTGCGGTAAAAAAAAGAGAATGTATTAACCGCAGATGACAAGGGATAGACGCTGATTCACGCAGATAAAGAGAAGAGAGATAGGAATAATTCCGATGCTAACAGATTTGAGATTATTTACTTATCGCGTCCAAGCCAGCCAGCGGTTAAACAAATTCTTCACCAACGGAGTCAAACGAGTGCGATTGTAAGCATCTCCTGCTTTCCGAATTGCCTCAGATTGTGTCGGATACGGGTGAATTGTGCTAGCAATTTTCCCCAAACCAATATTGTTAACCATTGCCAAAGTAATCTCGCCGATCATATCCCCAGCGTGTCGCGCCACAATAGTTGCACCTAATATTTTATCGCTGCCTTTTTTGACGTGAATTTTCACAAATCCTTCCTCTTCGCCGTCAATAATTGCCCGATCGACTTTATCGAAAGGAATCAAAAACGTATCGATATCAATCCCTGCGGCTTGCAACTCGCGATCGCCCAATCCGACGCGCGCAATTTCCGGGTCTGTGTAAGTACACCAAGGTATCGTCAAAGCGCTGAGCTTTTTGCGCCCGAAAAATAGAGTGTTTTGAATCACCATCCTCGCGGCAAAATCAGCAGCGTGAGTAAATTTATGTTTCATGCAAATATCGCCGGCGGCATAAATGCGGGGATTAGTAGTTTGCAAGTTGTCGTTGACAAATACGCCAGTTTGTGTATCGTAATCGACGCCGACAGCCTCAAGATTCAATCCTTCGACGTTGGGCGATCGCCCTGTACTCACAATAATTTCATCTACTGTTACCGATGCTTCCTTACCTTGAGATTGATAATAAATTACTTTGCCTGCATTTGTTTTCTCAACGCGGTCTATTTTGGATTCTAGTATTAGTTGAACTTCTTCGCGTAGAAAAGCCTGCTGCACAATTTTAGCAGCATCCGCATCTTCCTTATCTAAAATCTGAGCATTTTTGTGCAGCAACAGGACTTCCGAACCCAGCCGCCGAAAGGCTTGAGCCAATTCGCAGCCGATCGGCCCTGCGCCAATTACTGCCAAACGCTGGGGTCTTTCTGTGAGGTTAAAGACAGTTTCATTTGTCAGATATCCAGCTTCCTGCAAGCCGGGAATTTGCGGTTGTAGCGCCCTTGCGCCTGTGGCAATTACTGCTTTTTTAAAGCGGAGAGTTTGACCTGCAACTTCTACTGTATTATTGCTAGTAAAACGACCGGAACCTAAGAAAACATCAACTCCTAATTGGTGCTGGTAGCGTTGGACAGAATCAACATCGCTGATTCCCGCCCTAATCCGGCGTATCCGTTCCATCACAGCAGCAAAATCAACTTCTGCACCGTTAGAAACGTTAACACCAAATTTACTTGCTTCCCAGATATCGCCGACAATACGAGACGAACGAATCAGCGCTTTTGACGGCACGCAACCGACATTCAAACAGTCGCCGCCCATCAAATGTTTTTCAATCAAAGCAACTTTCGCGCCCAAACCTGCGGCACCCGCAGCCACAATTAATCCGGCGGGGCCAGCACCAATTACTACTAAATTATAACTGCTAGCGGGCTGCGGATTTACCCAATCGGGCGGATGCAAATAGGAGACTAATTTCTGGTTGTGTTCGTCCATCGGGGGGACAGTTACGCGATCGACTTTTGACTGCGACATGGGCAAATCCTGCTAATTAAATACTTTCATCCAAAGCCTTGCGGGCAATCCGAGTGATATAGACAGTAACAGCGACCGTAGCACTAAAACTGATGATATTAATCAACCATTTTGCAGCTTCTGCTTGCGGATTGACAGGCTGATTAACCGTACATATCGCAGCAATATCCCCCACCAGAGAACCGCAGTAAACATACAAGATTGTTGCCGGAATCATGCCGAAGGAACCTAGCACATAATCTTTCAAAGAAACCTGAGTAATCCCTAAAGCGTAATTTAATAAATTAAACGGAAATAAAGGACAGAGACGAGTCAAAAAAACTATTTTAAATCCTTCTTGGGAAACTGCGCGATCGAGAGCTTTAAACTTAGGATGAGCTTCCATATATTTTACCACGCGATCGCGCGACAAGTATCGCCCGATCAAAAAAGCAAACGTAGCCCCTAAAGTTGCCGCGACAAACACGTAGATTGAACCCCACCACAGACCAAAAATCACCCCGCCTCCCAGAGTCAACACAGAACCAGGTATAAATAGTACAGTAGCTAGGTTGTAGGTGACAATAAAAGCTACTGGGCCCCAAGCGCCTAGATGCTCGATCCGCATTAAGACATTTCTTAATAAATCTTGAACATAAAAAGACCTAGTTGCTAGAATTAAGATAGCAACTAAAGCTGCGATGGAAAAAAGCAATAATATTCGTTGAAAACTTACCCTAGCAAAATCTTGAATTTGTTTGGTTGGCATGACTCACCCGCAAATAGCTCTCAGCATTATACTACTCTTCAATCTAAAATGTAAAATCCGATAGCTCACCCCCCAATAAATCAGCCATGACAGCACAAACCCAACTCGCAATCCCCGATCATTTCGACACCAAAAAAGTAGATCGATTCTGGCGAGTTCCCTACCAACAACGCGCCGCTGAAGCTAAACAATGGGCGGAAAAATACAGCATCCAGCCCGCCTCGCTCGACAAAAATCAGATTTGTTTGCTGATAATTGACGCCCAAAATACCTTTTGCTTGCCCGAATTTGAACTATTTGTGGGCGGGCGTTCCGGTAGCGGTGCTGTCGATGACAACCTGCGGCTGTGCGAATTTATCTACCGCAATTTAAACGCAATTACAACCATTGCGCCGACAATGGACACCCACACCGCCATGCAAATTTTTCATCCAATCTTTTGGATAAACGAAGCAGGCGAACACCCCCTACCAGCCGCCACATCAATTACTCTAGAAGACGTGCAGCAAGGCATCTGGAAAGTCAATCCAGCCGTCGCCCACAGCATCGCCAACGGTAACTATTCAGCAGTGCAAAAACACGCACTCCACTACGTGCAGAAACTCAGCGACGAGGGCAAATATCCCCTGACTATTTGGCCCTATCACTCAATGCTAGGCGGCATCGGACACGCCCTGGTTTCCGCCGTGGAAGAGGCGATATTTTTTCACAGCATCGCCCGCAACAGCCAAGCACTTTTTGAAATCAAAGGCGGGAATCCGCTGACAGAAAACTATTCTGTTTTGCGGCCGGAAGTCTTAGACGGGCCGGATGGCAATTCTATTGCTAAAAAAAATGCTAATTTTATTGATAAATTGCTCGATTTTGATGCAGTAATTATTGCGGGGCAAGCGAAAAGTCACTGCGTTGCTTGGACGATTGATGATTTGCTGACTGAAATTTGGGCGCGAGATGCGAATTTGGCAAAGAAGGTTTATTTGCTGGAAGATTGCACTTCGCCTGTGGTTGTTCCGGGTGTTGTTGATTTTACGGAACAAGCAGATGCAGCTTTTCAAAGATTTGCGGCGGCGGGAATGAATGTGGTTAAATCTACTCAATTAATTCTGGGCGATTAAAGACGAGCGTTTTCTGTTGGGGTTTTCAGTACCAAAAAAGTATACACTATTAACCAGAGGCGGTAAGTTTTGTTGGCTTGGCAGTCGGCTGCGATCGCATTTAACTGATTATTTATGATATCATATCCGCTAAATCACTTACTATAGAAGTCTAGTCAAGGAGTTTCCCGATGATTAAAAGCGAAATTTATAGTGTTGTTCTTTTTCGGGATGCGAGTAGGTCAGCAATTTCAAAACTCTCGGTGGCGATCGCCACGACTCTTCTGAGCACAGTTGTAACTGCAACTCCAGCCTACGCAGTTCCCGTCACCTACGATTTCACCATCACTGTTACCAAAGGCGGGTTAGCGGGCAATTCATTCAACGGTTCTTTCAGCTACGATGATGCGAAATTGAAGGGAAAAGGAGTGGAAGAATTGGGAATTGCTGAGGGATTAACGGCCTGCATGAATTACCTGGGACGCACTTATCGCGAAACCGATGATACCAGTTATCCTACCTTTCCCACACTCAGATTTGAGGATGGCAAGATCACGCAGCTAAACTTCTGGATTCAGCCGAATCAGCGAGTTAATTGGTGGAATTTACCTGGATGGGAAGTCAAGCTGTCTGAACCTCAAATGACGGATTCAACTGTTCCCAATTGTCAAAAACGGTGAGGCGTGACAAAGCGGCGATCGACCGTAAAAATATAGGAGGAATTAGATGCAACTGCCTACGCTTACGGTAATTTCATGCAGCCACGCTACCAAGGTGCGATCGTCGATCATCTGCTGGGGCGATCGAATCTTTGCGATCGCTATGAACGAATGACTCAACTCTTGTTTGAAAAAAACCGCATGATTCCTCTTCCCTGTCGGTCAAGAGTGCCTCTGCGGTTGATGATTTTCTATAACTATTTCCCATCCAATCTCGGCACACCCTCCAAAAAACCACCGCTCAACATTAATTCAGTCATCCTATCTAGTTTGCCGCTGACTTGCAATTTTTTATCTGTTTGAAAGCGCTCGATATCTGCTTTTAAATTGCCGCTATTATATCCTAATCTACTCAAATAGTCCATAGCTTGTTTGTCACTTAACAAGATATCCGCCGAACGAAAAATCGGCACGTATTCCTCTCGCCAAATCAGGGCAAAAGTTGCCCTATCTAAATAGAAAATCCTGCCCCGCGCCGGGTCTCCAATGGCAGCTACAGTGTCATTCATTCCCAGCAAAGCCACCGCGTGCGGTAGCTTCCGAGGGCCGTCAAACAGCCAAACTGCTAGCACTCCGGGGCGATTAATTTGCTGAATTTGCTCCCAAGTCGGCGTTAGTTCGATCGCATTTACGCCCAAAGCTCTTGCTGCTATTATTAACTGCGGCATCGAAGTTCCCAAGCGACTCGTGCCGGCAAAACGCGCTACACTCGATTCCGTCGCATCCATTCCCCAACGCCTTAACACTGTTGCTAGGGCGGCGGGGGCGCAACTGCTGTTAGATGTTTGTCGAAATACACCGTTGGGCTGCAAATTATCTATTAAATCAGCGTAAATTGGCGCCAGAAAATAGTTTTCAGCGCTAGTAAATCCTCCCAATCCCAGCAAGCAAATTAAAATTACTGCGATTACTTGCGATCGCGCCGTCTGCCAACTTATACTAAACCCAATACCGCAGACTCCCATCAGCATCACTCGTAGCAAAGTCCAAGTAACTCGCATCCCGTGAAAGCGCCACTCGATCGGCAAAACAGGCATTTGAGGCATATTTAGAGCCAGTAGCAGCAAAGCAATATAAAAACCCAAAAAAGCTAGGGCGATCGAGTTTCTGCCCTTAAACAAATCGTTAGCCGTCACTCCCGATCGAACTAACACCCGCCCGAACCGCATTCCCCAGACAAACAGCACCGAACCCAGCACCAGCGTCACTACTATTTCCATGACCTTAAAATTTTGTTGCTTAACTAGGTTTTAACATTTATGCGATCGACTTGCACCCCAATCAAGAGTGGGAAAGAGGAAAAGTGGGGGAGAGAATTTGACGATGTTTGGGTTTCGTTCATCAATTCCCCGCTACAATCGAATAAACAGGATTTATCCAAAATCGAAGCAGGCAAAACAACCCTCAATCCTAAAGACTTTGACCTGCATCGCTTGCTCGATATTAAGTTTTGCCAGATTTTTCTTGATGAGTCTGAATCAATGGTTGACAATCAGATAATTCAGCTACCTAACCCAAAAGGATATCTTGCCATGTTTGCCAATTTAAAGCTGAGAAACCGGATGTTACTCGGATATACAGTTCCTCTTGCTTTGAAGGCAATTAATTTGGTTTTTTTGTAATAACTAGGAAAAATTTCAGATGATTAACTTCAAAACCACAAAATTAAAAGAGCGTATCCTGTGGGGATATTCCATACCGATTTTGCTCTCAGTTGGAGCAGCTACTTTTGTTTTTTTTAATGCTAAAGAAGTAGAAAAAAAAGTAAAAATTTTAAATAATTCTAATGCTATTGTTATAAGTCTAAAAGATCTTGAACTGGGATTCTCAGGTATGCAGAAAGCTGCTCGCGGCTATTTTTTAGCAAAAGAAAGTGGTTTCTTAACTGAATACAATGAAGCTGTAGGAAGCTTCGATCAATTCCATCAGGATTTACTTAAGCGGGTTCAAAACCCGAAGCAGCTCCAGCGGCTAGATGAAATGAATCTATTACAAGATCAGATAGACGAAGGCTACAAACAAGCCTTTTCTTTGGTCGATCGAGGTAAGCGAGACGATGGAGTTAACTTGTGGAAGACACAAATTGTACCAAAGCTTCGTCAGGTTGATGCTATAGCTAAGGAGTTTGAAAGCACCCAGGAAGAGATTTTAATTGACAGACAAAAAGAGCAAATTCAAGCTTTGCAGTTCCTGACTACTGTCGTGATTTTAAGCACTGCTTTAGCTGCACTTACGGCAATTGCGATCGCTCGGTGGATTGCTTCAGGCATTGCAGAGAGAATGAATCAGTCAGTCAATATGATTGTTAGTTCTTCCACACAGATTGCGGCCACAGTTGAACAGCAGGAACGCACAGCCACACAGCAATCTAGCTCTGTAAATCAAACTACCATCACAATGGATGAGTTGGGCGCTGCTTCCCAACAATCAGCCCAGCAAGCCCAAGCTGGTGCTGAATATGCACGGCAAGCTTTAAAGATCACTGAAAGGGGAGCCCTAGCAGTGGAGCAAACCCTGGAATCGATGACAGTATTGAAAGAAAATGTCGGGGCGATGGCGGCACAAATTCTGCAATTGAGCGAACAAACCAATCAGATTGGCAATATCTCTAGTGCTGTAACAGATTTAGCCAATCAAACGAATATGCTGGCACTGAATGCCTCAGTAGAAGCAGTCCGGGCGGGCGAAAACGCCAAAGGTTTTACTGTCATAGCCACAGAAATCCGCAAACTAGCAGATCAAAGTAAGAAATCTGCCGAGAAGATTAACAACCTTGTCGGTGATATCAAGAATGCGATCGATTCCACCGTAACGGTGACAAAGGAAGGAACTAAAACAGTAGAAGAAGGAACCAAAATTAGTCAAGAAACGGCAGAAGCTTTCTCGGAAGTGGCAAAGGCTGTTAACAATGTGGTATTGAACAATCAACAAATTTCTCGAACTGCCCAACAACAGGCAGTTGCCATTCAACAAGTAGTCGATGCTATGAACAGCCTCAACCTATCGGCAAAAGAAACCGCTAGTGGTATTACTCAAACCAAATTAGGCACTCAACAATTGAACGAGGCAGCCCAAAATCTCAATTCAATTGTCTAAGTTAGCGGGTAGAGGCGGGTTTTCTATGGCTGTCAATTAACAATATTTATTTTATTGCCCATTAAACCCGCCCCTAGAGGCGCTAGTGAAAAACCCTACTAAAATCGACGGAGATATGCGTAAAAAAATAGGCTAATAACGCAACTTGCTAGTTATTCCCCCTCATCCCCCAGCCGACAACTCCGCACCAGGGGAGAAAGGGAGCAAGAGCAGGATTCAAGCCCCTCGCCCATCTATAAAATTTTTTCCTTTTCCCCCCCCTCCTCTTGTAGGAGGGGCAGGGGGAGGTGGGAGAGGGGTTAGCGAGAGGGTGAATCAATTTATAGGACATAACTAGCAACTTACGTTAATAGGACTTACGCCGGAATCATTTTTTACACTATGTGTAGTGGTAAAGTGCGCAGTGCGCACCCTACAAGTAGAGTCTGTGCGTAAGTCCTGGTTAATATAAACTTTTGTGCCATTTTTCACTTTTAGGAAGTTATATTATGGAATTAATAAAAGTAATTATCTTGAGGATGCTTATATCTGCAATCTGGGGAATGGGAACTGAGATAGAGCTTGCCTGAATGCCTCAGCAATATCAGTAATTAAACTTAAGTGCAATTGAGCGCCAATTTTGCAAAACTAAACAACTAACCAAGGAGTAAAAAGTGAAATGTCGAAAAATATTATTCGGCTTAGTAAAGTAGTCCCGTTGGGGTTCGGCTCCATTTTTTTGTTAATGATTAGCATCGGATTTGCGACTAAATTGAGTATGGATAATTTGGCAGAAGCTATTAAGTGGCAAACGCACACTTATGTAGTCAAGACAAATTTGCAAGCCATAGAAAAAGATTTAGTGGATGCTGAAACAGGACAGCGGGGGTTTATCTTCGCTGGAAAGGAGGAATTTTTAGAACCTTACAAAAAGGGGACAGTCGCCTTTTATAAAACCGCAAATGAGACAAAAGAGTTAATAAAAGATAACCCCGAACAAGTGAAAAATTTGGAGCAAGTTGAAAAATTGGCTCAGCAAAAACTCGATGAATTAGCGGAAACTATCTCCCTGAAAAGGGCGGGAAAAGAACCACAACTAAGAGCCTTGGTGCTGTCAAATAAAGGCAAGATATTTATGGATGAAATCAGGGCTAAGCTGGCACAAATGCTTAAGTTAGAAAATGATCTACTGGTTGAACGAACAAAATTAGCAAAAGAGTCGGAGCAATTAGCGGCAATTTTTTCTATAGGAGGTACGGTTATTGCTGTAGTATTGGGTTCATTTATTGTATTATTTATTTCTAATAAAATTATCCGACCAATCAATCAGGTAGCAAATACGATCGCCAGTTCTTCCACAGAGATTGCGGCCACAGTTGAACAGCAGGAACGCACAGCCACACAGCAATCTAGCTCTGTAAATCAAACTACCATCACAATGGATGAGTTGGGGGCTGCTTCCCAACAATCAGCCCAGCAAGCCCAAGCTGGGGCTGAATATGCACGGCAAGCTTTAAAGATCACTGAAAGGGGAGCCCTAGCAGTGGAGCAAACCCTGGAATCGATGACAGTATTGAAAGAAAATGTCGGGGCGATGGCGGCACAAATTCTGCAATTGAGCGAACAAACCAATCAGATTGGCAATATCTCTAGTGCTGTCACAGATTTAGCCAATCAAACGAATATGCTGGCACTGAATGCCTCAGTAGAAGCAGTCCGGGCGGGCGAGAACGCCAAAGGTTTTACTGTCATAGCCACAGAAATCCGCAAACTAGCAGATCAAAGTAAGAAATCGGCAGAGAAGATTAACAACCTTGTCGGTGATATCAAGAATGCGATCGATTCCACCGTAACGGTGACAAAGGAAGGAACTAAAACAGTAGAAGAAGGAACCAAAATTAGTCAAGAAACGGCAGAAGCTTTCTCGGAAGTGGCAAAGGCTGTTAACAATGTGGTATTGAACAATCAACAAATTTCTCGAACTGCCCAACAACAGGCAGTTGCCATTCAACAAGTAGTCGATGCTATGAACAGCCTCAACCTATCGGCAAAAGACACCGCTAGTGGTATTACTCAAACCAAATTAGGCACTCAACAGTTGAACGATGCAGCCCAAAATCTCAATTCAATTGTCTAAGTGGCGCTCAGTCTTTTGGGCTAGCAGACTAGCAATTGATAGCATTGAGTCATGAATTGATCTCGCTGCCGTCCAAGCTTGTCAAACTTCCGGCACCCAAGTCAAAAGGATGGCAGGCGATCGCATCGCTACAGCCAGGGCGATCGAATTTCTGCCCTTAAACAAATGCTTAGCAGTAACGGACGATCGAACTAACACCCGCCCGAACCGCATTCCCCAGACCAACAGCACCGAACCCAGCACCAGCGTCACTACTATTTCCATAAGTTCAGAATATGGTCGCTTAACTAGGTTGTAACATTTATGCGATCGTCCGTGGGGGAGCGGAGGAGGAGGAGAGAGAGGGAGCCGGAGTATTTTTCTTTGGCCTCCTGCCTTCTTCCCTCTTTCTTCAACCACACCTAAAATTGGCAAAATGTCAAGGGATTCGATCGACTTTTCCCCACCTTAGCCACCAAGTCCCAAACAAGATTTAGCGCCGGAAAAAATTCCCCAAATCTCTTGCCACAAACGGCCACATCCGTTGTATTATAGATGTAAGTCACAGCCCGTTAAAGCAATCAACAAACAATTAAGCCGCTCAATATATTCACGCTCCAACGAGCGATGAGTTGTATTGAGCGTGCCTATTAAGGAGCGATCGAAGCTCGTCAGACACCCCAAATATTCAGGAAGAATCATGCCATCAAGATCCGCCAACGATGTAGACGTAGCAGAGCAATATTGGCACTACCTAGAAATATCCAAGGTTGCAACTATCTTAGAAACCAACCTGGAAAGCGGTTTAGAACCGACAGAAGCCAACCATCGCCAACAGAAATTCGGGCCCAACGAACTAACGGTTAAAGCAGGGAAACCAGCCTGGTTAAAATTTATCCTGCAATTTAACCAACCCCTCCTGATCATCTTGCTGAGTGCAGGTTTAATCAAAGCAGTGATCGGAGAATGGCTAAACGCTAGCGTAATTTGGGGGGTAACAACCACCAACGCTACTATTAGTTTCATCCAAGAAGCTGGAGCCGAGAAAAAAATTGAAGCCCTAGCCCAAGCTGTTACCACCGAAGCCACAGTTATTCGGGGCGGCAAAAAATTAAGAATTCCCTCCAAAGAACTCGTTGTCGGCGACTTAGTAATCCTGACTTCCGGCGACAAAGTACCGGCAGACTTGCGCTTAGTGAAAGTGCGCGACTTGCAAATCGACGAATCGGGACTCACCGGGGAATCTGTTGCTGTCGAAAAAGAATTAGGACAGTCTGGAGACTTAGTTCTGCCACAAGAAACGCCGCTAGCAGAACGGGATAACATGGCCTATGCTGGCAGTTTTGTCACTTTTGGCCAAGCTAGCGGCATCGTAATTGCGATCGCCAATAAAACCGAAACCGGCAAAATCTCCCAACTATTAGATCGGCACATCGACCTCACCACCCCCTTAACCCGCAAATTCAACCAATTCAGTCAAAACTGGCTGTTATTCGTGTTGGGAATGGCAACCTTGACCTTCGCCGTCAGATTGGGGCGGCCAGTTCCTGCGGGGGTTTCAGCCTTTAAAGAAGCAGTCGAACCCGCAGTCGCCCTGATTGTCGGCGCAATTCCCGAAGGCTTACCCGCCGTCATTACCGTCACCCTAGCCGTAGGCGTTTCCCGGATGGCAAATCGCCACGCGATCGTCCGCAAACTGCCCGCAGTGGAAACCCTAGGCGGCGCTACCGTCATCTGTTCCGACAAAACCGGAACTTTGACGGAAAACCAAATGACGGTGCAAGAAATCTATTCTGGCGGCGCATCCTACTCGGTTACGGGTACGGGATACAGCCCCGAAGGTGAAATTCAACTCAACCAACTGCCAATTACTGTCAGCCAAACTCCAACTTTGCAAGAATGTTTGCAAGCTGGACTCCTTTGCAACGACTCTCACTTGGAATTTAAAGATGATGATTGGATTGTCGTCGGAGATCCGACAGAGGGAGCGTTAATTGCTGTTGGCAAAAAAGCCGAATTGAGTCAGCAAGTTTTGTCCAAGTCAATGCAGCGGCTGGATTCAATTCCCTTTGAATCTCAGTTTCAATACATGGCGACGCTGCACCGAACTCCCACTGGCAAAATTTTGTACGTCAAAGGTTCAGTAGAATCAATTCTCGCCCGCTGCGCTTCCAGTCTCGATACCCAAGGAAATCCGGTAGAAGTCGATCGCGCACAAATTCACCATCAAGTCGATGAAATGGCAAAGCAAGGCTTGCGCGTCTTGGCTTTAGCGAAAAAGCCAGTACCCGAAAGCCAAAATTCCGTCGATCACTCGGATTTGGAGTCAGGGCTGATTTTCTTGGGACTCCAAGGCATGATTGACCCGCCGCGGGCAGAAGCGATCGCAGCCGTCCAAGCTTGTCAAACCGCCGGCATCCAAGTCAAAATGATTACCGGCGACCACATCGCTACAGCCAAGGCGATCGCCCGCCGCATGGGATTCCGCAAAACTAAACACCACAGAGAACTTGTAGCCTACACCGGCGCTCAACTCGCCGAAATGAGCAAGCAGGAACTCGGCGAAGCCGTAGAAGCCGGCTCAGTTTTTGCCCGCGTCGCCCCAGAACAAAAACTCCGCCTCGTAGAAGCTTTGCAACATCAAGGCGAAATCGTGGCGATGACGGGAGACGGCGTTAACGACGCGCCAGCCCTCAAACAAGCGGATATCGGCATTGCGATGGGCAGCGGTACTGAGGTTTCTAAGGAAGCCGCCGACATGATTCTTACCGATGATAACTTTGCGTCGATCGAATCTGCTGTAGAAGAAGGGCGATCGGTTTACAAAAACCTGCTCAAAGCAATCAGCTTCATTCTCCCAGTCAACGGCGGAGAATCGATGACAATTTTGCTCAGCACGCTCCTCGGTCGAGAATTGCCGATTTTGTCGCTACAAATTCTCTGGCTGAATATGCTCAACTCGATCACCATGACTGTGCCCCTGGCTTTTGAGCCTAAGTCAGCGGGAGTCATGAAACAGCAGCCCCGACCGGTAAACGAACCTTTCCTCACCGGAAATCGGATCAAGCGGATAATCGCTATTTCTCTTTACAACTGGACTCTGATTTTCGGAATGTTTGAATGGGTACGCCAAGCTCCTTGGGGAACGTTGGAACTGGCCCGCACGATGGCGATTCAAGCTTTGGTAATGGGGAGAATTTTTTACCTGTTGAGTCTCAGCCAGTTGTTGCCTTCTTTGATTGCTAAATTTAGCGGTTCTAAGGAAGAAGTTAGCGGCGCTCCCGCCCTCGGTGTGGGAATTGTCCTGGCGATAATTTTGCAGATCATCTTTGCTAACTCTCCGTTTGTCAATCGCATATTTGAGACGGCTCCGATGAATCTGGATCAGTGGCTGATTTGCTTCGGCGTAGCTCTGCCGATGATCGGTGTTGCTTTGTCGGTCAACCGGTTCGATCCACCGAACTAATCGAATTTGTAGGTACTGCGACCGATTAGTAATTTCGGGTGTTTAGAAACCGGGTTTCTTGAAGAAACCCGGTTTCTCTGTTTTACAGAAATCGAACCTGAAAGCCCACGTCATATCAGATCCGGTAAATCACTTACGATTAAGCGCCAATTTTAGTTCACCAATGAAAACCAGTTAACCGTTGGAAAACAGCAGAATCGTAAAATAGTAATTATTTCTGTATGATTCACTACAATTAACAACTTAAAAAAAGTAAACATATATTAACAAAGTAAATGTGCTGTGGTGGCGATATTTGCCGCTTATTGACAAGAGATTTGAATGCCTCCCGATCGCCATTCGCTACAACCCTTACCCAGGAAGTCTTGGTTTGAACCAGTTTTGATAAGCAAACCCGATCGCCCTGACCAACGGTTCGTTATCGATAGCGTCATCCTAAAAGATTTACTTATCAATCGAATTTAATAATTGTTTTAGAATTGTGGCACGAGTACGGTAGAGTTAATTATCAAGCCAAGAAAACGTGCGGCTCGCCAAAAGTGAGTTCACAGAACTCGGCCGATCGAAATATCGATATTAATCAAAAAAGTCAAATCAGCAGGGATAGTTTAAAGACTTATGCTAGCGATAAATCTTTTGCTCCCTCCTGCCAACCAGCGCTCAAAACAGTTCGCTAAATTCCATTAGCGAACAGAAAAAAAGCGCCTTGATAAACTTCAGTGATGTCGTTACAGAAGATTATGAATTGCAGCGAGGCTAGACTATGACAAAATTTTCAGAGCAATTTTCTCGGCGTAAATTTATCGTTACAGCAGGTGCATCTGCAGTCAGTTCAATACTGCTCAAAGGCTGTTTGGGAAATCCTCCAGAACCCGGTGCAACTGCCGGTGCTGACGGCGCAATACCCGCGGCTACCTCAGTAGTGGCTGTTGCCAACGAGAAAAGAGTCGAAGGAATTGAAAGCACTAAAATCTCATTGGGATACATCCCGATCGTCGAAGCAGCACCTTTAATCATTGCCCAAGAAAAAGGCTTTTTTGCCAAATACGGCATGACTGAGGTAACAATTGCTAAGCAAGCCAACTGGGGCTCGGCCAGAGATAACGTAGAAATCGGCTCTGCCGGCGGCGGCATTGACGGCGGCCAGTGGCAAATGCCCATGCCTTATCTAATTAGTAAAGGTCTGATTACCAAAAACAGCGTCCAAATCCCGATGTATGTTCTAGCCCAGTTGAACACTCATGGAAATGGAATTGCGATCGCGACCAAACACCAAGGCAAAGGTCTCGGACTTAAACTAGATCAAGCGGCCCAAGACTACATCAAAGGCCTCAAACAAGCAGGTACTCCCTTCAAAGCAGCCTACACTTTTCCCAAAGTTAACCAAGACTTGTGGATTCGCTATTGGCTGGCAGCTAACGGCATCAATCCCGACGCAGATGTCGAACTGCTAACAGTACCGGCCGCCCAAACCGTGGCTAACATGAAAACCGGAAGCATGGACGGTTTCAGCACCGGCGACCCCTGGCCGCTGCGGATTGTCAAAGAAAACATCGGCTTCATGTCCGCCCTCACCTCCGAAATCTGGAAAGATCACCCAGAGGAATATCTAGCTATTCGCGGCGACTGGGTAGACAAACACCCCAAAGCCACCGAAGCATTACTCGCAGGACTAATTGAGGCCCAGCAGTGGTGCGACAAGCCCGAACATCGAGCCGAATTAGTCGCCATTGTTTCTGGAAGAAACTTCTTTGACGTATCTCCCACGGTTTTGACGGCTCCTTATGAAGGCAAGTATGTCATGGGCGACGGCAAACCAGACATCAACGACTTCAAGAGCAGTCCGCTGTACTGGAAAGACGACCTAGGCAACGTTTCCTATCCCTACAAGAGTCACGATTTGTGGTTCTTAACCGAAAGCGTGCGCTGGGGTTTCCTGCCGACAAAAACCTTGGCAGACAAAAAGACACTCATCGATAAAGTCAACCGCGCAGATATCTGGAAGAAAGCAGCTAAATTAGCCGGAGTTGCTGATGCTGACATTCCGAAAAGTACGTCTCGCGGCATTGAGAAGTTCTTTGACGGCAAAGAATTTAACCCAGAAAATCCCGAAGCTTACCTTAAGAGTTTGGCAATTAAAAAAGTGTGATGGGGTCTTAGCTTCGCATAAATGAGTCTCGAAAAAAACAGCAGAAACATAGGAGATTAACAAGATGGCTGTCAGCGCAAATCGGAGAGGCGGAGTCGATGCCCAAGGAGCATTTGGCGAGTTTTGGAAGAAGAATTCCCCGAATATCTTGCCGCCAATTTTGGGAGTAATTGGATTTCTGTTAGTTTGGCAGTTGCTGTCGGGTTTGGGAATTATCAAATTGCCAGGGCCGCTCAGCGTTTGGACTGACGAACGGACGCGCATCTTATTGATGTATCCTTTTATGAACTCCAAAACCTACGGAGTCGGCTTATTTTGGCAGACTATGGCTAGTTTGGAACGGGTGGCAAAAGGCTACACTCTCGCGGCCGCTGTGGGAATCAGCATGGGAGTTGTGGTAGGTACGAATCCCTTCTTGAACAAGGCTTTAGATCCGATTTTCCAGTTTTTGCGGATGGTGGCGCCTTTGGCTTGGGTGCCGATCGCCCTGGCTGCACTGCAACAAAACGAACCTTCTGCTTTGTTCGTGATTTTTATCACTTCAGTTTGGCCGATTTTAATCAACACGGCTGAAGGTGTTCGCCAAATTCCCGACGATTACAACAACGTGGCGAAAGTGCTGCAGCTTTCTCGTCAGGAATATTACATGAATATTTTGTTTCCGTCGGCGCTTCCTTATATCTTCACAGGATTGAGAATTGCGATCGGTTTGGCTTGGCTGGCGATTATTGCAGCAGAAATCGTGATGTCTGGGATTACGGGTATCGGCTTCTTTATTTGGAATGCTTACCAGCAAAACTACATCAGCGAAATTCTGTTAGCGGTGTTCTACATTGGGGCTGTTGGTTTGTTGCTCGATCGCATGATGGCTTGGTTGCAGCAAAAAATTGCTCCCCCTCAAGGAAAGTAGCTAATTCGATGGGTTAACGGTTGACGGTTCACGGTTGACGGTTCACGGTTGACTGTTACAGGAATTACGAACTCCGAGGCTCAGAAACCTGTTTTTTAAACTATTGTTGAGGGATTAAACAAAGTATTTTGGTTAGTTCAAAGACCAGTTTTAGGCATCCAGGAATGTATTAACTATTAGCTGTTATATATCAACAGCGAACAGTCCACAACCAACAGCGAACAGCGAACAGCGAACAGTCAACAGTCAACAGTCAACAATCAATATCTAGCGAAATAACAAACCTACAAAAAAGGCAAGAAAATCATGTCTGTTTTGATTGCAGTAGAACAAGTCGAAAAAGTTTTTAATTTATCAGACGGTGGCACATACGTAGCCCTCAAAGGCATCGATCTGGAAATTAAAAGAGGCGAATTTATCTCATTAGTTGGACACTCTGGCTGCGGCAAATCTACGCTGCTAAATATGGTCGCAGGTTTGGATTTGCCGACAGAAGGATTGGTGACAATTGAAGGGCAAAGAATTACCCAGCCAGGCCCCGATCGCATGGTAGTATTCCAAAACTATTCGCTGCTACCGTGGCGGACGGTCAGAGAAAACATTACCCTAGCCGTAGATTCGGTGATGAAAGGCTTACCCAAGGCGGAACGCCTCGACATCATTCAAAAACACATCGACATGGTGGGTTTGACGCCCCACGCTGATAAGCAACCCGCACTGCTGTCTGGCGGACAAAAACAGCGCGTGGCGATCGCCCGTGCTCTGGCCCTGCGCCCCAAACTGTTACTCTTAGACGAACCCTTCGGCGCTTTGGATGCTTTGACTCGCGGCAACTTGCAAGAGAAGTTGATGGAAATTTGCCAAGAGTACGAAATCAGCGCCCTGATGGTAACGCACGATGTGGATGAGGCGGTGTTGTTGAGCGATCGCATCGTCATGCTCACCAACGGCCCAGAATCGAAGATTGGCGGGATTCTCGAAGTAGACATCCCCCGCCCCCGCCAGCGCATGGAAGTCGTCTCACACCCCAGCTACTACGCCCTGCGCAGCGAAATGATTTACTTCCTCAACCAGCAGAAGCGCGTCAAAAAACTGCGGGCGCGGAAAGTACCCGCGATCGCCCGCCACGGCCTAGAAAAAGTCAACCTCGAACTCGGCTTCGTCCCCCTCGCAGCCTGCGCTCCCCTCGCGATCGCCAAAGAAAAAGGCTTTTTTGCCAAGCACGGCCTCGATGAAGTCCACCTGGTGCGGGAAACAAGCTGGCGCGGCATCGTAGACGGCATCGCCGCAGGTTACTTAGACGCAGCCCAAATGCCTTCTGGGATGGCGATGTGGTTGAGCTTGGGAGGCCACCAAGAAAAGCCGATTCCGACGGTTACAGCCCTCACCATGAGCCGCAACGGTAACGGAATTACCCTGGCGAGGCGCTTTTACGACCAAGGGATCTACACTCTGGCAGACTTTAAAAAAATGCTCCAGAGAACGCCCGCGCAAACGCACCGTATGGCGATCGTGCACCCTTCTTCGATGCACAACCTGTTGCTGCGTTACTGGCTGGCTTCCGGCGGCATTGACCCGGATCGCGATGTGTTGCTGAAAAATATCCCACCGGCTCAAATGATCGTTGACTTGCAGGGTGGCACGATTGACGGTTTCTGCGTCGGCGAACCTTGGAACTTGCGGGCCTCGATGGAAGGAGTCGGCTTTACGGTGGCGACAGATTTGGAACTGTGGCCGGGGCACCCGGGAAAAATTTTGGGGGTGCGGGAAGACTGGGCAAATGCTTATCCCAACACTCACATTGCTCTAGTCAAAGCTTTGCTGGAAGCTTGCAACTATTGCGCCGATCCAAATCACGCCGCCGAGGTTTCGGAAATTGTCGCGGGAAGGGAGTACGTCGCCACCGACAAGAATTACATCCAACTAGGCGACCCGAAATCTGTTGCTTGCAACCTCGATACTCCGATGCGGGAATATGCCCACCACTTGTTTTCTGGAGAGGGGGTGAATCGCCCAAGCCGCACCGAACAACTCTGGCACATGGTGCAGATGGCGCGCTGGGGCGATACAGTGTTCCCGCGCAACTGGGTGGAAATTCTGGAGCGGGTGGTGCGAGTCGGTGCGTTCAGCACGGCGGCGCGAGAGCTGGGGATGGCTGATATTAATTACACTCGCGGTTCTCTCAGCTTGTTTGACGGCTCGGTGTTTAATGCTGACGATCCGATCGGCTATCTCAACAATCTGGCGATTAAACGCGATTTCACGATGGCTGAAGTTATACTCGATTCCGGCCGCAGAGCTGCTTAAAGCGGTTTTTATTTGGATAAAAACAGGGTAATTGCTAATTCTTAGTTGTTGGTTGTTAGTAGTTAATTGTTAATTGTTAACTGCTAATTCTAGTTAGTAATTGCCTCTTCATTCTTCCCTATTGCCTCTTCCTTCTTCCTTCGCCCATCACCCACTCACAATTTCCCAAACCCATGATTAATACTTCTCTCAACCAGACGAATACCAAAACCAAAAGCAAGTCTAAGAACGATCGCCGCCAGCCTTTTTTGGTGATGGACAATGTTTACAAAGAATATCCAAACGGTTACAGGGCTTTAGAAAACGTCAATCTGAATGTAGCTGAGGGAGAGTTTATTACTCTGATCGGACACTCGGGCTGCGGCAAATCAACACTGTTAAATATGGTGTCGGGTTTTAGCCATCCGAGCCAGGGCACCGTGACGATTAACGGGCAGCGGATTACGAAGCCGGGCCCCGATCGCATGGTGGTGTTTCAGGGTTACGCTTTGCTGCCTTGGCGGACGGTGTTTGAAAATGTTTATCTGGCGGTTAATGCTGTATTTCCGAATAAGTCGAAGGTCGAAAAAAATGCGATCGTCAAAGAGCATTTGGCGATGGTGGGATTGACAGAAGCTGCTGAGAAAAGACCGCCGCAAATTTCGGGGGGGATGAAGCAGCGGGTTTCGATCGCCCGCGCTTTGGCAATTCGCCCGAAAGTGCTGATTTTAGACGAACCTTTTGGTGCTCTGGACGCAATTACTAAGGAGGAATTGCAAGAAGAGTTGCTGAAAATCTGGAACGATCACCGCTGTACGGTGTTGATGATTACTCACGATATTGACGAAGCGCTGTTTTTGGCCGATCGACTGGTGATGATGACTAACGGCCCGTCGGCGACAATTGGCGAGGTTCTGGAGATTCCTTTTCCGCGTCCGCGCGATCGGGTTCAAATGATGGAAGATCCGGAATACTACAATTTGCGGAACTACGCCCTAGATTTCCTGTTCCGTCGCTTTGCACACGATCACGATGCCTAATCGGTTGAGAAATCAAAGTTAAAGAGGAGAATATGAGACTTTTGGAACAAGTTTAATTCTTGTGGGGAGGAGGGGTTAGGCATCCTGGAGGCCCAAGACGAGCTTTTTTGCAGAAGTCTATTGAAAAGTTGAAGCCCCAGTGTTCCCCGATGTCAGGGGAACAGCGCTGCGGGCGCAATTTTCCCTAGCCGGTTGGGTAAACTGAAGCTTAATGGTGGGCGAGAAGTTTTTTCGGACGTTCGGATCTTTTTCCGATATTTTACGTCTACCAGCCAAGAGACCCGATTGCCTAGCTGTCGGTAAGCTGGCATGAACAGAGCCCACCTTCTATCCGAGGGTGGGCTTCTTCTTCATGTTATTAACCATTTTTGGGCGATCCCTGGTATGTGCATTCCACCCTTTGAACTGGCACACAGGGGGAACGTTATTAATGTTTGATGAATTAATGTTTTTGTCAAAATAGCGGTTTTCAGTTGAGTGAAGTACAGATACTCGGCTAGGGAAACGGCTGATCCTAAGTCCGGCGCAGGGATCTGTGACTTTTAACAATTGGTATAAGACTGATGATTGCAGCCAGGCTTTTTTAAATTGGTATTACTCAGGTTTGCACGGAAAAGTCCTCTGGGTCAATATCCCAATTTACCCAGCGAATTGCTTCTTGAGCCGATCGCACATCAGGCGGCACTCGCAAAGCGTGAATAAATCCCGTGCTCGGACAGCTCATTTTTAACAAATAAACTGGCTTTGCATTACCCCTAATATCAAAATCATCGTCAAACTCGATGCTTAAGAGAGTGTATTCCTGCCAACTATCTAATTCTGTCACCGCTAATTCTTGACAAATGCGATCGTAAGTAATTCCCTGAATTAACGCGCGCCGAACTTCCGCATTCTGTTCCTTCAACACCCACTTAGACTGCCACTGGTGCGGGTGCAGCCTGCCGTACCATTCGGGTAAAATCACGCCGTGATAGGCGTAAATCGAAACACCGTCGGCAAATTGTACCGCCGGTTTTCCTTCGGCGTGCAAGCGGTGGTTGCTGTCTGCAGAAAGTGCGATCGGCTTTTCGCAAACAATGCAAACTTTGTCATAGGGATAAATCCAGCCGCAATCCCGGACAATCGATTGAAAAACTATCCAATTTCTGGCGTAACAATGAGGTAAATTAAGAACCGAAATGCAGAAATCTAATAAACTGCCATAACAAGCCCACAATTCTGGTTGAATGCAATTATTGACTTGTTTTCCTAGTGTGTGCCAGTGGATGTCTCCACTCCGCTCATCGATCACCTGTTCCGGTGGCAATTGGCTTGCTATTTCGCCAGCTAAATAATTGCGCTCCGCCTCCCACAATTGCGTTTGCAGTTGAGTATAAAGTCGAGCTTCCAGTTGAGTTTGCAGTTGGTTTTGCAGTTCGCTTTCTAGTTGGCCCCGCAAATAACCCCGCAGTTGTTTTTCTAGCTGGCTGCGTAGTTTTGTCTCGAATTGACTCCGCAGTTCGCTGCTGGGATTGTCAAATCGACTGAGGATTATATCAGCAGCTTCGTAGGGGCGATCGACAAAAATGATTTCCGGTGCTTTTAGGCCGATCGCACAATAAGCCGCTTTAATTGTTTCCGCAGCTTGCGAGCGATTTATCGGGCCAGTGGAAAGCGATCTCGCTCTCCACTTTTCCCGATAAACAGGAATCAAAGCTGCTTGTTCTGGCGTCAGTTTTTTAACCTTAGTCTGCGACATACCTCCAACCTTGCGGCTCATATTCCCGCTGAATTCGCACCATCCAATTACCTTCGGGAATTGCGATCGCATGGTGTTCTTCGTGACTCAATAAAGCTGTCGGTGAAAGCACCCGCAAGTACAGAGTGCCGTCTTTTTCGTAAAGTTCAGCTTGTCCCTCAATAATCTGGTGAGAATGTCCCGTGACTTCACCTTCGGCGAGAGTTAGGTGAGGTTTTTTTTCTC
Source organism: Microcoleus sp. FACHB-61 (assembly GCA_014695295.1). Lineage (GTDB taxonomy): Bacteria > Cyanobacteriota > Cyanobacteriia > Cyanobacteriales > Microcoleaceae > Microcoleus. The sequence goes on along the minus strand of JACJNY010000037.1, from coordinate 33,335 downwards.
CTTCGATTTTCGGTACGGGGGTGAGAATTACGTCGCCTTGTCGGATGGGTTGCATAGGTTTTTTCTCAATTTTGTTTGCTGGTGTCGGTCGATCGAGCTTTTCTACCGCAACCCTATACTACATTCGTAATACATGACTGTCAAGAGCCACCAACCAAATTCCATAACTCTTTGCTGCACTGACAGGCGTTATCTTGGAGCGTGAAAGTGCGATCGGAAACAGGAATGCTATAATACACGCCTGTTTTGAGAAAGTTTTAGGTTTGAATGCCTACCTACGCGCAGCTAGAGGGTTTGTATCGAATCAGTTATTACTTGACATATTTGGCATTGCAACCTATTCACCTCGTCTGTGTTGACGAGAGAAGCAAAAACTTGTTCGTATTGGCTGGATATGACGAGGAAATTGAGATTGAAATTGCTCGAAATGGGGAGGTATTTTAATGAGCCAAGTAGATTATACTGCAATGTCCGATCGAGAATTGAAGCGTTATTTTCTTAAAAATCGCGGGGATAAAGCTGCACTGCAAGCCTACTTAGACAGGCGGAAAAAGCGCTCGAATTCAATCATAACGAAAGTGGGAGATTCGGATTTCGATACTAAGATTGAGGCAGCCATTCGCCAGCAAATGAAAGAATACAAAGATTAGTCTTGTATCCTAACAATATATTTATAAATGGGGGAGCGATCGCCCAACCCGCTTTTCCTCTAAACCCCAGAAATCCCGCGCCGAAATTCCTTAACTGCTTCAACCCTAGAAGCAATCAGCAAGCAGCGAGACAGCAGGTTGATGTCTAAACCGGGCAGAACTTCGCTGTGGTCAATTTCTACATAACCGTGCGATCGCAAATGATAGAGGCCAAATACTCCATTCTTCCCAAACCAAACTTCGGGCACTCCTAATGCTTGGTAGCGATTCAACTTGCTCTCGTTGTCGCTAGTAAATACAACTTCGATCGAGAGGTTTGCAATGCCTCCCGATGCTCTGCCAATTAAGTAAGATTGGTCTGCTTGTGCGGATGCTTTTCCTTCTTTTTCCTGGGTAAACCTTCCGGTGGGAGTAAAATCGATTTCTTTTTCTACAAAATACGTACCCAGCAACAGGGCGATGACACCGCTGAAGACTTCGTGTTCTTGCGAAACTGCCAAGATTTCTAATTCACCTTTGAAATAAAAAAGTCGGATGCCGGGGGAGTCAGAAAACCCCTGCTCGATTAGCTTGAATTGTTGCCAATCAATCCCGGAGTGAATTAGGCGCTGGTCTTTTGGTTTGTCTAAAGTTGCTGTCATGGTACGACATCCTTTAACTATTTTCTAGCAATTTGAATTCGCACAAGTTTGCAAGCACATTTGTATGGTGCGTCCGATCCAAAAAACCTGTTTAAATCGGAACGATCGATGTCTGACGCACAATACAACTTGATTTAACTATTAAATTATCCTTGAAATGTGGCAACCGAAACCCGATCGCGCCCTGATTCTTTCGCCCGATAAAGCGACTCGTCAGCGATCGCAATTAGCGCCCCCGGCTGCGACATCGGCGCCGGAATGCAGCAAGCTACACCCAAACTCAGCGTCACGTATTGGCTGACAGCAGACTTAGCGTGAACTATCTGCAAACCGCGCACCTGTTGTGCGATCATTTCAGCTACACAAGTCGCACCTTCAATATCCGTATTCGGCAAAACTACTGCAAATTCTTCTCCACCGTAACGCGCTACTAAATCTGCCGATCGCTTTACGGAATGCTGCAGAACCGCCGCCACTTGCCGCAAACATTCATCCCCCGCTTGGTGACCGTAAGTGTCGTTATAAAGTTTGAAATAATCGATGTCGCACATAATCAAAGACAGCGGTGCTTCTTCCCTCGCCAAACGCCGCCATTCCGTATCCAGGTATTCATTAAAAGAGCGGCGGTTTCTTACCTCAGTCAAACTGTCGTAAGTTGCCAAATACTGCAAGGCTCGATTCACGGTTTCCAACTGCTGTTTCTGCTGCTGCAACTGACGGTTGAGAACCGCCAACTGCTGTTCGGCAGAGTGCGATCGCAACAAATTTCTCACCCTCGCGAGCAATTCCCTCTCGTCAAAAGGCTTAGAGATATAATCGTCAGCACCCGCATCCAAACTTTCGATCCGAGATTCCATCCCCGCTCGCGCTGTCAAAAAGATTACCGGAGTCGAGCTCAATCCTGGCGTGTTCCGAATCTCCTTAAGCAAATCCAGCCCGTTTTGTCGGGGCATAACTTGGTCGCTCACAATCAAATTTGGCAGCAAAGTTTTGGCTTTTTCTAAACCTTCAACCCCGTCGCTCGCCACGGCGACTCGATAGTATGGAGTTAATAAAGTTTGGAGGTAAGCCAGTAGAAAATCGTTGTCTTCTACTACCAGCAACAGCGGTAATTCTCTGCTGTCTGGTGTTAATTCTTCGCCATTATTTTTGTGGTCAAAACTGTTATGTTCCGGCAGCGGGGCGTGGGGTGCGATCGCCCGGTGATTTCCCGAGCCGGACTCTCCGGAGCTGAATCCAGTCAGTCCAGCCAATTGGGCGATCGCGCTCACCAACTGATTCGCTTCCACCGGCTTCGACAAATGCCTCTGAAACCCCGCTTCCAGCGCCGATGCCGAATCTTCTTCCTGGATGCCTCCAGTCAGCGCCACGGCCGGCAGCAGTTCCCTGTGCTCGGACATTTCCATTGCTCTGATGCGGCGGATCAAATCGCAGCCGTCGGCTCCCGAAACCTTCATATCGCTCACCAACACGTCGGGCCGCGACTGTTGCAACTCGGCCATCGCTTCGCCGGCGCTACCCACCGCTGTTACCTTGGCTCCAAATGCTTCGAGGCCAGTTTTGAGAAATTGCCGGATCTCGGCGCTGCTTTCCACCACCAGGACTTGCTTTCCCGCTAGGGGTTTGGAAACCGATCCGGGTCTGCTTTCCATTTGGGCGATCGCAGCAGTGCGATCGTCGTGTGCATTTTTTTTGGCAATCGGTAGCAGCACCCCAAAGGTCGCCCCCTGACCGACGCCGGGACTGGAAGCCCAAACACTTCCCCCGTGCAGTTCCACCAACTGCCGCACAATTGAGAGTCCCAGCCCAAGCCGGTGCTGTTCCTTTGTTTGGAAGCTCTCTGCGGGGCGGAAGTAGTCAAAGATGTGTGGCAGAAATTTGGGGTCGATCCCGCAACCGCTGTCGCTGACCCGAATCAAGACGCCCGACGCAGTAGGCTCGATCCGTACTTGAACTGGGTTTGGTGCCGATTCTGGGGTGAATTTGATGGCGTTGGTAAGGAGGTTCCAGACTACTTGCTGCAAGCGCTCTGCATCTGCAAAAACGTAGCTGACGGCGGGGTCAAAATGTGTTTCTACGCGGATGTTTTTGGCCTCGGCGGCGGGGCGGAGGGTGCCGATCGCAGATTCTATGATAGACGGGAGGTGAACTCGGCCGATGTTGAGGGACACTTTCCCCCGCAGCAGCCGCGAGAGGTCGAGGAGATTGTCTATCTGCCGGTTTTGTAATTTGGCGTTGCGCTCGATGATTTCCAAAGCGCGGCTGGTGGTGGCTTCGTTTAAATTGCGCGATCGAGCTAGCTGCACCCATCCCAAAATCGCGCTCAGGGGCGATCGCAGTTCGTGGGAGGCGATCGCCAGAAATTCGTCTTTTGCCCGGTTGGCTTCGGCTTGGGCTGTTTCAACGGCTTTGCGATCGGTGATGTCGAATCCGATCGCCAAATAATGACAGGGTTTTCCCTTGCAGTCCCACAGCGGAACTACTGCTGCGTACACCCAATAATCACTTCCATTCTTGGCTTTATTCTTAATGTCTCCTTGCCAAACTTCACCTTTGGCAACAGTTGACAGCAGATTTTTGATTAATTCCGAAGACTTATATTCCGAATGGAGGATGCCGAAGTGGCTGCCGATCAGTTCTGCGCGCGAATAGTTCGACATGGAGCAAACTCGATCGCTGACGTAGTTGATAATTCCTCGCGCGTCAGTCCTCACCGCAAGTGCCGAGCGGTTTATCGCTCCTTTAAAATCTAAACATTCTTGCAGCGACGAATCTAGTTCTTTTGTTGTAGAATTTTTGCCTCGGCGATCGGGCTTATCCTTGCTCCGCTCTTGGATTTCCATTGCTTCTATTTTCCCCTGACGGCTGACACCTAATCTACTCGCATCCTGATTCATTATCACTATTTTCTTTCCCGCAGCGGCGGGTGCAATATTTTGTATCTCTTCATCTTGCTGAAAAATTGGCAGGCACCACATCCACTCGGGAGTCTCTTCAATTTTTGTTTATAGCTGGCTAAATTTTGTCAATCTGAGGACAGATTTTCTCATATCTAGCCGGTCGTCGGCTGCTTGGTAATTCGCTTTCATATTTTACTAGGGGGAATTACTCAGAAAGTTAGGGTGTGGATCGCGCGCCTACAGTTGCATTCTTGTTTTAGACGGGTATCATAACCGTCAACTTTTTTCTCACAATTACTCCTCGTATCTGGCACAAAGTCTCGTCTTCTGCCGACTTTCGGGTCTGTGGCATTCTTCCTCATATCCGCTCAAGCAGATATATGTGCAGGGCTAGACAGTTCTCAAATACGCGGGTTTAGCTGAACAAATTCCGTGTCTTGCGATCGTCGCCAACTTCTGTAACATTATTTTCTTCTACATCTTGACAGGCTTGTAAGTTTTTTGTATTATAAATGTAATATAAATCGTTCGAGAGTTCCGCCAAACTGCATTGACGCACTATTGACGCGCTCAACTATTAACAATTTGAGGAAAATCGTCTGTGAATTTAGACGCTATACGCGAGCAATTTGAACAAAGAGCATTTAATTATGACGGCTTAATTTTCCGCCTCATTCCGCGCTATCGCGAGCAACACGATGTAATATTGCACTTAATCCCTTCTGAAACTAATGCTAACATAAAAGTTCTGGATTTAGGCGCGGGAACTGGCATACTGTCGGCTGTGCTTTTGTCAGCATTTCCTCAGGCAAAAGTCCTAGCCTTTGATATGGCGGAAAATATGCTAAAAATTTGCCAAACTAACTTCTCCGCTTTCGGAGAACGGCTGACCTTGCAGCAAGGAAACTTTGCCGAAGATGATTTCGGCAGCGGTTACGATTTGGTAGTTTCTGGGTTGGCAATCCACCACCTAGACAGCGCAGGTAAACAAGAGCTATTTCACAAACTTTTCCACTCGATGAATCCAGGGGGAATCTTGCTAATCCGAGATATTGTCACAGGTGCTACTCCCCGGCTGACTGAGCAATACGAACAGTTGTGGCGGCAGTACATGAAAGCTAACGGAGAAGACGATGCAGCCTGGTTTCAAAAATATCTAGAAGAAGATATTCCCTCCTCTGTGGAAGAGCAGACCAAGTGGCTTGCAGAAGCTGGTTTTGCAGACGTAGGATGTCACTGGCGCTATCTAAATTTTGCTATTTTTGGCGGAGTTATCCCAAGGTAGAAGGCATTCGCCAGAATGCAGAGTTTTTGATCATTCTCAAAAGACCAAGCTCGTGAAAACTCGCACACCGAACACTTTTTCATTCCTGGACGCAGCACCTAATTATGTAGGTGCTTAAGGGCGCACTTTACCCCTATAATTCTCGCGTCCAACCATTTTTTGCGTCCTGGACTGATTTTCAACAAACATTTAGGGGCGGGTTCGCTAAAGCGCCCTTTGGCAGTGCAAACAGATTCAATAAGCCCGCCCCACCCCACAAGATAACCCGCTAGTGACATTTTGTAAAATGTGATTTAAAAGCTCAATAAATAAAGTAAATTTATGAAGGATTCTCGATTAATAAAAATCAGCAGATATCTCAGCAAACACCTGCGTCACGCGCCAGGGCGCATCGGCATTGAACTCGCTCCCGGCGGCTGGGTTCCTGTTAGCGAACTCCTCGATGCGTGCCAAAAAAATAACTTTCCATTTCAGATTGCAGAACTGAAGAAAGTAGTCGCGCAAAACGACAAACAGCGCTTTTCATTCGACTCCACAGGCACTCTAATTCGTGCCAACCAAGGACACAGTGTAGAGGTTGACTTACAGTTAGAACCCGCTGTTCCTCCAGATATTTTATATCACGGAACAGGTAGCACGGCCGTCGAGTCTATTCTCAGTCAAGGAATTAGGAAAATGTCGCGGCATCATGTTCATTTGTCGGTGAATATCCAGACGGCGCGCCAAGTAGGTGCAAGACATGGCATCCCGGCTGTCTTTACTGTAGATGCCGCAGCAATGCAACGCGACGGCCATACATTTTACTGCTCGGCTAACAAAGTTTGGCTAGTAGATTTTGTGCCTCCCCATTATCTCAAAATAAATTGATAAATTTCTGTTTTTTTGTATAAGTCGTAACAACAATGTTTTAAAATAAGAGTAAGTAGGAGTTTTGAAAAATGAGTGCGGAAGATATGGGCGATCGCGAAAACAATTTCAATCAAAACAATCCTCAAAATCGAGGGCTGCTCGGCTCGGGCTGGCGACCTTTTTACCGTCAATTTGATTGGGAACACCTTCTACACTTAGCATCTAGCGACCCCTTAGAACTAGCTCAAAAAACTTTAGGTGCAGCTAGCGGCATTGCCGATGCAATGGGACGACACCAATATACCTGGTGGGCAAATATGTTAAATGTATTCTCGGAAAATACTCGTTACGAAATTGATGAGTTTTGGGATTACATTACTCCGCAGCCAGTTTACCCGGATTACCGCTACAAAGACGTTTTAGCTACCGAAACGCCAGTGGTACAATTGGTCAGCCGCGCTAGCATTCCCATCGACTACGTTCTCAACAAACTCCAAGAGATTACTGTTTTCAAAGTTCTGGATTTGCTGGGAAAACCGGATGCGATTACCCAGTCTTTTATGGAGCGACATTTTTCTTATTCCCCGGAGCGATTTATTAGCTGGGAACGATTGGAAGTTTTGGGTACTGTTTATGCTTATTGGGCCCGATTAGGCTGCTGGCTGCAAATTGACAGCTACGACAGGGGAAGACGCTGCTACACTCTGATTTCCCAAGATATTGCGCCGCTCGTTAGCAAAGCAACTTACAATTTAGCGGTGATTCTGGGCGGGTACAAAAGCCGCGTCGGACAGGTTCACAGCCAGTTCCCAATTCGGACGTTTTCTGCAGAGGTTCAAAGTTTTACCGATACAGTTCAGCAGGCAATTTTGGAGCAAAATCAGTTGGCTGTTTTGGTCAGTGGCGAACCGGGAACGGGCAAAACTGCTTGGACGCAAGCGGTAGCAAAGGAAATTTTAGTGCCGCTGGGTTATGTGATTTTTATCTTAGACCACGATGCTGTGGAAAATTTTGTGCCTCCGAGTTATTTAGAGCGGATTTGTATTATTATCAACGAGGCTGATAATTTGGCTCAAGATCGATCGACTGCAGAGGGCCAACGCACTAACAAAACTGAACACATTTTGAGTTTGCTGGATGGAACTTTGTATCAAAGCGTCATCGACGATAATGGGATTCAATTTGGACAAAAGCTGGTAGTTTTGATGACTTGCAACACTACGGAAAGATTAGATCCTGCAATGTTACGGAAAGGGAGAGTGGATTTTACCAGTGAATTTACCCACAAATTTGTTTGAGCGAGCTCTTGAATTCTCAAGCTATCTGGGTGATCGCACTGACTGCACGATCTCATACCATGTTCGATTTTCGATTGGGAATGACTGATCGAGCTCAAGGTTTGGATCGCGGGCCTACAGTTGCATTTTTTTTCGGAAAGTGTATAAAATACCGAACAATCACCAAGAAATCTTCTGAATCTCAAAGTTTGGGGAAAAATTTCTTGAGTACCTATAGATTATTGGTGTCAACAATCGCCTAAAACCCTTTGTATATCTCGTTTTGGGTCTTGTCTCGCTTTCCCTCTTGCGCCCCCGACTATTGGGGGGACGCAAGAGATCGCTCCAGTCGCCTCCGACTATTCGGGGGCCCCTGGACGATCTGTGCCTAATCGTCAAACAGCAGTCAGGCGCTAGATTTGCTCTGAAGTTGGCACCAATGCCTATAGACATATCGCGATCAAAAATGATATCACTGATGGGTGATACCCTCTAAGGGTGTCGTCCGAGAGAGCAAATCAGGGAAACACAGCATTTTTGGTCTCAAACAGAATTTTTCAAATTTGACAGCTATGGAGGAAATCCCAAACCGTGCAAACTAAGCCAGTTCAGCAAAAAAGTCAGGGACTGGGAAGGTACGCCGACGGGACAGTCCCGCTCGCCCAACAACCCGCAGAGGCAGCCGTGTCCGAAAGTAAAGACCGATTTCGGCGGTTTGTGGAGCGCTCCGCCGACGCCGTGGCAATGGTAGATTGTGAAATGCGCTATCTGTCGGTTTCTCGTCGCTGGGAAACAGATTGCGGACTCGGCCGCTCTGAGGCGATCGGCCGGTTTCATTGGGAACTGTTCCCGAATCTCCCGGAATATTGGGAGCAAAATGCCCAGGCTTGTTTGGCCGGAGTTTTGGAATACAGCGAGTTTGTGGCAGGGCGATCGATCGCATCTGTAACAGGAAATATCGCAGGCGGCTCTTTCAGCGGGTCGGTAAAATGGGTATTTCAGCCTTGGAAAAATAGCGAAGGTGCGATCGGCGGTTTGATCCTGTTGGCCTCTGAGATAGGTGAGGATCTCGCTCCAACAAATTGCTATAATAAATTTCACTCCGATATCACAAGCAACCAGTTAGGAACAATACCGCAACTAACTCAAATTGCCCTCGAAAATGCTGCTGATACAATCTTTTTTACTACTTCCGACGGTCAAATTTGCTACGCGAACAAAGCCGCTTGCCATCTTTTCGGCTACTCGGAATCAGAACTGCTAAACCTGAGGGTGAGCGACATCGATTCGCAGTTAGCAGCGTCTGATTGGCCACATCACTGGGAGGAACTCAAGCAGCAAAGCAACCTCACTTTTGAAACCCGTTACAAAACCAAAGACGGCGCCAGTTTGCCGGTCGAAGTTAAAGTCAATTATTTAGAATACGGCGGCTGCGAATACCGCTGTGCGATCGCCCGCGACATTTCGGCTCGCCAAGTAGCAGAATCAGCGCTTTTAGAGGCAAAAGAGCAACTTCAAGCCGTTTTGGACGCCGTGCCTGGATTAGTTTCTTGGGTAAGTTCCGATTTGCGCTACTTGGGAGTAAACCGACATTTAGCTAGCGCTTACAAAATGCCTGCCGAAGTATTTATCGGTCAAAAAGTAGGTTTTTTAGATACAAGCCCCAAATTTAACGATTTAGTATACGATTTCTTTGCCAATAACAAAAAAAAGACATCTCAAGAAGTAACAGCGAGCATCAGAGGAGAAAATAAAACTTATCTAATTGTCGCTCAAAAATACCATAACAGTACGGCGGCGGTATTTGTGGGATTGGACATTACAGAAAGCAAACAGTCTCTTTTGGCTTTGCAAGAATCGGAAGAACGCCTGCGGCAGCAAGCGGCTAGATTAGAGCAGACGCTGTTAATTTTGCAGCGAGCTCAAACTCAACTGATTCAAACAGAAAAGATGTCATCTCTGGGGCAGTTGGTAGCAGGAATAGCGCACGAAATTAACAATCCAGTTAGTTTTATTTCCGGCAATGTCAGCCACGCCACCGGCTACATTCAAGAACTGCTGCGAACGATCGACCTTTACCAAAAGCATTATCCCCATCCCGTGCCGGAAATTCAATATCAGATGGAGGAATTAGACTTAGAATTTATCAAAAAAGACTTGCCAAAACTGCTAAATTCCATGAAAGTCGGTTCCGAAAGGATTCGGGATGTCGTGCGATCGCTCCGCTTGTTCTCGCGTACCGACGAAGCCCAAATGAAGCCGGCAGATATCCACGAAGGTTTGGACAGCACTTTGCTGATCTTGCAAAATCGCCTGCAAGCTAAAGGGGGACGCCCGGGGATTTCTCTAGTTAAAGAATACGGAGATTTGCCGCGAGTCCGCTGCTATGCGGGACACTTAAACCAAGTGTTCATGCACTTGTTGACAAATGCGATCGACGCTTTGGAAGAAGGGGGGAAAAATTCCGAAAAGTATGGTAAAAGGGAAAATCAGTCTTGCTTGTCTTCAGCCAGGTCGGGATCTGAAAAATTCAATCCCGAAATTCGGATTCGGACCTTCGTGGTAGAGGAAAACGAAGTTGCGATCTCCATTAGCGACAACGGCCCTGGCATGACTGAAGAAGTCGTCGGCTGCATCTTTGACCCTTTATTTACCACTAAATGTCCCGACACGAGCACTGGTTTGGGTTTAGCAATATCCCAGCATTTAGTAGTAGAAAAGCACGGCGGTAAGTTGCACTGTGTTTCGCGTCCGGGACAGGGAACTGAGTTGATTATTAAAATTGCGATCGGCAACGATTAATTGACTTCACCCAAAGCTGGAGACAAGCTTCCGCCAAAAGTCGCCCCGAGCAAAAAAGTTGAGATTTTAGTTGAGCAGGACTTATGCAGAACCTAATTATGTAGGGTGCGCATTGCGCACATTACCGCTATAATTCGCGCGTCCTACATTTTTTTTAGTAACTCCTGTTTAAGCGCCCAGAGTGCGGCTGTAGAGTCAATTCTAAAATCTAAAATCTAAAATCGACAGAGTTACAACCCGAAAATAAGATGGTAATTGAGTGGCTGAGATTTAAAGTACCTCCGGAAAAGTGGGAGGCGTTTATTCAACGAGATGAAGAAGTTTGGACGGCCGGACTAAAAAATTTTCCCGGTTTTTTGGGCAAAGAAATTTGGGTGGATGCGGTGGAAAATGAAGTGGTGCTCTTGATTCGCTGGGAAACTAGGGAGCAGTGGAAGTCGGTTCCGCAAAACACAATAGATGAGTTGGATAGCCAAATGGGCGATTTGCAAATTGCGGTCGCCGAAAGTCGCGAATATCAAGTTCGGCAACGGATTCTGTAACGGATGCAAACGGATGGATGTTCGGCAACGAGCAATGCAGGGGATTTCAGGGATGGATGGAAGATGGAAGATGGAATAATTACCAATTACCAATTAGCAAAGTTATTATTCAGTTACTTTAAGAAAATTTCGTATACAGAGCTAAAATAAAATTTACGCTTAAAAAGCCTACTCCTAGTACAAGAATAATAAAGATGGCGATACTGAAAATAGACTTTAGCCGATCGGCAATTCCGGGTTTTTCTGAGTTCATTTGTCAATTTTTGCAGTTAATTTGATCCGGGCAATGGAGAAAGAGTAGATTATACCCATGCGCGAACAAAAAGGCAACTCCAGACAAGCTGCAAACGACGATCGCCGTCAGTAGGCCGCATTTTTTTAATTTTTAATCTAAAATCTACAATCTAAAATGGTATTAGGCATTGTTCGGTTGGCCTGGGCAGCTATTGTCGATCGCCCGAACCCGAGCGCGCTAACTCCTGTAAAATAGAGGGCGCGTTGGGGCGAACCTTTTAACAGCGGGAATTGGGGGCGATCGCCGCCAGCTCCCAAATACATAATAATATGTCAGTCATCCTTAACTTACTGACTAAGGTGAAAATAGAAGAGTGCCAGGAAATAATCTAAAACATATAACTGAAAAAAGGATAGAAATCGATGCTCCACCCAGTCTCGCAACCTTACCAAAAACGAGAAAATACTATGACCCAAAGAGCCGTGCGGAAGCCAAACCCCTATGTGGGAAACCAATTGAGGCAAAGTTTTCCTAAAAGGCATTGGCTGGAGCTGGCAGAGTACGCCTCTCTGGCGGCCTCTGGTGTGGGTTCCCTGGCGGTGGCTGTGTCCGGTCAAGCTTTTTACGGGGTGGCTCCCCTAACTTTGGCTTTGTCGCTGAATGTTGCTAACCGGTATCGGTTCGAGCAGCAAGTGCGGGTTCATCAAAATTCAGAAATGACCCAAGTGCAAAAGTCTGTAAATAAGGTCGAAAAAACGGCGGTGACGGTAATTGTTAAATTGCGCAAGCAGTTGTCAGCCGATATTGCAGCGCTGCGCCAGCAAATGGCTGCACTGCCTAGGGCAGAAGGCTTTGAGGAGTCGATCGACATCGAGCGGCAATTGCTGAGTTTGGGAGAGTCGGTAGCTTCTTTGCAAGAAATCGTGGCGTCTTCTGTACTCGATGTCCGCCAGCAGGTGAGCGAACAGCTTCGAGATTTATCGGTTGGTCAATCGGCGAATATCGAAGCTGTGGAACAGGCTATAGAGCAACTGCAAAGCACGACGCAAGGCTTAGTAGAAACTTCTATCACCCGAGACGACTGGGAAGCAGTAAATACTCGATTTTTGGAAATCCAGAAAGTCATGGCCAATTTCCAAAGCCAACTGCAAGCTCCCGCACACCAATCGACTGGGGATTTGTCGATCGTCCAAGCTCAACTCCACCGTTTGGAACACGAGCAGCAAGAAGTTGTCAAACCTCACCTCAAGCGCTTAATCTCGGTTGTCAAGGAGTTGCAGCACACACAAGAGAACCGTCAGTAGTCATTAGTCAGCAGTCATTAGTCAGCAGTCATTAGTCATCAGTCAGAAGGAAGATTGTTCCACTCGGACACTGAGACACTCTCCGACTCTCGCCCCATCAAGTCCAAATTTTTTGGCAACTGTGTTACAAAATGAAAAGCTAATCTCTCTAGTTCACCTGTCTTCAACCTGTTACAAGAAAATTAAATGACTGCAACCGTAACTATTGCTGATAACCCGTTACTAATCGGTCAAGGATTGCCCCCATTTGATGCGATTAAACCAGAACACGTAGTCCCCGCTGTTACCCAACTGCTGACCGAACTAGAAGCCTCGCTAGCTGACTTAGAAGCCTCTGTCGAGCCGACTTGGAGCGGCTTAGTAGAACCCTTGCAGCGGCTCGGAGAGCGTTTAAATTGGAGCTGGAGCATTGTCGGACATTTGATGGGCGTGAAAAATAGCCCGGAACTGCGATCGGCTCACGAAACAGTGCAGCCAGAAGTAGTAAAATTTTGGAGCAAGCTCAGTCAAAGCAAACCGCTTTATGAAGCTTTTAAAGCGCTGCGGGCAAGCGAAAATTGGGACAGCTTAGAGTCAGCTCAACAGCGAATTGTCGAAGCCGCTCTCCGAGACGCCCAACTCTCCGGCGTGGGTTTAGAAGGCGAGCAAAAAGAGCGTTTTAATGCCATTCAATTAGAATTGGCTGAAATTACTACCCAATTTTCCAATCACGTCTTGGACGCTACCAAAGCATTCAGCCTCACCCTCACAAACAAAGACGAAATTGACGGTTTGCCGCCGAGTTTGTTGAGTTTAGCAGCTCAAGCCGCTCGCAGCGCGGGCGAAGAAAATGCGGATGCCGAAAACGGCCCTTGGCGGATCACTTTAGACTTTCCGAGTTACGGCCCTTTCATGCAGCACAGCACCCGCCGCGACTTGCGCGAAAAGTTGTACAAAGCTTTTATCGGCAGAGCCAGTAGCGGAGAATTGAATAACTGGCCGTTGACCGATCGCATTTTGGCTTTGCGCCACGAAAAAGCTGCTTTGCTCGGGTTTAGCAGTTATGCCGAATTGAGCTTGGCGAGCAAAATGGCTCCCGACGTTGCAGCAGTGGAAGCTTTGTTAGAAGAATTGCGCCAGGCTAGTTATGATGCTGCTATCAAAGATTTGGAAGAATTGAAGGCTTTTGCAGCCGAAAAAGGCGCGGCAGAAGCTGGAGATTTGAAGCACTGGGATATTGGTTTTTGGTCGGAACGGCGCAGGGAAGAAAAGTTTGCTTTTAGTGCCGAAGAATTGCGGCCTTATTTTGCTTTGCCGCAGGTATTAGAGGGGTTATTTGGATTAGTAAAGCGGCTGTTCGGCGTGACAGTAACTGCGGCGGACGGTCAAACTCCTGTCTGGCACAAAGATGTGCGCTATTTTCAAATAGATGATGAAGCAGGAAATGCGATCGCCAATTTCTATCTAGACCCCTACAGCCGCCCCGAGGAAAAGCGCGGCGGTGCTTGGATGGACGAGTGCGTGGTGCGCGCTAAATTTGTGGAAGCGTCCAAGACAACCACGCGGTTGCCGGTGGCTTATTTGGTGTGCAACCAAAGTCCTCCTGTGGACGGCAAACCGAGTTTAATGACTTTTGGGGAAGTCGAAACTTTGTTTCACGAATTCGGTCACGGTTTGCAGCATATGCTGACAACGGTAGACTATCCGGGGGCTTCGGGCATCAATAATGTTGAGTGGGATGCGGTGGAATTGCCCAGTCAATTTATGGAAAATTGGTGTTACGATCGCGCGACTTTGTTCGGGATGGCAAAGCATTACGAAACCGGGGAAACTTTGCCGGAACACTATTACCAAAAACTGCTAGCAGCGCGCCACTACATGAGCGGCAGCGTCATGCTCAGGCAAGTACATTTTAGCAGCGTTGACATCGAATTGCACCACCGCTATCGATCGGGCGGCAGCGAAACTGTGGCCGATGTCCGCAACCGCATCGCTAAAACTACGACTGTTTTGCCTCCTCTGGAAGAAGACGCATTTTTGTGCGCTTTCGGACACATTTTTGCGGGCGGCTATGCGGCGGGGTATTACAGTTATAAATGGGCGGAAGTGCTCAGCGCTGATGCTTTTGCGGCGTTTGAGGAAGCGGGTTTGGAAGATGAAAGTGCGATCGCATCTACAGGTAGGCGCTTCCGAGATACAGTGTTGGGATTGGGCGGCAGTTTGCATCCGATGGAAGTGTTTAAAACTTTCCGGGGACGCGAACCGAGCACTAAAGCTTTGTTGAGACACAGCGGTTTAGTTGCGGCTTAATCAAGTGTGGAATAAGTAGGGATTAATGCGGGTAAATTTATCTGCATTAATCCCTGTTTTTTGTTAAACAAGATTTACGCACATCCTGTATGTGTAGGGTGCGGTGTGCATGAAGTCTTACCGCTATCCAGCAGATTCAACCCTTATGAAGTACACCACATATCGTTCGATACCCGTAGGGGCACGGCAATGCCGTGTCCCTACACTTCATAAACCTGGAATAGGCTATAATTCATGCGTAAAACCACTTTCTTCGTAACTTTTATTGTTATTAAATTGATCATTGGAGTAACAGTTTTTTTATTGGTATTAATAAGACTAAATTCCCCACAACCCACCAATTTTATTGTATAACATCATGCAAAAAACATCTGTAGTTTTGCAAATCATCCCCAATGTTTCTGTAGAAAATGGGGGGAAAAGTGCGATCGGCAGCAGTTTTTAGTTTAGGTTGAAGGCTCATCAAAGCAGTATCATTGTCAATATTGTGAGTAGAAACTGCAATTTGCGAATATTTGCTGTCATTTATCACTGATTATACTTAAGTTTCCCTCTCTCTGATATTAAATATATATTTCGCAACATTTATCGGCTTTTGTCTCGATACAGCTAATGCTTTTATTAGCAACTAAAAATCGAGGAGTTTACCGAATCTTTAATATAGAGCGGCAATAGCGAGTCTTTTTTAAATTTTTGATAAAGAGCGGGGTACTTGGCGTCAAAAGGGTAAAAAATTTAGGTAGAAACTAAAAAACTTAGTTGAGATTAATTTGAGGATGGTAAGAAAAAATATTTGTATATATGATAAGAAGTAAGGATTGATAGTTAGCCGTTCACCCATAGATTAAGATTTTCATGGATATTCAATTAATTAATATCGGTTTTGGTAACATTGTGTCTGCTAACCGAGTGATTGCCATTGTTAGTCCCGAGTCAGCGCCAATTAAGCGGATTATTACTGATGCGCGGGAGCGGGGACAACTGGTTGACGCTACTTACGGCCGCCGCACGAGAGCGGTAATTATTACAGATTCGAGTCACGTCATCCTCTCGGCAATTCAGCCGGAAACGGTTGCTAATCGTTTTGTGATCAGCAAAGACGGTCAAAGTCGGGATGATTGAGGTTTGTCAGTTGCAATTTGAGCGCTTACAGTTTAGAGTAAGCGAAAACTTGAATTGTTACAGGTTTCTCTTCTAAAAATGAAATCCGGTAAATTAATTGTTCTGACGGGGCCTAGCGGTGTGGGAAAAGGCACCCTAGTACGATCGCTCCTCAATCGCCATTCCGAATTGTATCTTTCGGTATCGGTGACAACTCGATCGCCCCGCGAGGGAGAAATTGAGGGACAGCACTATTATTTTGTCAGCCGCAGCCGCTTTGAACAAATGGTTGAGGCTGGAGAGTTGGCGGAATGGGCCGAGTTTGCCGGTAATTTTTACGGTACTCCTTATTTTGGTCTCAAGCAAGGAATTGGTGAGGGAAAATGCGTAATCCTCGAAATTGAGTTGGAAGGGGCTAGGCAAATTAGGAATAATTTTCCAGAGGCGCTGCGAATTTTTATTTTACCTCCTTCTTGGGAAGAATTGGAACGGCGCTTGCGGAGTCGGGGCCAAGATTCCGAAAGTGCGATCGCCCGTCGGTTGCTGCGGGCTAAAGAGGAAATTGAAGCTGCGGGGGAATTTGATTTTCAGGTTGTTAATGATGATTTAGAAGTTGCTTTGAAGAAACTGGAATCCGTATTGTTTGTTAGCGAGGGGAAATGAGGGGATGGGGAAAAGTTTTGAGTTTCGAGTTTGGAGATGGGAAGAAAAAGATAGAATTTGATGATTTCCTAGATGCAGTGTTCTTCGCTTGAGCGATGTGCAGGTTCTTTGCTCGCGAGTGGGAGGATCGCACGGGGTATTCGCAGGGATATAACCGAATTTGATATAACCCATTACCAATTACTTATTACCCATTCCCCCTTACCCATTTTTCAGTCCGGGCTAAAACTTCGCTACTTTGTTTGATAGCAACACAAACTTTTAAATTCAATTCCAGAATATTCAAAGAAGGCGGAAATTTCCGTATCGGTTCGATTTCGCGAGCAGAACAGCCCAACATTTCCATATAAGCTAGCGTCCACCCAATAGCTGCAATATCGCCTACATTGCCAGTACCCTCGCACAGGTGACAGCTAATTTCGCCTTGGGGGCCGCACTCGGGACAAACCCACTTGCCGAGGGATAAATCTGGTTGATTAGTGCGAGCATTAGATGCAGTTTTTAAGGCTTTAATGTGGTTTTGAACTACTTGTTGAAAACTTCGAGCTTGCTTGATGCGCTGGATGGATTTGTTGTGCGATCGCCGGATTTCTTCTGCTGGCTGTTGGGGCGAAGCAAGAGATGCTGTTTGGTTCTCCCTTGTTACTCTAGATTCGCCTAGGTTCGCAGTTAGCTGAATACCATAGTCTTTCGACTCCGCAGTCTGAGATTGGTTGAGTGCGCTGGAGGGATCGGGTTCGGAAGTTGTGAAGGATGTTTCTATTTGATCGGCAAAATCTTGCATTGAGAGGTGATGTTCGATCGCCAAAGACCAAGTTCTTTTATGTCGGAGGTCGCCATATTTTCTGGCTTCTGCCTCAGTAATGCCGATCGCCGCAGCCTCTTGGCGCAGCACATTCATCGAAGTGGTTGTATCTGATATCATGAGTTTGTTTGCAGTTAATTTACGATCGCCCGCTCAGCCTACAAATAAATTACCTTAGATATAGTACAATAGTCCGGACTATTTTTAGTTCCTAGTCTGAAACCCTTGATTTTCCGTTAGGAAATCGATTGCGCAATCGCCCTGAAACCCTTATTTTACGGTTGGCAATCACACACTGTCCGAAGTATTGATAGTAGCCTAAATCTAAAATCTAAAATCTAAAATCTAAAATTGGATGACTTCAATTCTTCCCGATACAGCTTTATCTGTTGCCGGACTAACATCTTACCTGCAAGACTTGTTGGAGGGCGATCGCAACCTGCAATCTGTTTGGCTGACAGGCGAGGTGTCGAACGTTTCGCACCACCCCAGCGGCTGCTTTTTCACTCTGTGCGACACGGACAAAAGCGCTGCTATTCGCTGCGTGGTGTGGAATTCTCAGCGGCAGAAATTGGTGCAAATGCCCGCAAAAGGGGAACAGTTGCTGGTTTTGGGAAGCATCCGGGTTTACAAAAATCGCGGCGAGTACCAATTGACTGTCGTGCAATCGCTACCGGCTGGGGCAGGATTGCAGGCTTTGCGGTTGCAGCAATTGCGATCGCGCTTGGATGCTGAGGGTTTCTTCGACCCCGCCAGAAAGCGCCCGATTCCGGCACACCCGCAAATTGTGGCCGTGGTGACATCCGATACTGGCGCTGCTTGGGGAGACATTCAGCGCACTCTAGCCCAAAGATATCCGGGTTTGCGGGTGTTGCTGTCGCCGACAGGAGTGCAGGGAGAATTGGCTGCTGCTGCGATCGCCCGCGCGATCGCCCGGGTAGAATTGGACGGTAGGGCGGATGTGATCATTTTAGGGCGCGGCGGCGGTTCTGCGGAAGATTTGGCTTGTTTTAATGATGAGAGAGTTGTCAGGGCGATCGCGAATTGTGCGATTCCAATTATTACAGGCATCGGGCACGAAAGAGACGAATCTCTCGCCGATTTAGTAGCAGATAAACGAGCCCACACTCCCACTGCGGCGGCCGCTCAAGCTGTACCAATTTTGGCAGATATTTACTTTGAACACAAGCAGCGAATGGTCAATTTAGCAAGTGCTGTGCGGGCAAGATTTCAGACAGAAGAAGAGCATTTACAACTGTTACAAAATCGATTAAAACGCTTGCCTGCGACATCCCGAACTTTGCGGCAAGCAACTGGTAAACTGGAGGTATTGCAAGAAAAGTTATCCGCCCTGAATCCGGCGGCGGTATTGCAAAGGGGTTATGCGGCGGTAATTCAAAGTGACGGTACGATAGTCCGCACAACTGACGGTTTGGAATTGGGAGAGGAATTGACTGTGAGGTTGAGTCGGGGCGTGCTGAAAGTTAAGATTGTAGAAGTATTGGATGCGGAAGAAAAGTTATGATTGATTCGCAGTTGCGCCAGTCTGACTGGAATTATGAGGAAACGGTCGATCGAATTGAAGCAATTATCGATCGGGTGGAATCGGGAGAGTTGCCTCTAGAGGAGGTTTTCGAGCAGTTTGGGGTGGCTGTGGAGTGTTGGCAACAGTGCGAAAGCTTTTTGGCGCGGGGGAAGGAACAGATGGATTTGTCGATCGAGCTTTTGGCTGCGGAACCCGATTTTTAACCGGAGATAAACTCGGATTAATGTGGATGAAATAGCGCGTTTTGCCGAAAGTCCGACAGGGAATTAATTCGCTGTTTCATAGCGAAAGTCCTCGCTATTAGGAGTGTTAAGTTCATGATACTAAGTAAGTAGGCGGGATTAAACTGAACAATGTAACTGTATGTAAACATTGCTCAGTCAGCCACGCTTAAGGCTAAGGATACTTTACCATCGTTTACATAGTGGGGTTTTACACCGCCTACCTACTTAAGCTGTACCATCCATGAACACAGACACGCACACGCGACCGAACTGGTTAATGAAGGAGTCAGTCTCAATACTATCGGCAAGCGTCTCGGCTATCCTTAGACGAATATTAGAAAAAATACTAGCCTGTTGGCTGCTATAGTAAGTTGTTCGAGCGAGGACTTCAGTAGGGTCAGACAAGTCTATTTCAAGAAGCCTTGAGTCTTGTCAACAGACCTTGATTATCTACCGAGAGATTAAAGCTCGCTAAGGTGAGGGGGCAGCATTGGGTAATCTGCGAAATGTTTACACTTCCCTGGGCACCTATGCCAAGGCGATTGAGTACCATCAGCAGTCGTTGACCATCGCCCGTAAGGTTCATAACTGTCAAAGATGGATAGCCGAACATGATTAAACTTCCTGGAATTAAAGTTTTAGCCCAAATTTACGAAAGTGCCAATTCCCTGGTCTATCGGGGAATTAGAGAACAAGATAACCAACCGCTGATTCTGAAAGTCCTCAAAGAAGACTATCCTACCCCTGCCGAACTTGTCCGTTACCAGCAGGAATATGAAATCACCCGTAGCTTTCAACTAGGGGGAGTTGTTAAGGCTCACGAGCTACGAAAACATAACAACACGTTGGTAATGCTATTAGAGGATTTCGGTGGAGAATCCTTAGAGAGATTACTCGAAAAAAGACAGTTTACCTTATTAGAATTTCTCCAAATCGCCATTCAGATCGCTGAAACCCTGGGGAAAATTCATCAGTCAAACATTATACATAAAGATATTAACCCGTCCAATATTGTTTTTAACTCTCAAACCGGAGAATTAAAAATTATTGACTTTGGCTTGTCCACAGTCTTGTCCAGAGAAAACACTGCCTTAAAAAGCCCTAATGTTTTAGAAGGAACGTTAGCTTATATTTCTCCCGAACAAACAGGCAGGATGAATCGAGCGATCGATTACCGCACTGACTTTTACTCGCTCGGAGTTACCTTTTATAAAATATTGGCAAACCAATTGCCTTTTGATGCTACCGATGCAATGGAGTTGGTTCATTGTCATATTGCTAAACAACCCGTCCCACCCCATAGAATTAATCCCGAAATTCCTCTAGTCGTTTCAGAAATCATGATGAAACTCATGGCGAAAACAGCAGAGGAACGATACCAAAGTGCTTTAGGCATTAGAGACGATTTGGCGCTCTGTCTAATGCAACTAAAAAGTGGTGAGGAAATTGAAAATTTTGTTTTAGGGGAACAAGATATTTCTGATAAATTTCAAATCCCGCAAAAGCTCTATGGTAGGTCAACCCAAATTGAAACGTTACTCGCAGCTTTTGAGCGGATAACTCAGGGCACCAGCCAACTCATGCTTGTTGCTGGGTATTCCGGGATTGGTAAATCAGTATTAGTTCAAGAAATCTATAAACCAATTACTGAACGACGCGGTTATTACATCTCTGGTAAATTTGACCAGTTCCAGCGAAATATTCCTTACAGTGCTATCGTCAGTGCATTTCGAGAATTAGTTCGACAACTGCTAACTGAAACCTCCGAACAACTGCACCTATGGCGTGACAAACTCGTATCAGCATTAGGAGCAAACGGACAAATTATTATTGATGTCATCCCCGAAATCGAACTGATTCTTGGCAAGCAACCAGCCGTTCTAGAGCTAGCAGCAACTGAGTCCCAAAATCGATTTAACTTAGTCTTTCAAAACTTCATTCACGTCTTTTGTCAACAAGAGCATCCCTTAGTTATCTTTCTAGATGACTTACAATGGGCAGACTCCGCTACTCTGAAATTAATGCAGTTAATGATGACCGATGTAGATACTTCGTATCTACTGGTAATTGGAGCATATCGGGATAATGAAGTCAGTGCAGCCCATCCCTTAAAAATTACCTTATCAGAAATTCAAAAATCTGGAGCAACTGTAAATTCTATCTTGCTCTCGCCGTTAGATTTAACTTGTGTAAATCAGTTAATTGCCGATACGCTTAAGTGCGACGCAAAAAGGTCAAAGCCATTAGCCGAATTAGTGCTTGCCAAAACTCAGGGTAATCCTTTCTTCATGAAAGAGTTTCTCCAGTCGCTTTATACAGAAAACTTATTAGATTTCGATTTTCTCAGTAGCAGTTGGCAGTGGAATTTAGATCAAATTCAAGCACGAGGTATTACTAATAATGTCGTTGAGTTGATGACTCAAAAAATTCAAAAACTACCAGAGCTGACGCAAGAAGTATTAAAAACGGCTGCGTGTATCGGTAACCAGTTTGATTTAAAAACTCTCTCAAATGTAGGTGAAAAGCTGCAAAAAGAAACGGCAAACGATCTCTGGTCAGCCGTGCGAGAAGGCCTAATTGTTCCAGTGGGAGATGATTACAAATTTCTGCAAACACACCGAAAGCCGGATGAATTCAAGGTAGCTTACAGGTTTGTCCACGATCGCATCCAACAAGCCGCCTACTCTCTCATTCCCTCACACCGCAAGCAAGCAAGCCATCTGCAAATCGGTCAGCTACTCCTGAATAATACCCCACTCCAGCAGCAAGAGGAAAAAATCTTTGACATTGTTAATCACTTGAATTTCGGCAGCAATCTGCTCGAAAACCAGCAGAAACGAGATGAATTGGCAAAGTTAAACCTCATAGCTGGCAAGAAAGCAAAAGCCTCAGCCGCTTATCAACCCGCCCTTACCTACCTAACCAGCGGCTTAGAATTGTTGAACTCCTCTCAGTCCTCTCTTAACAAGGGGGGAAATGAAAAGGAGTCAAGTTGGCAGACTCAGTACGATACTACACTTGCTCTGTATGTAGAAGCCGCAGAAGCTGCCTATTTGTGCGGTCAATTCGAGGAAATGGAGAGATTAGTTCCAGTCGTGCTGCAACAGGGCAAAGCACTACTGGATAAGGTGAAAGTTTATGAAGTTAAAATCTCTGCTTATCTAACGCAGAACAAGCCATTAGAAGCAGTCGATACTGGACTAACAGTTCTGAAGCTGTTGGGAGTAAGTTTGCCTAAACAGCCCAGTAACTTAGATATCTTACTCGGTTTGATGGGGACAAAGTTTGCCTTGCTGGGGAAACGAATTGAGGATTTAATCAACTTACCCGAAATGACTGCTCCTGATAAGTTGGCAGCAATTCGTATTCTAGCGATTGTAAGTTCCGCTTCCTATATAGCTGCTCCTAACCTATTACCGCTGGTTATTTTTAAAGGTATCAATATATCGGTCAAATACGGTAATGCTTCCTTCTCAGCAGTGATGTATGCAGCTTATGGGTTGATTCTTTGCGGAGTATTAGGAGACATTGAAACAGGCTATAAATTTGGCAACCTAGCCTTAAGTCTATTGGAGCGGCTCAATGCTCGGAAAGTAAAAGCGAAAACAGTCGCTATTGTTAATCACTTTATCAGGCATTGGAAGGAGCATGGAAGGCAGACATTACAGCCTTTACTGCTTGCCTATTCGAGTGGACTAGAAACAGGAGATTTAGAATATGGGACATATTCCATATTGTGGAACTCCTACAATTCCTATTGCATGGGGCTGGAGTTAGCTGTTGTTGAGCGGGAGGCAGCCAAATACAGTGATACTATCCAAAAATTAAAGCAAAAGCGAAACTTTCATTACATTAATATAAATCGGCAGAGGGTTTTGAATTTGATGGGGCAATCGAAAAATCCCTGCCGTTTAATTGGTGATTTTTATGACGAGTCGAAAAGACTGCCCCTTGATATTGAGGCGAATGATCAAACCCTACTTTTTCATACATATCTTGAAAAACTGACACTTTGTTACCTATTTGGAGAGTACGAGGAAGCCCTAGACAATGCGGCACTTGCGGAAAAATATATAGATAGTGCAGCAGGGATGTTGACTACTACGTTATTTTACTTTTATGATTCGCTGGCAAGAGTTGCTGTGTATTCTTCTTTCTCGAAAAACCAGCAAAAACGCCTATCTCAAAAAGTGCAATCTAACCAGAAAAAGTTTAAAAAATGGGCGCATTATGCCCCAATGAATCATTTACATAAATTTTACCTTGTAGAAGCCGAACGACACCGAGTTCAAGGCTCAGAGGTTGTGGCAATGGACTATTACAAAAAAGCTATTGCTCTTGCTAAAGAACATGAATACATCAATGAAGAAGCATTGGCACACGAACTCGCCGCTAAGTTTTATCTCGCTTTAGATCAAGATAAAATCGCGCAAGTCTATATGCAAGATGCCCATTATTGCTATCTACGCTGGGGCGCAACAGCTAAAGTTAACGATTTAGATAGGCGCTATCCTCAGTTATTACAAAGAACGCCCTCGAACAGGGGAACACTTAGCAAAAAGCTATCTACGCCGCCTACCACAACAGGAAGTAGCACTTCTTCTGAACTGGATTTGATCGCAATCGTGAAAGCTTCGCAAACTCTATCTGAAGAAATTCTGCTAGAGAAATTACTGGCAAAATTGATGATAATTCTCATTGAGAATGCCGGGGCGCAAGTTGGTTCTCTAATTTTAGAATCTCAGGAAAAATTGCTGATTGAAGCAGAAGTATCTGTGGATTCAGAACAAGTTACTGTCTTACAGTCAATCAACATTGAAAATAGCGAACAACTGCCACTAGGTGTCATCCAATATGTTGCAAGAACTCAAGAGGAGGTCGTTTTATCTGATGCTACTAACGAAGGAGTTTTTACTCGTGAACCCTATATTGTTAAAAATCAGCCCAAGTCCCTCTTATGTATTCCTATTATTAATCAAGGCAAACTGTTCGGTATTATCTATCTAGAAAATAATCGGACTGCCGGGGCATTTACCCCAGATAGATTAAAAGTTTTAAAAATCTTATGCTCACAAACAGCTATTTCGATTGAAAATGCCAGACTCTATCAAAACTTAGAAGATAAAGTTAATGAAAGAACCGCTCAACTAGCTCAAGCTAACGGAGAAATTAGTACCCTGAATCGAAAACTCAAAGCCGAAAATGTCCGAATGAGTGCAGAACTCGATATAGTCAAACAACTGCAACAAATGGTATTGCCCAAACAGTCAGAACTCGCAGCAATTGAAGGCTTAGAAATAGCTGGATTTATGGAACCAGCAGATGAAGTTGGCGGCGATTACTATGATGTACTGCCACAGGATGGTCAAGTCAAGATTAGCATTGGTGATGTCACCGGACATGGTTTAGAAAGTGGCGTGTTGATGATTATGGCACAAACTGTGGTCAGGACGCTTCAGAAAATGAACGAAACAGATCCAGTGAAGTTTTTGGATATCATAAACCAGACACTTTATGACAATCTTCAGCGCATTAACTCGGATAAAAACATGACTTTAGCCATCTTAGATTATGCCGGAGGTGTCCTGAAATTAAGCGGACAACATGAGGAAATGATCGTGGTTCGCGCTGATGGAACATTGGAGTGCGTAGACACGATGGATTTAGGCTTTCCCATTGGCTTAGTAGAAGAGATTGGCGACTTTATTTCTCAAACAGAAGTGCAGTTGAATCCTGGAGATGTGGTGGTGCTTTATACTGATGGAATTCCTGAAGCTAAAAATATTAATAATGCGCAGTACGGATTAAAAAGGTTGTGGCAAGTGGTGGTTGAAAATCGTCACCGTTGTGCCGCAGAAATTCAGGAAGCTGTTATTGCTGATCTGCGACAGTATATTGGTGTTCAGAGGGTGTTTGATGATATTACTTTGGTGGTGATGAAGCAGAAATAGAGTAACAATCTCTTGCCAACTCAGCCCCATAAGCAATACAAGCCAAAACGTCTTCTCGTTCAATTCCCGGATATTCCTCAAGCAATTCTTCAAAAGTCATTCCACTAGCGAGAAAGTCAAGAATCAGAGAAACCCAGATGCGATGGCCGCGAATACAGGGTTTGCCAAAGCAGATATTCGAGTCGATTGAGATGCGAGACAGTAAATTATTTTGAGTCATGTCTTTTCAATTAGATATTTTCCATTGATTCATTGTAAGGAATTTTAGGGTTGAGTTGGGTGGGGGCGGGTTTACAATAGGGACTTCTCCATTGCGCTTTTGAAGAGATGTCGCAGGAGTCACCCAGTTTATGCACATTCAAAAAATAAATCATATCAAACCCTATTGATAGCAAAGGATTTGATATGAAGCGAATTCTATTAGCCAGGATTTGGTATAGCGCGGTTTCTACAATTTGTCGATCGACCTTTTGGCTTTATTTGTCAGATTTTTTACAGCATCTTTAGCATCTTCTGCTGCGTGGCGGGCGGAGGCTTCCGCTTGTTTCGCTTTGCCTTCAACCTGGTCTTTTCTGTTGCCCGT
Source organism: Microcoleus sp. FACHB-61 (assembly GCA_014695295.1). Classification (GTDB taxonomy): domain Bacteria; phylum Cyanobacteriota; class Cyanobacteriia; order Cyanobacteriales; family Microcoleaceae; genus Microcoleus. Next base: position 7,688 of record JACJNY010000037.1, on the reverse strand, counting down.
GATATTACCGAAAATTTCCTGAGCTTTGCCTTCTAAATTTTTGCCGATCGCCCTAGCTCTGTCTTCTGTACTCATAATAAGCTCCGTTTGGCAAGTTGCTTTAGTAACATTGTAAAATCAACTCGCCTGCAATTGCCTTTAACTTCATATTAATTTATATTCTGCTTGACCTCGGTCTTCTTCTGATGACTTACTTAGTGCAAATTACTCACTCAAAAAGCGAAGAATTCCTTTTTTTGACCACTGAATACCTCGCCAAAATTCGTCCTAAAAAACTATTTCAAACTCGCCGCAGCAACTTTAATCGGTTCGAGCAATTCTAACGGCAAATGCAGCATATTTAATTGGGTGCTATCTGCTGCTTTCCTTTCCGGATCTGGGCCGTGATAATCGCTGCCACCAGTTGCCAGCAAACCGTAATGAAGACACAAATCTTTCAACTTTTGGATTTGGCTGGAACTGTGGCTGGGATGGTATACTTCAACTCCCATTAAACCCGCATCTACTAATTCTTTTAAGACTTCCTCAACAGCGCCGCCGCGAAATAAATAAGGGTGAGCCCAAACTGGTACTGCGCCACAACTCTTCAGTAAATCAATGCCTTCGACGATCGAGAATTTCTCGTAATGAACATAAGCCGGGCCATCATCTCCCAGCCAGCGATCGAATGCTTCCCGCGATGATTTGGCGTGACCGGCTTTTACCAGCGCAGACGCAATGTGAGGCCGTCCCGGTGCCATTCCTGGGGATGTTTTTGGCAGTTCGATCGCGTATCCCATTGCTGCTAATTTTTCGACCATTTCCTGCGATCGGCGAAACCTTCCTTCCAGGCGATCGTTCAAAGGAACGCGCAACTTATTTGCATCGGGATAAAAACCTAAAATGTGCAGCGATCGGCCGTTGTGAACGGTGCTGAGTTCTAGTCCGGGGACTATTTCGATACCGTGCAAAGCAGCGGCGGCAAAGGCTTCATCCCAACCCGACATCGTATCGTGATCCGTGACGGCCAAGGCGCGAACCCCCGAGGACGCGGCGGCGGCTACGAGTTCGGCAGGGGTGAGAGTGCCGTCGGAATAAGTAGTGTGACAGTGGAGTTCTAGCATTTTTTTGGGTAAGTCAAAGTCTGCGAAATCTGCAATTATTCCCCTCACTCACGCGACATATATCGTCATACTATTTTAGATTTTAGATTTTAGATTTTAGATTGGGAATGAGTGATGATATAAGGGTTCGGAGTTGGTCTACTGTTGCATTTTTTTTCAGAACTGGTTGCACGACCAGCAACATCTTTTTAAATTTTCCTCCTTATTTGTAATAACCTCTTTCTCCTTTTATTGGTACACTTATGTTTCTTCAAACTCTATATGGCATAGGTGTTTACCCCGCCTTTCCCGTTGAATTTAGATGCAGAACACCTTTGCTATTTTTTGATTTCTCGCATTGGGTAAAGGACACCCTCTGGCAATTTGGGAGGAACCGGCGATATTTCAATACTTTGTATGTTGTGAACTGGGATAACTACCAGTTTATCTGCCAATTCGAGAATTACCGGGTCTGCTGTCAACATTTTGTGCAGGCGAGTGCCTAAAGTTGCTTGCTCTCCTACTGTTCCCTCTGGCGCAATGAACTGGAAGTGTTGCTGTTTGCCGTTGGTATAGTGGATTGTCAGATTGATAATTCCTTCTTGGTTGGTTGCTTGCATAATTTTTTTCCCCTAATAGTCGATCGGGACTTGGCAAAATTAACAATAAATCAAAACTGGCGATCGCACCACGGTTGGAAAGCTCGTTGGAAAGCTTTTGACAAGACCAGGCTGTCGGTACGAAAGTCTGGTTACTGCTAATTTTACCACAAAAACTGTACTGAAACTCGCCAATTTACCAAGTATACAATTGGCAGTCGGGCTGTCTTCGCTCCTTAATGCGCGAGATCCTTCGCCAGCTATATTTGACCGATCGGGCTTTCTGCAGTGCCAGTTGGCAAATTGGCTCAATTTAGCCTCTGCCGCGAATTGACTCAGAACGCTCTCAAGTCATACAGAAGCTGCATTTGAGCGCTTTGAGTGTCCAGGTTTTTCGAGGTGGGAACTGTGGAGGTTGGGATAGTGGCATTCTGCTGTCACTGCGGTAGAGGATTTTTTTATAAATTAATAACATAACATTCAGGTACAGCTTATGAAATCCACAGTTTGTTTTCCCGAAACTTCTGTTCAATCTAACACAGTTACTGTTAACAATAATCCTATTGAATCTTGTATCCTTGCAGCTTGGATTGACTTAGTAGGAGGAGACTTTGAGAGCTTGGGAGGAGATGATTGGCTTCCCTTGTGCGGCGACATTGATGACGGCGAAATTTACCGGGAATGGTTTTTTTGGCAAGACAGCGAAGTGACTCAAGAGTGGGAAGCTTACGATCCAATTACTAATTATCGAGTTGTGGCATCTAGCCGAGAAATGCTGATTTCTAAAATTGACCAAATAGAAGGTGCCAGAAAAGTTTAGCTGTTCGGGACAAGGTTAAATCTTGATGTTCAACTTTAATAAAAATTCTGTAAACCAACCCGGTTTCTTTGCCGAAAGGCATTAAAGAAACCGGGTTTTTAAGACCAAAGCTCTAGGTTTGGGTTTAGTTCCACGGGCAAAACCTAATAATTTATGTCGCTACTGCTTTTTGTTTTTCTCGTTCTAACTTGCGCTGCTTCAAGGCTGCAAGATTTTGTTTGATCGTGTCGATCGCAAATCCAGCCCCCTGCTGTTGGTATAATTCGCTGGCACGGATCAAATCTGCAACAGCCTCGTCATCCGATCGCAAATTTGCAAAAGCCAAGGCGCGATTGTGGTAAGCTTCTGCCAAAGTTGAAACTTGTTCTATAGCGCTGGTAAATTTATCTTTGGCTTGGCGGTACTTTCCCGACTGATAAGCCTCAATTCCTTGTTGGAAATAAACGGAAGCTTTACTGCCGCTGTCGGTATCTGGAAATTCTGGGTAAGTTAAAATTGGTTCTTTAAAGAGTACAGAAATGCTGCCCTTGCCGAAGTAAGCCCAAGTCATTGTTCCCAACCCAATCCCCAGCACGAGGGTAACAATGACAGACAGAGCAATAAAATTGGTGAGTTCCATAGAGCAATATTTGTTGTATTATAATATGATAAGTTAATTTCTAACCTCTGCACCAATGGCTGCGCGGATTTACCTTAACTGGAAATGGTTTTTCCGGTCGCTAGCTTTAGTATTGTCGATCGGCTTAATGATTGCAACTGCAAGTTCTGACGCAGCAACCAACGCGCAAACTCCAGCAGGGTGGCAATTGTTGCAGCGGGGTGAGACGGGGTTGGTCGTAGCAATGCGACACGCGATCGCCCCAGGCACCGGAGATCCTGCTAACTTTAAGTTGGGCGACTGTTCCACCCAGCGCAATTTATCTGCACAGGGAAGAACCCAAGCCAAGCAAATTGGAGCCGAATTTCGCAACCGCAACATCAAAGTTGCCAGAGTTTTATCGAGTCAGTGGTGTAGGTGTTTGGAAACAGCAAAACTGATAAATTTAGGCAAAGTCGAACCGTTCCCAGCGTTGAACTCGTTCTTTAGCGACAGCAGCAAAGAAGCCCAACAAACAGCGACCATTCGCAAATTAATTGTTGACAGCCGCAACACTAAAGGCGCGATTATTATGGTAACGCATCAAGTAAATATTACCGCGATTACTGATATTGTACCGCAAAGCGGCGAAGCTGTTATTCTCAAAGGATCTCGACAAGGTAAAACTCAAATAGTTGGACGAATACGAGGATTTTAAATACATAGAAAGTTATAATATTATCAATTCCCCATTACCAATTTATATGAGTTTCCAATACAGCGCCGCCCTAGTGACTTTAGCAGACCTTGATAAAGAAGTTCTCGTTAAATTTTACACAAAATTTCTCGATATAGAACCAAACCCTTACATTCCCAATACTTATGCTGAATTTCAACTACCCGGCTTAAGACTCGGCATATTCAAACCCAAAGATTCCCACAAATCGGAATTTGCAAATCGAGCAAAAACAGGGATCAGTTTGTGTTTGGAAGTCAGCGATATCGAAACTGCGATCGCCCGAATTTGGGCTTTAGGTTATCCGCCCAGCGGAGAAATTATAAAAGCTTCTCACGGTCTAGAAATCTATGCCTTCGATCCTGCAGGCAACCGCATAATTTTACATCAATCCCATTAGAATATAGGATGATGGCTAATGATTTGTGAACTCTCGATCTTCTCTTCTCTTCCTTCGCGTCCTTCGCGTCTTCGCGGTTCGTTCAAAAAAACATCTAGTTGACAACCCGCTGAGGATTGCTACATAAGTTCTGCAATTGCTTCACCACCTTGGCAATGACCTTGTAAAACCAGCCTCTACAAATCCCAACTGCCTTAACTATCTAATCAGTTCAGCAAAACTATAAAAACTGATAATTAATAACAACAAAGCTGTCAGGTGAGTTAGCTGAAATTGAGGCTGCGGGCCGAGGGATTCCCGCACCAAAATTGAAAAAGACGAACCAATTATATAACTCAAAGACAGCGTTAAATACTGCCACTGCAATGTTACACTCCACAGCCCGAGCAAAATCATCGCCAAAGTCAACATCACCAACTCAACAAAGCGAGGCGGATTGTGCTGAGTAGACAGAATCAAAGTGTCCAACCAATATTGCCAAGGTCTCATGTTTTAGCGATCGAGCTTTTGGATTTAGGTTTCTAGCTTAACCTACGATCGCCATTCAGTTTGTTGCTGCAAACACCTTAAAGCCTCCGCAGTCTCAACCTGCGGAAATTGCCCGTAAAAGCGACTGACACTGTAAAAAGGGTGAGGAGTCTTCAGGACGATCGCCTTATCGCCCATTTTGGCCAAAAATCCTATCAACTCTGCCGGGGCGACAGGCGCGCAAATCCACAAAGCTGCCGGTTGCTGCGACTGCAAAGCCTTAGCCGCCACAGCCATCGTCATCCCCGTAGCAATGCCGTCATCTACCAAAATCGCCAAAGCGCCCGCCGCGCTGACATTTGGGCGTCCCGGAGACAAATCTGCCAGCAGAGATTGAGCATTATTTTGAGCCACGGGCAGGGCTGATTTTTGCAAGCGCCAATTCTGCAGCTTTTGCTTTTCCCAGAGAACGTGACCGTCAGCAGTTGCAGCCCCGATCGCCAATTCTAAATTATCTGGGCGAGTAATTTTCTTGGCGACAACCACATCCAAAGGACAGCCCAAGCGCCGCGCAATCGGCACAGCAACGGGCAAACCCCCGCGCGGCAAGGCGTAAACAATCGGTTTAACAGCCTCCTGTGCCGTTAAATTCAAGTTGCCGAGCTCGCCCACAACTGCCTCGGCCAGTTTTTCGCCTGCATCGGCGCGATCGTCAAAAAACGGGTTAGAGAACATATTTTTGCCTGTACGAGCTCAACCAAAAAATTGGAGATTCTGCGAATGTTAATTGGAGATTGTGCGTGAAGCGTAGCTATCCCGTAGGGAATCGACAGCATCGCATACAATTCTAGCCAATCTCAAATCACGCAACCCGATCTAAACTATAAACTCTAGACTCAAAAAAAACTCCCTAATTGTAAAAAGTATGTCCAGCGACTTGCAACTCAGCCTTTTTGACAACAATCAAAGTGCCACTTTCCAAACAGACTCAATACCAGCAAATGCCAAAATTCCTATTCCTCCCGGCACATATCAAAATATGGAACAAATCGGCGAGCACTGCAACCGCTGCTACCGCTGCGAATTGGGCAACAGCCGCACTCACGCCGTCATCGGGCGCGGCAATCCTCAAGCCTCAATTTTGATTGTGGGAGAAGCGCCCGGACAAAACGAAGACGAAACCGGATTGCCCTTCGTCGGGCGATCGGGCAAACTGTTAGATAAGATTTTAGAATCCGTGGGATTGAGTGCAGAAACCGACGTATTCATTGCCAACGTCATCAAATGTCGCCCTCCCAACAATCGCCCTCCGACAGCAAAAGAAATCGAAGCTTGTAAACCTTACTTGCTCGAACAAATTCGGATCTTAGACCCCAAAATTATTTTATTAACTGGTGCAACAGCCCTCAAAGGTTTGCTAAGCGACAAGCGACCCATTAGTAAAATTAGAGGTCAGTGGATTGAATGGGAAAATCGTTTGTGTATGCCTATTTTTCACCCGTCGTACCTGCTGCGAAACCCCTCCCGCGAACCGGAAACTCCGAAATGGTTTATGTGGCAAGATATGCAGGCAATAAAAGCCAAATTGGATGAATTTAAAACGGTAAGTTAAAGAGAACATGATAAATCTCGCTTTTACGAGAGTCTCGATCCCCCTAAATCCCCCTTAATAAGGGGGACTTTGACGCTCACTCTTGTCCCCCCCTTATTAAGGGGGGCTAGGGGGGATCGAGGGTCTAATCGTCAAACAGTAGCTTGTTGGCAACTGGTATTAAAATAAGTAAATTATGTTAATCTAAAAATATTAAACCAAAAAAAATTATGAGTCAATGCCTTAATCCCGACTGCCAGCATCCAAACCCACCCATCACCAAATTCTGCCAACGCTGCAGCAACAAACTGCTCCTCGGAGACAGATACCGAGCAGTCAAATACATTTCCGAAGGAGGTTTCGGTCGTACATTCAAAGCCGTAGACGAACACCGACTCGATACAATCTGTGTGATCAAACAATTTCTCCCGCAACTACAAGGGAGTGCCGCCATCCAGAAAGCGACAGAGTTATTCAAACAAGAAGCAGTGAGACTGCGAGACTTAGGGAAACACCCTCAAATCCCTGATTTATTGGCATTTTTTGAACTAGATAAACGCTTCTATCTAGTACAAGAATTTATAGACGGCGAGGATTTATTAAAAGAATTACAGAAACAGGGAAATTTTAGCGAAAAACAGATTAAGCAATTACTGACTGAATTGCTACCGATATTAGATTTTGTGCACAAGCAAAAGGTAATTCACCGAGATATTAAGCCGGAAAACATCATTAGAAATTCTCACGGTTCTCTAGTGTTGATTGACTTTGGAGTTGCCAAGGAATTGAGCGGTAGTGTTTTGACTAGAGTGGGAACTGTGACTGGTACTCCTGGTTATGCAGCACCCGAACAAATGCAAGGTCATGTTTTTCCAGCGAGTGACTTGTACAGTCTTGGTGTAACTTGCATTCGGTTATTAACTGGGTGTTTGCTGGAAGAAAAAAAGGGAACTTTAATTGACGAACTTTTTGACCCGATGCAAATGCAATGGGTATGGAAAAATAAGGCACTTTCTATCAGCAATGATTTGGGGCAAGTATTAGATAAAATGCTCCAGTTTCCAGTGGGTGCGCGTTATCAATCAGCAGCAGAAGTATTTCAAGCTCTTAATCCTGTCTCATTAGCACCTACTCAAATATCAGCACCACCACAAGCAAAACCCTTTCAGCCTTCACCAGTAGCATCTACTCAAATATCAGCTAAATCTCAACCAAAATTCTCTCAGTTGCAATCCTTTACTGAAGACTTGGGTAATCGCGTAAATTTGGAAATGATTGCTATTCCCGGTGGAACTTTCACAAGGGAGCATCCCAGTTTTGCAGTAAGTATAAATGCTGAGGAAAATTACCAGCAAATTGATGAGAGAATAGAAATCAGAGACAATACGATAAACCGAGTAGATATGACCCCAGAA
>JACJNY010000036.1 GCA_014695295.1 Microcoleus sp. FACHB-61 | reverse complement strand
TTATCTTATGGTTGAGTCTGATAGCTGATCGCCAGCGACCATTGCCGTTCTTGAGAACTGTTCGCTAGTCTCACAGCGAGCGTATTTTTTGACCTGCTTAGTCTAAACTCCAAAACTAGATGAACTGCGAAAAACATAAGTAGTCAAAAGCGAGTGAAATGAAGCAATCGCAGAGGGTGTGCTTCGTTTACATTTTGTTACATTGTAAAGTTTTTTCGTGTCGTTTTACTTAATCCCCAATGAGTAATTATTGAGGACTTACGCCCTCCCAAAGAACAAACGGTTTCATTTAAAACTTATTGATGGGTTAAAGCAGGTGTATTTTCCTGAAACAAACCAGGGGTCTGGAAATGGAAACCCTAGTGTCCGGGAGTATTACTAATCACTAATAAACTGGGTTTAATAGGACAATTACTTAACTGTCACAGCTTAGTTCTCAACCCCTAAACAACCTACCCACAATCAAAACAACATTCCACGATTCAGGTATAGCAAGTATTTGTGGAAAAAAAACAGGTTTATATCTACCCTTGATCGGCACTATTACTCATAACTAATAAACTGGTTTAATAGGACGATTACTTAACTGTCACAGCTTATTCCTCCATACCTAAACAAGCTACCCACAATCAAAACAACATTTCACCAAGGCGATCGCTATGTATTACACTTTCGCAGGTTTCGGTGCCGCCACAGGCATATTTTTGCTGCTAGTTTTTGCCATTCTGCAATGGCTGCACATCTCCGCAGGCAGTTTTATTGATTGGGTAATTGCCATTGCTATTTTTGAATGGCTGTTGCTGATAGTTACAGTTCCCTGGAATATCCATTTTGAAGCTAAAGAAGTTTTAGCGCAAGCGGCAGAATCTACTAAAAAAAACATTGCTGTCGATCAGGAACAAGTCAAATACGTTACTGTATTAGTTAGCCGATCGCTATTTGCGGCGATCGCACTTCACCTGTTTAGCGCGATCGCACTTTACGCCCTAGCCGCCGCCGGAATTAGTGCTGTTGGCTATCTCAGTTCCGCTGCTGCACTGCTGTTAACTGTACTGCGTCCAGCTATCCGAGGTTATCAGTATTTAGCCCAACGGCTGACAACTATCCGCCGCCAATTTTTGCACCCCCGCGAAGATATTGTCGAACTCCGCAGCCGCTTTGCAAAGTTAGAATCTACAGTTACAGATTTGGCCAATCAATTAAGTTCAGACAATCCGAATTCGTGGGTGGCTGTCCAAAATCGGAAGCAACAGGCTACCAAAATAGAATTAACTAATTTATCTGCATCTCTACAATCTTTGCAAGCGACAAATCAGGCAGAACACACTAAACTCAGAAGAGATGCAGAAAGTGCGATCGCCCAACTTACCGATGACGGACAATTTCTCAACCACGTCCGCGAAATCATCCGCTTCTATAAAGAAGCATAAAAGAAGTCATTAGTGATTAGTCATTAGTGATTAGCCCTTAGTCATTAATGATTAGTCATTAGTCATTCTCCCAATTACCAATCCTCAATTTCCCCTTCCCACTTATATACCTTTAGATAGATGCCAAATACTTACCGACTGTGAAAGCTTCCATGAAGAGATAATTTTATCAGTCTTGAGGAAGACTCAATAAATGTATTTTTCATATAGCAACCGCCCTGACGGTGAGGAGGTTCTTAATTGCTGAAACCCTTGCGGAAGATTGCTTCTTCCTTCTGTCCTATATAACTAAAACCTTATTCCTTCTTCCTTTTTCCTTCAACATCTGCTATAACAGCAAGTTCTCGAAAGCTATAACCAAAGATAGTTTGTGAATGAGCTAGCTTGGGCTTAATATGTAAACATAAGCCAAAGATCTTTTTGAAAAGATAACTCAGGAAAAAAATCATGACTAATCGCCAACCAATACCGCCCGAGAGAGAAATTAGCAAATCCACACCCGCCGACGAAGAAATCGAAGCTAATATGGAAGCCCCCCACTACGATAGGGGCATTACTCCTGCGGAGACAGCAGCGCGGCAAGATCGCGAAGGCGCTAACTTCATGCACACAACCACCGAAGGAAAGCAGAAAGCTGCAAAGACTGATGACCAAACTGATGACGAAAGCATTCACACTACAGATGGTTATACAGTAGACAAAGAAGGTCTGGTTAACAATTACGCGATCGAGCCCGAAATGTACATCAACGAACCGGGCGATTTGAGAGCAAAAGAAGAAGCTGAAGCCGCAGAACGCGCTCGAATTCTCGCAGAAGTCAAAGATAAAAAAGGCGAGGAAGGAAAACTGACAATGGATGCAGACACCCGCGGCAAAGGGCCGGGAATTATCTAGATTGTGTGGTTGGTAGTTGCATTTCAGCGCGCGAGGTTGCAACTGTAAAGCAAAGGGGCGGGTTTTTATAGTTCCGGCAGTTATTGATCGATATTTCCGGTAAAACCAGCCCCTATTTTGCTTTCGACTTCTGTTTTTAGACTGGAGATTTTACATCGATAAATTACCGTATTAATTGGCCAGTTTTCACAACCAACTCAAAAACGCCTTAAAATTACTCAAGCCCTAACATTTTCCCTCAGCCAATTAAACTTAGCCTGAGCTAGCGCCAAATTTTCCATGACGTTAGGATTAACATCCTCCCGTTCAAATTCGGGTTTATCTAATTCTATATTGCGGCCGTATTCTATATGCCTGATCGTACCGCGCATCCTATCTGCCAGACACAGTGAAATTCCATAATAAAACCGGGAAGCAAAGCCCATATCCTGTTCAAGTTTGATTACTAACTGCCGCCTGGGAATTGCCAGCAAGTGAGTTTCTTCTATGGCCTTAACAGTTGCCAAAGGAGGGCGAGTATCAATAAAAGAAACTTCTCCAACCAGTTCTCCGCTGACTATTTTAGCTAGTTCTTTAGTCCCCTCAGCCTCGATCAACACACTCAAACTCCCGTCCAAAACAATGTAGAGCGCATCTATCTGTCTCCCTTCATGGATCAAAACCGCGCCCGGCTCTAGAACTTCCTTTTTGCCTTTTTGGACGATCCAGTCGATATCATCGTTATTTAACTGGCTCAAAATGAAAAGTGCTTTTTTTCTGCTGCTGTCGGCCATAAGTTGAACTCCCGATGCTTCTTTTTTCTATAAAATTTAGAGTACACCCGGTCGCAACTTCTTCCGAAGCAGTAACTCTTCACTCAATCAGTTTTTTTTATCCTGCCTAACTTCTGGGCAAAACTTTTCGAGGGTCGGCCTTGGCAATAGCAGAAGATACATCAAACTGAATCATGATCCCTCAATAGTAGCATTTGTTAAACAATCTTTTTTAAGTCGATCGGCATCAACAATATCCCGTGAAAGTTGCGTCTCAAAGGGAATTGGGTTCGCCCGCACAGCTTGGCGGCGGGATGGGGCGCGGCAGACAATGCTCCGCGCCCAGTCTTGCTCACTAGATCGATCGCAAATCAGGATAGCCGGCCAACATATCGTCAGCAGTCAAAGTGTCGCCGTTGGCTTGAGGAGTCCACAGCACCTCAACCGCCAGCAACTGCTCGCTTGATACTCCCCCAATCTGGCGCAAAGCTTGGCGCAAATCTTCAGAGTTTTTCACTGCTGGCAATTGCAATTTGCCTTGAGTACCGACAATCAGCGTCACCACAATAAATTCCCCGGGATCTGAATTCAAATCAGAAGCAACCAGCGCGCCATTTTCTTGCAAACCTGGCAGAATATTGCTGCTCCCTGCTTGCCGGAGCTGATTGTTATAATTCGAGAGCGTTTCTTCAGTAAATTTACTGCGTTCTGCCAAAGAAAGTTGATTAAACTTAGCTTCGGCTGCTTCCAAGCGAGTTTGCACAGATTCAGCGCCCGCGTAAACCCAGTATTCAGGATGCCGCAACAGCGCCAGAGTAGATTCTTGCAGCACTTGAGCGCGACCGGCCGCTGTATCGGTATCCGCTTTTCGCGCTAGGGAGTCGAGTTCGGCTTGCAAACCGCGAGCCTCTGCTAGCAAACCAACTTGCAAGCGGGCGACAGATACGGTGGTAGTCGGAGCGCTGTTGCCGAGTTCGTCAGTTGAACCCCCGGCGCGGCGGAAGCTTTGGACGAGGAAATTAGCGATAGAGATAAAAATCAAAATCGAGAACAGACCGCCAAATCCGCCCCCAAAGCCAAAAAACGGCAACAAGAACGGGAAACCGAAGCCGCCGCCAAAGCCGCCGCCCGGATAGTAACCGCCTCCCGACGGGGCGTAAGTGCGGCTCGGCGATGAGTAACTGCGCGCCGGAGCTCTAAAAGATCCGCCGCCGATGCGTCCTCCGCTGCGGGCCGCCAGAGCTCCGTCAGCGTTACTGAGGACTAGCGTCAGTACCAGACCGATCGCGAATAGTGGTTTCAAAAGGGGTTTCATCTTTGAAATTAGTTGCTTGTACATAAGACCGTTACTATTCGATACATTTATAATTTACAGTTTATTCTCGCTTCTGGGCAGCCTGGTTACAGGTGTGAAGCCAGCGAGATATCCGTACCAACCGATCCAAGAAGCACCGTTAAGGCTGTGTCTGGGAACGGGAAAGGCTCGAAAGGACTTGCATTCCTGACTGCGAACAATGGACATCGCGGGTTTTACAGAAGTTTACTTATGTAAAGGGCGATCGGCCAACAATAAGCTCTAGACTTTTAAAGAAACGCCGCGAGTCCTAGAAAGCAGGGCTTTATCTACCGTAAAAAAAACATTATGTTTCCAACTCACCGCCCCCGCCGCCTCCGCAACCATCCCCAACTCCGCCGGATGGTACGCGAAAATATCTTGACAACCAGCGATTTAATTTACCCTCTATTTGCCGTACCGGGGGAAGCTTTTGCCAAAGAAGTTAAATCGATGCCCGGAGTCTACCAGCTATCGGTAGACAAAATAGTAGAAGAAGCAAAAGAAGTCTACGACCTCGGCATTCCCGCGATTATTTTATTCGGCATTCCCGCAGACAAAGATACAGACGCTACAGGTGCTTGGCACGACTGCGGCATCGTCCAACAAGCGACCGAAGCAGTTAAAAAAGCCGTACCAGATTTAATCGTCATGGTCGATACTTGTCTGTGCGAATATACCAGTCACGGTCACTGCGGCTATTTGGAAGTCGGAGATTTAAGCGGTCGCGTATTGAACGATCCCACACTAGAATTGCTCAAGAAAACCGCCGTTGCTCAAGCTAAAGCCGGTGCAGATATTATCGCACCTTCGGGAATGATGGACGGTTTTGTCGGAGCAATTCGCGAAGGATTGGACTCTGCTGGATTTGAAGATATTCCCATCATGTCTTACGCGGCAAAATACGCCTCAGCTTATTATGGCCCCTTCCGGGATGCGGCCGATTCTGCTCCGCAATTTGGCGATCGGCGCACGTATCAAATGGACCCAGGAAACGGCCGCGAAGCTCTTAAAGAAATTGCTCTCGACATTGCCGAAGGCGCAGATATGCTCATGGTTAAACCCGCTTTAGCTTACATGGACATCATCTGGCGCGTGAAGGAAGCAACTAACCTGCCAGTTGCTGCTTACAACGTTTCTGGAGAATATGCGATGGTGAAAGCCGCCGCCCTCAACGGTTGGATAGACGAAGAAAGAGTAGTGATGGAAACTTTGACAGGATTCAAGCGTGCTGGTACTGATTTGATTTTGACTTATCACGCCAAAGACGCCGCCCGCTGGCTGAAAAACTGATTCACTCGATTAGAGATTAGAGATTAGAGATTAGAGAATTGACTCCACAGCACAATCTTCGGATGTGATTGTGGAGTCAATACCTCTCTCGATAGATGATTTTTGAGCAGCCATTACGCACCCTAAAAGCTCTCGCTTACCGATGGACGACGCCTCGAAACCGGGTTTTTACAGTTTGGGTGAGCTGTAACGAAGTATTGCTATCAAAAAACTCAGTTTCTCTGTAGACTAACTCCATACCTATACAAAATCAGTCCTTCCCTATTTAAAATATAAAATCTAAAATCTCACATGGTATGAGTTGTAAGTTGGGAATTTTGACTCCAAGACTTTTTTACAAAATTACCCCAAAAAGTATTAATAATCACCGAAATTAGTTAGAGAATATGTATCAATAAAAATAGTTTTGTAAATCGGGAATTAAATCATTGATTGTTCCCAAGCAAAATCACTATACCCGCTAAGACAGTAAAAGTAACACACTTTAGATAGAAATTGAAGGCAGATAGAGCATGAAATCAACGACTAAAGATTCCAGTCACATTCAATTTTGTATAGGTTGCGCTCGCGCAGACATCGCACAAATCCAAGAACTATTTAAAGCAGCGGCCTTTTGGGCAAGGGAACGCAAGATAGAAGATTGGGAAATTGCGATCGCCAACAGCGAACCAGTTGTTACAGTTTGGGACGGCTCACGGGCGATCGGCTTTGCCAGAGCCACCTCAGACGGCATCTATCGAGCCACCATCTGGGATGTCGCCATTCACCCGGATTACCAAGGTGCAGGACTCGGCCGCAAATTAGTGCAAACCGTCTTGAGTCACCCTCGAATGTGCCGAGTAGAGCGAGTTTACCTGATGACAACTTACAAACAAAGCTTTTACGAGCGCATCGGTTTTCAGCCAAACGCTAGCACCACAATGGTACTTGAAAATCAGCTTTTAGAAGAGAATGTCGAATTAGAAATTAGCAAGAGCGAATTGCTAACGGCTAATTGTTAAATAAGCACAAAACTTGCACCCAAATTCCCTCAAAATCTCTTAAATGTAAGGTGCGCAATGCGCACCTTACTCCCGAGCAATAATTTCCATATTTCATCTTCCCTCTTCCCTCTTCCCGACCTCCGTTAAATCTGTTGCCCTCTTCCCGACCTCCGTTACATCTCATATGTTGCACCATTCTCAATTAGCCTTTTATGAACAGGCAAGATGCCTGTTCCACAAGAAAATTCATCTCTTGTGGAACAGGCATCTTGCCTGTTGCTTACAATGGTGCAATATCTCAGTTACATCCCGTACATTGCTCGTGGCCGAACGGGAGCATCTCATATTTGTAAAAACACTTCTTCTGGCTCCTTCCTTCTTCCTCTTTCCTCCTGGCTCCTGGCTCCTGTCTCCTGCCTCCAATTTCTAGCTTGGGTGCAAAAGTGAGATGCGCGTGGCCGAACTTCCTTCTTCACGAATTTGCCAAAGGAATAGAACACTGAGTCCGGTTAAAATTGCACTCTTCGGACTCAGAAGGCACGGCCAGAACCTCCAACTTTCCGCTCATCAAACTTAAAAGAGTCTGATTCATCAATAACCTCATTCCAGAAGACACCTGAGAATTATCGCTGCTCTTAGTAGCATCACACTCCAAATCCTGCTTCAGCAAATCCCAAGACTCGCTCCAAGCACTAACTGAACGCTGATCGTCCACCCAAATGTGAACGTATCCAGATTCCGGCGAAGAATGCGCAGAAACAGAAATACTCCCCTCCTCCATCTGAGCAACAGCAGTATCTACCAAATTGACTAAAACTTGCCTAAACCTCGGCAAATCTGCCAATACATAAATCCCAGGATCGGGTGGCAATATCTCCAAACGAATGCCGCGATTAGCAGCTTGCAAGTAAGTTAAATCATCAACCTCGTCAAAAACCTTAGCTAACTGAATCGGCTCAATATCCATCCTGTCAGTGCCGTGTTCAGTTTTAGCAACAGAGATAATTTCATCAATCAATTTCACCAGTTTGAGTGCCGCGACGTGAGCTTGCTCGACAAACTCTCGTTCCTCAGCAGGATCGTCGCACAAATCCGAGAGAATTAATTGCAGCGTACCAATCATAGTGCTCAGGGGCGATCGCAACTCGTGAGAAGTTCGAGCCAAAAAACCCGCCTTAAATTTGCTCATCTCCGATGCCATCTGATAAGCCAATTGAGTTTGCTTAAGTTGCTCGGAAAGGGCATCAAACTTCTCTAAGTGAATTTCTTGAGGAGGTGGCGGCACTTTGGGCGCAGGTTCGGGCTGTTGCGGGCTTTGTTGCCGCAGGCGCCAAATCAAACTGCTTCCCAAACCCAGCCCCAGTCCCATACCTAAATATATAAAGTCGCTCCAGCCGATCGGCGCCATATTGCTTTGCCTTGGAGTTTAGCTTTTAGCATTCTAACTCGATAGCGCCTTGTCGCAATATTTCCCAATCGCTACCAGTCCATTTAGCCACAGTGGAAGGCAAACTCGAAGCTATTGTCGCTGTTGCTAATTCAGAAGGAACTAATGTCAAGACTTCCGGAAACTGAGCCTCAATTTCTGCCACCGACTCCAGAGGCGGCTGGCCGGATAAATTGGCACTGGTGGTAGCCAAAGGGCCTGTCTGCTCTAGAATCTTTAGGGCAAGGCGAAGGTTAGGCACTCGTAGCCCTATTGTACTCGGGTCGATCGAATTCATGGCCGCCGGGACTTTGGCCGAAGCCGGCAGCACCAAAGTTAACGCCCCCGGCCAATAGGATTCGGCCACTTGCTGCCACAACTTTAACTCTGCTGGACTCCCCTGCACGTAAGGCCATAAAGCCTGGGCCGATGCTGCCATCAAAATCAGCGGTTTGTCTTGACTGCGGCGTTTAGCTGCAAAAATCAACTCCGAGCGATCGGGACGCGCAGCCAAAGCGGGTACAGTATCTGTAGGAAAACTGACGATATGATTGCCAGAAATTGCCCCTTGAACTAGGGCATTTATCGAAACTTGTGTCATGCCATTTTAGATTTTAGATTTTAGATTTTAGAATTGCGACATATTCTTGAAACCTAAAGACGGTAGGCTAAGGCAAACCGATCGATTCCTGCTAAATCCGAAAATATCTGAACTTGACCGTAACTCCCGTGACTTTGCAGCATATCAGCTACCGCCTCAGCTTGTCCCGCCATCATCTCAACCAACCAAACTCCCCCAGGTTCTAAATAATCGGGAGCCGTTTCTACCAAATGCCGGATGCAATCTAACCCGTCCAAACCGCCGTCTAAGGCCAGATGAGGTTCGTGTCGAACAACTTCCGGTTCCAGAGTCAGCACTGTGCTGCTGGGGATGTAAGGGGGGTTAGACACCATTCCGCTGACTTGACCTTTAAGAAATGCTAGCGGTTCCCACCACAAACCTTGATAAAAATTAATTCGCGCTCCCAAACCCAAATTCTCAGCATTCAGTCGAGCAACTGCCAAAGCTTCCGAACTGCAATCTACTGCATAAACCCTAGCATTTGTCAACGCAGAAGCCAAGCCGATCGCGATCGCGCCGCTGCCCGTCCCCAAATCCACCCAATGCGATTTGGGATTGACACCATAGCTTTTAACAGCTTCCACAGCCAAATCGATCAGCAATTCCGTTTCAGGACGCGGAATTAGCACCGCCGGCGTTACTTTGAGCGAAAAATGCCGCCAATGTGCAACTCCCGTTAAATACTGCACCGGCACCCGTTCTTGCAAGCGCCGCTGCCACAATTGAGCAAGTTCAGATAAAGACAGCTTTAATTCAACTTTTGGCAAATCTTTAAACGACTCCAAACGCAGAGCCAACCTATCCAAACCAGCCAGCTCTTGCAGCAGCCAGTCGATTTCTGCTAGGGGAATGTCAGAGGATCTCGCCTCGGTTTTAGCTTGATTCATCCACTGCCAAACCTCTAAACCAGAAACTAACATAAGATTTTGTAATAATTGCTAATTGCTAATTGCTAATTGCTAATTGTTAATTGCTAATTGTTAATTCGTAAATAGTAGGTTGAGTCGAGAAACCCAACCTACTAATTAATGACTGATAACTGATGACTGATGACTGCTGGCTAACTATTAGCGAGCCGGTCGAGCTGGAGCCGGAGCTGGAGCCGGCCGAGCTGGAGCCGGAGTGGCTGGAGCTGGCCGAGCTGGAGCCGGAGTGGCTGGAGCCGGTCGAGTTTGATTCGGAGCAAGCTGTGGATTTTGGCCAGCACCAGCAGGTTGGAGCGATCGCACAAATTCCACCGACTCCCGCGACGGAATCAAAATCATTTGGGTCAAAAACGGGTCGTTCTCAGTTCGCAAAGCTTCCAAAACGCTCTCCAAATTCACCACCTCAATCTTCATTGTGGCAGTTACATTCGGCTGCTGCTGCTTGAAGCGCTCCAGCGCTGACTGCAATTCCTCCTTGTTAAAAAACAGCGGAATCACCTCTTCCTGACCCCGCTGAAAGGTCAAAACACCATTTTCTGGAACGCTTCTGGCATAGAAAAGAGGCACTCCGTCGAACTCATTAACTTGTTGTCCAGTTTGCCGTAGCACCGTTTTCGCCGACTCAACTTGCTGCGGAGCCGGGATATAGTCAAATACCAGCTCATCATTCGGCTTGTCTTTATTAGCTCGAGAAATCTCGTAAATGTCCCCCAGCGTCACCAGCGTCACGCGCACCGAAGCCGCCAACTGAGGGTTTCTAGTTTTCAGTTGCTCGACATAAGCTTGAGCATCCTTCTGGCTGATAAAAATTCCTGCCACCGAAGCATTGCCGCTTTGACCCTGACCTTGTTTGGGAACAGAATTGACTAGGGGTGTACCCTGAGCGTCTGTAATCGTAAATACCGGCACCGAGCGCAACTTTTCCAAAATCTGCGGCTCGGGGATTGCCAGTGCAGACATCTTGCCAATTGGGGAGGGGCCCAGCAGAGTGCTGCCGACAATTCCCAATATTGCGCCCAAACGAACTAATGATTTCATGTTTTTTCCATCAGGAGCGATCCTGAAACACATTAACGCACAGACTCGCGCTTTCACACGATCGGCAAAAACTGCCTCGGTTTTCATTTTGACCAAATGTAAACATCAGAGGCAGTTTGTGCTTCAATCTATTATTAACATTTTGCGATCGGGATGACAGGATTTGAACCTGCGACATCCTGCTCCCAAAGCAGGCGCGCTACCAAGCTGCGCTACATCCCGGTGTTATCGTTAGCTAACCTCTAACAATTAACGCACAAAACCGCTAGCTTGTCAAGCTTTTTTAAATATTTAGCTCTCCATGCAGCTAAGGCGAAGTTTTTTTCAGGTTGTGCGGTTTGACCCCACCCAAAAACGGATACAAGCCCCCGGCTCCTGTCGTGAGCCTCCCACAATTTTAGACCCTAGTTCAAGCTCCCAGATTCATCTGTGGAATAAATCTCAAATCTCAAATAGTTCGATTGAGGGCGACTCGACGGCGAGACTGAGCGCTCGCCGAAGTCTCAACTCTCAAATCGACTGACAATACTTGCACAGCTTTATAACTGCCCTGCTGGCGGGATACATCCAAGCGTAACTGACCGCAGCGCACAGGTGCAGTCGGTGTTGGCAGCGTCAATATTGTATTGTATTTCCTCAACAAATCAACGCCGACCTGCACCTATGGGCTAATCTGGATACCAAAACATACCTTTAATCCCCTCTGGATCGGACATAAAGCCCAAATTGCGGTAAAAATCCACCACCTGAGGGTCAGCAAATAAGGTAATGTTGCTGATATCTTCACTGCGGAGTTTTTTAATGATGTATTTCATCAGCGCCTTGCCCATGCCTTTGCCCTGGTAGTCAGGATGAACTACCACATCCCAAAGCGTGGCATTAAAAGCATGGTCTGAAGTCGCTCTGGCGAAACCCACCAGCCGTCGCTGGCTGCCCCGCATCTCCCACATAGAGACGACTAGGAAGCTGTGCTGAATAGCTTTTTTGACTTTACGCAGGGGACGGCGGGACCAACCCACTGCATTACAAAGTTCTTCGAGTTCGTAGAGGTCAATGTCCCGATCGCAACTGAAAAAGATGCGAGCGTTGCCGCTGGCGGGTTTGCGAAACGTTGGGGAAAGCGGATCGCCTAACCCAACAGCCACATCTTCCTCAAAATCCGCTGTTTGGGGTACAGAGGCAGACTCAGAACTACTAAATAAGTTTTTCCAAAAACCCATGCAGGCGCGGTTAAGGTAGTAGAAGTTGGACGACGAGAAAGAGAACCCGACAGATAAACCCACTCCGATCGGCGTAGGATGAATTGCCGGTAGCCTCTTGAGCAACAGTTTACGGTACACTCATCTTACGCCGAAAACAGGGATTTGTCGTCCAACATTGAGTCTGCGCTTTTTAGATTCTGTCAAGTTTGGTAGAACTGTTCTGCGAGCCAGTGCCCGGACAACCCGCTTTTAAGGTAAAATTTGTTGCCAAACCAGGACAGAGGCATTTTGGGAAATGCTTCTTTTGAGTGCCGCCGATCGCGCCGGAACTTATACTCTTGGTGGGAAATACCACTGGAATGGCGCAACGGTGACATTCTCGTGATAAGTTCTCAGACAGATTTGACTTTTGCTTTTAGTGAGGAGACGGGCACAATTTAAGTCGAATCGTCCAATCGAAAATCCCATTGCCATAAGGCATGGAAGAGTAAATACCAAGTATATCTCCCGCACCTTCTCCTCAATTATGGCTTCGGGTTTAAAACCATCTACACTAGAACTCCTCAAGCGCTTTAACCGAGCGTTTCCGCAGTTTTATGAGCAATTTGTCAGCAGCGAAATCCAGTTGCAAAACCTCAAATTAGCTTACCAGCTTTACAAAACTCGGCAAGCAGTCATCGAAATCCGAGCCGAAGGTAACAAAAGTGCCCTGCATTTTGCTTACCGGAACCAGTCTTTTCTATTGAGCGATATTTTTGGAGTGCTCGCGGCCTACGGGCTGACGATTCACAGTCTGAGTCTGTACGGTCAAATTTACCCGCCGATGCTGGTATTTATCAAATTGGTCGTATCTCGCGGTGGCAAGGTACTGGCAGATAAAACAGCAGAAAACGTCTGTAGAGCGGTTCGAGAGGCCTTGGCGGGGCATTTTGAGGTTGAAGAGATGTTGGCGGTGGAATTTAATTTAGACGCGGGTTTGGAAGATGTGGCAACTGAATTCTACGTCGATCCGGTTTTCCACTTGCCAGCTCTGCTGATTGAAGCAGATAATCAACCTGGACTTTTTTACAAAGTTATGTATGCCATCTGGCAAGAGGATTTGTTGGTAGTAAATGCTAATTTGCTGGTTTGGCGGGGGCGAACTCGCCTGATTCTCTACTTGTTGGGCCCCAATGAAAGTTTAATTCCCGAGTATCTGGGGCAGAAAATCGCTGAGGGGGTGCGACAAAGATTGCTGGGCGAGCGATTTTAGGGCAAATTGCCGAACCCTAAATAACTAGATTTACATAAGTAGGTAGACATTAGTTTGCAGAAGTTTTCCAGTTAGATAGGGTGAAAAGCTCGGCAAGATTGTTCGTACAAACTGATAATTTGCACATTTCTCAAAAACAGGCAAGATGGCTGTTCCACAAAGATTTAATTTCTTGTGGGGCGGCCATCCTGCCCGCCCATAAAAGGCTTATTGAGAATGGTGCAATATCTTAGTACAAACGAGTGTATATAGCGGTTATCATAAAAATGGGGTACGCTGAAACGATCGTGTTGTCAAGCTTTTTAAGTTTGATTGCGTACCTCATCTACCAAAGAACCGCCATAAGAGAAAAGACGTGCGAGATCAATACGGGAGTTGAAAAAGTGCAACTTTAGTTGAAGACCGAATTAAAACCTAATAATAAACAGGTGGCTCTATTCCGTTAATATTGTAGAGTAGCAAGATACGCTTACAATTCGGCGGACGGGATAATGCTTCAAGTATTGGCTTTGCGAGCAACGGATAAAACCGTAAAGCTCCCTACAGCGATCGAATTACAAAAACGTTGGCTAGCTGAGATTAAAAGTATTTACCTGTGCTATTAGAAGAACTCAAAGTTATCAGCCCACAAAGCATTAAATGAGTTAAAAACAGCTTGGAATAAATGCTTTAATAAAGTGTCAAAACAGCATAAATCTAAGAATGACGATTTAATGATTGTTTTTATGTAGAGCCAGCTACAAAAGCTCAAGCAGGAATGAGCAACGATGGTAAGCGTATCAAGCTTCCTAAAATAGGTTGGGTTAGACTGTACGAAACGTTACCCTTTACAACCGCACAGAATTGCGTAATTAATCGCGCCGCTGACCGATGGTTTATAATGGTAAGATACGAGATAGAATCGCCCATAGTCGAGGTAGAACACCTGCCTGGGGGCGTTGATATCGGTATTAAAGAACTCGGTGTTTGCTCTAACGCTCAAGTATTTGCTAGCGCCAAAGATTACTGGCGGATGAGCCAAAAGTTGAATCGCAAACAGCGCGCGGTGAGCCATAAAGCTTGAGGTTATAACCGTACAAAGGCAGTAAATAAGCTCGCGAAGATACACGCCAAAGTAGCACATATCCGCAAAAATGCGCTCCATAAGCTTACCTATTACCTAGCCAAAAATTCCTGTGAAATAAATCTATAAAAATTATTAATTAAACATTTTTACGCTTCAAAGATTAGCGATACGCTAGCCGAATATGGCATCTATAAATTCAAAAATAGACTCAAACATAACATAGAAAAATCATCATCTTAACTCAATTGACGCTGATAGATAGATGGTTTCCTAGTTTTTAAAGCTTGCTGTTACAATTGGGTAATTTTCGCCACATAATGCCATTAAAAAATTGCGTTTATGTATGTCCCGCTTGCGGCCATACAGCAGACAGAGATTTGAATGGTGCACAAAACATAGAACGCTGGTTTGAAGGAATATTTATTCCAGGGCCTCGGATAAAATGGCAATCTTGGCATAATTTGCCTGTGAAGTGGACAAACATCTTGAGCGGCAGCTTAACACCGGGTTGAAGCAGGAAGTAAGCGGTAAATCAATAGACTTGAGTCTTTTTGACTTACTTACATAGGTTTACATAGGTCTTAGAGAGCGGATAAGATAAAAGTATGGCAACAATCGACATCCTAGGGGTTCGGCACGTTTACGATTTGACGGCTCCGACTCCAACTTCCCCGGTTCTGGTATTTGTCCACGGCTGGCTGTTAAGCCGCCACTACTGGCAACCTTTGACCGATCGCTTGGCACCAAACTATCAGTGCCTTACCTACGATTTGCGGGGGTTTGGCGATTCTCAATCCGACGGCGGCGGCTATACCGGGCTTTCGGAACCGCTAAATTCCTGCTACACTCCCGCAGCTTACGCTCGCGATTTGGAAATTTTACTTGAAAAACTGGATATTTCTTGTGCTTGGCTGGTGGGACACTCTCTGGGCGGTACGATCGCTCTTTGGGGAGCCAGCCAATTGTCCGAGCGCGTTAAAGGTGTCGTCTGCATCAATGCAGGCGGCGGCATCTATCTTAAGGAAGAATTCGAGCGGTTTCGAGCGATCGGCAAGCAGCTAGTGGCAATGCGTCGCGGCTGGCTGTCTCGCTTGCCGTTAGCAGATTTCGTGTTTGCCCGCGATTCTGTAGCCCGCTCGATCGGTCGCTCCTGGGGACGCCAGCGCTTGAGAGATTTCGTGGGAGCTCATCCAGAGGCAGCCTTGGGGGCTTTGTTGGACTCGACAACAGAAGCGGAAATTCACCTCTTGCCACAAATTGTGTCCCAACTCAAGCAGCCTGTTTATTTTATTGCCGGCATTAAAGACAAAATTATGGAACCAAAATACGTGCTGCATTTGGCTAGCTTTCACTGGATGTTCCAAGGTTGCGGCGAGAATGTCCTTCAGCTACCCGATTGCGGCCATTTGGCAATGGTGGAACAGCCGGATGCAGTGGCTAGTTACCTGCAAAATATTCTTAAAGAACACACTTAAAGGGCATTTGCTAAAGCGAAACCGAGGAATGGGGCATTGGGCAGATATCCGGTTCGGGGAAGCGAAGCTTCCCAAATAGAAAGTTACAAGTTAAAAGTTAAAACATTTTTCCCTGTTCATTTCCTCAACATCGCTCCGTAAAATCACGTACACAATCCGTAAAATCCCGTACACAATCTGTTGCTGAACTTCCTTCGCCTAAATCTGTTATCTTAAATAGATAACTCTGCCCGATCGCCCTTAAGGACAGAGCTTCTGACTCGATAGTGGCGAATTGTCTCAATACTAATTCTGCTTAAATATCTGTGCGCGTTAACCTCACCGATCGGCAACAACACATCCTTTGGGCAACGGTTCGCCACTACATAGCAACAGCGGAACCCGTTGGCTCAAAAGCTTTGGCTGACGAATTCAACCTCAGCGTCAGCCCAGCTACAATTCGCAATGCGATGGGGACTCTTGAAAAAGCTGGACTGCTCTATCAGCCCCACACTTCGGCAGGACGAGTCCCCTCTGACTCCGGCTACCGAATTTATGTAGACCAGTTGATTCAGCCGTCTGATACGCTGGCCCGCAAGGTGGAACAGGTACTAGACCAGCTCAATTGGTCGGATGGTCGCATGGATGCGGCACTCCGCGGCGCTGCTCAAATCCTGGCAACTATCAGCGGTTACATAGCCATGATCACCATACCGCAAACCAATATGGCTTGCTTGCGCCACTTGCAACTGGTGCAGCTAGAGCCGGGAAAGGTGATGCTGATCGTGGTGACGGATGCCTACGAAACTCAGTCGGTTTTGGTGCAGTTGCCTTCAGACGCAGAAGGTAACAGGCCTGATGCCGAAATCGTCGATCGCCAATTGCAGATTTTGTCGAATTTTTTGAACAGCAAGTTGCGGGGACGATCGCTCTCGGAACTCTCGACTGTAGACTGGAGCGAGTTAGACCGAGACTTTGAACTGTACGCTGAGTGGATGGGAACGATGCTGACTGCTTTGAGCAGCCGCCAAAGCAATCCAACCTACACGCGGATTCTGATCGGCGGTTTGGCAGAAGCGCTGCGCTTGCCTGAATTTTCGCAGTTGCAGCAAGTTCAAACCCTGGTGCAACTGCTGGAACAAGAGCAAGAACTGCTTTGGCCTTTGATTTTTGAATCGCCTGAGTTGGACATCCCCGGAAAGCGGGTAACGGTGCGTATTGGTTCGGAAAATTCTTTAGAACCAATTCGTGGCTGTACTCTGATTTCTTCGACTTACCGCCGGGGATCAGTGCCGGTGGGTAGTGTAGGGGTTTTGGGGCCGACGCGGATGGTTTATGAAAATGCGATCGCGGTGGTGGAAGCTGCGGCGGATTATTTGTCAGAAGCTATTGGCGGAAATCGAGTGAGTTTTCCTGATGGCGATCGAGGGCGATCGGATAATCCGTTGTTAGATGCACCCTAATTTGATAGCCCCAAGCTTAACTGGCTTGGGGTTTTATTGTCTGTGGACGCACTCGCAACCTTTATAAACCGGCTTTTGTGACAAAAAACCTAGGCTTTTATACTCTTTTTGACACAAGAAACTAAAGCATTCCGCTTGACGAGAGAGTTTTGTAAACAACCCGGTTTCTGCGTCCAGTCGAACGGCGGGTTTAGCGGCCCAAGTGAAGAGTTTTGGTGCAAACCGGGTGCGCGATCGCCGACTCTAGGGATCGCCACTGGGAAAAATGAATTGAGGACGCGGGAGCGACGATCGCGCGGAACCCGAAGCCAGCAAAATGTCAAAATATTAAGACATTTCAGAGAGTTCGTCAAAAAGAACTAAAAAAGATTAATGTTGATATGAAAGCAATATTTCTTTTGGGAATAGCCCGGGTTAGACAATTGCAAATAACTTGCAGTAAATTTGGCTTGATTGCCACTTCATAAAAAATTTAACCGCTGAGTTAAGATCGAAACGAAATTTAGGGAATTTTTTTTTAGCATTCAATGAAATCGACCGATAAAACTAAGAATACCTTTGCGATCACAACGCCTCTGTATTATGTAAACGATTTACCTCACGTTGGCAGCGCTTACACGACTATGGCAGCCGATGCCCTAGCCCGATTTGAGCGGCTGCGGGGCAAATCAGTTTTGCTGGTGACGGGGACTGACGAACACGGGCAGAAAATTCAGCGCACGGCCGAGAGTTTGGGACGATCGCCCCAAGCTCACTGCGACTTAGTGGTTCCGGGGTTTGAGGCGCTTTGGGAGCAACTCTCTATCCAGTACGATCGCTTCATCCGCACAACTTCGCGGCGCCACGAGTACATTGTCAAAGAATTTTTCCAGCGCGTCTGGAACTCCGGCGACATCTACTTGAACCAGCAACAAGGCTGGTACTGCGTCTCCTGTGAAGAATTCAAAGATGAACGGGAATTATTGCCGGGGCATCGGTGTTCCGTCCACACCAGCAAGGAAGTTGAGTGGCGCGACGAGGAAAACTACTTTTTCCGACTGTCGCGGTATCAAGACCAACTGCTGGCCTTGTACGCGGAACGTCCCGACTTCATCGCGCCGGAAAGCCGCCGCAACGAAGTGCTGAGCTTCGTCAACTCTGGACTGCAAGACTTTTCGATTTCTAGAGTGAATCTGGAATGGGGCCTGCCGATACCGGTTGACCCGAGTCACACCATCTACGTCTGGTTTGACGCTTTGCTGGGATACGTCACAGCCTTGCTAGATCCGGACAGCGACCCGATGTTAGAGAATGCTTTATCTAAATGGTGGCCGATTGACCTGCACTTGATCGGCAAAGATATTCTCCGCTTCCACGCAGTTTACTGGCCGGCAATGCTGGTGTCAGCGGGTCTGTCGGTGCCGGGCCGGGTCTTCGCCCACGGGTTTTTGACCAAAGACGGCAAAAAAATGGGGAAAACGGAGGGTAATACTTTAGATCCAGTCGAATTGGTCAAGAAATACGGCGCTGATGCAGTGCGTTACTATTTTCTCAAAGAAATTGAGTTCGGAGAGGACGGCGATTTTAACGAAACTCGGTTTATCAATATATTGAATGCTGAGCTAGCAAATGATTTGGGAAATTTGCTTAACCGTACTCTAAACATGGCTCGCAAATATTGCGGCGGCTGCGTGCCAAATGTGTTGGGAGAAAACATTGACGGCGACAACCTTCTCAAGGGTATGAGCCTGGATTTGGGCGATCGAGTAGCGGGTTTTTACGAAGAGTTGGCTTTTAGCAAGGCTTGCGAAGCCGTGCTTGCATTAGTGCGGGCCGGGAACAAGTTTATTGACGTGCAAGCACCTTGGAGTTTATACAAGCAGGGACAGATCGAAAGTGTCGAAAAAGTGCTATATTCTGTTCTGGAATCTGTTAGACTAGCATCTTACCTTTTATCGCCGATTATTCCGAATATCAGCAATGCTATCTATCAGCAGCTAGGTTTTTCAATTGACTTTAACGATCGGGTTACAGTTAACAGTTTAGCAATTTTTGCAGAGCATGCTGCCTGGGGCGCTTTGCCGGCAAACCAAACTCTGGGGGAACCCCAACCTGTTTTTAAGCGGCTCGAACTGCTGGAAACAGTACCTTCATAGTTGGCAGCCAGCGCTCGGGGTGTTATGACAGACTACGAATTAGCAGTTATTTCCTTACCAATCTTTCATAAAAATTGAGGCATAAGAATCATGTTGAATAGAATAGAAAGCAATGACCTTTTTACGCCGGAACAGGTTCTAGAAAATCGGGGACGAGTAGCAATTTTTATTGACGGCTCTAACCTTTTTTACGCGGCTTTGCAGTTAGGAATTGAGATTGATTACACTAAGCTGCTGTGCCGTTTAACTGCGGGTTCGCGGCTGCTGCGCTCTTTTTTCTACACTGGTGTCGATCGCACTAACGAGAAACAGCAGGGGTTTTTGCTGTGGATGCGCCGCAACGGCTACCGGGTGATTTCTAAGGATTTGGTACAGTTGCCAGATGGTTCTAAGAAGGCGAATTTAGATGTAGAAATCGCTGTGGATATGATGGCTTTAGTGGGGTCTTACGACACGGCGGTTTTGGTCAGCGGTGATGGCGATTTGGCTTATGCTGTGGATGCTGTGAGCTATCGCGGCGTGCGGGTTGAGGTGGTGAGTTTGCGATCGATGACGAGCGACAGTTTGATTAATGTAGCCGATCGCTATATCGATTTGGAAATGATTAAGGACGACATCCAAAAGACCTCGCGCCCTAATTATGCTTACCGCCCGTTGTCTGGTCTGAGCTTGATGGACGAACACGACGACAGATAGGGATTTGGTAATGGGTAATGGGTAACGGGTAATGGGTGATAGTTAATGGGTTGAATTATTGAGAATTAGAAGTTAAAAATTTAGACAAAGCATGACACATTTTTAATTTTTGATTAATTGTTTTTCCCGACCCAATTATTAATTACCAATTACCCATTACCAATTCCCAATTACCAATGATTAATCTCAAATCCAAAATTCCCAATCTCCAATCCCCAAAATTGATGCTGCTATTTTTAGCAGGACTGATTTTGGGGATTGGCGCTTGTGCGGCTCCGCAAGAGACTCAAAAAAACAAATTAGCTGAGGATCTCAAAACTGCTCAACAGTCAAACAGCACTTTAACTTTGAACAAAGTAACTCTAGAACAAGCAAATGAAAAGGGCGAGACGTTCTGGAAAGTAAACTCGCAAAGTGCCGTTTACAGCAAAGACCAAAAGATAGTTAACGTTCAGAAACCAGTGGGCAAATTGTTTCAGGACGGCAAAGAAATTTACGACATTCAGGGAGAAACGGGGCAGGTATTTCAGGAAGGAAATCAGGTTTTTCTCAAAGGTAACATAGTTGCTAAAGACCTGAAAAATGGAGTGATATTGCGCGGAAATGAATTGGAGTGGCGGCCGAAGGAAGATGTTTTAGTTGTCCGCAACAATTTGACGGGAGAGAACAAACAGGTGACGGCTTCAGCGAAGGAAGCGCGGGTTTTCAGTAGGGCTAAGAGGATGGAGTTATTCGGCTCTGTGGTGGCGAATGTTAAAGATCCGGCTTTGCAATTGCGAACTGAGCACTTAGTGTGGTTTGTGGATCAACAAAAGGTAAGCAGTGACAAACCGACTCAAATTGACAGATACAAAGACAAAACAGTAACAGACAGCGGTTTTGCCGACCAAGTTGATGTAGACTTAAAAACCAAGATTGCGACGCTGACGAAAAACGCTCAGTTGATGCCATCAGACCCGCCGCTGCAAATAGAAAGCAGTTTGATGAGTTGGAATTTTCCGGCGCAATCTGTGATATCGCCCGGGCCTGTGAAGGTTTTTCACCGCGTGGAAAAGGTGACGATGACTGGGGATACGGGGCGGGGAGATTTAGAGAAAAAAATCTTTTATTTGACTGGAAATGTGGTAGGAATTGGGGAAAAACGTCAAGCTCAATTAAATACCGATCGCGTAACGTGGTATTTAACTAACCAGACTTTCGACGCCGAAGGAAATGTGGTTTACAAGCAACTAAATCCGGTGTTTAATTTGACAGGGCCGAGGGCGGCGGGAGAGTTGAAAAATCAAACTGTGATTGTCAAAGGCGACGGCGGCGGGGGCCAAGTGGTTACGGAATTTGTACCGGACGAGTACAAGGGAACTTTGGGACAGCAATAATTGCGATCGCAGATGCGGGCAGATGAGCGCAGAGGAACCCAGATATAATTAAGATTGGATTGAGTAAGGAGCGGTTGGGATGACGACAACTTTAGAAAAGTTAGAACAGCTCGATGAACCTATCTTAATTGACGAGCTGAGTTGGAGAGAGTTTAAGGTGGTTGAACAAATTCTCTCACGCCCAGGGGTGAGATTATCGTTTTTAGATGGGATACTGGAGATTAGACGTATGCCTGGAGAAAAACATGAAACCATTAAAGAACGAATTGGTTCTCTACTAGATCTTTATCTGCTTCTAAGGGGAATTGATTATCAGCCTACTGGTTCGATGACGCTGGAAAGTCCATTGGGATTGGTGAAGCGAGAAGCTGATAAATCCTATAAATTGGCAGCTAACCGAGAATTTCCTGATTTGGCGGTGGAAGTGGTGGTTACTAACGGCGGTATTAACAAGTTGGAAGCTTACAAACGTCTGCAAATTCCTGAAAGTTTGGTTTTGGGAAAATGGCGCACTTCGTATGTATTCGTTGGGGGCTGATGGATATGCAGAGGTCGATCGCTCTTTTGTTCTGCCAGAGTTAGATATTGTAATATTGGCGATGTGTATTAATATTGAAAATCACCTTCAGGCCATGCGCGAATTCAAACAAACGATTCAAAGTTTTTAGAAGCCTGTTTTTAGAGTTGATTATTGAACCGCGAAGATGTTTATGACACGGAGGAAGCATCAGGAAGAAGATAGATTGTTGATAGGGACACACCCTACGGTATTTGGGATGGTGCGTCGCTGCGAGATGTTTGACTTTATTTGTAGATTGCTGATAGCGACGCACCCTACGGTATCTACTTCTTCCTTCTACTACAACTGTCCGAAACCTTTTTTAGGCTTATCTTTTTTCTTTTTCTTCTTCTGTTGGGCACCCATATAGCCGCGGGAACCGGGCTGCATTCCGGGGCCGCCCATTCCCGGCATTCCCGGCATTCCCGGCATTCCTCCCATGCCGGCAAAGTTGCCTTGACTCATTTGCTGCATCATGGTGCGCATTTTCTGGAAGTCGCTCACCAGCTTGGTTACGTCGTTTTCAGCGTAGCCGGCGCCTTTGCCGATGCGGCGGCGGCGGGATGGGGAACTTGCTAAAAGTTCGGGGTTGCGGCGTTCTTCCACTGTCATGGAATTAATCATCGCTTCGGTGCGTTTGAGCTGCACTTCTCCCTGCCGCATTTGTTCGTCTGAGAGTTTGTTCATCCCGGGAATCATTTTCATGATGCCGCCGAGGGAACCCATATTTTTTAACAGTCTGGTTTGCTTGAGAAAGTCGGTAAAGTCAAACTTTGCCGTGAGCATTTTCTCTTGCATTTTTTCGGCGTCGGCGATGTCGAATTCTTCTTGCGCTTTTTCTACTAGCGTCAAGACATCGCCCATGCCGAGTATTCTCGATGCCATGCGATCGGGATAAAATGGTTGCAAGGCTTCCACTTTTTCGCCGACTCCGACAAATTTAATCGGCGCGCCGGATATTTGCCGCACTGACAAGGCTGCACCGCCGCGGCTGTCCCCATCTAATTTGGTTAAGATTGCGCCGGTAATGCCGATTTGTTCGTGAAAGGTGCGGGTTAAATTTGCTGCTTCTTGGCCGGTCATGGCATCAACAACTAACAGCGTTTCGTGGGGTTGTACTGTTTGTTTGATGCGCGCCAATTCTGCCATCATGTCTTGGTCGATTTGCAGGCGGCCTGCTGTATCGACGATGATGGTATCAATGCCAATTTGTTTGCCGTGCTCGATGCCTTGGCGGGCAATTTCTACGGGGTCAATGTCTTTGCCTAATTCAAATACCGGTACGTCGATTTGTTTGCCGAGTGTGAGCAATTGGTCGATCGCGGCTGGTCGATAAATGTCGGTTGCGACTAGCAGTGCGGTACGATTTTGTTTGCGGAGGTGCAGCGCTAGTTTGGCGGTAGCTGTGGTTTTCCCGGTTCCTTGCAAACCGGCCATCAGGATCACTGTGGGCCCGGATTCGGCGGTGGCGAGGGGTACGTTGGTTTCCCCCATGACGCGCACGAGTTCGTCGTGGACTATTTTAATGAATTGTTGGTCGGGACGGACGCCTGAGACTACTTCTGCTCCTTGTGCTTTGGCTGCTACCTCTCCGATGAAGTTTTTGACGACTTGGAGGTTGACATCGGCTTCCAGGAGGGCGCGGCGGACTTCTTTGAGCGCGTCTTGGATGTTGGACTCGGAGATTTTATTTTGTCCGCGCAGTTTTTTCCAGGTGGATTCGAGTCGATCGGCAAGGGCTTCAAACATAGGGCATTGTTGGCTAGTCAGTCTTTTTAATTTTAAGGCTAAATGGGGCTGTTTGGATTAATGTTTTGCTAATTTTTGAATAATCCTTTCAGGGCGGGCTAAAAGCCCACCCCACAAGCAAATTATTCATGTGTTGTGGAACAGGCATCTTGCCTGTTGCTAAAACTGTTGCCACAAAATTCATCTATTGTCGAACAGGCATCTTGCCTGTTGCTAAAACTGCTGCTATAAGATGTGATTTTTTACGTATTCTGCGATCGCCGGTTGGAGTTGGAAGAGGGTGCGATCGCCCTTTTGGACTTTTTAGATTAATAACCTCCGTCTCAAGGATTCGACGGCTTTGAGGAATGATGAGCCTAAAAAATCTCTGAAGGGATAAATGTTTTAATATCAATTCTGCAAAGTACGGTTGCGTATAGATAGATTGCCCGCTATCTGTAGGGACACGGCAGTGCCGTGTCCCCTACCCGGAACTAGCCCGATCGCCCGTCTAATTCCCTACAAATAACTAAGCTAAAAACTGGAATTGAGAACCGTTAACTGCCAATGCAAACGGACTCGCTTGTTCAAATGCACCAGTAAGTTCAAAGCTGTTGGTATTTAAAACTACCCCCACAATCTGTCCGGTAATTATGTTGTTAATCACCATGTCGTTGATAATTCCGTCGTTATCGTAAGCAATCAAATTGTCGTCTTCAAAGAAAAGATTTAGTTCTGTTAAACCGTCCGTCAAACCGATGCGATCGCCCTCGTCAAAGTTAAAATCGGTAACGACATCGGCTCCATTTATACCAAATGCTTCATCGTTGCTTCTGAGCACAAATATGTCACCACCGGGGCCTCCCGTGAGCACGTCAACTCCCCGATCGCCCGCTAAGAAATCGTTGCCGTCATTGCCCTCTAAATCGTCGTCTCCTTGCCCTCCCCGCAGGATATCGCTGCCGAATCCTCCAAAAATAATGTCGTTTCCGGCATCGCCCCTAACTACGTCGTTGCCTTCATTTCCGTCCACTCGATCGGCATCTTTGCCACCGTAAATGATGTCGTTCCCGCCGCCCCCGCCGATCACATCATTGCCATTATTACCTAACAGCCGTTCGTTGGAATCCAACGAACCTCCTATAGTATCGTTGCCGTCGAGTCCCCAAACTCCCCAGGGAAAAGACGACAAACTTCCGTCCTGTAAGTCAATCTCATCGGGTGTAGCGAATGCCAAAAGACGTGGCCCGCCCCCAGCAAATACAGGAAATCCATTCACATCGCCAATGAGATTGTTAACCGTTAAAGCCATAACTATGTCCTTTCAAAAATCCTGTTAGCTGTATTATATATGTTAATTCTTGCCTTGCCAAATAGCAAGTAATATTGAAATTTATGTCGGCACTTTATTTGCTAATTTAGTGACAAGCAACCTGCTTGCCTATTGCTAATTACCAATTACCAATTACCAATTACCAATTACCAATTACCAGGGCTGTGCCTCATTCAACCCAAATTTGCTATATATCTCGCCTCAGAGTCAAATAGCATTACTTGCTGACACTATCCGCTACTGTCTACCGCTTATAATGGGCGTTACCCCCCAGGCGGTAAACACGTTAATATCACCTATAACGCCGAGACTGAGAGGTTGTTTGTGAATAAAAGTAAAAGTCCCTGGGCCCATCGTCCGAGAAAAAACCCAGCTTCCGATACCCACACACAAACTTTACAAACAGGATCTAAGTTCTTTACAAAGCCATAATCGCCGATCGCTGATATTCTTTGGCAAAATCCACTGCTTTCAGGTGTTTTACTCATGTCTACTCCTAAATCGTCTTCCCATCAAAACAACAACAACTCCGTAAAATCACTGCCAGCGACAGATATAGTCCCAACAGAGCAAGACAGTAACAATCTGCCGAGCGAACCAAGTATAGAACAGCTACTGGAAGCTTTGGCGGTCCAAGTACCCAGTCAATCTGCTGAAATTGAAGGCTTGAAAACGTGGAAACAAGATTTAAAGCGACTGTTTCAATTTCTCGGCGATCGCCGCGTTTTAATCGCAGTAGTGGAACCGGGAACTTTTGCCCTGCGTTATGCTAACGCGGCATTTTGTCGCTTGGCCGGTTGGGAGGAAACGTCTTTGGCAACTCAATCTACCAACGGTTGGTTTGCAGAAACCCACCTCACTCTGCTGGAACTGTTCGAGGATTGGGGCGGCAAAACAGCAGAACAATTGTACCGCCGCCATCTTTTGCACTGGGTATTTAAGCAATATTATCAAATTGACATCGACGGTTTGCGGGTGCTAGACGAACCTGTGACGGCGAGTGTAAAAAACCCCAAACACCCAGAACCCAGATTTATTGAATTTTGGCTCGGTTCGGAACAGTTAAAAATTACTCGGATTGACTCAAAAATAGATGAATTTGCGGATGTTCCTTTAAAATTAATGCCTGTTGCGGAACGGGAAGCTTGGTTGATGCAGCCGAATCAACTGGAAAATTTAGCCGATCGATTGCAGTTGGATAATTACCGCGTAGAAGGTTTGCTGCTGCTAGAAGGTTTTGATGTCACCCTGCAGGAGCAAATTCGCCGTCTGACTCAGTTATTGATCGATCGAGATTCGATGCTGCGGCCAGATAAATTTGAGAGAATCGATCGGTGTTTGCGATCGCTCTTCAATGCTGACGGCACTTTGCTGCTGCGCCTCGACGGCGAACAGGTACAGCTATTAGTTGCAAAAGACGGCCAACATTTGCAGCCGATTCTTTATTCAATGCACTCCCTAGAAGCTTCTCACTTGTTGAAGGCCACAGCAGCAAATCAAGTTTGGAACGTGCCAGACTTGCGTAGGGAGTGCGAAACCGAGTGCGATCGAACTTTGCGGAGAATGGGAACTCGATCGATGCTGCTGGTGCCGCTGGTAGTCAAATCTGTCAGCCGCGAGGGGTGCGGGCAGCGGATTTTGGGCGTCGTGGGGGTGTTGTGCGATCGGCCCAACCACTTCAACGGCATTGACGCTCAACACGCCCAAGAACTCATTCCCGCCTTCATTGCAGCCCTGCGGCAAGCCATCCAGGAGCGGTTTACCCACATTCACAACATCCACCCCGCAGTCGAGTGGCGGTTCGCTCAAGAAGCAGAAAGGCGAAGTTGGGGACTGCCCCCAGAAACAATCGTATTTGCTGACGTTCATCCGCTGTACGGAATTTCGGACATTCGCGGTTCTAGCGACGAAAGAAACCGAGCCATTCAAACTGATTTGCTCGAACAATTCCGCTTAGCTTTAGTCATAGCTGATGCCGTTTGTCAAACACAAACTACCCACCTGGGCGAGCAACTGCGGCTCGACTTGCTCGACTACATCCAGCGTTTAAAACAAAAAGTAACAGTCGATATGGAGGTGCGAGCAGCCAAGTATTTAAACGAGCATTTAGAAGTATATTTTGACTATTTTGTGCAGTGCGACCCCAGGGTTCAGGCAGCCGTTGAAGCTTACCAAGCAGCCTGTGAAAACGAACACAACTGCGTTTACAGCGATCGCACCCGCTACGACCAAATGCTGAACCTAATCGGCACCAAACTCCAAGAAACTTGGGCCCGCTGGCAGGAAAAAATGCAGCAAATTCTTCCCCACTACTGCGACATCGAATGCACCGACGGGCTCGATCACATGATTTATGTAGGAAAATCGATCGACCCCAAATTTAGCCAGTTTCACCTGCACAGTTTGCGGTACGAACAACTGCGAGCAATTTGCGACTGCGGTCGCACAGTTTTTCGCCTGCAAGCCGAGTCTCAAATTAACGTGGAACTCGCACATTTAGTCTTAGTGCAGAATACCACGATCGACATTTTTCACAACGAAAACACCGAAAAAATGTTTGACGTAAAAGGCACTCGCGACATCCGCTACGAACTCGTGAAAAAGCGGATCGAAAAAGCCGTTGACAAAGACGCACAAGAGCGGATTACCCAGCCAGGAATGTTAACGGTAGTTTATTCAACCGAAGACGAATGGGAAGAGTACCAACAATACTTGCGCTACTTGTCTCGCGAAGGTTGGGTAGAACCAAAAGTTCAGACGGGCATGGTAGAATCACTGCAAGGAGTCAGCGGTTTAAAATTCGCCCGCGTGCGTATTTTGCCAGAGCCAGAATCACTTTCTACTATCTGTGAAGTTACGGTCGTTACCGATTGAGAACCCGCTCAATTGCCTGTTTAAGGCGGAGTGCGATCGCTCCCATCTCCTCCTATTTAAGGCGGAGTGCGATCGCTCCCATCCCCCCTTAAAAAGGGTGGAGCGAAATCATTCTGGACTCACACACAAGACCGATATTACATTTAAGATTTTTGTTGACACCCGCAAACACTGCCGCGTTGTCACTTAGTGTATGTTCGAGTGTGATTTTGGAGCGAAAAGTACACGATCTAAATCACACAAATTCAAGATAAAGTAGTGTTAATCTAATGAAAATTAGATCCTGTAATTTATAAGTCAAGTTATGTTAAAATTATCCAAATACCAAATCAATATTACTCTGCACGAAGGCGTCGAAACAATAATCTATCGCGGACAAACACCGACAGACGGGCCTGCCGCAATTCTGAAAGTCCTCAAAGCCGAATATCCCACACTCGAAGCCATTACCCGGCTCAAACACGAATATCAAATCCGCCAAAATTTAGACAGCGAACAAATCGTCAAAGCCATCAGTCTCGAAACATTTGACCATCGATTAGGAATCGTTTTAGAAGACTTTGGCGGGGAATCTCTCGCAAAACTGCTGGAAAGAGAGACGTTGAGTCTGCGAGCAAATTTAAACATTGCAATCCAAATAGTCAAAGCCTTACAATACCTGCATTTTCAGCACATTATCCACAAAGACATCAAACCCAGCAACATCATAATTAACTCGCAAACAAAACAAGTCAAAATCACCGACTTCGGCATTGCCACAAAACTCAACAAAGAAAATCCGCAATTTAACAATCCCAACTCAGTCGAAGGCACATTAGCCTATATGTCACCCGAACAAACCGGGAGAATGAACCGCACCCTCGACTACCGCACAGACTTTTATTCCCTTGGTATCACATTATATGAAATGCTGACAGGAAAATTGCCTTTCCGCAGCAACGACCCCTTAGAAATAGTTTACAGCCACATCGCAGTTCAACCAATATATCCCCATAAAATCAATTCTGAAATACCTGTCGCTATTTCAGAAATAGTAATGAAATTGATAGCCAAAAATGCCGAAGATAGATATCAAAGTGCGGCCGGATTGCTAGCCGACTTAGAAATTTCTTTGCATCAGTTAGAAACCACCGGACAAATTGCCGACTTCATCCCCGGACGCTTAGATATTCTCAGCCAATTGTTAATCCCCCAAAAATTGTACGGTCGGGAAAATCAGGTTAAGGAATTGCTAGCAGCATTTGAACGTGTAAGAGGGGGCTTAGTCAACAATTTGTCACAAGAAAAACTAGCTGCCTTAGAACAAAAGTCGCCCCCATCCGGAAGCAGCGAATTAATGCTAGTATCAGGCTACTCAGGTATCGGTAAATCAGCCGTAGTCAACGAAGTTAGCAAGCCAATTACCAGGTCAAAAGGTTACTTCATCAGCGGCAAATTTGACCAATTAAAACGCAACATTCCTTATGCCTCATTAATCCAAGCATTTAATTCCTTGCTGCGGCAATTGCTAACAGAAAGTGCACTTTCATTAGAAATATGGCGCAGTAAAATTTTAACAGCAGTGGGAACAGATGGCCAAGTAATTGCCGACGTAATTCCCAAAGTTGAATTAATCATCGGCAAACAGCCAGAAGTCCCAGAACTCGGCCCTGTAGAATCCCAAAATCGATTCAATCGGGTATTCAAAGAATTTATTCGCGTTTTTGCCCAAAAAGAACACCCCCTAGTTATCTTTTTAGACGATTTGCAGTGGGCAGATTCAGCAACATTAAAGTTGATGCAAATACTGATAACTGACCCTGACCAGCAATATTTGTTGCTAATCGGTGCTTATCGAGATAATGAAGTTAGTCCGACCCACCCCTTAATTCAGACTGTAGAAGAAATTGAAAAAACTGGTACAAGAGTCAACAATATCGTGTTGCAACCGCTGGATTTAGCAAATGTGACGGAATTAGTCAATGAAACACTTAACGCTTGCACAGAAAAAGTAACAAATCTAGCCGATTTAATCTGGAATAAAACGGGCGGAAATCCTTTTTTCTTGACCCAATTACTCCAAGCACTTTATCAAGACTCTCTTTTGAAATTTGAATTTAATCACATTACAAGTGAGGGAAGTCAAAGTGGCTGGTATTGGAGTATCGATGAAATCCAAGCCATTGGAATCACCGATAAAAGTGTGGTGGAACTGGTAGCTTCTCGCATTGAAAAGCTGCCCGTACCCACGCAAGAAGTGTTGAAGCTAGCAGCTTGCGTGGGAGATAAATTTGCTCTGGATGTGCTGTCACTTGTTAGCGAAAAGTCAGCTAATACGACAGCAACTGAACTTTATTCAGCTTTGCAAGCCGGGTTGATTCTGCCCTTGAGCGATGCTTATCGCATTCCTTTAGTTTTCAATCGAGCCGAATCAATCAATCTCAAGTTAGACACTTCGCGGGTTAGTTACAAATTTTTGCACGACCGCGTTCAGCAAGCCGCCTATTCGCTAATTCCAGAAGATCAAAAACAATCCACCCATTTTAAAATCGGTCAATTACTGTTACAAAATACTCCACCAGACAAGCTAGAAGAAAATATCTTTGATATCGTCAATCAGTTGAATGTCGGAATTGAGACGATTAACCAACAGTCAGAAAAGACGCAGTTAGCAAAATTAAATTTAACTGCTGGACGCAAGGCGAAAGCGGCGGCTGCTTATGAAGCTGCAGTTAGGTATTTGCGGGTTGCTATGGAATTATTGCCAGCGGAATGTTGGCAAAGTCAGTATGACTTAACGTTAGCAATTTACGAGTCAACAGCCGAATGTGAATACTTAAACATTAACTATGAAGATTCAAAAAAGCTGGTTGATGTTGTACTGCAGAAAGCTAAAACTTTATTGGAAAAAGTGAATGTTTATGAACTTCAAATTCAGTCTTATAACGCTCAAAATAGACTTGTAGAAGCACTCAATACAGGACTGGAAGTGCTGAAACTATTAGGCATTTCTTTTCCCGAAAACCCCAACGCGCTAAATATTGTGGCGGGACTGATTAATACAAAACTGAGCTTGGGATTGAAACGAATTGAGGATTTAGCTAACTTGCCAGAAATGACCGATCCCGACAAACAAGCAGCCATGCGCATTTTATCAGGGATTTTCAGCACTGCTGTTCAGGCCAAGCCCCGACTGGTACCGCTGCTGGCATTTAAGATGGTCAAGCTGTGCATTAAATATGGCAATTCGCCTGATGCGAGTATGGCCTACGTTTTTTATGGCATAGTTATGTACAAGGTAGGGGACATTAGTTTGGCATACCAATTCGGTCAACTGGCAATTAGGATGTTAGACAAATGTCCATCCCGTTCAATCAAAAGTAGAGTTTATACGCCCTTTGCTTCTTTGATTAGCCACTGGAAAGCCGATCTCAAGTCAGGATTAGGCTATCTCAAAGAAGGTTTTCAAACTGGGATGGAAGCTGGAGAGTTGGAATATGCTGGTTATTCTATAAGTGAATATTGTTTCAAAAAACTGTCAATAGGAGAGCCTCTAGGTTTGGTGGATCAGGAGACTGGTAAATATATGAAACTAATGCAGCAATCTCAACTAGAAGTAGCTGTACAGTATATAAGTATAGGCAGGCAGACAGCCCTCAATTTGCGCGGTCAAGCTGTCGAACCCTGCCATTTAGTCGGCGAGAGATTTAATGAAGTCGAAATGCTTCCCCTTTTAATAGAAGCTAAAAGCTTTGTTTTAGTTAATTTCGTTTATAATGCCAAAACTCTGCTTAATTTTATTTTCAGAAACTACGCGGAAGCCTTGGAAAATTCAAGGTTATTTGAGAAATATGAGGAGTCCGTAGCAGGATTTTATGTGGTTGCTCTGAATAATTTTTACTCCTCTCTCAGTATCATAGCCTTGTATCCAGCAACTGGCAAAGGGGAACAAAAGCAATATTTGGAAAAAGTGCTGCAAAACCAAAAGAAGATGAAAAAATGGGCTGTTCATGCTCCGATGAATTATCAACACAAATACGATTTGGTTGCAGCGGAAACAGCGCGAGTTTTGGGTCAAAATACTGAAGCAATGGAATTGTACGATCGCGCCATTGAGGGAGCAGCTAAAAACGGTTACATTCAAGAGGAATCATTAGCTTATGAATTAGCCGGAGAATTTTATCAAGCTTTGGGTAAAGAGATAGTTTCTCAAGCATATCTGACTAAAGCCTATTATGGATATATCCATTGGGGAGCCACAGCTAAAGTTAAACACTTAGAATCAACACATCCTTTCTTAGCAGCACAGACGCGCACAATTCAAACCCCAGCCCTCGATGTCACCCGCACTGCCACTGAAAATACTACCAGTAGTAGTTTAGGCGATTTCTTGGACTTAGCTACTTTTATTAAGTCGGCGCAAGCCATTAACGGTGAAATTGTTCTCGAAAAATTGTTGACAAGACTAATCAAAATTATTTTAGAAAATGCGGCGGCTCAAAAAGTTGTGCTGCTGCTTCTGAAAGACGATATCCTCTGCATAGAAGCTACTGGGACTTTTGGGGAGGATCAAGTGACGCTTCTACCGTCTATTCCCGTAGAAAATCGTCAAGATGTACCCCTGTCTGTGATTAATTTCGTACACCGCAGCCAAAAGCATCTGGTTTTAGACAATGCGACTGTAGCCGAAGCTTTTAAGGTGGATGGCTATATTCGGAAATATCAACCAAAATCAATCCTCTGTTTGCCGATGATTTATCAATCTCAGCGGCGCGGAATAATTTATTTAGAAAATGCTTTGACGGTAGGAGCTTTTACAGCAGAGAGAGTGGAAGTATTCAAAGTGTTAATTTCTCAAGTTGCTATTGCTGTAGAAAATGCTGGTTTGTACGCGCGCGAGAAAGAAAAATCTCAACAGTTAGAAAAATCTTTCAATGAACTGCAACAGGCGCAACTGCAACTTATTCAAAACGAAAAAATGTCGGCTCTCGGCAACTTGATTGCAGGGGTTGCTCACGAAATTAACAATCCGCTCGGTTTTATTGCGGGCAATCTTGATGCTGCTGCTGAGGCCAGCTTAGATTTGATTGATTGCTTACAACTTTACCAAGAAAAATTTCCTAATCCTGGAGATGAATTAGAGGATAAAGCATCGGAGATTGATTTAGAATATTTGATCGAAGATTTGCCGAAAATGCTTTTATCTATGAAATCAGGTACAGAGCGCATCCGCAATATTAGCACGTCTTTGCGCACTTTTTCCCGCGCTGACACTGCGAATAAAGTGTCAGCAAATATTCATGAGGGCATC
The DNA here is from genome assembly GCA_014695295.1 of Microcoleus sp. FACHB-61. Taxonomy (GTDB): domain Bacteria; phylum Cyanobacteriota; class Cyanobacteriia; order Cyanobacteriales; family Microcoleaceae; genus Microcoleus. The sequence continues at coordinate 64,318 of JACJNY010000036.1, read as the reverse complement.
GACAGCACTTTGATGATTTTACAGTATCGCCTGAAAGCTACAGATACTCGCCCCGCGATTAAAATTATCAAAGAATACGGAGATATCCCGCCAGTTAAATGTTATTTTGGGCAACTGAATCAGGTATTTATGAATTTGCTGGCAAATGCGATCGAGTGTTTTGACGAATCGAATCTGGGCCGCACTTACGCGGAAATTGAAGCTTTACCGAATACGATCGCCATTATCACTCACCTCTCGGAGGATAACAACAGCGTGGTGATTAAAATCCAAGATAACGGTCAAGGGATGTCATCGGAGGTCAAGTCGAAAATCTTTAACCATTTATTTACTACCAAAGGAGTAGGGAAAGGTACGGGTTTGGGGTTGTCTATCAGCAGGCAAATTGTGGAAGAAACCCACGGCGGTAAACTCAGTTGCGAATCGGTGCTGGGAGAAGGTACGGAATTTGCGATCGCCCTGCCGCTTTGATAAAATTTATTCAGCACCCTTACCGAATCAGTCATTGCCAATTGTTTAATCTAAAATCTAAAATCTAAAATGCTATGACTTGTGCTTAACACACACTTTGAAATTTGTCAATTCCTAAATATCTATCAAATAGTCCACAGTTCACTGTTTAAACCACGCACTATGCAGTTACATTGTTAGCTAAATCATGTAATAACTGTATTTGATAGGAGTTTTTCGAGTGAACGCTGCCGAACAAGCCAGAAATATAGAAGTTGCCAGCAAAATTGCTGCAGTTGTTAATTTATTCAAGTCCGAATTCCCGGATGCGAAAGTCGATTTGAAGCCTTGGATGAATGACGAGGATACCAGAGAACTTGTAGATCCAGATTCGATCGATATTGGCTTCCATTTCCCCGGTAGAAGCCGCTTGCTGCAAAGCCGCAGCATCCTGATTCAAATCCGATTTTACCAAGATCCGGTAGAAGGGAGCAGTCGGGCGATCGGGGTTGAGGCGGCCGGTTACGATCATACTGGCCAGCAGTGGCGCTTTTCCACCGTGGAAAATTGGAGTTTTCTCGGTCAAACCGAACCTGCAGCGGAGTCTGGCCAAAAGCTCAAAGACTTTTGCCGCGAGATATTCGGTTTGTTTAATAGTTAAGTTCCAGGGATTGTACCAAGGATTTGGCGCCACATCCTAAGTAAATTGATATCAATTATCTTGCACCATTGGTAATAATCCCTTTAGAGGCGTTGCTCAAAGCAACGGCCCACAATAAAATTTAATTTTTGTGGAACAGGCCGGAAAGCCTGTTAAGCGAGAATGGTGCTTTAGAGTGAGTTATTTCAAACTATCGCAATTGCCGATCGACCTACAGCCAATTGGATAAACAGATTTGTAAGTCGTCGGACGCTTGCCAAACAAAGTATAGCGGTTATCGCGGACTTGTTCGTACACGCGATCGCCCATCCACTTCATCCCCGGCATTGCCCGGTAAGCAGCCACAAACACCTCACCTCCCGGCAATATCCGCCCGATTTCCTCCGCCGCATCGCTGCCCTGCCAGCGCCGTTCCGGGGTGTTGTCATCTATCAAAATCATCCCCATTTCGCAGTCTTCAGACGTAATCCCAAACCGATTTAATTGCTCTAAATCTTGCATTGGAATATACTCAAACCGCTTGCCTTGGTCTAAGTTTTCTAGTAACTGCACTAAGGTAACGCAGAGATTGCAATGGCCGTCGTAAATTACGTTGTAATTCATTTGATAACTTCCTAAATTTGGGATGAACTATTGCAGGAATTGCACCTTACTTGCTAATTGTAGGGTGCCCGTCGGCGCACCTTACTTACTAACTATTCTGCTTACAGGAATCTCGATCGCAAATTCCGTGCCTTGACCCGGTGCAGAATCGCACTTAAGCCGCCCGCCGTGTTTTTCCACCACAATTTGATAGCTGATAGACAGCCCCAAACCAGTACCTTTACCAGGCTCTTTGGTAGTAAAAAACGGATCGAACAGCCTTTCGTGAACATCTATGGGAATCCCCGGCCCGTTGTCAGCAATCCGAATCACAATATGAGAAGGATGCCGAATTGAACCATCAGAAACAGCAGAATCTGCTTGCCTCAAAGCATCCTGTTCATATTTTACATCCGTACAAATCCGCAGCGTCGGCGAAGGACAATAAGGAATAGGCGCCAGTGCCCCCTCCGCCCACTGTCCAGTCTCCATTGCCTCTTCCAAAGCATCAATTGCATTGCCAATAATATTCATAAAAACCTGATTCAACTGTCCTGCATAACACTGTACGCGGGGCAAATTTCCGAACTCTTTGAGCAGCGTGATTTTCGGATGTCCTGCCGTTTCTTTGAACCTGTGCTGCAAAATCAACAAAGTGCTTTCAATCCCTTCGTGAATATCCACCTGCTTTTGTTCGGCTTCATCCAATCGCGAAAAATTCTTCAGCGACAGCACGATCTGGCGAATTCGCTCTGCTCCCATTTTCATCGAATTTAACAGTTTTGGCAAATCTGTGAGCAGAAAATTCAAATCGACATCATCTATCTCTTTTTGAATTGCGGGTGTTGGGTGCGGGTATTCCTGCTGGTAAAGTTGCACCATTTTTAGCAAGTCTTTAAAGTAATCGTCAGCGTGCATGACGTTGCCGTAAATAAAGCTAACTGGATTGTTGATTTCGTGAGCAACGCCAGCGACTAATTGCCCCAAACTTACCATTTTTTCATTTTGAACCATCATGCTTTGAGTTTTATGCACGTCCCGCAGGGCTTTTGCCAATTCTTGATTTTTAGCCCTCAATTGACTTTCCGAAAGCCGCACCGCTTCTTCTGCGTGTTTGCGAGCGGTAATATTTTTACGGATTGCTACATATTGATGGGGTTCTCCGCTGGTATTTAAGAAAGGTACAATGGTAGTATCCAACCAGAATAATGTGCCGTCTTTAGCTTGATTTTTCATTTCTCCCCGCCACACCTTTCCCCGGCGGAGGGTTGACCAAAGCTGCTTGAAAAAATCTGCTGGGTGATAGCCAGAATTCACAAGTCTGTGGGTTTTGCCGATCAGTTCTTCTCGGGAATATTTAAATAGTTCACAAAATTGATCGTTGACATAGGTAATGGCTCCGAATTCGTCGGTATTCGAGACAATTGCTGATTGATCCAAAGCAAATTTTTCAAATTCCAACTCTTTGAGAGTTTGGCGCAATTCTGCTTCTGCTTGTTTGCGATCGCTAATATCGGTAATCATCCGCAAAACCCCGGAAAATTCGCCCTCAGCGTCGAACGTTGGCGTCGCCGACACGATCGCCCACAAGTAAGATCCGTCTTTGCGAGTAAACTTAAAATCGTAGCGTTCGCGAATGCCTACCCGCCTGCGCTGCACGTAATTTTTTGCTATTTCCCTAGATTCGTCGTCGATAAATTCAAATAGCGATCGCCCCAGCATTTCCTCTACAGTATACCCCAGCATTTCGGCCATCCGAGAGTTAGCAAAAGTCGTGATGCTTTCGGTGTCAAACATCCAAACGCCCTCCAAAGCCGTCTCGACAATGCAGCGGTAATAACTCTCGCTTTCCCTGACTGTTGCCTCTGCTTGCTTGCGATCGGTAATATCAGTTTGCACCGCAATAAAACCTTCTAGTTCCCCATTGTCTTGATAAATTGGGGCGATCGAAAGCGCCACCCAATAACCATTTCCATCCTTTTTGTAATTGTAAATTTCCTGATTAAACGGCACGCCTGCAGCCAAAGCCGATCGCAGTTGAGCAATAGTTAACGGGTCTGTTTGAGGGCCTTGCAGTACATCACCCGGTTTTTTTCCCTGCATTTCTGCCAGCACGTAACCGCTAATCCGAGTAAATCCTTCATTCACCCATTCAATGCAGCCTTGAGCATCAGTAATAATCACACCATTTTGCGTTTTTTGAGCCACAATAGCCAAGCGCGACAATTCTGTTTCAGTTTTTTTGCTTTCCGTAATATCTTCAGCAATACCCAGAATGTACTTAGGTGCGCCAGAATCGTCAAACAAAGGAACTTTTTTCGTGTGCAAAATCCGCTTTCCTCGGTGCGGAAGTTCGATAGTTTCTTCGGGCAAATCGACGCCTTTTCTCGTTGCAAATACTTCTAAATCTTGTGCTTGCAAGTAATTTCCCCGATCTGACTCCAACAAGTCAGCAGCATTTTTTAAGAGCACTTCATTGCTGGAATAGCCAAACAATTCTTCGCTAGCAGTATTCCAATAAATAAATTTTTGTGCTACAGCATCTTTAATAAAGACACTAATCGGCAGATTTTGGAGTACCGCATTCAGAAAATCTTGAGTGTTTCGCAGGTTTTCCTCAGCTCGCTTTCGCTCAGTAATATCCAAAATCACTCCGTCGAGATAAACAACCCGAGACAGAGAATTTGCGATCGGCAAAACTGGCGAAATCGGCGAAACCCGTACTGCCAAAAATTCCTCTATTTCCCCTTGTCTCTCTTGTCTTCCTCTACCCTCGTCCGCCTCACAGCCAACAGCTTGACCTTTTTCGTAAACCCAGCTAATTTCGCCGTCAGCCCGGACAATGCGGTATTCAAGGATGTACGGAGTTCGAGTTACTACACTTTTTTTGACAGCAGCATCCACATTTTTGCGGTCTTGAGGATGGATAATGCTGGCAAAAGAACGGACGCGATCCTTGATAAAATCAGAGGATGGATAGCCTGATATTTCTTGAACAGCGTCGCTCAAAAACGCCATTGTCCGTGTTAATGCCCCGTCAGGGCCCGTACAGTCGCAGGTACAGCGGTAGACAGCACCGGGAATATTAGCTACTAAATTTTTATATTTTTCTTCGCTGTTTAACAAAGATGAGTCGTCTTCGTTATTGCGATCGTCGCCGTTCTTAAACTTAGAAGAATTCGAGAAAATTTGCATGATTTTTTTCACTTGTGAGTGCGGGGGCAAGTGTTAGAGTAGATGACCCTATAAAAAGTGAATTTAATTTGCGCAACAATTCGTTATAAACTAATATAGTACAAAATTAGTTCTGCGAACATTCAGAAAATTTGAGAGTGGCTAATAGGTAGAGCTAATCAAGGCTAGATATGTAGAAAACAGTTCGACAACGGATTGTTTAACGGATTTAACGGATTTAACTGAGATGTTGCACCATTCTCAATAAGGCTTTTAGGGGCGGGCTAGAAGAAACGGCCCACCAGAAATGATTCTTTGTGGAACAGGCCATCGGGCCTGTTAAGCGACAATGCTGCAAGATGTGGGTTTAACGGATTTAACGGATGGATGTTGAGGTTCGAGGGAAAGAGGGAATATTTTCCCACCCCACTCTCCCACTCCCCCCTCTCCCACTCCCCCACTACCCCACTCCCTCACTCCCCCACTCTCGTTACAATAAGATAAGTTGCCTTGCTACCGATCGCCCCTCAAACAAAACACCATGACTCAACAACAACCCCGGATTTGCATTCTCGGCGGAGGCTTCGGCGGACTCTACACAGCCCTGCGCTTGAGTCAGTTACCCTTCTCCAAAACCGAAAAACCCGAAATTGTCCTAGTTGACCGCCGCGATCGATTTTTGTTCGTTCCCCTGCTGTACGAACTCCTGACCGGCGAACTCCAAACCTGGGAAATTGCCCCCCCGTTTGCCGAACTCTTGCAAAACACAGGCGTGCGCTTTTGTCAAGGTACTGTCTCCGGCATCGATTTGGAGCAAAAGCGAGTGCAGTTGCACGACGGGCCAGAAATTCCGTGCGATCGCCTTGTTTTAGCTTTAGGCGGCGAAACCCCCCTAGATATGGTCAAGGGTGCCGTTGAATACGCTTACTCATTTCGCACCCTAGACGACGCCTACCGCTTAGAAGAAAGACTGCGGTTTTTAGAAGCCAGCAACACCGACAAAATTCGGGTTGCGATCGTCGGCGCCGGTTATGCGGGAGTAGAATTAGCTTGTAAATTAGCCGATCGACTCGGAGACAAAGGTCGCGTGCGGTTAGTCGAGCAAACCGACATGATTCTGCGGACATCGCCGGAGTTTAACCGCGAAGCCGCCACCAAAGCTTTAGAAAAACGGAAAGTGTGGATCGACTTAGAAACAGCAGTAGAGGCGATCGAAGCGGACACAATATCCTTACTTTACAAAGGACAATTAGATGTTCTCCCCGTAGACATAGTGCTGTGGACAGTAGGAACTCAAGTTAGTCAAGCAGTGCGATCGCTACCCCTCAAACAAAACCGCCGAGGTCAATTAACAGTCAATCCGACAATGCAAATTATCGACCATCCAGATATATTTGCCTTGGGAGACTTAGCTGAATGTCACGATGCAACTGGTCAAACAGTCCCCGGAACAGCCCAAACAGCCTTCCAGCAAGCTGACTACACCGCCTGGAACATTTGGGCATCCCTCACCGGCCGCCCATTACTTCCTTTCCGCTATCAGCCGCTAGGAGAAATGATGACATTAGGAATTGACAACGCCACCCTGGCCGGTTTAGGAATTAAACTCGACGGACAACTAGCACACATTGCTCGCCGCTTAGCTTATCTCTATCGGATGCCAACATTTGACCATCAACTAAAAGTTGGTTTCAATTGGATTAGCAAGCCGATTCAGGAGTTGCTTAAAAGCTAATGGATGCTTCTTCAAATAGATCGGCAACAGGCAAGATGCCTGTTCCACCAAGATTCAGTTTTTTTGTGGGGTGGGCATCCTGCCCGCCCCTCAGCAACAGGCAAGATGCCTGTTCCACAAATAATTAGTTTTATTGTTCAGCAACAGGCAAGATGCCTGTTTCACCAAGATTCAGTTTTTTTGTGGGGTGGGCATCCTGCCCGCCCTTCAGCTAGGCAATCTTAGGCACAAAAAAAATGCAAAATCTAACAGTTCAACAGCCAAAAACCGAAATTCCGCCCCTCATTCAGCGGGAAATTCTGTTCGGAAATCCCGAAAAAACCCGCCCCCAGCTTTCACCCGACGGCAAGTATCTCGCCTACATTGCACCAGATGAAAACAACGTTTTGCAAGTGCAATTGCGTACCGTCGGTCAAGCAGACGATCGCCAACTGACAGCAGATAAAAAACGGGGCATCCGCATCTTTTTCTGGACTTACAGCGGCGAAGAGTTAATTTACCTCCAAGATGCCGAGGGTGATGAAAACTGGCATTTATTCTCAGTCAATATCCAGTCAAATCAGGTTCGCGACTTGACACCATTTCAAGGCGTTCAAGCTCAGCCGATCGCCTTTGACCGCAACTTCCCCAATGAAATATTAGTGGGAATGAACATCCGCGATCGCAGCAAACACGACGTTTACCGCATCAACCTCAAAAATGGTGCCGTTGAATTTGACACCGACAACCCAGGTAACATCGTCGGTTGGACTGCTGACGCCCAATTTCAAGTGCGGGCGGGCACAGCCACAACTGCCGAGGGCGGCTCAGAATTGGTGTTTCGGGAAACTGCACAGAAGTCTTGGGAAAGCCTGCGAAGATGGGGGCCCGATGAGGAAGGCAGTGCCGTCATGTTCTCAGAAAACGGCAAAATTCTTTACATCATGGGCAATCACGATGCTAACGCCGAACGTTTGATCGCACTCGACTTAGAAACCAAGCAAGAAACCGATCTCGCCTCTGACCCAGAATACGATGTCGGCGGCATTGTCGTACACCCCACCAAGCGAGAGATTCAGGCGGTTTCCTTCTACAAGGACAAGCAAGAGTGGCAGATTTTAGACCAAAGCATAGCAGAGGATTTTGAGGATCTCGGCAAATTCCGCCCCGGCGAATTCTCCATCACCAGCCGCAACCTCGCCGATACCACTTGGCTAGTCGCTTACATGACAGACGACGGCCCAGTTTACTACTATGCGTACGATCGCGCCTCCAAAACCTTCACCTTTCTGTTCAGCAACCAACCCAAACTCGAAGGGCTACCGCTATCATCAATGGAACCCATTTCTTACACCGCAAGAGATGGTTTAACCATTCACGGCTACCTGACAAAACCTGTCGGCGTCGCCACACCCGTACCGACAGTCTTGCTTGTTCACGGTGGCCCTTGGGCACGCGATACCTGGGGTTACAATCCACAAGCCCAATGGCTGGCAAACCGAGGTTACGCCGTTTTGCAAATCAATTTTCGCGGTTCCACCGGCTACGGCAAAGCCTTTCTCAATGCCGGCAATCGCGAATGGGCGGCTAAGATGCACGACGACTTGCTAGATGGGGTTAATTGGCTTGTAGAAACAGGGATTTCTCAACCAGATAAAATTGCGATTATGGGCGGTTCTTACGGTGGTTATGCTGCCTTAGCGGGATTGACTTTTAGTCCCGATGTTTTTGCCTGCGCCGTCGATATTGTCGGGCCAAGCAATTTGATTACACTGCTGCAAAGTATTCCCCCTTACTGGGAACCGCTCAAAGCAAGTATGTATCACCGCGTCGGTAATTTGGAAACAGAACCAGAGTTTCTGAAATCGATCTCGCCTTTATTTTTTGTCGATCGCATCCAGAAACCTTTGCTAATCGCCCAAGGTGCCAACGACCCGCGAGTGAAAGAAGCAGAAAGCGAGCAAATTGTCAATGCCATGAAGCAAGCCGGCAAACCTGTAGAATACGTGCTTTATACAGACGAAGGACACGGATTTGCGCGGCCGGAAAATCGCCTGCACTTTTATGCGATCGCCGAAGAATTCCTAGCCAAATATTTAGGAGGCAGATTTGAACCTGCGGCCAACATTGCCAATCATTCTGGTGTAGTGAATCCGCAAACAACTAATTAGAAGGAAGAAGGAAAAAGGAAGAAGAAAGAAGGAATTATTCAAATCTCTTTTCTCTTCTCTTCTCTTCTTTTCCTCTGTGTTCTCTGTGTCCTCTGTGGTTAAATCATTCCGATGCAACCGGATGTGCGATAAGTCCTCTTCCCTCTTCCCTTTTTCTTCTCAAATGACCAAAATTATTTTTCTCGATGCCGCCGGTACACTATTTGACGTTCGCGGCAGCGTCGGCGAAGTCTACGGAAAATTCGCCCGCCGTTGGGGAATAACTGTTTCTAACGAAGACTTAAATACAGCTTTTTTCCAAAGTTTTGCTGACTCAAATTCGATGGCATTTCCCGGAAGAGAATTAGCAAAAATTCCCCAACTAGAATTTGAATGGTGGCAAGCAGTTGCCGCGAAAGCTTTTCAAATAGCAGGCGTTTTTAACCAATTTTCAGACTTTCCCAAATTCTTTGCCGAACTCTACGCTCATTTTGCCACCGCCGAACCTTGGTTTGTCTATCCCGACGTATTGCCAGCATTAAATAAGTGGCAGCAACAAGGAATTGAATTAGCAGTAGTATCGAATTTCGATTCCAGAATTTATGCAGTATTAAAAGCACTCAATTTAGCAGAATATTTCACATCAGTGACAATTTCTACCGAAGTTGGCGCCGCAAAACCCGACTCTCAAATTTTTACCGCTGCTTTGCAAAAGCACAACTGCATTGCCGAAAATGTGTTGCATATCGGCGACAGCTTCAAAGCTGATTATTGCGGTGCTAAAGCCGCTGGATTAAAAGCAATTTGGTTGAACCGAGAACCGGAAAAAGTAGAATCAGGCAAATTGCCCTTAACTGAAACGAAAATAGAACAGTGCAGCAGCCTTGATTATTTGGCATTTTAACTTTACAATTTTAGCTAACGTACACAATTTAATAAATCAATTATCTGTAGGGTTCGCACTGCGCACCTTAAGATTATCTGTAGGGTGGGCGCTGCGCATCTTACCCTTATTAACTAACGTACAAGATTTAATACATCAATAGCTTTACTGCTATAGGAAGACCATAGTATCTAATTATGAAAAAAACATCGCTGATAACTATATTAACAGACACCATCACCGTGTTTTGGGGAGAATGGTTAGATTTGCGAGTCCGAATCCTGCCAGTTGCCGCCGCTGGTTTAGTATCCCCAGTAATTTACATTCTCGCTTTTGGTTTCGGGTTGGGAAGTTCCTTGCCTAAACCTGCAATTGGCGGCAATTATTTAGAATTTATGCTGCCGGGAATGGTAGCACTTTCATCAATGACAGTAAGTTTTACCGGCACAGTATTTTCGATTTGCGGCGAACGCCTTTATACTAAAACATTTGAGGAATTGCTGTTGCTGCCAGTACACCCGCTCGCTTTGCACGCGGGCAAAATGTTAGCAGGAATATTGCGGGGAATGCTGACTTCAGTTTCTGTGATTTTAGTAGCAGTTTTGTTTACTCAAAAGCTCGTCTTTCTGAATCCGCTATTTTTGTTAATGATAATTCTCAACTGCGCTGTATTTGCGGGCATGGGAGTAATAGTTGGGTTAACCGTAAAATCTCTGGAATCTGTCGGATTGTACAATAATTTTCTGATAACTCCGATGTCATTTTTAGGAGCGACATTTTTCGATCCAGCGTCGCTGCCGGTAGCCCTGAAAGGAATAGTTTATCTATTGCCGCTGACTTATGCCAGCATTGGATTGAGAGCTGCTGCTTACGATGTGGGAAAGTTTCCTTGGTACAGCATACCTGTTTTGTTAGTGGCTGCGATCGCCTTTTCTTTAATCGGCGCCCGCCAGTTTACTACCCAGCAAGACTAAAAGAAGCCATTAGTCATTAGTCCAGGACTTACATAATAGCGGTAAGGTGCGCACTGCGCACCCTACATAATACCATTTGTGAGTCCTGGAATGTGGTTATTAGTCATTAACTATCGCCTTAAAAGATATTAGAAAGTAACTTATAAATCAACCGAAAAATAGCTGTTCCAGCGATCGCCCCCAAAGCACCCAACCATCCCACAAACAAAACGCCAGTGATCGGAGAATTCGGATAAATCGCAAGTGCCGCCGTCTGTAAAGCCGGGAAAAACCACAGCATAGCCAGAGTACCTGCGCCAATAATCAACATCTCAGTTTGTTCGATCGCCCTGCGGTACTGGCCGTAAATCAGACCCGCCACAATCATCCCCAACAATCCGATACCAACGCCAGGAGACAGCGGCAAACTCGTCAGGGCGATCGCCAGCAGCCCCCCCTCAAAACCCGTAAACGCAGCCCCCGACAAAACCTCCCAAATCGAAAAAGTCGCTCTCTGCGAAGGTTGCAGCCCTCCTGGAGGTGTTGCAGGAGCCCGTACAGGAGGCTGCGGAGTCGGTACAGGAGGCTGCTGAGTCGGTTGAATAGGTATCGGAGGCGGCGCCACCACGACTGTAGGTGGTTGAGAATGTTGTTGAGGCCGGGACATCAGAGCCGCTTCCACCTCACTCGCAGATTGAAAACGCTGGCTGGGAGCTGATAATAACATTCGATCGAGAACGTGAGCCAAGCGCGAACTTACCTGCACCCGCGACTGCCAATTCCATTCGTTTCTATAACTATCAAACAACTCCGTCGGCTGCAAACCGCTCAGCAAAGTAATGCAAGTCACACCCAAAGCATACAAATCAGTTGCCGGATAAACTTCTTGCCCGCTCATCTGTTCTGGCGGAGCGTAACCCAAAGAATAAATCCCAGTCGAAGCTTTTACACTTCCAACACTTTGTGTTACTTGTTTAACAGCCCCAAAATCTAATAAATAAAGCCGACCATTTTTAGCCCGCATAATATTAGCAGGTTTAATATCCCGGTGAATCGAACCGCGAGAATGCACAAAATCGAGAATCTTCAAAATTTCCCGCAGCACCTCCACCGTCTGGGCTTCCGAAAACTTGCCTTTAACAGCCAGTTCATCCTCCAAATTTTCACCGTCAATAAATTCTTGAACCAAATAGAAAAACTGATCGTTTTTCCCCGGCTGCAAACTCGGAACACTCAGCTCAAAAAACGCCAGCAAACTCGGAATTTGCGAATGTTCGTTTCCCAGTTCTTCCAGCACCGCCGCTTCCCGTTCAAACAGAGTTTGAGCGATTGTTAGCTGTGCCGGAGTCAGGCTTACCGACGGCTGCAAAAGTTTAGCAACGCACTGCCGCATCGCCGGAGTATAGCGGTCTCGGGCCAAAAAAGCCGCCCCAAAACCGCCTTGACCCAACAACCTCACGGGCAAATACCGGCCGCTCAAAATCATGGGCATCCCGCAAGCGGTGCAAAACTTTTGCTGCACCGTTTTCAGCCGCGAACTGTCATCGAGGTCGGGAAAATAGTTTTGAGGGCGCGGGCAGCCCGGGCGGGTGCAGTAAACTTCCATTTTTGTTTGCTAAGAAGAAGGAAGAGGGAAGAAGGAAGAGGGAAGAAGGAAGAAGGAAGAGGGAAGAAGGAATAAAAAGTGATTGTTAAATCAGATTCCGATTTCTCAACTAACCGCGAACTGCTAACAACCGGCGACCTAATAGATTAAGTTCCCGCCGAGTTGGGAGTTGCTATTTCTATGAATCCCAAATCGATCGCCGGGCGTTCTTTCTTCTCGTGGATGGTAGAATAAGTAGCAAACTGGGGCAAAATTTCATTGCTGAAAGCCTCCGCAGCTTTAGAACGGTAGCGGTTGGGGTTGTAAATCAGCGACAAAATCCGAGTTACCAAAACTTCGTCCATTTGAGATTTGTGCAAGACGCCCATGAGCAACTCTTTTTCGATCGCCGAAACCGAGACAAAAGCAGCTCCCAGCCCCGACTGAACGGCATTTTTAATTGCTTCGATCGAATTTAGCTCCATTTCGATTTTCAAGCGGCGCGTGTCAATGCCGCAGCGAGTCAGTACCTGATCGATTACTTTCCGGATAGTAGACTGCGAATCGAGGGAAATAAACTGCAATTTGTAAAGGTCTTCTTTTTGGATACTTTCTTGTTGTACCATCGGGTGAGATGGAGGGAGAATCAGAGCCAGTTCGTCCTCAGCGTAAGGAACAATTTCTAAAGCTTCTACAAGTTCGGTAGGAATTTCTCCGCCAACAATTGCCAAATCGATTTGCCCGTTGGCCACACTCCACGCCGTGCGGCGAGTCGAGTGAACGTGAAGCTGTACTGCTACATCCGGGTACTTTTGGCGAAACATCCCGATCATCCGCGGCAGCAAATACGTCCCCGTTGTTTGAGAAGCGCCCACGATCAAAGTACCGCCTTGCAGATTTTGCAAGTCTTCCAGAGCTCGACAAGTTTCCTGGCAAAGCGATAAAATTTTCTCGCCGTAACTCAGCAGCAGGTGTCCGGCTTCGGTCAGTTGAGCCCGCCGCCCCCCCCGGTCAAACAGCGGCACGTCCAATTGTCTCTCTAAGTTTTGCACTTGCAAGCTAACTGCTGGCTGGGATACATAGAGGCTGTCCGCGGCGCGTTTGAAGCTTCCTTCAGAGGCGATCGCCTTGAGAATGCGTAACTGGTCTAAAGTGAAAGGAAGGTCAGACATATATCTAAATTGTCAGTAGGTTTAGGGGCGGGTCTTCTGTCAATCTCTGCGGTCAATCGACAAGCTGGTTCGATTTGGTGTGCAAAAGTCGGGCTTGACTTTGAGGCCAGTCATCTGGCTGCAACAGACGCAACCTTACAGGCAGTTGTACTCGTCCTCCGTCCTCTGTCTTTAATTGTTATCCGGTCACTAATGACTGATGACTGATGACTGATGACTGATAACCGCTGAATGCTCCCATAGATACTTTGTGACACAAATTGGCCGAGAATCAATAACTTTTCTTAATATTTGCAATGACGATCGACTTGGCGCTCGACTCCCACTTAGTTATTCTGGGCCTGTTACTGGTTTTTGCGATCGCCCACAGCGGTTTAGCAGCCCTCCGGCCCAAAGGTGAAAAGCTGATCGGGGCGAGACTTTACCGCGTTTTGTTTGCCCTTGTCAGTTTACCGCTAGCCGTCATTCTGGTTGTCTACTTTTTCAATCACCGCTACGACGGCCTGCAGCTTTGGCAAGTACAGGGAGTACCCGGAGTTAAACCCGCAGTTTGGATACTTTCGGCAATTTCCTTTCTGTTTCTGTACCCAGCAACTTTCAACCTCCTAGAAATTGCCGCCCTCCAAAAGCCCCAAGTTCACCTCTACGAAACGGGCATCATTCGCATCACCCGTCACCCGCAAATGGTGGGACAGGTGATTTGGTGCGTCGCCCACACGCTGTGGATTGGCACTAGCTTTACCCTCGTCACTTCCATCGGTTTGGTACTTCACCACCTGTTCGGAGTGTGGCACGGCGACAGACGACTTCAGGCTCGCTTTGGAGAATCCTTTGAAACCATCAAATCTCGAACCTCAATTATTCCTTTTTTGGCGATCCTACAAAAGCGTCAAACCCTTGATTTGCTTGAGTTTCTGCGCCCTTCCTACCTAGGGGTAGTCCTTTTTACCGGCCTGCTGTGGGAAATTCATCCCTTTTTGATGCGTGTAACTAGGAACATATACTGGTAGCATGATCCCTAGGATAGAAAAAAAATTATTAAATTTTGAGGGATCATGGTGTTGTCGGTTAGCGAACGCACTTTTGCACAAGAGGTGTTTCAAGCCTCTACCCCCGTTTTAGTTCACTTTTCAGCGCCTTGGTGCGGTTTGTGCCGCGCGATCGACCCCACGCTTAAGACTTTTGAGGCACAGTGGGCAGGAAAAGTCAAGCTCGTAGGGGTGAATGCCGATCAATGTTTCAAGTTGGCCCACACTTACCGGCTGACAAGTCTGCCCACGCTGATTTTGTTTGAGGGCGATAAAGTTCGATTTAGATTTGAAGAGTACCAAGGGCGGGAGGAACTGCGGCGGACTCTAGATTCCTGGATGCTCGCGGCTCAGGTAGCTTCCCCATCTCAACGGCTGCAACGCCAGGAAGTAGCCAACAGGTAACGGTTCCAAGGCATTCGGCTCTTGTTGAGAAGGTCTTCGGCTTTTATGTCGGAAGCAGAAGGCATTCCCCATTTGTCCATCAACCATCCCACACCAAAATAAATCTCGCCGTCTTGAAGGTACAGGACTGTGAGATTTGTCGTATAGTTTTAGTTTCCACCGGAATAATTTTCGGCGTTTATGGCGATCGTCTCGCCCGCGATGAAAAAAGTAGTGCGATCGTCTCGCTCGCGATCGCACTCGGCTATAGCAATACTTAAAGAATTGGATCGAGTATTTTGGCCCAGTCGCGCAGGCGTGTGCCACAATTTGTAAAGAATTGTGGCACTATCTAGTAGAAACTTTAAACTACCTATCAGTCATGGAACTGCTTTATCAATACGCTTGGCTGATTCCAGTCCTGCCGCTGGCAGGCGCAATGCTAGTAGGTCTAGGCTTAATCACCTTTAACCAGGCAACCAACAAGCTCCGACAAGCGAATGCGATATTAATCGTCTCCGCACTCGGAGGGTCAATGGTACTCTCTTTCGCATTGCTGTGGAGTCAACTACAGGGCCACGCACCCTACACCCGCACAATTCAGTGGGCTTCTGCTGGCGACTTCTCGCTGAATATGGGCTATATCATCGACCCCCTGACGGCGGTAATGCTGGCGATCGTAACCACGGTCGCCTTTTTGGTGATGATTTACACCGACGGCTACATGGCTCACGATGACGGGTACGTGCGCTTTTACGCCTACCTGAGCATCTTCAGCGCGTCGATGTTGGGTCTGGTAATCAGCCCGAACATCGTTCAGATTTACATTTTTTGGGAACTCGTAGGTATGTGTTCATACCTGCTAGTCGGATTTTGGTACGATCGCAAACCCGCTGCTGACGCTTGCCAAAAAGCTTTTGTCACCAACCGCGTCGGCGACTTCGGCCTGCTGCTGGGCATCCTCGGCATTTACTGGGCCACCGGCAGCTTTGAATTTGAGGTGATGGGCGAACGCCTGCACTCATTAGTCGAATCCGGTGCTCTTTCGGCGACTTTGGCGACAATCTTCGGCGTCCTCATATTTTTGGGACCAGCAGCCAAATCTGCTCAATTCCCCCTCCACGTATGGCTCCCAGACGCAATGGAAGGCCCGACACCGATTTCGGCCTTAATCCACGCCGCGACAATGGTAGCCGCCGGCGTATTCCTGATCGCTCGGATGTACCCGGTGTTTGAAGGGCTGCCGGCAGTCATGAATTTGATCGCTTGCACCGGCTGTTTTACGGCATTTATGGGTGCTTCGATCGCGATTACCCAAAATGACATCAAAAAAGGCTTAGCCTACTCCACCATCTCCCAACTCGGCTACATGGTGATGGCAATGGGTGTCGGCGCTTACAGTGCCGGACTTTTCCACTTGATGACACACGCTTACTTCAAAGCAATGCTGTTCCTGTGTTCAGGTTCAGTCATTCACGGTATGGAAGATGTCGTCGGCCACAACCCCGCTCTCGCTCAAGATATGCGAGTCATGGGCGGCTTGCGCAAATATATGCCGATTACCGCTAGTTGCTTTTTGATCGGCAATTTAGCAATCTGCGGAATTCCGCCGTTTGCTGGTTTTTGGTCAAAAGACGAAATCCTCGCCAGCGCCTTCGCAGCAAATCCCGCTCTGTGGGCTGTTAGCTGGCTGACGGCCGGGATGACCGCGTTTTATATGTTCCGGATGTATTTCAGCACCTTTGAGGGCGAATTCCGGGGCAATGACAGCGCCATCAAGCGACAACTCCTGCAACCCGGTGTTGTTTTCGGCCCTGGAGCGATGAACGTTAAGGAATTGGCATCAACTGGCGACAGTCACGACGAGCACGACCATTTCCCTCACGAATCTCCTCTGACAATGGCTCTGCCATTGGTAGTGTTGGCAGTACCTTCTGTGTTTATCGGTTTTCTCGGTACGCCGTTTGCCAATTATTTCGAGCAGTTTGTTCGCGCTCCTGGCGAGTCTCTCGAAGAAGTTTTGGAACACGCTGCTGAGTTCAATTTGACGGAATTTTTGATTATGGGCGGAAGCTCTGTAGGTATTGCTTTGTTGGGCATTACTTTGGCTTCTCTGATGTATTTGAGCCGTAAAATTGATGCTGGGGCGATCGCCCAAAAAATCAAACCGCTTTACGAGTTCTCCCTCAACAAGTGGTATCTCGACGATATCAACGATTTTCTCTTTGTCAAAGGCAGCCGCCGTTTAGCGCGGCAAGTCATGGAAGTGGATTTGCGAGTCGTCGATGGTTTAGTCAACTTAACAGGGCTTCTCACCCTGGTTAGTGGCGAAGGTTTGAAATACTTTGAGAGCGGTCGCGCTCAATTTTATGCCCTGATTGTGTTTGTCGCAGTTCTGGGTTTTGCGATCGTTTCTGGAGTTGGTTAAATCGGTAGGGACACGGCACGATCCTTTAGTGTCAACTTAATGTCAAACCGACCTTATCTCTTGTTTGTCTCAAAGTCTAGATCCCCCCTAGACCCCGTTGTTAAGGGGGGAACAAGAGTATTATCAAAGTCCCCCTTCTTAAGGGGGATTTAGGGGAATCTGAACTCGACGATCGACAAGAGATACAAAGGTTTTTAAGGTTGAGGTAACACGCTTTGGGCATTGCCGTATCCCCACCAGGAGATATTTTTAGAAATGGTATTATCTCAGTAACTCACCATTGAGAATTAGCAAATATAAATAAATATTTAATTAAACTTAACTGTTGCGATCGCATAATTTGTCCAAATAATAGCAAAAAAAAATGTTCCGTCTAAAGAAAGTATAAAATTTAGGCCAAAATTGGCAAAATGTGTTTAAACCTAATAACTGATGGATCATTTTAAAACGCAATGGATACAGCTAACTTTCCCTGGTTAACAACAACAATTCTGTTTCCCATTGCTGCGTCCTTGCTGATTCCTTTAATTCCCGATAAGGATGGCAAGACGGTGCGGTGGTATGCCCTAATTGTGGGTTTAATCGATTTTGCCCTACTTGTTTACGCTTTTTACACTCAGTACGACTTCAGCAATCCAGATTTGCAACTGGTAGAAAGCTATAGTTGGGTGCAGCAACTCGATTTGAATTGGTCGGTGGGTGCTGACGGTTTGTCGATGCCGCTGATTTTGCTGACTGGTTTTATTACTACGCTGGCTACTTTAGCAGCTTGGCCGGTCACATTTAAACCGAAGCTTTTTTACTTTTTGATGCTGACAATGTACGGCGGCCAAATCGCAGTTTTTGCCGTGCAGGATATGTTGCTGTTTTTCCTGGTTTGGGAACTGGAATTAGTCCCAATTTACCTGATTTTGTCCATCTGGGGCGGCAAAAAGCGCCTCTACGCAGCAACTAAGTTTATCCTGTACACCGCAGGCGGTTCGCTGTTTATTTTGCTTGGCGGGCTGACGATGGCGTTTTACGGCGATACGGTGACTTTCGATATGCGGGCGATCGCAGCTAAAGATTACGCCCCCAATGTAGAATTGCTCCTGTACACAGGTTTCTTAATAGCTTACGGCGTCAAACTGCCAATTTTTCCGCTGCATACTTGGCTCCCTGACGCTCACGGCGAAGCAACCGCACCCGCCCACATGTTGCTAGCAGGAATTCTGCTAAAAATGGGCGGTTACGCTTTGCTGCGGATGAATGCGGGAATGCTCCCGGATGCTCACGCTACCTTCGCGCCCATCTTGGTAATTTTGGGTGTGGTTAACATTGTTTACGCAGCTTTAACTTCTTTTGCTCAGCGAAATTTGAAGCGGAAAATTGCTTATTCTTCGATTTCGCACATGGGGTTTGTGTTAATCGGGATAGCTTCGTTTACCGATTTGGGAATTAGCGGTGCAATGCTGCAAATGGTTTCTCACGGTTTAATCGGGGCGAGTTTGTTCTTCATGGTAGGATGCACTTACGATCGCACTCACACGCTCATGCTCGACGAAATGGGCGGTGTAGGGAACAAAATGCGTAAGGTTTTCGCGATGTGGACTGCTTGTTCTATGGCTTCTTTGGCTTTGCCGGGAATGAGCGGTTTTGTCGCAGAATTGATGGTGTTTGTGGGTTTTGCAACCAGCGATGCTTACAATCCTGTGTTTAAGGTTTGTGTGGTATTTCTAGCTGCTGTCGGGGTGATTTTGACTCCGATTTATCTGCTGTCGATGCTGCGTGAAATCTTCTACGGCCCTGAAAATAAGGAATTGGCGGAACACGAGGAATTGGTGGATGCGGAACCGCGAGAAGTGTTTATTATTGCGGCTCTGTTAGTGCCGATTATTGGCATTGGTTTGTATCCGAAGATGCTGACTCAGGTTTACGATGCAACTACGATACAGTTGACTGCAAAGTTGCGCGATTCTGTGCCTTCGCTAGTGGCTAAGGCTGCTGCGGATAAAACTGTGTCTCTGCGTGCTCCGGCGATCGAGCCGAGCAAGTTGTGATTTGAACGAGATTTAGGAATAAAACCCCCAAACCCGTTTTGTTTTAAAGATAGGGTTTGGGGGTTTTCTATTTTTTTTTCGGTGGGGCGCTCGAAACTGAATTATTTGGTAGTTGTGCTATCCTAGTAGTGCAGTCTCTGTTAAAAACATTACATTAGCAGCCATGCCGACACCTTCCACAAGTGATTTACCAAAACCTAAATCTTGGGATGAATTTGAGGATATTACATGGGAAATTTATAAACAAAAATGGCACGATAATCATGCACAGAAATATGGCAGAAGTGGACAGGCACAAAATGGTATTGATATTTATGGTCGGCAAAACAGTTCCGGCAAGTATATAGGTGTTCAGTGTAAAAGATATGAGGATAACAAGCTAAACCAGCAAATAATCAAGGAAGAGATTGTCAAAGCAGAATGCTTTTCACCTCCACTCAGTGAGTACATTATTGCAACTACGGCATCAAGAGATACAAAGCTTCAAGATTTTGTCCGGTCTTTAAATGAAGAGCGTGGATTAGAAAATAAGTTCCCTGTCTATATAGTGTTTTGGGAAGATATATGCAATGACTTGGCAGATCCCAATAATCGTGATTTACTCAAGAAGCATTACTCTTCTAATTGGAAAGAGATATTTAGTGAAGAGAAATGTATAAGTGAGCAGGTTGCATCTATTCATTGTCTTTTGAGCTTTGAAATACAGCAAGACTGCAACTTACTTCAGGAACTTCTAAATCAAAATCAATATGATTTATCGGAAAAATGGCAATCATGCTTTAGTCAAAATCGCGGCGTATGGCGAGATATCTCGTCCCGTTTACTTCTTGCTAGAAGTAGTAGAGAGTTAATGCCAAAAATTCAAAAATTTTACCACCAATTGGATGATATTGAGAGTAGATGCAAAAGTCTATTTGCCTTGAAATCTCCAATTCAACCTTTTGAGTCAAAACCCAAATATGGTGGGTTGCACTTTGATACAATGGCTAGTCAACAAACGACCGAATCAGAACAAATAAGGTCAATTAATCGAAAGAAAAAATGCTCTATGAACTTCAGTAAGCTGAAAGAAAAAGTTGATGAAACGCTGAATCTGGGAAATCAAATAACTTGTGAGTTCAATTAAATTATGCAATTGCTCGGACTTGATATAACAAGCCCATTGTAAGCCGACTGTATCGAGGTCGTTGAAGGTGGAGTTGAGAATTTTCATGAACTCATCATGCTTCGATCGCAATACCCAATACTTAAAAATTACCAGTGGGTCGCTCGCCCTTCAATTCGGTACGTTAGCGAAGCCCTCGAAGAGGATCGCTCTCTTAATTTCTAGCGTTATTGTTCTGCCAAGAGTGCGATATCTGTCAAGGGCGATCGCACCCTCGCAAGTTGTAATTTGAACCGGCTGCGAGGAAGAAAACCCCAAAACCTCGAATATTAAACGGGTTTTGGGGTTTTCTATTTTTTTTAGGGCGATCGAGCTTTTAGGATTCTTATTACTTTTGTTTTGCCCGAACCCAGTAAGTTTTGAAGCGAGGGGCTAAAATCCAATTCAGATAGCTATTAAAATACAGATTGCAAACTTATTGGCTTTCCAGAATGCAAAATCAAGAGTCATCTATTGTTTTCGATCGAGAACGCGCTTCTTCCTACGACAAAAGATTCGCTAAATTGGCGCCGATGCGCGACGCACTTCATTTACTGATCCGCTTTGTACTTTCTGAACTTCCTACCGATGCACGGATTCTCTGTGTCGGTGCGGGAACCGGCTTGGAATTGATTTATCTGGCTCAAGCGTTCCCACAGTGGCAGTTTACTGCGGTAGAGCCTGCGGCACCGATGCTTGACATCTGTCGCCAACGCGCCGAAGAGTGTGGTATCGCGTCACGTTGCACTTTTCACGAAGGCTATCTCGATTCACTGCCGGCATCGCACTCTTTCGATGCGGCGACTTGCCTTCTGGTTTCTCACTTCTTTATGCAGCAAGATGAGCGGCGCAACTTTTTTAGTCAAATTGCTTCACGACTTTGCCCTAACGGATATTTGGTCAGTGCGGATCTGGCTTCCGATATGTCTACTTCAGCGTACCAAAGCCTTTCCGAGGTTTGGCAGCGAATGCTGAGGTATTCCGAAGTGCCTGCTGAGGAGATTGAAAAGTTTCGTGCTTCTTATGGTCGAAATACTGCTGTGCTACCGCCACTTGAAGTCGAATCAATAATTGCATCCAGCGGCTTTGATACACCTGTATTGTTCTTACAAACCCTGCTCATTCATGCCTGGTATGCTAGGCGAACACCACCCTCGCTAGAAGTGTAGTTATCAACAGCCGCTGAAAAATTTCGTGAAGTAGACTGACAAAAACCAAGTGTGAGGTTGCAAAGTTTTCTGGAAGCCCCAGAACCGAGTCGCGCCGCAGAGCGATCGCAATACTCAATACCCAATACTTCAAAAGTATCTGTGGGTCGATCGCTCTTCATTTCGGTATTGCGATCGCTATTAGGGTTTCTATCTTTATTGTTATACGGAGAGTGCAATCTTTGGAAAGGGCGATCGCCCTTCTAAGATTCTTACGGCTTCAGAGCGAGCAGTTGGCGGTAATTGACACCCCGATCGATTATTGTACCGCCTCAGATTGTTTGAGGGCTGCACTGAACGCAAAGTGGTTAAGATTCAGGGTTCGGGAATGCTGAAATTGTCTGTTGCCGAATGGGGATCTGAATCACAAACTCAGTGCCTGAGCCAGGTGTAGAAAAACACTTGATTTGACCGCCATGTTTTTCAGTAATGATGTGATAACTAATCGACATCCCCAAACCCGTACCTTTACCGATAGGTTTGGTGGTGAAAAAGGGGTCAAAAATGCGCTGCTTCACTCGGTCTGGCATACCGATTCCGTTGTCAGCGATCGCAACCTTCACCCATTGATGGTCAATCGCAGAAGTCCGAATCGTAATCTGGTTCGGGGTGTCTTTAAGCTCCTGATAGGAGCGTTTGCTATTCATCTCATCTAGGGCATCTAGGGCATTGACCAAAATATTCATGAATACCTGATTGAGTTGTCCGGGGAAACATTCCACCTTGGGCAATGTGCCATAGTCTTTGATCGTTACCACGCCTGGACAGTCTGGTTTATCTTTGAACCGGTGTTGCAAAATCAGCAATGTACTTTCAATTCCCTCATGAATATCAACATCTTTGAAGTCTGCTTCATCCATGCGAGAAAAGTTTCGCAACGAGACGACGATACCGCGAATTCGCTCGGTTCCTACCTTTATAGATGAAATTATCTTTTGGATATCTTCAGTGAGGAATTCCAAATCGATTTCCTCTGCCATTGCTTGCACGTCTGGATCGTTGCTGGGATGGCGCTCTTGATAGAGTTCTATCATCTGCAGCAGATTTTGGGTATATTCGTCCAGGTGGGTGAGATTACCGTGGATGAAGTTGACCGGGTTATTGATTTCATGGGCAATTCCCGCAACCAACTGTCCCAAGCTAGACATTTTTTCGCTTTGGATAACTTGCATCTGGGCTTTTTTCAGTTCGTTTAGGGTCGTTTCCAGTTCTTTAGCTTGCGCGGTCGAGGAGATTGCTAATTCTTCGATCGCAGCAACCTGGGGCAGAGTTGTCCAGCAAGCAATCGCCACTCCCACAAATGCCAGCGTCATCAACACAATAATCAGCAGATAGGGATTGTTGGTTCCGGCTTCTACCCGCAGCCTGGAGCGAATCAGCCAACTGATCGTCGCTGTACCACAAATCAGCGCAATCAAAATTCCGACCTGAAGCACCACAAAGTATTCGTTTTTAGGAGCAGTTACTGGCTTGGTATGGAGTCTATCCCACCACGGTAAATGCAAAGATGGCCAAGGAATCCGCAGAATCGCAGCGTCGAGCGCTATCACTGCTAACGGCAACAGCAACCCGAGGCCAAAATCCATCCATCCCCAGCTAACACCACCCACCACTAGGGAAATGAACTCCACCACCAGCAATGCTAAGGATAGTCGCCCCCAACGCACGGCTGGATCGTTGCGCTGCATCCACAGCCCCAAGTGCAACCCCATGATAGAAATGAAAAAACTTACGCCTGCCACCACGACAATTCGAGTGGTGTTGCCCCATACTAAAAATCCTAAACTACAGATAAAGGTTAGCAGCAGCGCGGGTTCTAGGGAACCCCGACGGGACACTGCGCCAAA
Organism: Microcoleus sp. FACHB-61; assembly: GCA_014695295.1. GTDB lineage: Bacteria > Cyanobacteriota > Cyanobacteriia > Cyanobacteriales > Microcoleaceae > Microcoleus. The sequence continues at coordinate 40,916 of JACJNY010000036.1, read as the reverse complement.
CACTGGAGACAACAGCCCATCCTGCGCGAGTTGGAAAAGGATGCGGGGCGTATTGCAAACGCTAGTCGCAGATCCCAACAAACAGCTAGCCGCAACCAGCAATGTGACTATGGCAGGGGCAGCGTCTCCCCAGAAAGGCTTGGCAGCCGCCAGGAAATTGCCGTACAAATTGCCTTCTAAACCGGGAGCGGTTGCCAACTGCAACAACACTAAAGTGCCACCCACAAACACCAGAGGCATGAACCAGGCAACCCTAGACAGCGCCTTGAGGGTGTCTTTTGGGTGTACACTGTCTGCTACAAAGGATGAAGCTGTATCACAGCCATAGAAGCTATAAGCGGCAAACAAGTACCATTTGAGCCAGTCCTGGACACTGATGGCATCAATCCTGCTGGGCAACAGTCCGGGGCTTTGGGGCGAAAAGGCAAGCCAGCCTAAACCCTGAACGCAGAAGAGGAGTAAAAAGCCGACCGAAGGAAAGATAAAAAAGAGGTGCAGGATGGCGACGGCGCGGGTGCCGCTGAATGCTAAAAAGTAAGCGATCGCAGTAAAACCGATCTCAAACACTTTTTGTGGAATATTCAGCCCCATCGGTTCTAAATGGAATTGGATCAAATTTGTGATGACGATCGCATTAATGGGCGGAAAGGAAACCCATCCCAAGTAGTAGGCAATCCCCAAGTAGCGGGAAAGGGCAGGGTAACGATGGAGCAATCGCGTGATGTAATTTGGTGTTCCTCCAGATACATCTGGATATTTCTCACCCAAACTCTGAACTTGAAGGTTAAACAGAATTCCGACGATAACACCAGGAATCCAAACCAACAGCGATGCGGAGCCAATTTCTGCTGGCATCGACGGCGCTAAGGTAAACCACATCAGATATCCAACCACACTAAACCCCCAAGCTTCCGCAGAGGACATGGTGCGGCGGAGGCGATTCAGAAATGGCACACGATCTATTTCCATAACAAGCAGATAGGAGTAATCCTATTGTGATATAATTGTAATTTCCACAGTCAAGAAAAAAATATCTAGTGTTTCCTTCTAGGGCTGATAATTGTAAGCTCGCTCTGATTTATCGGTGAAAGATTGAGGCGTAATCAGTTGAGGTTGCTAGCGATCGCACTCTTGAGCAAAACAACTCGTTGCAACTGATATCTTGCACCAATTGCAATAAGCCTTTCACGGCCGGGAGCTCCAGCCCGCCCCACAAAAAAAATTCACTTTTTGTGGAACAGGCCGAAAAGCCTGTTAAGCGAGAATGATGCAATATCTCAGTTGAAACGGACTCAAGAGAGTCTTTTCATTTTGTTTAATGTCGTTAGCTAGCGATCGCAATACTCAATACCGAATACTTCAAAATTACCAGTAGAACGATCGCTTTTTAATTCGGTGCGATCGCTCTCGGGGTTTCTAGCGTTAAGTTTATTGGTGGGTGTTCTGCATCAAGTTGGATGGAGACATTTTTACACTTGGAAAATTATATTTGGTTGCCGAAAGCTGTGCAACCATTTCTGCACGAGACGAAACCTCAAGCTTACGGAACATTCGCTTCAAAGCTTGCTTCACTGAATTCTCAGTAATCCAAAGTTCCCTCCCGATTTCTGCGTTGGTTCGCCCCAAAGCAACCAATTCGGCAATTTGCAATTCACGAGGCGTTAGGCGTGAGGTCTTGAAAGGTTGGTGTTGCGATTCCCTACGGGATAGCTTCGCCGCGCGTACTGTTGCAGCCCAAACAGACAAATGCAAACAGATCGCACTCATATCGGCTAGATTTTCTGTATCGAAAGCGGGCATTGACTGTTCGCGGGTGCAACCCACTACACCCATTAATTGACCGCGACTGATAATCGGCCCCGCCATCACGTGCCAATGATCGGGTCGGGGACAAATTATTGTCCAAACCTTGGGTGATGCCACCAATGCTTCATGGACAGGAGCGTGACGCTCCACTAGATAACGCACAACAGGATTATGTTCGATCGATAGCCCAACTTTCAGTATTTTCTGAAGATTACTATCTACCAAGGGCAGTCGATCGAAGAAAAAGATTCCCGATCGTTTAGCTGCAAAATACTCACCGATTTTGGGCAGGACTTGCGATCGCAAATCTTGTTCGTCCTTTACCTGGTCGAGCGCTTCAAATAAAAGCTGCAAGGGGCTTTTCATGGTCATGGTGTCAAAAAGAGTACCCGATCGAGGTCTAGAAGCATTGCAATACTCGAATTATATTACCCTTGTAATCTACAAAGCAACTTGACATGACAACCTGTTCGCAAACCGATCGCGATCGCACTCCCACACGTTGGATACATATCGGCTTTTATGTGACTTCAATCATCTTTAATCTCTGCTTGATTGCTCAGTTATTAACGGTTGGAGTTGCCTACTTCAATAATCCTGCATGGTGGAATATCCACGTTTGGCTAGTGCGAGGGTACAGTGGGCTGTCATTAGTATTACTGGGATGGTCGTTTCTCGCCCCATTCCCACGCAGAATACGACATCTCGCCGCCAGTTTGCCAGTGCTGCTTGGACTACAATTTTCCAGCATTCATCTCAAAAGTCCTCTTCACCTAGAGATACTGCATCCTCTAATTGGATTTACGTTGCTCTATGTTTCTTCAAGCCTTGTACATTCCCTATGGCGCACTTTATCGCCCACCAACTATCAGAACAATCAAATTTGAGAGGTAGAAATGACGCAAGATACAATTTTCAGTCCCTTCTTTGCAACAGTGTTTCTTACACTCTTAGTCTGGGTGTATATGTACATCCGCCGTATCAGTTTTATCACCAGTAGAAAGCTCACCCCGAAAGAACTTGCTGTACCGGGTACACTGGCACAAATTTCGCCACCAAGCGTATCCAATCCATCGGATAACCTAAAAAACCTGTTCGAGATTCCGGTACTTTTCTATGCGCTTGTCCTATACCTGTTCATCACAAAGCAGGTGGATACAGTGTATGTGAACGCCGCGTGGGTATTCGTTGTGTTTCGCACATTGCATAGCGCTGTCCATTGCACATTCAATCTCATCATACTTCGGTTCTACCTCTACCTATTTGCCACGCTCGCGGTGTGGTTCATCGCGATCCGTGCAGCACTTATCCACTTTGGCACAATTGATTAACCTAGCTCAAATGAGCTAGAAGTTATCAACAGTCGCCGCACAATGAGCGTGCAGCGGAAAGCCCGCCCTGTTTCTGCGCGTGTGTTCCGGGTCTTGCGGGGCGGTCTGCCACTAAACCAAGTCGTTAGATCGCGATCGCAATACCCAATACTTCAAAATTACCAATTGAGCGATCGCCCTTCAATTCGGTACGTTAGCGAAGCCCTCGAAGAGGATCGCTCTCTTAGTTTCTAGCCTTATTGTTAGACGAAGAGTCCGATCTTTGTCAAGGGTGATCGCACCGAGCAAGTTTTGATTCGATCGGGTTCTTATAGGCAAAAAACATAGCAATAAAACCCCCAAATTAAGTTTAAAAATGCGGTTTGGGGGAATTCGTTGAGGCTGGGAAGCATTCTCATCCGGCTGATATCGTTACCGATGGCGATCTTGGGCGGAATTTTCCCATGTGGATGAACCGTGGATTGCAGCGGCCCAGGAACCGCCAGAGCAACGAATCCCTCAACTCCCGGAAGCGATTCGCATCGCAATATCGGCCTTGTGTAGAAGTTCTCACCACATTTCCCTGCAGATGAATTCCTGGATTCTTATGTGCGGGAATCAGCGACGATTTCTTGATTTTGGTTGGATTTGGTAATGAATTATAAGCGAGGAGAATAGTTCTATTTTACATTTGTTTTGGCCGTTTTTTCAGGTAATGACATCCAGAAAAGTTCTTGCTATAATTGAAGAACAAGAGCGTTGAGGCTGCAGAGATGACTGGCAAAGCTCAGACCGGCACTAGACAATTATTGCGTAGGTCTTGGTTGACCTTAACGAAATGGCGATCGCTCAGTGTCCTCTGCGTTTTGACACTGGTGGTTAGCCTGATTGTGAATGCTTGTAGCCTTGCACCACAGCAACTAGCTCCTATGCGCGTTGGCATCACCAGTTGGGCAGGATTTGATATTGTACTTTATGCTCAGGAAGCAGGCTTATTCAAACAGCGCGGATTGGACGTGCAACTCATTCGATTTGAGAATCAACAAGATTCGACTCGCGCCATGCTGCGCGGTACTCTAGACGCGACTTTTGTCTCTTTGTGGGATGTGGTGCAGTCTGATTCGCGTAGTGACAAGCCTGCGGTGCTGATGGTAACAAATATTTCTCATGGGGCTGATGGTATTGTTGCTCAACCTGCAATCAAGTCAGTGGCAAACCTTCGCGGTAAAAGAGTCGGAGCGAAACTGGGAACAGTGAATCATCTAATTTTATTGGAAGCCCTCAAGTTGCACCAGATTAAACCCGAAGAGGTCAAGATTGAAGATATTTCTAACGAAACAGCGGTTGATTTGATGCAGCAGGGACGTTTAGATGCCGCCGTGATCTGGCAACCGCTTCTAGGCGAAACGGCCCAAGCAATCAAGGGGAATATTATTTTTACCACTCAGGAAGTTGATAGTTTAGTTATTGATACGTTGGTTTCTAGGTTAGCTCTTACTCCCACAAAGAAAGCTGAATTGAAGCAATTTATCATTGCTTGGTTTGATATTATGAGTGCGGTGGAAACAAAGCCTAATGTCGTGTTTCAAAAAGTTGCTCAAAACCTGGGACAGAAGGATGAGGCTTTTGCTAAAGATTACGCTGGTCTGAAAAAGGGTGATATTGCTATGCAAAAACAGATGTTTAAGTCTGGTCGCTTGTCAGAGGCGATCGCTCAAATGGCTGAACTATTAAAATCTGACCCCCGTGCCGGACGGATGCCGCGTCAGGATGTGGAGATTAACACTGAGATTGTAACTACAGCAATCAATGAATGGAAATTATGACGAAATTCGTGCATCCCCATAGCTTGTCGCAGCGCTTGCTGGTTAGCGTTGGGTTGTCGATTACCACAGTTGGACTGGCAATTCTGGGACTTAACTATCGGCTGATGCAGTCTGACTTAGAAACGCAAGTTCATAACCGGGCTCAATCAATTACACAATCTCTGGAGTTTTCTACAGAAGGCTTAGTAGAGTTGGAGAATAAAAGCATTCTGCGACGGGTTGTGCAAAATTTTGCCACGATGCCCGGTGTGCTGGAAATTGCGATTGTCGAGCCATCTGGAATGGCGATGGCGCGCAGCCCTCAGAATGCCACTAATCAGCCATACGCTTCGATCTATCCGCAACTCGCGCAAGCGATCGATCGGGCGGCAACCGCAGGCATTGAAGTCCGGCAAGATATCGTCGTGGACAACAAGCCTGCGATCGCACAAATTCTGCCTTTTAGCAGTACCTTGTTTAGCGCATCTCAACGGCGGGGAGTGGCGATCGCGCTACTCGATCTCAACCAAATGAAGCAAGCTGCCGGCAGAACCTTCATTACCTCAACTTTGTCATTGCTAGTTGGCATCATCACAATTTTGTTAATCATGGGGATACTCCTTCAGAAGAATGTATTGCAACCCTTGCGCGACTTAAACGAAGCAGTTTATCAAAGTAAAAAAACTGGCATCTTTCCTATGCCAAAGACGATTCCAGCTAACGAAATTCACTTTTTGGCAAGCACATTTGAGGAAGTATTCCGACAATTGGAAATCCACGATAAACTCACCGCCGAAATAGCTCAACGCAAACAAATAGAAGTCACATTACGCGATAGCGAAGCCAGAGAACGAGACAAATCTCAGCAGCTTGAGCAGGCGATTGAGAAATTAAAACGAACGCAATCCCAACTGATTCAGACAGAAAAAATCTCATCGTTGGGGCAATTAGTTGCAGGAGTAGCCCATGAAATAAACAATCCGGTCGGCTTCATTCATAGCAATCTAATTCATGTACAATATTATGCTGACTGTCTATTAAATTTGGTACACCTATATCAAAAGCATTATCCAAACCCAATTGGCGAAATTGAGAAAGAAGCAGAAAATAGTGACCTGGATTTTTTGCAAGATGATTTACCTAAAATCCTGAGTTCAATGAGAATTGGGACCGATCGCATTCGCCAGATTGTGCTGTCACTCCGCAATTTTTCCAGGATGGATGAGTCAGAATTTAAAGAAGTTGATATCCATGAAGGAATTGATAGCACGCTGTTAATTTTGCAACATCGTCTCAAAGCGCGGCCAAAACATCCAGAAATTAAAGTCATTCGAGACTATGGCCATTTACCGCTAGTTGAGTGTTATGCCGGACAACTTAACCAAGTATTTATGAATATTTTGGCAAACGCTATTGATGCACTGGAAGAAATAAATACTCAACGGGTAGCTTGCTCGATCGAGATGCACCCATGTTGTATTACAATTTGTACCTCGGTGGTAAATTCGCAATGGGTTAAAATTGCGATCGCCGATAATGGCAATGGAATTCCAGAATCAATTCAAACACAGATATTCAATCCATTTTTTACAACAAAGCCTGTAGGGAAGGGAACCGGAATGGGAATGGCGATTAGTTATCAGATTATTACTGAAAAACATGGTGGGATTCTTAGGTGTTTTTCAACGCCAGAAAAAGGGACGGAGTTTGAGATTTGTATTCCTGTTAAGCAGCAGGAGTTGACAATATAGAATTGTTTATTACACAGGCGGTATTTTTGAGTATTCATAAGGGAGGCGCGAGCGCCATGACCAGAAATTGACACTCGATCCTAATTGTGATATTCTGTTTATAAGCTGAAGTTAATCCCTTGATGCAAATCTAAAAAAAGCCACGATTAAAAGCTAGAAGCTTGACTTGATGGCTCGAATCAATAGGACAATCAAAGGAACACAAGTAATATAAAGTCTTTTTCAGTTCATGGTCTTTTCGGCACAATCGATCGTTAGCTGGCGATCGCAATACTCAATACCCAATACTTCAAAATTACCTGTGGGCGATCGCCAAAAGAATCTCGCCAATCGATCCAATTCGTCTTAACAATATTTAACTTTTAAAAGTATCGAGAACCGGCAATTTTAGAAGACAATGGTTTAAATTGATTCTGGCGCTCATATTCAGGTGCGATCGCACGAAGGAGGAGTTTATGGGCATTCAAAAGCCATCGTTCAGACGGAACCTCAAATTTCTAGGTGGTTCGGTTGTTGGGTTGGCGGGACTGCTGGCAGTCTGGATTGTGGGTGGCAACTATATGGCTTCTGTGCAAGAAAAAGAAATCGAGCAGGATTTAGCAGCATATGCCCAACGGTTTCCCAAAACACAGCCGAATGATGCGGCGTTGAAGTTGGTGGCGTCGGTCGCTAAATTGGGGTTCAGTGGAGGCGGGGCAAGTTTCTCTTCTGTCGATCGCTCCATCGAGTCTAGGGCTGATTTTAGGTCTTCAGAGGACGATCGAAAGGCATTTGAAGAAATCAGACCAGAATTAAAGCAGTACCTAGACGCTGAGATTGCCAAACCAAACGATACCGTAAATCCACCTTCCGAGAAATTACAGCGCTATCTCGCCTCCCGGCAAACGGCTTTAGCAGAACTTCGCCAGCAGGTTTTAAATAATGAAGTACCGCACTGGGGAACAGATATTAGCTGGATTCTGGAAGGAGATATAACGGTTGCCCGACCCAGTTATTTATGGCCGATTAATTTCCAACAAGTCTTAGCTCTAGACATTCTCGAAAAATACCGTAAAGGTCAGACGCAAGCAGCAGCAGAAATGCTGGAAGTATCCTGGAAAATCAACCAGTCTTTAACAGAAAACCCCTCCCTAATCTCTCAACTGGTGGGTTTGATTGTGACTAAATATACAGCAGGCGTGATGCGAAAAGTCGATCGCCTTCCGGCCCAGTGGCAGCAGCGCTTGCTGGAACACGATTACCCCGAATCGATATTAACATCCTTGCAGGGAGAATATTTTTTTAAGTTCAAATTTTTGCAAAACTTCGTTTGGAAATACTCCTGGTCTTCGATACAAGAACCATCAGGGGCTTATAATTTGGTGGGAATATTTGTACCATTTAGGTTCCCAAACGAGCCCCCAACTTTACAAGAAAAAATCTTAGACTGGACTTTATCTCATGTCCTGGTGTGGTTCAAGCCGACGATCGAACCTTATGTTCGCTTTTGTGCGATCGATACTTATCAAGTCTATAAACGAAGGCTTGCAGCATCTCGCCAGCAGAATGTTTGCGCTTCTGATTCAGTCACGGTAGATGACTTCGCGTGGTGGAATTATATAGGTAGGATATCTACAACTTTTCCCAGCCAATTTACCAGTAAAGGAGCCAAGTCTATGTTGGATTTGGAACTGACTCAGAAAATTTTGCAAGTCAAAGCACTAGCAGCCAAAACCGGAAAATGGCCGCCATCGGTTCCCGATATGAAGTCGTCTATTTGTCCGGGGGCAAAATGGCTGTATCGCGTTGCTCCCGACGGTACGATGTCGATCTCGTTTAGCGAGAAACCCAAATGGTTGGAGGAGAGATTAAAGTACAAAAGATGGCTACCATTTACCTATAGCGACAAGACACCGCCACAGCTCAAAAACCGATCCTCTACCCGACCAAAGCGATGATGGCACATCCCCAACGACAGTTTGCGACCTTCCTCACCGTTCTAATTGCAGCAAAAGCAGGGACAGCCATCGGTTCTCTGTATCAGTTTTTTCCTGATAAAGCTGCGATTTTTAATGCAATGGAGCTGCGTCATGCCGATCGGGTTAAGGCGATGTGGGCGCAGGCGAACACGTAGGAAATCGTTCAGTTACCGCTGCGCGAAATGATTCATACCCTGGTTACTGCTGTTGCAGAGATGTTTGAACAGCCTGTATCGCGCCTGGTGTTCGTGCAGTTTTATATAGCGCGCGAGATTTTCCAGTCGATCGATGAAAGTATGACTCAGGAAGCGATCGACTTTATGGCGAGTCTTTTGCAGCAGAGAAATCCCAGCTTGGGGGAGGCGCAGTGGAGCCTGTTAGCGGAGGTTTGCGTTCACAGCAGTAATGCTGTCATTCTGTCGGCACTTCGCAACCGGGATCGACAGCATCGCCAACAACTGGTACAGCAGATTGAGGACTTGTTGGTGTCGTATTTAGAGTCGTATGCGGGGGAAGGTCGGTTCAGTCATTTAATGAAAGTAATGAACTGTCCTCATTGTCAATCGAAGCTGTTGTGCAAAAACGGTTATCGACGGGGGAAGCAGTGCTATCGCTGTAAGGAATGTGGCAAACAGTTTGTAGAGAATTCCCAGCGATCGGTTATTTTGAAGATGAATTTGGTCGATCGGACGTGAGTAAAGACGATCGCCATTTTAGTCTTTACTCTTAATTGTTCTTGTTTCTGTACTTGCTAGAATAGAAGCGAAGACTAACCAAACTGCAACTCATGCTAAAAACCATCGAAAGCATTTATCAGATAGCAACCTTCTCAGTTATTAGGAGGTTCTTAATTGCTGAAACCATTGCTTTGAGTGCATTTCCCTTCTTCCTTATTCCTTCTTCCTTTGCTTGTAATCGGTTGACGAGTTTGCCCGCATCTCCTGGGCAACTCTCGAACTTGCAAGTTCTAGACCTTAAAGGTAATCCACTCACAATTTCATCAGAGCTACACAGCCAAAATAGACCGGACGAGAATCCCCAATTCTGGCAAAATCAGTTAGAGCGTGCGAGAGCATCAGGCGATCGCGAACTCGAAGGTGTTGCTCTCACTAATCTTGGTGCAACCTATGTTTCTTTAAGTGAATACAACAGAGGACTTGAGCTATATCAACAAGGGATGCTAATCTTTCAGCAACTCGGAAATCACAGCAAAGAAATTTGGGTACTCAATAATATCGGTACAGCTTATAAAGAACTTGAGCAGTACGATAGAGCTGTCGAAGCATATCTGCGTGCGATCGCAATTGCTCGATCTCAAGGAACTCTTGTGCGAGAAGGTTGGGTGTGGAGAAACCTAGGGCATACCTATCGCTCTATGAAGCAATACGATCGAGCTATTGAAGCTTTTGGGCAGGCAGTTAGAGTTTTTCAGAACACCAATTCTCAAGACGATCTAGCAGGGGTTGTACGACTCTTGCAAGAAGTTCAGCAAGAGCGCGATCGGTATAGTATTTGAAGTAAAGTAGTTTCTAATCAACCCTATTTTTGAGAAATCCAGGGACTTGCATGAGTCGATTGGGGACTGCGACGAGGAATATCGGCGGTGAGAAGGTTGCGAAAATTAGTCGCTCGGGCTATGATTCTCCTTCTTCAAATCTCTTTCTAATTTTTATAACTCCATGAGGAGGCAGACAGACATAAAAGGTATATCATAACCTTAACCGGATCATTTCTTCCCAGATATGTTCTACTGTTCTAATCCCGCGTGTTCTCATCCTTTCAATCCCGACAACTCTAAATTTTGTCAAAGTTGCGGATCGCAAGGCCTCAACCCTCTCTTCAGAAACCGCTACCGCGTGATTCGACTGTTGGGCGAAGGGGGATTTGGCAGAACTTATGAAGCGGTAGATACAGATCGCATGGACGATTCCTGCGTAATCAAGCAGTTTGTACCCCAATTTCAAGGAACCTCAGCACTTGAAAAAGCCGCAGAATTGTTTAAGCAAGAAGCGAAACGACTTTACGAACTCGGTGAACATCCCCAAATTCCTCGATTAATTGCTTATTTTGAACAAGACAAGCGACTTTATTTAGTACAAGAGTTGATTGAGGGGCAAACTTTACTAGCAGAATTAACTCAGCAGGGTGTTTTTAGCGAAGAAAAAATTTGGCAGTTGCTGGCAGATGTACTGCCGATTTTGAAATTTGTGCACGATCGCAATGTCATTCACCGAGACATCAAACTTGAGAATATCATCCGCCGCCGCACCTCTGTTAGCTCATCCTTACCAAAGGCGGGAAATTTTCGCAATTCAGCTTTCCGAAGGGGAGGGCGGGGAGAGTTAGTTTTGATAGATTTCGGCGTTTCCAAACAAGTGACGGGCTCGCTGATGAGCAAAGTAGGCACAACGGTAGGAACGCCCGGATATTCGCCGATGGAACAAATGCGGGGTCAAGTTTTCCCTGGAAGCGATTTATACAGTTTGGGGATAACTTGCCTGAGACTGCTAACTCAATGTTTGCCAAAAGCTGACGGTTCCGATGACCTTTACGACCCGATAAACGGCGGCTGGATTTGGAGAGAACGGTTGCCAGCCGGCACAAAAATCAGCAGCGAGTTGGCAAATGTTTTAGACAAATTAATTCAAGATTATCTCAAAAATAGATATCAATCTGCTGATGAAGTAATCAAAGCTTTAAATCTCTATTCTTTACCTCCCCAACCCCATTGTGCCAATGGAAGACAACTTGCTCTAAATTCTTTTCGGACAAAGGGAGGACAACTTGCCATCAATACTCCCCTCAATCAAAACGGGCAAATCAACAGCAATATCTCTGTCAATCCGAGGGAAAAATCCAACACCAATCCGCCCTTGAACAAGGGAGTGCCAAGAGTTGCTGCTGTCAAAAGCACTTTTGAATTTCAGGTGGTGACAGTAAACAAGCGCGGGAAGACAACTAATGTTAACAGTGGCAAAGCGCGTTTTTTTGAAGAACATCTCGGTAACAGTACAGTCCTGGAAATGGTATCTGTTCCTGGCGGTACTTTCCTCATGGGTTCCCCAGGCGATCGGGGTGACAGCGACGAAAAACCCCAGCATCCAGTAACTTTAGCATCTTTCTATATTGGCAAATTTCAAGTCACTCAGGCACAGTGGACAGCAGTTGCAGCGCTGCCGGAAGTAAAAATATTTCTCAATCCCCATGCTGCCCGTTTTAAAGGTGCAAATCGGCCTGTAGAAAATGTATCTTGGTACGAGGCGGTGGAGTTTTGCGCTAGACTTTCTCGAAAAACTGGTAAGCGTTATCGGTTGCCTAGCGAGGCCGAATGGGAATATGCTTGCCGGGGGGAAACTACGGGGCCGTTTCATTTTGGGGAAACGATTACCAGCGACTTAGCAAATTACAACGGAAATTCTAATTACGCTGAGGCGCCGAAGGGAGTTTATCGCTTTCAAACGACAGATGTTGGCAGTTTTAAACCGAATGCTTTCGGATTGTACGATTTCCACGGAAATGTTTGGGAATGGTGCGCGGATTCTTGGCACAATAATTATAACGGTGCGCCTGCAGATGGTAGCGTTTGGGAGTCTGACGGCGACTCTTCGCTGAGGTTGTTGCGGGGGGGTTCTTGGAACGATCATCCTCCGAATTGTCGCAGCGCGTGTCGCCTCAGATATCAGCCGGATTGTAAGGCTAGTATTGTGGGTTTTCGAGTGGTGGTTTCTGTTGTTTAAGAATGGCGATTCCCTACGGGATAGCTCCGCTTCACGCTCTTTTTAACTTAACTAAAACTCAACCAGCTAAAAACAGTTTCAACAGTCAATTCTAACTCAATCCCATTAAGTATTGGCCAATTATTTCCACCTTCGTACAGTTCCACTCTTTGCCCGGGAAATACCGCTAAAATACTTTCTTCTTCAGGAATCACTAACCAGCCCAATTCAGTGCCTTGTGGCGAACAAGCAAGTAATTTAGCAAGCACTTTAGTTTGGCTTTGTTCGGGAGAAAGAATTTCAATCGCCCAGTCTGGATAAATTTCAAAGCGGTTAACAATTCTACCCGATGGTAGAAAGGAAATTCTTTCCCACCGGAATACTGCTACATCTGGGAGGAGTGATGCACCGCCGAAAGTGCAGCGCAAATCTGGAAAAGCATAAGCAATCTTTGGTGTTTCGACTATTTGGTTGATGAGATTGCAAAGCTTAGCTTGCAATCTGCTATGTTCACCTTGAGGTATCAGTTTTTGAATGATTTTTTTGTTGATATATTCGCAAGCTGGTTCCGTTTCTGGAAGTTTTAGGAACTCCTCTAAGTTCGGCGAGATTTTAATGACTGTAGTCATAGGTAAAGTCGATTTTAGATTTTAGATTTTAGATTTTAGATTTTAAATTGGATAGATACAGCGTATCCCAGGTTTATTAACAGCAGTAGGGACACGGCATTGCCGTGTCCCTACGAGGATTGAGCGATCGGCGGGTGTCATTCATCAACGTGGAATCTGCTGTATGAAGGACAAATTCCAGCCTTAACTAGCCTTCTTCTGAGGAGCCGTTATGCGTTCCACACTCATAGCAGCCACGCTCAATGTCACCACAGCCATGCCGAGAATTGCCACAGGCTGCAACTTCTCGTTGATAATTATAAACGCCAAAAGTGCCGTCATCGCCGGCCCCAAAGTGCCAATTACTGACGCTAAGGCGGCCCCCGCGAACCGGATGGCAAAATTATTCAAAAGATAGCTAAACAGCGTCAGCACCCCTAAAACAACGCCTCCCACAATCAAACCAGGCCAAACATTTGGGTCGATGTTAGGAGCAAAATTGTCTGACAGCGGCACCCACAAACTCAGGGAGGAAAATACAAAAATTGCGGCGAAATTAACTAAACTAAAAGGAATCGGGTGCAGCTTGCCCGCCGCCATTTGCGTCAGCAATACGTAACCTGCAAAGGTAATCCCAGAAGCCAGTGCCGCCGTGACTCCCACCCCGACATTGCCGCCGCCCGGAGCTTGGGCCGCAAAACTCGGCCACCCAGCTAAAATCAGACCTGCGGTAATCCCTAATATCGCAAAAAAGCCGACTCTGCTGGGGCGAGAGCCAAACAAGATCCAAGAACCCAGTACGGTGACGATCGGATAAATAAAGAAAATCGTAATCGCAATCCCCGCTGGAATATTGCCGATCGCCAAATAAATCAAAACCTGAGACAAAAACAGAAAAAATGCGCTTCCTAAAACCTTCGCCCACAAAGCTCGATCGCCCGACTGGAACAACCGTCTAATATCTTTCCACACAGAAGGATACAGAAATGTCGCCAATATCGGCATCAAAGCCATCACCACGATCAGCCGCATCAACAAAATCAACAAAGAATTTCCAAAACCCGGAGTCACCACCCCCGGAAGTTCAAACAAACCAAAAACCACCCGAGGGTTTTTGCTTTTAATCAGAATTCTCAAACAAACATTAAATAGCGACAATACCACCGCCGAAGACAAAGCCAGTACCAAACCTGTCTGTACTTGAGAAGCTGGTTTAGCGGTTGCTGGAGAGGGCACTGAAGAGGGTTCCGGCACGGATTCCCGCGGCCTTTCCGCAGGTATTGGCGGCAGAACTTGCGCGCGGACAGAATTAACAGAATTAGTTGATTCCTCGGGATAGGAATCTTGAGCATCGAAAGGATTCTCAAGATATTCTTCTTCTTCTTCGAGTTCTTCCCTGATGCGGTTTACGAGATTTTGTAACAGCTCTTCCCCTTGCCGCTCTAGGGTTTGCATATTGTTGAGCCGCACCGAAAGCTCGCTTTCATAGCTGCTCAAATCTTGTTCCAGCATCTGGAAACTGCGATCGATCCTTTCATCCAGCGCCGCCAGCAACTCCGAGGCCCGTTCGTCGTAGTTGCTTGGCGGCATCGGTATCGGGAACTCGCCGCTGGGAATAGGGCTGCTGAGAGAATGTCCCGAGTTAGCGCTGAGTTCGTTGAACCGCTGCACCAACAAATCTTGCAAATTGTGAGCCAAAACTTGAGCCAACTGCTTCAGCCACAATTGCTGCTGCTGAATGTATCGCCCCGACAGAGATTCCATTTGCTGAGACTGCAATTTGCGATATTGCTCTCTGAGGCCTTCAATATCCTCAATCAAGTGATTTTTTTCAGTTTGCAGCCGAGTAATGTCCTGATTTAACTGACCTTTGACATTTTGATGCAAAGCGTCCAGTTCTTGCATTACTGAGTGGAGGACTTCTTCTGCTGATTGTGCTTCCTCTGGCTCGTCCTTTGACGAGTATACGTTCCGCTGCGCCATTAGCCTATAACCTCTAATTTAAACTGCACGTTCAGTGTTCTTAAGTATTTGGGCAAATCATGTCGCAAGTTCTAGTGAGTGGCTCTAAAAGATTGCCGACACTGTTGAATCAATAGTAGTCGGTAAGCTAGAAATGTGAGAAAATTGCGTGAAGCAAAGCTATCCCGCAGGGAATCCCCCCAAGAACACTTTGTGCAATTAGAAATCATACTACAGCTTGACCTCTCCACGGATTGCTCCCGGTAATTCTCGCATCTAACTCACCCGATTGCACCCGAATCACAAGCCTAATGACCCCTTCTGCGACTAAATTTGATTGGGGGGTGGCACTCCTAGCCCCTCAACGGATAACTCGATCCTGCAGCCAGAAACCCGGTTTCTTTTGTCCGCGTCTCTCCCGCACTCCCGCACCCAGATTTATTATATTAAAGGTTCCGATCTTTTGCTCGCGAAAGTTTTAAGAGGCGATCGCACCCTCAAAAAGAAACCCCGCGCCATCAAAAAATTAACACATCCCATTCCCCAAGAGCAACAGATATGGCATCCGAAATTTATGACAATTCCTTTACAAACGAGCTACAAAAACTGAATGTTTCCTCAGAAGCCGAAGTGTTTGTTTTTCCGGCATCATTTGCCCAGCAGCGCTTGTGGTTTCTCGACCAATTCGCACCGGAAAACCCTTTCTATAATGTAGTAACAGCCCTGCGCTTAACTGGTTCCCTCAACTTAACAGCCTTAGAGCAAACCTTCAACGAAATAGTGCAGCGCCACGAAACTTTGCGAACCACTTTTGCAGCGGTATCAGGCAAACCAGTGCAGATAATATCTCCTGCTTTCAAGACTCATTTAAAAATCTTAGAACTGCAACATTTGCCACCAGAACTACGGGAAACTGAAGCCAATAAACTCACTGCAGCAGAATCTCTTCGCCCTTTCAATTTATCCACCGGGCCGCTGATGCGAGTCACCATCCTGCGGCTGACAGAAACCGAGCATATTCTTTTGCTAAATATGCACCACATAGCCTCCGATGATTGGTCGATCGGGGTGCTAATTCGAGAACTGGAGGCGATCTATACAGCTTTGATAAATCAACAGCCATCTCCCCTACCAGAATTATCACTTCAATATGCCGACTTTGCCGAGTGGCAGCGCGAATGGCTGCAAGGTGAAGTATTAGAAACTCAGCTAGCTTATTGGCGGCAGCAATTGCACGGGATTTCTGTGTTAAATTTGCCGACAGATCGCCCTGCACCAGCTATGCAAAATTATCGGGGAAAAACTCAATATTTAGAACTGCCTAAAAAGCTGAAGGACGCACTTTTAGCGCTCTCGCAGCGAGAAGGAGCGACTTTATTTATGACAGTGCTGGCAGCATTTCAAACTTTACTTTACCGCTACTCGCAACAAGAAGATATTGTTGTAGGTTCGCCGATCGCCAATCGCAACCGCAGCGAAATTGAAGCACTAATCGGTTTTTTTGTCAATACTTTAGTGCTGCGAACAGACTGCTCGGGAAACCCGACATTTCGAGATTTTTTGGGCCGGGTGCGGGAAGTAACCCTGGGAGCTTACGCTCACCAAGATTTGCCTTTTGAGAAGCTAGTCGAGGAATTGCACCCAGAGCGATCGTTGAATCGCCACCCGCTGTTTCAGGTGGTGTTTGGTTTGCAAAATGCGCCGCTGGACGAGCTAGAATTGCCAGAATTAAAGTTGAGTTTTTTCCCTTTGGAGACTCAAACAACGCGCTTTGATTTAGAGCTGTATTTGTGGGAAGCTTCCGATAATTTTAGGAGCAGATACGGCGACCATTGGGAAGATTCGGAAGGGATCAGAGGCTTAGCTGTGTACAATACAGATTTATTTGATGAAGTTACGATCGCCCGAATGCTTAAGCATTTTAAAACCCTGCTGGAAAGCATTGTGGCTAATCCAGAACAAGGAATTTCTAACTTACCTTTATTGAGCGAGGATGAAGTGAATCAATTATTCAAAGAATGGAACGATACTCGGACAGATTATCCTCAAAATAAGTGCATTCATCAGTTATTTGAAGAGGGGGTCCAGCAGCATCTGGAGGATGTCGCCCTAACTTTCGACAGCCAGCACCTCACTTACAGAGAACTCAACAGTCGCAGCAACCAACTGGCGCGCTACCTACAAAAACTCGGCGTGGGGGCGGAGGTTTTAGTGGGGCTTTGTGCAGAGCGATCGATCGACCTAATTGTCGGGATGTTGGCTATACTGAAAGCGGGAGGAGCTTACCTACCGTTAGATCCGAGCTATCCGCGCGATCGGCTAAACTTGATGCTGAAAGATGCTCAAGTTAAAGTCTTGCTAATTCAAGATAAATTGATTGAGAATTTCCGAGACTTCTCAAACTCGGTGATTTACTTCGATCGCGACTGGGAAGACATAGCCAAAGAAAGCGCCGAAAATCCCGCCAACACCGTAACAGCAGACAACCTAGCTTACGTTATTTACACATCTGGCTCAACAGGAAAACCCAAGGGAGTTGCTGTCACCCACAAAGCGGTAAATCGGCTGGTACTCAACACCAACTATATAAAAATAGAACCTACCGATAAAATTGCCCAAGCATCAAACGCTTCATTCGATGCAGCCACATTCGAGATTTGGGGAGCCTTGCTTAACGGCGCTCAACTCGTGGGAATTAGCACAAATATTACCCTTTCGCCTCACGATTTAGCCTTAGAACTGCGCCAACAAGCCATCACAGTTTTGTTTTTAACAACGGCCTTATTTCAACAAATTGCTAGAGTTTTACCGCAAGCTTTTAATTCGCTGCGCTGCTTGCTGTTTGGCGGAGAAACGGTCGATATGAGATGGGTTAAAAAAGTTCTCCAACAAAAGCCAAGCACTAAATTAATTCACGTTTACGGGCCTACAGAAAATACCACATTTTCGGCTTATTATTGCGTGCAAGACGTACCCGAAACCGCAACATCTATCCCCATCGGCCGCCCGATCGCCAACACGCAAATTTATCTCCTCGATGCGGATTTGCAGCCGGTGGCGATCGGTGTTATAGGTCAATTGTACGTCGGCGGTGACGGGTTGGCGAAAGGCTATCTCAACCAGCCCGATTTAACTGCTGCTGCATTTATTCCTAATCCTTTTAGCAATAAATCTGGTTCTAGGCTTTATAAAACAGGTGATTTAGGTCGCTATTGGGTTGACGGCAACATCGAGTTTTTAGGTCGCGTTGACGACCAAGTAAAAATTCGCGGCTACCGCATCGAACTGGGAGAAATTGAAGCGGCTTTGTGCCAACATCCACAAGTGCGCGAAGCAGTAGTAATTGTGAGGGAAGACATCCCAGACGATAAACATTTGGTAGCTTATGTTATTCCTGACGGCATCAATGAAAAATCAGAAAGTCACAATCTAAAATCAAGTGACTTGCGCCAATTTTTGAAAGAAAAGTTACCAGGATATATGGTTCCTGCAACTTATGCAGTGTTGGAGAATATGCCACTGACGCCTAATGGTAAAGTAGACCGCCGCGCCTTGCCCGATATAGATACAGACAGCGAGGATATAACAGAAAATTATGTAGCGCCTAGGACCGAGCTCGAAAAGGCGATCGGGAAAATTTGGGCTAAGGTTTTGGGAAAACAGCAGGTTAGTATCTACGATAATTTCTTTGAACTAGGCGGGCATTCCCTGCTAGCAACTCAGTTGATTTCTCGCATCCGAGACGCTTTGCAAGTCGAGTTATCGGTCAGCAATTTGTTTGAGGCTCCGACTGTGGCGAGTCTGGCAAAATACATTGAGACAATGCGCTGGGCTGCGAAAGGTTTGGATACTCCCAGAACCAACGAAAATGAGCGAGAAGATGTGGAATTTTAAGGGCTTACATAATTGCGGGATGATTTTGATTGTTTTGTGGGATGACCGTCCAAAAGTGGGGAGCATCTCACTTTTGCACCATTCTCAAGAACGGGCAAGATGCCCGTTCCACAAAGGATAAATTTTCTTGTGGAACAGGCATCTTGCCTGTTCATAAAAGCCTTATTGAGAAGGGTGCAACATCCCGGATGACAACCCTCCTCAAACCCTGATGGAGTAAAGATTGAGCATCGCTTATGCTAAAAAAAGATAGGCAGCCTTAACTGAACGGTATTGCAATATACTGCTCTTTAGTTACTTTCCCTGTTGAATAAATCTTCATCATGATTACTGACGGCTAAAAACTTCAGAAGCAGCAACTCTGTTTAACAGCCTGTCTTTTGACATTTTTCATACTTGTGTAGCATAATAGTTTTTTCTCGATCTTTTGGCAAACGACAATGAGTAAATTGAACAGCGTTTTGAACGCTTCAGTGGTGGCTGAACCTCCCAGCAATCGTTTTTATCGCACCGTTTGGCGATGGCACTTCTATGCAGGCTTGTTTGTTATTCCTTTCATGCTGATTTTGTCAATCACAGGCATCATTTACCTGTTTAAACCGCAATTAGATGCTGCGATGTATTACCAGAATATGTTTGTGCAGCCTGCGGATGTGGTGATGCCTTATACTCAACAGGTGGCAGTTGTTCAACGAACTTATCCTGATGCCAAAGTAACAAAATTTACGCCGAGCGTTGCGTCTAATCGTAGTGCTGAAGTGACGATCGCGACTAAAGATGAAAGAACACTAGCCGTTTTCGTGAATCCTTATACGGCTAAGATTTTAGGCGAGCGCGATGAAAACAATAATCTCCAAGCGATCGCACGCAAGATTCACGGCGAACTGATGATCGGAAAATTGGGAGATTATTTAGTAGAGCTTGCTTCCTGTTGGGGGCTTGTGCTGCTGATTACGGGATTGTATCTGTGGTTGCCTCGCGGCAAAGTAAATTTTTTAGGAACATTAATTCCGCGTCTGTGGAGTCAGAATAAGCGGGTATTTTGGCGGGACTTACACGCCGTTTCGGGATTTTATGGGGTATTGCTAATTGGCTTTCTCATCCTCAGTGGACTACCCTGGACAGGTTTTTGGGGAGATACCTTCGCTCGTTTGTCGAACTACTACCCTGCACAAATGCGGGATAACGTGCCTCAATCGACAACACTCACAGGCTCCCTCAATCAGCAGGGCAATCAAGTTGTGCCTTGGGCAGTAGAGCAATTACCAATTCCTAAATCGAGTACGCCTAGAGATGAGCATCATTCAGGACACAACGAAGTTATCGAGCGAACTCTTGCTGATTCGTCCGTAAATCTAGATTCTGTTGTAAATTTAGCTCAAGCCAAAGGCGCACCCCCTGGATTTAGTGTTAGTTTTCCAGAATCCAAAACGGGTGTGTATACGGTTTCGGCCTTTCCAAATAATCCGGCGCAAGAAATCACTTTGCACATCGATCAATACAGTGGCAAAGTATTAGCAGATGTGCGATGGAAGGATTACGGGTTAGTACCCAAAGTCGTATCAATGGGAATTTCAATTCACATGGGAAAATATTTTGGATTGAGCAATCAACTACTGATGTTGTTTGCATCCTTAATTTTGATTGTGCTTTCAGTCAGTGGTACAGTGATGTGGTGGCAGCGTCGTCCGAAAGGGACGGGTTGGCTCGGTGCGCCTGCAATGCCCACCCATGTTCAGGGATCGAAAGTGCCACTCGCAATCGTTGCTGTTTTAGGGATTGCCTTCCCGCTTGTAGGACTTTCACTCGTCACCGTTCTGCTGTTGGATTATTTCGTGTTGGCTCGTATTCCTGCCCTCAAGCGCATTTTCAGTTAAATGTGGGAGGGTGACAAAGAGGTCTAGGAACTAGACCGAATCAGTGCGTAGGTTGGGCCCGGAGGGAACGAACCCTCCGTTTCACTCCGCCCAACATTTTCGCTACAATTTTCCTTAACTGAACCGTATTGGATTTTAAGTCACATTTTTAGTTAAGAAATTTCTGTGCAGAATGCCCTGACAGCTTCGGCAAACTGCTGGTTGTGCTCGATTAATGCCATGTGTCCTCCTCGCTTTATAGTAACTAGCTCTGCTTGAGGTAATTCTGCTTTCATTCGCAGGCTAGCTGGGGGCGTAGTGGCGATATCTGAATCGCCGCAGATCACCAACACTGGAATGTCAATTGATGGCAAAGTTTTTGTTTCCTCAAATTTGAGCATTCCCAGTGTGCCGCGAGCGAGAACGCCGGGAGAACCCAAGGCTGATAAGAAAGCTGAGAAATCTAATTGACCGCGCGTTTCAGTGCCTTTAAATCCCGATACTTCTACACTGATGTACAGTGAACCATTGAGATAGCTCAGCCAAGTCATTCCCCACATAATGGGTTCAAGAGCTATGGTGAGGTAGAGCAGAGGTTGGAGCAGCGGCTTCTGCAAAGCGCGCCATAAACCGCTAAAAATAGCGGTTTTGAGAGGATTAGTATAAGTGGTACCTACCAGAATTAAACCAGCTACTCGACTACCCAGAAGTTCTGGGAAAAGCCGACTGAATGTTAGACAAATCATGCCGCCTATGCTGTGTCCGAGTAGGATAACAGGTTTAGTTCCTGCTATAGCAATGACGGCTTCGAGATCGCGGGCAAATTTTTCTAGGGAGTAGTCGCTGTTTTTTGGTCGAGTGGACTTTCCCAGACCTGGAAGATCCCAAACAATCACTCGGAAGCGATCGCTTAGTTGCCGTTTCGCGTAATACCAAACCATACTGTTCGGCCCCCAACCATGGGAGAGGATAATCGGCTGTCCGTCCTCTGGGCCGTAGAATTCTACTTGTAAAATAGTGCCATCAGGCCTCTCTACCCGCTGCACCGTACCCGTCCGCGTCGGCTTGGGTTCGTCAGCACCGGGGCGGCGGAACAGCGGCAAACTGATAAAGCGCCCACCAACAGACCAAAGAAGCATCAAGACTCCGCTGACTAAGTAGGACATCCCTACAAGTTCGCCGATGTACCATTCGTAAATAATGTATATACCTCCGCCAAGTACCCCGATCGACAGCAGTCCTAACAGCCATAGGAACAGGAAATTGAAGGGCATGAACGGCATAAGCTGAAACCTTGGGTAGAATTTGGGTTGCGGATTCAAACAGAATCATACTCAGGTTAGGCCACAGTAGGCAAGCGGTAAGTTAAGCTCTTAATTTCTGCGCTGGTGGAATTTATTTTATTGATTTGCCCAAGTAATGACAGGATGACTCAAAATGCCAGAGCCAAAAATATCTAGTTCATCGCCAAATGCCAGAGATTCTGTCACGGTGGATTTAGTTGAGTTTTTATCTTACCTTCGCAGTCTAGATATTAATATTTTTGTTGAGGGCGAGATCCTGCGCTGCAACGCTCCAGAAGGAATTATTACACCAGAACTGCGCGCCGAAATTTCTCAGAAAAAAGCCGAAATTATTTTATTTTTAAAAGCAGCTAATCGTACTGCTAGTTTCACTCATACACCGATTGTTCCTATGGGGCGGGACGGAAATCTACCGCTTTCCTTTGCACAGCAGCGCTTGTGGTTTCTCGACCAATTAGTCCCTAACAATCCTTTTTATAATGTTCCCGCAGCATTGCGTTTGACAGGTTCGCTCAATTTTTCTGCGCTGCAACAAACCTTCAATGAAATTGTGCGCCGCCACGAAGCTTTACGCACGACTTTAGCCGTAGTTTCGGGCCAACCTGTTCAGAGAATAGCTGCTGCTTTCCACCTTCCGATTAATGTAGTGGACTTGCGAAATTTGCCAAAGGAATCTCGACAAACTGAAGCAAACAGGCTCACCGCTGAGGAAGCTCAACGCTCTTTCAATTTGTCCAATGACTTGTTGCTGCGAGTCACATTATTGCAGTTAGATGATGCCGAATATTTACTAATGCTGAATATGCACCACATTGTCTCCGATGGTTGGTCTATCGGAGTGCTTATTCAGGAATTAGGCGCACTTTACACGGCATTTGCTAGCGAAAAACCTTCGCCTTTACCGGCTTTGTCGATCCAGTATGCTGATTTTGCAAAATGGCAGCGCGAATGGCTGCAAGGGGAAGTTTTAGAAACGCAGCTTGCTTACTGGAGACAGCAGTTAAACGGCATTTCTATGCTAAATTTGCCTGCGGATCGCCCCAGGCCAGCAATTCAAAGTTACCGAGGCAAAAGGCAATTTTTGCAACTGCCAAAACAACTGAGCGAGGCTTTAGAAACGTTGAGCCAGCGCGAAGGAGTGACGCTGTTTATGACTATGCTGGCAGCTTTTAAAACGTTGCTTTACCATTACGCCCAGCAAGAAGATATTGTTGTAGGTTCGCCGATCGCCAATCGCAACCGCAGTGAAATTGAAGCATTAATCGGGTTTTTTGTCAACAGTTTGGTGCTGCGTACAGATTTGTCGGGAAATCCAACTTTTCGGGAACTTTTAAACCGAGTCAAAGAGGTAGCATTAGGAGCTTACGCTCACCAAGATTTGCCGTTTGAGAAGTTAGTAGAAGAACTGCACCCCGATCGCGCGTTGAACCAAAATCCCTTATTTCAGGTGGCGTTTGCGCTGCAAAACGCGCCGGGGAATCGGTTAGAATTGCCAGAATTAACACTGAGTCCGCAGCAGTTAGATGTGGGTACAGCGCGGTTTGATTTGGAGTTTCATTTGTGGGAGCGATCGCCCAACAGTTCGGGAAGCAACCAATCGCCCAGCAATAAGCTGTGGGTTGATAGCTCTCTGGGCATCAGCGGCATGGTTATTTACAGCGCCGATTTATTTGATGAAGCTACGATTACCCGCCTGATCGGGCATTTTCAAACCTTGTTAGAAAGCATTGTTACAAATCCCGAACAGCGCATAGCAAACTTACAATATTTGAGCGCCCAAGAGCGCGATAATTTGTTAGTTGAATGCAACAATACTCAGGCGGATTATCCGCAAGATTTGTGCATCCATCAGCTATTTGAAATGCAGGCCGATCGGACACCGGAGGCGGTGGCGCTGGTATTTGGAGAGGAGCGAGTCACCTATGGAGAGCTAAATCTCCGCAGCAACCAAGTAGCACGTTATTTGCAAAAAATTGGGGTTGGGGCGGAAGTTTTAGTCGGGCTTTGCTGCGGGCGATCGCTCGATCTGATTGTGGGGATGTTGGGTATCCTGAAAGCGGGAGGAGCTTACTTAATTTTAGATCCGAGCTATCCTGCTGAGCGATCGAGCTTTATGGTAAAAGATGCTCAATTATCTGTTGTGTTAACTCAGCAGCAATGGGTAGAGAATTTGCGCTCGCCCAATTTACAGATAGTTTGTTTAGACACAGACTGGGAGATGATTTCCCAAGAAATCGCCGACAATCCCACCAGCGCAGTCACAGCCGAAAATCTGGTTTACGCGATTTACACCTCGGGCTCCACGGGAAAGCCGAAAGGAGTTGAAATTGAGCACGGGAGCTTGTTAAATCTCGTTTTTTGGCATCAAAGAGAGTTTGGGGTGTCAGCGGGCGATCGAGCAACGCAAATTGCAGCGATCGGCTTTGATGCTTGCGGGTGGGAAATTTGGCCTTATCTCGCCGCGGGAGCTAGCATCTACTTTCCAGAAGATGACATCAGGCGAGATCCTGAAAAACTGCAAAACTGGTTAGTATCAAAAGCCATCACAATTAGCTTTTTGCCAACACCTTTAGCCGAGAAACTTTTGCTATTAGATTGGCCTCAAACAACATCGTTGCGAATCTTGCTCGCAGGTGGCGAAAAACTGCAACAACATCCTTTAAAATCCCATCCATTTAAGCTAGTAAATAATTACGGCCCAACCGAAAACACCGTCGTCACAACTTCCGGTTATATTCCTGTAACAGAGCAAACAGACATCGCCCCGACAATTGGCCGCCCCATTGCTAACACTCAAATCTACATATTAGACAAATATTTGCAGCCAGTGGCGATCGGCGTTGTTGGCGAATTGTACATCGGCGGAAATGGACTCGCTCGCGGCTACCTCAACCGCCCAGATTTAACCGCAGAACGATTTATTGTCAATCCTTTTCAACCAAATTCAGGAGAGCGAATTTACAAAACCGGCGACTTAGTGCGCTACAGAGCCGATCGCAACCTTGAATTTTTAGGACGCATTGACGAACAAGTAAAAATTCGCGGTTTCCGCATCGAATTAGGAGAAATCGAGACAGTATTAACTCAACATCCGGCGGTGCAGCAAACTGTAGCAATAGCTTCGGAAGATGGACAGGGAGATAAACGTTTAGTAGCTTATATTGCCCTGAATCCAGAATATAGCAGTGCCAGCGAAAAAAACCAAATAATGCAATTGCAGGACGAACAGGTTTTGCAGTGGCAAATGCTCTACAATGAAACTTACAATCAACCTGCTGTTGAGTCCGATCCAACATTTAATATTGTCGGCTGGAATAGCAGTTATACTAATCAGCCAATCCCAGCAGAACAGATGCGCGACTGGGCGAACAATCAAGCCGCCCAAATTTTAGCTTTGCAGCCTAGCCGAGTGTTAGAAATTGGCTGCGGCACAGGTTTGCTGCTGTTCCAAATTGCCTCTCGCTGCACTCAATATTGCGGAACAGACTTTTCACCTATTTCGCTCAACTATATTCGGCAGCACTTGGCAAATCAACAGTTAGCTAATGTAACGCTCCTTCAGAAAATGGCGACAGACTTTGAAGGAGTAGAGACAGCAGCTTTTGACGCCGTAATTCTCAACTCTGTCGTGCAATATTTCCCGACTATCGACTATCTCGTGCAGGTGCTAGAAGGTGCGGTGAAAGCAACTGCTCCCGGCGGGTTTATATTCATCGGAGATGTCCGCAGCTTGCCGTTGCTGGCAGCTTTTCACGCTTCGGTACAACTGTATCAAGCCGAACCTTCTCTCGCGGGCGAACAGTTGCAGCAGCGAGTACAAATGCAAATTTTTCAAGAAACAGAGTTAGTTATTGAACCAGAGTTTTTTAGCGCATTAAAGCACCGCTTTCCGCAGATTGGCGGCGTAGAAATTCAATTAATTCGCGGTAATTATCACAATGAGTTAACAGATTTTCGGTACAATGCTATTCTGCATATTTCGTCGAAAACAGATCCCCCCCACTCCCCGGCACAAGGGGAGTTAGGGGGATCGAAACGGCTGGATTGGTCGGCTGAGAATCAGAATCTGACTGTTACCAAGGTGCAACAAATATTATTGGAAAATCAACTCGATGTTTTAAGAATTGCTAATGTGCCTAATGCGCGGGTAACGGCAGCAGTTAAGGCGGCAGAGTTGCTGTCTGTTGTCGATAAATTTCCAACAGCAGGTCAGTTGCAAAAAGCCGTGGAAAAAGTCGAGGATTTAGGAGTCGATCCCGAAGCTTGGTATGCTTTGGAAGTTCCGTATAATGTTAATATTAGTTGGTCTAATTCCGACAGTCAAGGGCGCTACGATGTAGTGTTTGCACGGGGCGAAACTAGAGATTTTGTGCCAGAAACCAGAAGCGATAACTTGCGTCCTTGGCGCTCTTATGCTAACAATCCCTTACAAGCTAAAGCAGCGCGTAAATTAGTGCCGCAGTTGCAGGCTTATCTAGCAGAAAAACTGCCGGAATATATGGTTCCGTCGGCTTTTGTGGTGCTGGAGTCGCTACCGGTGACGGCTAACGGAAAGGTCGATCGCCTCGCTTTGCCTGCACCGGAGCCGATTAAGTTAGAATGGGCTGGCGGTTATGTTGCGCCTCATACTTCTATTGAGGAAGTTTTAGTGAAAATTTGGGCTGAGGTTTTGGGGATAAAGCGAGTGGGTATCCGCGACAATTTCTTTGAATTGGGAGGCCATTCGCTGCTGGCGACTCAGCTTGTTTCTAGAGTGCGAGATGCTTTCGGGGTAGAGTTGCCTTTGCGTCGCGTTTTTGAAGCACCGACAATTGCAGAATTATCTAAGATTGTGGAGAATTTAAAAGAGAGCGATGCTAATATTAAAGCTCCTGCTTTAGTGGCGATTTCTCGGGACAGTCGGCGGATGAAGCTATCATCTTTTAATCAAGAAAGTAAATAAAAAGGAGCGCTGTTAAACAGGGTACACTTTCGATAAATATGCAGCAAGAAACAGAAGTTTTCGTCTTCCCGGCATCCTTTGCCCAGCAGCGGCTTTGGTTCCTCAATCAATTAGCACCGGGCAATCCTTTCTACAATGTCTCAGCAGCACTCCGCTTAACAGGTTCCCTCAACTTCAGATCCTTAGAGCAAACCTTCAACGAAATTGTGCAGCGGCACGAAACTTTACGCACCACTTTTACGCTTTTGGAAGGGGAACTCGTACAAATTATTGCTCCCATTTTAACCGTATCCCTCCCCACAATCGACTTACAAAATCTCTCGCCAAATCAGCAGGAAACCGCAGCGCTGCAACTCGCAACCGATGCAGCGCAATGCCCTTTCGATTTAGCCGCCGGGCCGTTATTCAAAGTAACGCTGTTACAACTGAGTGAAACAGAACATATATTGTTGCTGAATTTACATCATATTGTGGCTGATGGTTGGTCGATTGGAGTGCTAATTCGAGAGCTAGGAACGCTCTACACAGCATTTGTAAAAAATGAGCGATCGCACTTACCAGCACTGCCCGTGCAGTACGCCGACTTTGCAGAATGGCAGCACCAATGGTTGCAGGGCGAAGTATTAGAAACCCAGTTAGCTTATTGGCGGCAGCAGTTAAACGGAATTACCGCACTCAATCTACCAACAGACAGGCAAAGACCAGCCGTTCCATCCTATCGCGGCGCTAAACAATTTATAACACTATCACCTGCTTTGAGCGAGGCGCTAAAGTCATTGAGCCAGCAAGAAAGCGCGACTTTATTTATCACTCTACTAGCCGCTTTTCAAACTTTGCTGTACCGCTATACAGGACAAGTAGATATTGCAGTAGGAACGCCGATCGCCAATCGCAACCTGAGCGAAATAGAAGCATTAATCGGTTTTTTTGTCAACAGTTTAGTGCTGCGTGCAGATTTATCAGGAAACCCAACTTTTCGGGAACTATTGCATCGGGTGAAAAACGTCGCAATGGCAGCCTACGCTCACCAAGATTTGCCCTTCGAGAAGTTGGTTGAGGAAATGCACCCCGATCGCGAGTTGAGCCGCAACCCCCTATTTCAAGTTAGTTTTAGCCTGCAAAACACTCCTGTAGCAGCGCTAGAATTGCCGGGAATCGCTTTCGAGGCGATCGACTTTGATGCGGGAACCGCCAAGCTCGATTTAGAGTGCCACTTGTGGGAAGATGCAGGAAGTATTCAAGGGCAATTTGTCTACAGCACAGATTTATTTGATAGCGCCACAATTGCGCGCATGGCGGGACATTTCCAAACGCTGCTTGAAGCCATTGTTGCCAATCCCAAACAGCACCTCTGCGACTTGGCTTTGCTGACAGCGCCAGAATACCGGCAATTATTAATCCATTGGAATGACACTCAGAGAGATTATCCGCAAAACCAGTGTTTCCATCAGCTATTTGAAGATCGAGTCGCGCGATCGCCCGAGGCTGTCGCCGCCGTCTTTGAAAACCAGCAGTTAAACTACCGCCAACTCAACAGCCGAGCCAACCAACTTGCAAGTTACTTGCAGCAATTGGGAGCAGCACCAGAAGTTTTAGTGGGCCTTTGTGTAGAACGTTCCTTAGATGCGATCGTCGGATTGCTAGGCATTATCAAAGCAGGCGCAGCCTACCTGCCTTTAGATCCAACTTATCCTCAAGAGCGCCTTAACTTCATGTTAGAAGATGCTCAGGTGTCGATTTTGGTAACTCAGCAGCACTTAGCAAAAAACTTGACGCAGCCGGAAAATTACGGAGTTTTTTCAGTAGTGTGTTTGGACTCCGACAGAGAAATTATCGCCCGAAAAAGCCCAGAAAACCCAACTACAAATATCCTACCAGAAAACCTAGCCTACGTCATTTACACATCTGGTTCAACCGGAAAACCCAAAGGCGTTTTAATCGAACATCGGGGACTCTACAACTTAGCCCTAGCTCAAATAGAAGCTTTTAACTTAAACTCAAATCACCGCATTTTGCAATTCGCCTCCCTGAGTTTTGATGCCTCAATCTTTGAGATTGTCATGGCCTTGGGAACCGGAGCAACACTTTACTGTGCCAAGAAAGAATCTTTGTTGCCCGGACAAACATTAATCCAATTTTTGCAGGACAATGCTATTACCCACGCTACCCTCCCGCCCTCACTGCTAGCTGTCCTTCCAAACGCCGAACTTCCCGCACTGCAAACAATCATCTGTGCTGGCGAATCTTGTTCCCCGGATATTGTTAAACGCTGGGCTTCTGGGCGCAGGTTTTTTAACGCTTACGGCCCTACAGAAGCGACAGTCTGGTCAAGTTTGGCCGAAATTGGCGATTCCCTGCGGGATAGCTTCGCTTCACGCAAAAAACCGCCCATAGGCCGCCCAATTGCCAACACTCAACTCTATATTTTAGATGAAAACTTACAGCCTGTACCCGTTGGAATTCCCGGTGAATTGTACATCGGCGGCAGCGGATTGGCGCGAGGCTACCTGAACCGCCCCGAATTAACCGCCCAGCGATTTATTGCTAATCCGTTTAGCCAGAAAGCAGGAGAACGAATTTATAAAACTGGTGACTTAGCTCGCTATTTTCCCGACGGCAATATTGAGTTTTTAGGCCGCACTGACGAACAGGTAAAAATTCGCGGTTATCGAATAGAATTGGGAGAAATTGAAGCGCTGCTGGTTCAGCATCCAGCAGTCAAAGAAACAGCGGCGGTTGCTGTGGATGATTTATCGGGCAAAAAACGCCTAGTTGCTTATGTCGTCCCCAATCACAATCAGACGCTTAATCCCGGGGAACTACGCAATTTCCTCAAACAACAACTGCCCAATTACATGATTCCCAGTGCTTTTGTGGCGATGGATTTTCTGCCCCTAACTCCCAATCGTAAAATCGACCGCCAGCGCCTACCTGCACCGGGAACTCTAACTAGCAATTCAATAGATAAAAGCTGCATTGCACCTCGCACACCAACCGAGTCAACCCTCGCCCAAATTTGGGCCGAAATCCTCAACGCAGAGTGCGTTGGCATTGGCGATAACTTCTTCGATTTGGGTGGAGATTCCCTGCTGGCAATCCGCCTCATCAATGAGATTAACCAGCAATTTGAGCGCGAATTACCGCTGTCTGCTCTTTTTTTAAATCCCACAATTGAAGGTTTAGCCGATTCGCTATCTTCAGAAACAAATTCTCTGGAATGGTCGCCTTTAGTTGCAATTAAGCCTCGCGGTAAAAATCCCCCTTTCTTCTGCGTCCATCCCATCTTTGGCGTGGTATTTCCTTATGTCGAGTTGGCGTTTCAGCTAGGAGAAAATCAACCGTTTTACGGGCTGCAACCAAAGGGTATTGACGGCGAAAGTTCTCCGCTAACTAGCATTGAAGACATGGCGACTGACTACATCGCAGCCTTGCGTACCGTTCAACCAAAAGGGCCTTATTTTTTAGGAGGCTGGTCTTTTGGAGGTTTGGTTGCTTTTGAGATGGCTCAACAGTTGCTCGCAGCGGGGGATGAAGTGGCTTTACTTGCTGTGCTGGATAATTTAGCGCCGGTGTCTGCTAACAAACCTTCTTTGTGGGATGGTTGCAAGTTTCTTCTGACTACTGTTTCGCGCTCTATCTGGCCTTTTGTAGTAGATTATTTTCGCTTGGTGGCTGCTGCGGAAAATGTTCAAAGTGGCGGTATTGCTGCGCGATTTCCGAAATTAAATAAGATGCTTAATCTAGTAGCTAATTTTTGGCATCGCTGGAATTGGAAACAGGCCGTTATGGTTAGCATCCTATCTCAGGAGTCAAAAGAAAGGAGCTGGCGCGAGCTGGCAATTCCCTCGATGTTTACTGTATTTCAGGCTAACAGTCAAGCAACTCTCAGCTATGTACCAAAAATTTATCCGCAGCGAATTACTCTGTTTAGATCGAGGGAACAGCTAAGCATGAGTCATCAAGATCCGACTCTTGGCTGGAGCGAATTAACGACGGAAAAAGTAGAGGTGATTAGAGTTCCTGGGAATCACCTTACTATGTTGAGAAAGCCCAACGTTGAAGTGCTGGCTCAACAGCTAAAGCATTGCTTGGATCGGGAATTAAGTGATTGATTTACCCGGGTTATTGTGCGTCGAAATCGGGTTCGATCGGGGAAATTATTATTAGTGATGAAGAAGTGGGCAATCTCATATCCGGTAATATCACCTTGATTATGTTTGTAGTGAGGATGTAAAAAAAGTGTGAGCGCCAGAAGCAAACTTTGTGCAACTAGAAATCATATCAAATCTGTTAGAATCGGAATTATTCCCCCTATTCTCGACCTCTGCGTGAATCCGCGTCAATCCATTGTCATCTGCGGTTTACATTCTCTTTTTTTAACCGCAGATGAGGGCAGATAAACACAGATTAACGCAGATGAATTCTCTCAATTCCGGTTGCACCATCCGTGATTGTTGACTGTTGACTGTTGACTGTTGACTGCGATCAAACCCACATTCCGCACCCACAACTGTCACAAGGATGGCTGTGGCTACCAAAGCGGTGGATTAGCTGAGCAACTCGCCATTTACTTAAGCAATAATACTTAAGTCAGAAAGGTAGTTAGGAGAGAGTGCGCTGTCATTATCATTAATTATTTTTAATTGAAAATGCACAGATACAACAAACAAGAACTGCCTGAAAAAGTTGCAGCACTGATGTCAATTATGAAAGGAAAAGTGGCTCAGACGATTCTGAGATCGAGTTTATCTATCACTCGACCTAATCGGAGAGTAGAAAGAGAGAAGTTTGTTGAGCTACCCAGCGAGCAAAGGAAGCTTGCAGTTGAGCGTTCAGTTCGTTAAATGAAGTTATGAGCGATAAATATTCTAAATTTAGTTTCTAATATCAACCTCAAGAATGTGTTCCTTGGATGGTGGTTGGTCAGATTTCCCAGGTCCCCTTTGAGTGAGGCGAATTCTAGAGCGTCCTGCTCTTAGAGCTCGAATATAGATTAGCTCATCTACACTAGCACCCATAATTGGCAGGACAGCCTCACCAGGTTTTGGGCTCCCGCCTGCAGTTTCTGGAAGCGCCCCTCGCCCAGTGGACACCTCGATTAAAGCACTGTTTTCAATAACCTCGTGAGTCCAGGCATAACCGGCCGTTCCTAGTCCTGGTAATCTCACGGTGTTCATGTCGCCAACTCTGAGAGTAATTGTTTTTGGTATTTCCATAGGAACCTGCTTAGTGGATGTCTCAAAAGTAAAAAAGCTTATGTAACGGTTATCCTACCATTACAAATAACACTTCAGTATGACAGAGTTACCAGAGCCATGAATCCATCGTACTAAACAACCTGACTTGTGAGCAATGGGAAGTATTATCACAACTAATCCCTGCTCCAAAAACAGGTGGTCGAAAACCTAGCGTTGATATGCAGACTGGAGGTTTAAAGCCCACATTCCGCACCCTCAACTGTCACACGGGCTGCTGAGGCCCAACGGAAAAAACTAATGATTTTTCAGGGAGTGCTTGTTTTTTCTCCCTAGTTATTGTCAATTAACAGAAATTAATGACAAGTTGAGTTCATCCTGAGCCTGACAGCTAATTCGACTTAACTATTAGTGCTTAGTCTCACCTAGGTTGAGCAAGCTTACTACCACCAAGAACACCAAAAGCCCCCGTGTGACAGTTGAGGGTGCGGAATGTGGGATCAAATTCCTCAATCTAAAATCTAAAATCAAAAATCTAAAATCGCCCAATCCATTGGGCGATGCTGAAAATGCTAGCACCCAAACCTGCTGCGATCGGAATTGTCACCAGCCAAGCCGAACCAATGGACAGCAAAGTTTGCAAGCGTACTGTTTTCCAAGCTTTGATCAGCCCGACTCCGACAACTGCACCGACTAAAGCGTGGGATGTGGAAACTGGCAAACCGAAGCGGGATGCTAGCAAGACTGTGGTGGCTGTGGCTAATTCCGCGCAAAATCCACCGCTTGGTTGGAGTTCGATGATCTTTTCGCCGACTGTGGCAATTACATTTTTGCCCCAGATGGCTAAACCGATGACTATTCCTGCGCCTCCGACGACTAAAATCCACAGTGGTACGCTGAAATCCCCTGAGGGAAAGGAACCTGTGCGCCGGATGTAGGCGATCGCAGCTAGGGGAGCAACGGCATTTCCTACGTCGTTGGAACCGTGGGAAAATGCTACAAAACAGGCGCTCAAGACTTGAAATCTCGCCATTTGTTGCTCGATGAGAGAATGACGGAGTGTCGGAGTGGGGGAGGAGTTTGTACTTGGGCCGAATCCCTTATCTCCTCTTCCTTCTTCCTTCTTCCTTCTTTCTTCTTCCTTCTCAACTGATTCTAATTTGTTCCAGCTATTGAATGTCAGGCCGATCGCCCCAATACTTCCGATGCCAATGACAATATCGTGAGTTGGAAGATTCCAGCCAAATCGATCGTGCGCGGCGGCGATCGCCCCTGTCTGCACCAAAGCAACATCCACAACAGACGGCAGTACAATTATCCCAAATACGCTCAGCATTGCTGCACTCAGCCAAGGTATCCACTCGCGCATTTGAGATAGAGGATCTGGCCGATCGAGAATCGAATACTTCACCACACTGTAAAATAGCGCTGCTAAAGCACCGCTGGCAACAGGTGTCGCCACCCAAGTTAGGGAGATGGTGCCGATGGTTCGCCAATCAACTGCATTAATTCCGGCTGCAACACAGCTAAAACCCGCGATCGCGCCCACCACTGCATGGGATGAAGAAACTGGCAAACCTCGACTGGTAGCGATTTGCAGCCAGATCCCGCAAGCTATCAGCACTGACACCATCCCGATTAAAAATACTTGCGGTTGGGTAGCGAACACTTGTGCATTCACAACTCCTGTTGCCAGAGTTTCGGAAACGCCTTGCCCGAACAGCACTGCGCCGGAAAACTCCAGTATGCCTGCAACAATTATTGCCTGCCGCAGCGTTAGCGCCTTCGAGCCTACGGATGTCCCCATCGAGTTAGCGACATCGTTGGCCCCCAAGTTGGCGGCGACGTAGAAGGCGAGTGCAGCCATTGCCCCCAGTTGCAGAAATACGACCTCAGAGGTATTTAACATAGAATTTTTTTGACATAAAACGGGCGTTTCGATATATGATAAGGGATTGTGAGTTTTGGTAAATCCCATGAAAGGCGCAGAAATAATCCGTTCTATCGAAACGGAAGAAATAAATAGAGTCAAGCAAGAACTTAATAAACAACTCCCGGAAATTTACGTGGGCGACACAGTGCGAGTCGGCGTGAAAATTAAAGAGGGTAACAAAGAACGGGTTCAGCCCTACGAAGGGACTGTGATTGCCATGCGTAACGGCGGGATTAATGAAACAATCACCGTCCGCCGCGTGTTTCAGGGCGTCGGCGTGGAACGGGTGTTTTTGATTCACTCGCCCCGCATCGCTACGATCCAAGTGATGCGCCGCGGGAAAGTCCGCAGAGCAAAACTTTACTACCTGCGCGATCGGGTGGGCAAAGCTACCCGCGTCAAACAGCGGTTCGATCGCTCCCTGTAGGAATGCACCCAGCTTTCCCTTGGTTCATGATTCATGGGAAATTGAAAAAAATCAAAAAAAAGTTTTCCATTTACGAGCGCACTGTGTTAAAATAGAAATCTAGAGGTTAAGCGAATTTCAGCAACCTCACCTGTGCGCTCTTAGTTCAGTTGGTAGAACGCAGGTCTCCAAAACCTGATGTCGGGGGTTCAAGTCCTCCAGGGCGCGCTGAATCACCAAACTTTAAATTCTGCCCGAAAGCGCCCGGATTATTGGCTGGCAACAGTCAAAACCGCAAACTTTCGGGTAGAATTAATTTTTGTGGGCGGTTCGCAAAAAATGCCATCAACAAATGCTCGGTGTGGCTTCTAGATCGTCGGTTTAGGCGATCGGCAGTTACACAGTTGATAGGTTGGGCTTGTAAAAAAGTCGTGGCTTTAGATTTGAGATTTGGGACTTGGGCGTAAGTGGTTAGTGTCACAAAATCTGAGAGCTGCGGGCCACTCACACCATCTAAAATCTAAAATCTAAAATCTAAAATCGCAAGGAGGATTGAATCGTGGCAAAAAAAGACCAAGCTCAAGAAACTCAAGAAATAACGGCGCCTGGGTTTAATCCTGCGGGTTTTTTAAAGGAAACTAGAGAAGAACTCGACAAAGTGGTTTGGCCCAGCAGGCAGCAGTTAATCAGCGAGTCTTTGGCAGTGCTTTTGATGGTAATCCTCTCAGCAAGCCTGATCTATTTGGTGGATAACTTCTTTAACTGGGGCGCGGGAAAGGTGTTTGGGCCATGACTTTTGCATCAGAAGAATCTGAGTATTCCACAGAAGCGACGGGACAGCCAGCATCGCCAGATGTGCCGGAGATTGATGCTCGCTGGTATGCTGTTCAGGTTGCCTCAGGCTGCGAAAAGCGCGTGAAGGCAAACTTGCAGCAGCGGATTCAAACTTTGGATGTTGCCGATCGCATCGTTCAAGTGGAAATTCCGCAAACTCCGGCAATCAAAGTCGGCAAAGACGGTTCCAGGCGGCAGTCAGATGAAAAAATCTTTCCCGGCTACGTACTCATCCGTATGTTTATGGACGAGGATACGTGGCAGGTGATCAAGAATACCCCGAATGTAATTAATTTTGTCGGGGCAGAGCAGAAACGCCGCTACGGGCGCGGCAGGGGTCACGTCAAACCGCTACCTCTGAGTCATTCAGAAGTAGAACGGATCTTCAGAAACGCTCAGGAATCAGAACCGGTTGTCAAAGTATCGATGTCTACTGGAGACCACGTTGTGGTACTTTCCGGGCCGTTTAAAGATTTTGAAGGTGATGTGATTGAAGTTAGCCCGGAACGAAACAAGCTCAAAGTTTTACTCTCGATTTTTGGGCGCGATACGCCTGTAGAATTGGAGTTCAATCAGGTTCAGAAACAGAACTAACTAATGGCAAAGAAAGTTGTTGCAGTAATTAAGTTGGCGATTACGGCGGGAAAAGCCAACCCAGCTCCTCCGATCGGCCCAGCTCTGGGTCAGCACGGCGTCAATATTATGATGTTTTGCAAGGAGTACAATGCTAGAACCGCAGACCAAGCGGGTCTGGTGGTTCCGGTAGAAATTTCGGTGTTTGAAGACCGCAGTTTTACGTTTATTCTCAAAACCCCGCCGGCGTCGGTTTTGATTCAAAAAGCGGCTGGCATTGCTAAGGGTTCGGGAGAACCTAATCGCAAGCAAGTAGGGACAATTACACAGGCTCAGTTACGAGAAATCGCTGAAACGAAAATGCCTGACCTCAATGCTAATGATGTTGAGGCTGCTATGAAAATTGTGGCAGGAACGGCTAAAAATATGGGCGTGGCGATCGCGGATTGAAGGAAGAAGGAAGAAGGAAGAAGGAAGAAGGAAGAAGGAAGAAGGAAGAAGGAAGAAGGAAGAGTTTTCCTAGTCTAAGTTCCAAATTGCTAATCCAAAATTCCTGATTTTGAAGGTAAAATCTTCAATCCAAAATCCAAAATCCAAAATCCAAAATCGATCGGTTCAGGGGGAGAAGCAAAGCTTCGCTAGTAACCGAAAAACCGAAAACTGGTAGATTTTAAGATTGTCCGATAGGTTCAATCTAAAATCTAAAATCTAAAATCTAAAATCGACTGACCCCAGGAGATAACAATGGCAAAGAAAGTATCCCGAAGACTGCAAGAACTTCAAAAGAAAGTTGAAGACAGACCTTATCTACCGCTGGAAGCTCTGCAACTTTTGAAAGAGACAGCAACCGCTAAGTTTGGCGAAGCTGCTGAAGCTCACATCCGTTTGGGAATTGACCCGAAATATACTGACCAACAGTTGCGGACAACTGTATCGCTACCAAAAGGAACTGGTCAAGTAGTCAGAATTGCGGTGATTGCTAAGGGCGAAAAAGTTAAAGAAGCTCTGAATGCCGGCGCTGATATTGCTGGTTCTGAAGAGTTGATCGATGAAATTCAGAAAGGCATGATGGACTTCGATTGCCTGATTGCTACCCCAGACGTGATGCCGTTGGTGGCAAAATTGGGTCGGTTGTTGGGCCCGCGCGGTTTGATGCCTTCTCCGAAAGGTGGCACGGTGACGACTGACATTGCTCAGGCGATCAACGAGTTTAAAGGTGGTAAACTAGAATTCCGTGCCGATCGAACTGGCATCGTTCATGTTATGTTTGGCAAGGCAGCTTTCTCAGCGGAAGATTTGCTCGTCAACCTTCATGCTTTGCAAGAAACTGTTGACCGCAACCGTCCTTCTGGTGCTAAAGGTCGCTACTGGCGCACTTTGTACGTATCCGCAACAATGGGCCCGTCGATCGAAGTCGATATCAGTGCCCTGCGCGATACCAAACTTGATGCTGCGTAGAAAGAATTAAGCAGAAGGCAGAAGGTAAAAGACAGCTTCGGCTGTCTGTGTAAATCTCTCACAAGACTTACGCCAGACCCCTGCTAATGTCTGCCTTCTGGTGATAGCCTAATCAAAAATCAATAAGCTGAAGACCGCAGGTGCCGATCGCTTAATTTCCTGCCGAGGCTGAAGAAATAAAAACTCAAGACTCAAAGATTAGAAAATTTCTATTTTTTAATTCTGACTTGTTAATTTTTAATTCTCTGCCCCGGCTCGAAGGTCGGGGTTTTTGACGGGCAATTTTCGATCCTAAAAGGAGGTGAAATAAGTATGGGCAAAAGTTTAGCAGTAAAAAATGAGATTATTGCAGACCTCAAGCAAACCTTGAGCGAATCTCAACTGGCGATCGTGATTGACTACACAGGCTTAACTGTTGCTGAAATCACAGATTTGCGTCGGCGTTTGCGTCCGAAAGGCAGCAGTTGCCAAGTGGCAAAAAACACGCTGATGCGAATTGCTGTTGAAGGCAACGATACCTGGCAGCCGCTACAGGAATTGCTGACGGGTACGTCGGCGTTTGTGTTCGTGCAAGAAGATATTGGCGGCGCGATCAAAGCTTACCAAGAATTCCAAAAAGTCTCTAAGAAGACTGAACTTCGCGGCGGCGTGATGGAAGGACGGGTACTGAAAGAAGCTGATGTTAAAGCATTAGCTGATCTGCCGTCGAAAGAACAACTCATGGCTCAAATTGCTGGCGCTATCAACGGTGTCGCAACCAAGTTGGCTGTGGGTATCAATCAAGTTCCTACTTCGATCGCTCGCGGTCTTAAAGCTTATGCTGAAAAAGACGGCGATTCAGCAGAAGTAGAAGCACAACCTGAAGCAGAACCTCAAGCAGAAGCAGAAGTAGAAGCAC
Organism: Microcoleus sp. FACHB-61; assembly: GCA_014695295.1. Taxonomy (GTDB): domain Bacteria; phylum Cyanobacteriota; class Cyanobacteriia; order Cyanobacteriales; family Microcoleaceae; genus Microcoleus. The sequence goes on along the minus strand of JACJNY010000036.1, from coordinate 2,707 downwards.
AAGCACAACCTGAAGCAGAAGCAGAAAGCACATCTGCGTAAGTCATTAGTAATTAGTCGTGAGTCATAAGTCGTTAGTTTTGAGAAACAAACTGATAACTGCAGACGAGAAACTAATAATTAATGACCAATCGAAAATCTCAAATTCCAAATCTACAATCGAACTAGGAGTTCAAAAAATGTCTACAGCAACTGATGAAATCTTGGATAAACTTAAGTCTCTGACTTTGCTCGAAGCTTCTGAATTGGTCAAGCAAATTGAAGAAGCTTTCGGCGTTAGCGCTGCTGCTCCTGTCGGCGGCATGATGATGATGCCCGGTATGGGTGGCGGAGCCGCTCCTGAACCCGTAGAAGAGCAAACCGAGTTTACTGTCATGCTCGAAGAAGTTCCTGCTGACAAGAAAATCGCAATTCTGAAGGAAGTCCGCGCAATTACCGGTCTGGGTCTGAAGGAAGCGAAAGATTTGGTAGAAGCCGCACCGAAGGCAGTTAAGGAAGCTATTGCTAAGGATGCTGCTGAAGACATGAAGAAACAGCTTGAAGCTGTTGGCGCAAAGATTTCTATCAAGTAGTCAGAGAATGTAGTTGATATCAATTCCGGTGACACCGGAATGATGGTTGACTGTTGACTGTTCCCTAAACGGAACTCCCCCGCATACGGGGGAAGTTCCGGTTAAGCTGTTGGGACAGTTCCTCCGTCAATCACGTGTTCTGTACCGGTAATAGACGCTGCGCGCGGTGATGCCAAAAACGCGATCAGATTTGCCACTTCAGCCGGTGTTGATGGTCGCCCGAGTGGAATGCCACCCAGCGATTCCATAATGATCCGCTTGCCTCCTTCGTAATCGGTGCCTGCTTGTTGGGCAAGGCGTTCGGCTAAAGCCACGGATGCCTCGGTTTCTACCCATCCCGGAGACACGCGCAAGACTCGTACACCTTTTGGCGCGACTTCTTTAGACAAGCTTTTGCTGTAGGTTGAAAGCGCGGCTTTGGCTGCCGCATAAGCAGTGGTTGAGTCCGGCAGGGGAAGCTGGTGTTGAATTGATGTGACATGGATAATTACCCCCTCCCCTTGCGTCACCATTCCGGGCAGTAGGGCGCGGTCTAGGCGTACTGCGGGAAAAAGGTTGAGATTCAATTCCTGTTGCCATTCTCGATCGTCGAGTGCCGCAAAACCGCCAGCCGGTGCTGATGAACCACCCAACACATGAACGATGATATCTACGCCACCAAGACGTTCGTTAACGGCGTCCACCACAGCGTTACATCCCTCTAGGGTCGTCAGATCGGCGGAGATAAACAGTTTTTCTGGAAAGGAGCGAGGGCGGACTCGTGCCGCAGTCAGCACACTGGCTCCACAATCTTGAAAGAGAGTGACAACGGCTCCACCAATTCCTTTGGTGCCAGCAGTAACCAATACTCGTTTCCCGTTCAGTTCTAAATTCATAGACATCAGTTAATCTCCAGAGATTGGATTTTGCCACTTTTAAGTTGAAAAGAGTGACGGAGTTGTATCGGACTGCCGGGAAAATTCCCGGTGATTTTGGCAACGACTGTCACAGACTCTCCCACTTGAGCGGTGCTAATTGGCTCTGTACAATATTCAAATTTTTTCCGCGACTCCTGAAGCCACGACTGAATCGCTCCATGCCCTCGATGAGTCTTGCCTTCGTCAAACACTACGGCATCCTGCGTGAAACAATCCGTTATCCGGGTAGTGTCTGTGCCGTTACAGGTGACGAAATAGGTGCCGATCGATTCAGCCAGTTGCAGATTCATTTTTGTTTCTCTTGCTGGAAAGTTGCTGTACAAGAATTCTCTGCTTAGACTTGCAAATAATCAAGAACGCACGAAAAAGTAAGTTGCACACCTATGAGAAAGGTTTACACCCCCTCGACGGCAGCGGCAGATGTCGCAGAAGTGATACGGTTGCTGGAAGGGCGCTGGAAGCTGGTCATCCTCTTTCATTTGTTCGACGGCAAAGTGCAGCGCTATTCTGATTTCGAGAAACTTATTCCGGGCATCTCCCAAAAGATGCTGTCCCAGCAATTAAAGACGCTGGAAGCTGACGGGATTGTGATCCGAAAGATCTATCCGCAGGTACCGCCTAAGGTTGAATATAGGCTGACCGCGTGGGGACAGGCTTTGTGCCCTGCTCTGGATGCACTTCTGAATTGGGCGGAGCAGAAGGGTCGTTTCGAGGACTCAGCTTAACAAAACATTCCACTAGACATCTCCAGAAATTCTAAATTTTGAACGATATTATTAGGGTTTCAGCCCTGTTTTTCGTAATTATTGGAGATGTCTACTGGGCAAATCGGTGAACGTGGCGTTAGACCGCCAGGTCTCAATTAGGACGGTCGCTTGAAGTTACTTGCAGGGCATTCAAAATTAAAATCGCTAAGCATGAGTAGCTGTAACGACGATTTGTAACAACAATTAGTTAGTGCAGCCGTCGTTTAATCGGAACTTACCCCCTGCGGGGTAGTTCCGCCTAAATTTAATCGCGCGATAGTTACATCTCTCGCGCGATTAATTATTTTTTGCGCTAGGGAAACGGCACGGTGCGGTGGCCTCTTAGGAATGAAAAATAAATAGGGCTTGCTGAATAATCGATCGCATATTGCGTGGCGAAAGGTTTCGAGCGCGGGATCGAGAGTAAAGTGCAAGATAAACGGTTAAAATAGATCAAAACCCGTGCATCACCA
>JACJNY010000035.1 GCA_014695295.1 Microcoleus sp. FACHB-61 | reverse complement strand
GTTTTCAAAATTAGCTGTTTAATCTCCTCCTTCTTGAGTTGTTGAGCAACAGCTTGCCTGATCTTAAAAGGCAGCTACTTTTAGCTGAACTCATTTTTTAGTCTAAACTACAGTATAAACTATCAGCTTTATTCAGATCTCATCTTGCTGTGCAACCTTCCTGAAGAAGGACTTTATGCCGGCGATATCGGTACGGTTGTGGAACAGCATCACGTTGAGGGACTAGAAACAGGTTATAGCGTTGAGTTCTTCGATTTGTTGGAAAACATTGTAGCAGTTGCCACGCTACCCGGAAGTTATTTGCGATCGCAGGAGGAGTGCAGATAGACCTACAGTTAGACTTGTTAATAGTTTTGCTGCATAAGTAGAGGCAATTGTGCAATGGATAAACTAATCGAGTATCCCAAACTAATTAAGCGTATTTTGACCGAGTATATAGAATTGTGCGATCGCCCTTCTCAACCAAACATCGAGACATTCTTAATTACCGACAAACAAAACGGTCATTTATTCTCCTATTCTTCAATCTAAAATCTAAAATCTAAAATCTAAAATCGATTGACTGTCTACGTTCGGATTCGCGATCGCAAATTCTGGATTGAGGAAGACTGGACAGAAGATAGGATTGCAACGGATTTGGTGCGTGCAGGGGTTCCTAAGCAAGATATTGTGTTGGCATTTCACGAGCCGGGAATGCGACAATACACAGATTTTGCAGCCGCTTCGTAGCGGTCATTTAACTTAACTCCAGCGGTTAAAAATTGACCGGGCAACCATCCTGAAAAACCAGCAATTCTCCCGGTTTAATTTGCGTCCAAACTTCGTTATCAGTCAGCGGAAAAGTGGCAATAACAGCCACGCGATCGTCCTCATTTGTTAGTTCCCGAAAATCCACAGTCACATCCTCATCGATCGAGTGCGCGCTAGCGAAAGGTGCTTGTCGCACAATATAATGCAGATTAGTAGAACAGTGTGCGAACAAGTGTTCTCCATCAGAAAGTAAATAATTAAAAATTCCGTACTCTGCCAAACTTTTAGTAATTTCCTCCAGTGCCGGGTAAATTTCCGCTAAAGCAGGCTTGCTTTGAGGAAAAGTGGAGCGCAGCTTTTCTAATATCAAACAAAAAGCTTTTTCGCTGTCAGTTTTGCCAACAGGTTTGTAAACTCCGGCACATTCTGGAGAAAAATTTTCGAGATTTCCATTGTGAGCGAACACCCAATAGCGCCCCCAAAGTTCCCGAATAAAAGGGTGGCAGTTTTCCAAAGCAATTTCGCCTTGGGTAGCTTTGCGGATGTGAGCAATGACGTTAGTTGAGTGAATGGGATAGCGACGCACTACTTCTGCAACCGGAGAAGCAATAGCAGGTTTAGAGTCTATAAAAAGGCGACATCCCAAACCTTCAAAGAAAGCAATTCCCCAACCGTCTTGATGAACGTCTGTTCTGCCACCTCTTGCAGAAAAACCCTCAAAAGAAAAGCAAATATCTGTCGGAACATTGCAGTTCATTCCCAGTAATTGGCACATAGGTTTTAAATTTCTGGAGTTTGGATGGATGTCGCAGCTATTGGCAGCTACAGATTTGCGATTATACTATTATAGTATGAATTGATTTAGCCTAATAAAAAAAACAGAATAATTTTGGATTGTCAACCGTAATGCTATTTAAATTTAAAAAAATGCGTGAAGCCAAGCTATCCCGAACGCCCGTGCGGGCCCGTTGCGGTAGGGAATCGCCCAAAATTCAATCGCGTTCCCCGGAGAACAGTCTTCATGCTTCCATTTGTCCTGCAATTTTTTTAATTAAATTTATGTAAAATTCAAATTTGTGGGGGAAAATCTGAAAGTTGTTTGATATCTTTCAAAACTATTTGAGGCTTCCCTTTGTATCGTTCTACCTTCCCACTGACATACACATATCCGCGTCCCAGACCGGCATAACGCTTCTCGATTAGCCGCTTCAAGGGAGCCATTTCATCAGTTTCAGCATCTGGTATCCACAAATCTAATTTATGATACACCGAACCAGCATAAATTAGAGCGCTGCTGCCGATCCATTTATTAATTCCCGCCTGCAAATCGCAGAAAATAGTAAGAGATTTAGCTCTCTCAGAAGCCGCTAATATTTTCGGGTAGTGCAATCTGAGAGAAAGCGCTCCTGCGGTTGCTTCGGTCAACCGAAACTCTTCAACAATCGAGCCTCGCATCGACCACCAAGGCAGTAAATTACCATAGTTGCGAGAGGGGACTTTGGCATTGGTAATCGGATTCCAAATCATCAGATTGTAAGCTTTTGCTGCCGATTCGGCCTCAGTCATTTGTCGGTGATACAATCTGGATCGCCCGTATTTGACAAAGTAGGGACTCCAGCCTTCTGCAATCAGTTTAAGATTGTAATTCTCTCCATCTTTATGTACGTAACAGAGGAGACGCCCGTAATTATCGCGGTGTTTTTGTAGAGCCACTTCAACCGAATCGTCTGTATCAAATTCTATGTCAATTTGAGCAAGTCCACCATCTGCTGTCGCGAAGTATTGTTTAGCCATTTCCGAAGCTGCTTTCCCCGCCACAGTTACAGGTTTGGAGCCTCCAGAATGACTTTCTTCTGTATCCACGCAAATCAGTCGCAGAGACTCCGTTTTGCCCTTGAGAGAAATTTTGATGCTGTCGCCATCAACTACTTTAGTTACTTGCAGGTTCGGAATTCTGGTTGCCATATTTTCAACCCTGTTGCACTTGAGATTTCATGCAGGTATCGGTTGAATTATACACGAGTTCGCTATCAAGAGCAACTGTAATTTTTGTGGTTTGTATTAATATTTGTCAACTGTGGCGTATTTTATCAAGTCCGGGAAAAAATCTCGAAAATCTGATTCTAATCGCTGATAGTTAGCTGTCAAATCTTCTATGCCGCTTGCCAAGTTATTTGTCCTTTTGAGTCGCGCCGACATTCTCGTAAGAGTGATGCCGATTTCAGCAATTTCCTGATAAGATGAAAGCAAGTCGCGGGCAATAATTGTTGGCAGCACCCGCTGGAGAGATTCAGGCAATATATCGCGGTTGTCTTGCAGGACTTTATAGACATGGCGAGAAAAATCGCGCAGGGGAATTTCTGAATATTCCAGCCAATTTTTCGCTAAGAAGTGGTCGTAAAACACGTCTATCAAAACTCCAGCAAACCTGCGTCTATCGGCGCAAACAAGGCTTTTACTCGATCGCACTATGGCGTGAGAGTCGGTGTAGCTATCTACTTTGCGGTGCAAATCGATGCCCTTTCTAATTTCCTCGGGATAAAGGTTGACGGCGGAACCTTTGACAAAATCTCCTAAGAGGTTGCCAATCAGGGATTCTGGCGTGCCTTCTGATAAGAATAGATGAGCCAAATAATTCATTAACTACACAACTGCATAACCTGTATGAGGCCTGACATCTGCGGGATGAAAACCTAAAACAATGGAATCCTTGGAAATTCCAGCAGCTACAAGTTCTTTCGTCACGCCGTATTCTGTCTCATCTCGCTGTACCCAAATCTTATCATCAATAATATCTATATGAACCAAACAGCCATGAATTCGTTTGGCTTTATCCCAGCCTAAAGTAACTAGCAGGTAACAATCAGATTTTTCATCAAACACGGCTTTACAAATTATATCGCCATGAGAGTATGGAATTTTTGTGTAAGGTTCGAGAACTGTTTTAATGGTGGTTCTAAAGTTAGCTAAAGTATCCATTTTACGATCGCCTCTTGATGTGGGTCGAATACAATCAGCTTGAGCTTTTCATCTTCAATCATTAATTGACCGATCGGTTCTTCAAATAGAGATTCATAGGTGATATCGCGAACAGCCAGATAAAGCGTATGTTCTGGATAAGTTCTCTGAAGCACAGATCGATAAATAGTAAATTGTCCGATCGCCTCTCTCAAGTCCTGCATTTCTGAATCGCTGACAAAGCTTTTGACTTCCACAGCAATTTTCTGTTCTCCTCGTTCTGCTGCCAGCACCTGTTTTGCTCCCAGATCCACATACATATCTTTTTTTCCCCATTTCAGATGGAGAGGATCGTGAGTAATTATCCACCCATCATTGATGAGAGATTTTTTAACTGTATTGTGGTAGAGGTCTAAAGCAGGCATAGAACAACACGAGTAATATTAGACTTCATGGTTATATAATAGCAAATTATGAGGCAATTATCTTAAACCGCAACTACAAGGAAAAAGAGTAATGGCTGTTCTGGAATGTGTAAAACCGGGTGCTAAACTCGGTCAAATTATTCTTGCCGTCGATCTTACTGTTGCCGGTGCAGTCGATCGCGTTCTGGCAAAAATTCAAGACTTGGGATATGACCCAGAAATTCGTCATGTCAACTATCCGTCTGGAGTTCACGTCTTGGCAATTCTCAAAGACGAACAGCACAAGCAAGCAGTTGATAATGACTACTTGTTAGACGAGTGGCTGCAAGTAAGATCGGAAATTAACCCCGATGCGGTTCATTTGTGGCGCGGTAAATAAACCAATTAACAATTAAACCGCAGATAAACGCAGATGAGCTGATGGGAATTTCATCTGCGTTTATCTGCGTTAATCAGCTAAAATCTGCGGTTGCATACCCCTACGAACCGCCGCGCAATTTATCCAAAACCGTCCTGTCTTCCAAGGTCGAAGTATCTCCAGAAACCTCTTCTCCCGCAGCTAAAGAACGCAGCAACCGACGCATAATTTTACCGCTTCGCGTTTTCGGCAAAGCATCGGTAAATCGAATTTCGCCGGGACGGGCGATCGCCCCAATTTCCTTAACAACGTGCTGCTTCAATTCCTTAGCCAATTCTTCGCTAGGTTGCTGCGAGTTGTCCAGCGTGACAAAAGCCACAATGTCCTCACCTTTAATCTCATCCGGTTTACCAACAACCGCAGCTTCCGCCACCGCTGGATGCGATACCAAAGCTGACTCGACTTCCATTGTGCCGAGTCGGTGTCCGGCCACATTAATTACATCGTCAACGCGGCCCATTACCCAGAAATAACCGTCTTTGTCCTTGTGCGCGCCGTCCCCTGCAAAGTACACGAATTCGCCATCTTTCGGGTGCAAATATTCCCAATAGGTGCGGCGGAAACGATCGGGATCGTTGTAAAGAGTGCGCATCATTCCCGGCCAAGGATGTTTTACCACTAAATAACCGCCGCTTTCGTTAGTTACTGGTTCGCCCTCTTGGTCAACAACATCGACCACAATTCCAGGGAACGGTAGGGTTGCAGAACCGGGTTTTGTAGGAATTGCACCGGGCAAAGCGGTAATCATAATTCCCCCGGTTTCTGTTTGCCACCAAGTATCGACGATCGGACAATTCGAGTTGCCAATTACGCGCTGATACCACATCCAAGCTTCGGGATTGATCGGTTCGCCGACGGTTCCTAACAATCGCAAAGATGACAAATTGCGCGCGTTGGGCAAGTGTTCGCCCATTTTCATGAATGTTCTGATCGCAGTGGGTGCAGTGTAGAAAACTGTGACGCCGTATTTTTCGATCACATCCCAAAAACAGCCTGGGTTGGACGCGCGGGGCGCACCTTCGTACATGATTGTGGTCGCGCCGTTGGAAAGCGGGCCGTAGACTATGTAACTGTGGCCTGTAATCCAGCCTACGTCTGCGGTGCACCAGTAGACATCGGTATCTTGAAGGTCGAAGATCCACTTGGTTGTCATGTGGGTGTAAAGGTTGTAGCCACCTGTGGTGTGGACGACTCCTTTCGGTTTGCCGGTACTTCCCGAAGTGTAGAGTACGAACAGCATATCTTCGCTGTCCATTGGTTCGGCGGGGCAGTCGGCGGAGGCGTCTTTTTGCAAGTCGTGCCACCAAAGATCGCGTCCGGGTTCCATGTGCACTTGCTGTTTGGTACGCTGGACGACGATAACGTTGGTAACGCTGGGTGTGACGTTGTTGGCGAGGGCTTTGTCTACTTGTTCTTTGAGGCCAACGGCTGCATCTTTGCGGAAGCCACCGTCAGCGGTGATGACGAGTTTTGCTTGGCCGTCGTTTAGCCGATCGCGCAAAGCTTCTGCACTAAAACCGCCAAAAACAACGCTGTGTACTGCCCCGATTCTGGCGCAGGCTAGCATGGCGATCGCAGCTTCGGGAATCATGGGCATATAAATGCCGACGCGATCGCCCTTTTGGACTCCCAATTGTTTGATGACGTTCGCCATTTGGCAGACTTCGCGGTGGAGTTGCGCGTAGGTGAGGGTGCGGGAGTCTCCGGGTTCGCCTTCCCAAATCAGGGCGGCTTTATTTTTGCGCCAAGTGGTTAAGTGGCGATCGAGACAATTGTAAGAAATGTTTATTTTGCCGTTGACAAACCATTTAGCAAAAGGCGGCTGCCAGTCGAGCACGGTATCCCAGTTTTGGAACCAGTGCAATTCTTGGGCCGCGAGTTCTGCCCAGAATGCTTGGGGGTCAGCTTTGGCTTTATCGTAGAGGGCTTGGTACTCTTCTAAGCTTTTGATGTGTGCTTTTTCGGAGAATTCAGCGGGCGGGTGAAATAGGCGTTTTTCATGAAGAATTGATTCGATGGTATCTTGTGACATTGCTTTTTCTGTAACTGCATCTACTTCTTTAAACTATTTTGTACGCAATTGAGCGCAAAAATATCTTTAGTTTCGTTAAGAATTTTGGTGATTGTGTAAATGACCTGGTAGTTAAGTTTTGAGCTTGTTTTTTTTTGAACCGATATTGACAAGTGCTGCCAATTAGAGGAGGATTGACTGCGACTAATACAAACAACCCCAAAAAATAAATTATGCTGAGATATTTTAAAGGAAAGTTTTTATTCAAATCCGAAGCTTTGCTAGAAGAATTTACTTGGTTGCATCTAAAATCCTTGCTAAACTTAGAACCTATCAAAAGACAGCTCTCCATCAATAAGGGAAACCGCTCGGATATTTTAGGTGTAACAAATTTAGGTCAATTAGCCCTTGTAGAATTAAAGAAAGGAGGCGGCAAAGACAGTATCGACCAATTGATACGATACAGAAATAGCCTAATGAGCGAACGCCCTCAAAGTTCGGAATTTTCAAGGGTAGATTTTAATCAGGGCTTTCTGCTTGTGGCTGTGGCTTCCCACTTCTCTCCTACTGCTATCGATTATGCTAAAAGTAAGCTGCCCGGAGTTTTGCTATTCACTTATGAAATTACTAAAAATTCAAGAGAAGACTATTATTTAACTTTCAATCAACTAGATACGAAAAAAACCTCAGCAATTAAAATTGACATATTAGAAGATTCATTGTTTGATTCACTTCCGTCGTTTATACAAGGCTATTTATTAGCTAATGGCGATAAGCGAGAACCTATTTTAAACATTATCCAAAAGATTCTAGGTTACAGTTCAACTATGAGTTTTAATATCCTAAGTGGCTACTATGCAAGTGGCATGATAAAATCTCTAGAATTTGCAAAATATAACCCACAAGGTAAAATAATGGGCAACAAAATATGCGCTGCTTTGTTATACTCTCCGTCGGAAAATTTTCCTACAGGAAAGCTGTCTCTGCAAGTGTACTTACCAACGGTTGATTTCAATCCACGTAAGCCGATCGCAAAACGTTGGACGAAGGGAGTAGCGGGGATATTAGTAGAAACTGATGATTTTATCCAGGCCAATGAAGTCTGCGATCTAAATACACAATTATGTACAAGGAATTCAGACTGGAGATTAGAATATCCTCTCAATACTCCTGAGATTAATGAAATATTTTCCTGTTTTGAAGACTACTATATCAATTATCGCAAATATATGAAATCTCGCAAAAAATTAAGGCCTGTTACCCGTGCAGATTTTGCGACTGTAGAAGGAATAGTGCAAATGGCTTTAGAGGATTGGTCTGTCAGATAGTCGAGTTTATTGGTAATTCGTAATTCGGAATTGGGTGCTGATTGGGGAGTACCTCACGAGCAAAGCCTCTATAATATAGTTTACTGGATAAGCCGATCGCACTAAAGCCATGGCGCAAAATTTGGAAGCAAGCCAACTCTCGCTAAATGACGTTCGCCGCTTTCTCAAATTGGAAAGACAAATAGGAGGCTCTTTTGCTGAATTTTTATCTATGGAACCTCTGACGGATTTTGAACAGCAGGAATTATTGCTAATCGGTAATCACTTTTGGCGTCATCTAGAAGCAGGGAAAGTTTCTGCAAAACTGGTTAAGTTTTTAGTGCTTTCACCGTTAATGAGATTAGCAGGATTTTTTGATATTCCGATGGTGCTGACAATGGAAGATAGCATCCCGATCCAGGTTGAGGATGGGGATACTTTAATTAAAGAGCGCTTGGATGTTTTAGCGGTAAATCAGCCGGATGCAGAGCTCGCGGCTGCACAGTTTTGGATTTTGGTAGTGGAGGCGAAAAATAGTGCGATCGCACCTTTGACTGGTTTGTCGCAACTCCTGACTTATACTTATAAAAGTTTGCAGCAGCAATCGTCTGTTTGGGGATTGACGACGAATGGCGAAAGTTATCGGTTTGTGCGGGTGACGCGGGGAAATCCTTGTACTTATAAGATTTTACCGGAATTGAATTTGATTGACCCAGAGCGATCGCTCTTGTTGGCGCAAGTCTTGAAAGCTATTTGCAAGTTGCAGAATGTGCAGTTGCAGTTGGCTTAATTTCTCAGATTAAAATCTGTGCTTACCCATACTATCTAGACAGATCTTCTGTAACATCGGGAGAAACCCCTTTAGTCGCTAATCGCCCTCTGTCGCTGGTGCCAAGTGTTGTTAATTTCTGTTTAGAAACTGCTGGTTTAATTATAAATTAAGATTTGTTAAGACTTGGTAATCCCGAGTGACAAAATACAAGTCGTTCACTAGAATTAGAAACGGATAGACCCGGAAACTGAAGGTAAGAAAATGTCTGAACTTAGACAAAATCTAATTACCAGAGATTGGGTAATCATCGCCACCGAACGGGCGACAAGACCGGATCAATTCGCTAACACAAAAAAGTGGACAGCAGCAGTGCCACCGCACCGCGCCGATTGCCCGTTTTGCGTGGGTAATGAGGAAGACGGAACCTTAGAAACTTGCCGTTTGGGCGATCGCACTGGCTGGAAAGTCAGGGCAATTTGCAACAAATATCCCGCCCTCTCCCCGACAGCAGAATGGATGAGGATATCATCGGGAATTCACCGCACGATGGCGGGCATTGGCTTTCATGAAGTAATTGTCGAACATCCGCGACACGATTTGACGACAGCTTTGTTGAGCGTTGAAGAAGTTGAAAACATACTTTTAGTATACCGCCAGCGCTATGTAGAAATTAGAAAAAATCCCTACATTGAAACAATTATTATCTTCAAAAATCACGGGGAAACTGCCGGAACTTCTCTGGAACACCCCCACTCGCAGATAGCAGCGACGCCCGTTGTACCTAGCCAATTTCGCAGCCGCATCGACGAAGCTATTAGATATTTTGACGACACGGGAGAATGCCTCTTTTGCCGGACTTTGGAAGATGAATTAGCGGCGAAGGAAAGAGTGATTTGTGAGAGTGAACATTTTGTGGCTTTTATCCCTTACGCTGCACTTTCACCGTTTCACACTTGGATTTTTCCGCGCCGACATTCCTCTTCGTTTGATGAAATTACTGATGCGGAAATTACGGATCTTGCTGATATTTTGAAAACTGTACTGGCTAAGCTTTATTACGGATTGAACAATCCCGATTACAACTATAATGTTCGATCCGTGCCGATCGCCCAACGGGCAACAAAATACTTTCACTGGTATATCGCAATTATTCCCAGAGTGACGAAGCAAGCTGGGTTTGAGTTGGGCAGCGGGATGTTTATCAATACTGCTTTGCCCGAAGAAAGTGCGGCGTTTTTGCGATCGATCGAAATTCCTAGCGACAGTAATTTCGGGTTAACCTAGAGTAGCCTACATCACAAGTACGTCAGTCAATTTGAGATTTGAAATTGGAAATTTTAGATTTATTCCACAGGTGAATCTGGAATCTTGAACCTTAGTCTAAAATTTTGATCTACCCCCGACAAAAGCCGTTCGCAAGTATCCGTTTCGGCGCGGATCAAGTTGTGGTGAAAATGCCCCCAGACACTCTGAGTGGGGAGTTAGTGTTGGGGGACGAAACTGATACTATTTGAGGTGTTAGATTAAAGAATTAAAAAGTTAGGAATGAGTGACGATCTAAGGGTTGGGAGCACGGGCCTACAGTTGCATTCTTTTTTTAAACTGGTATAATTTACGAGAGCAAGTTATGAAGGTACAAATACTTAGGGATTTTACCAAACTCACAATAAACTTTCGACATATTGCCAGCCGTCGTCGCTAAAAGTAGTTTTCAACATATCTCTAATTTTGGCATCGATCGATAATCTCCCCTCACCCGACTCACCATTCTCGCCGATTTCGCAACTGTCTTCAGACATATGTTCTTGGATGTGGGCCAGAGTCTCGGCGAAATTAGCCAGAAAATAATGTTCGTGCACCCACGCTGTCGGATCGGGTATTGCTGCATTTTCAAAAGCTCGATCGACTAAATCTTTTTTGGCAACATCGTCAGTCTGGTTTTTCATGTTGAGTTCGATTTAGGTAGATTTTGTAACTTATCCCATTTTAAGCTTAATTGTCAAGAGCATCGCGATCCCGATCGACCACAGCAGTGACAAATTTGTGTAGATTGTGCGATCGCAATCTTAAGTTTTTTGTCGAGCGTGTGTTACCATACTACCTCAAACTCGGTGACCAATAATTTTCACCTCCGGCAAAATACACTTGGGCATCATTCCGTGAACTCCTTTCTGAGGATTGTTGACAGCCTGCGTAATCCGAAAATTTACGGCAATGGAACACAAAACATAAGCCTCTTCTTCTTGGAAACCCGCAAAAGTTTGCAACCAATAAACCGTCTGTTTGACCGCCATCTCAAACGCTTCATCTAATGTTCTACCGAATCCCATAATTACAATATGAGTGGGCGTTTCTGCAAACGGAAACATCAAAATAAAATCCTTGCGTAAGATGATTTGAATAGTCCCGTTCATCGAAGTTTCAATGGCAGTACCGTCAACTTCACCGTCTCCTTGTGCCGAATGTCCGTCGCCAATGGACAGTAAACCGCCGCGCAGAAAAACAGGTAAAAATAACCGCGTTCCTGGTTGGAGTTCCTGATTGTCCATATTGCCGCCGTAGCGCTCTGGAGGAATAGAAGAACGGTTAATTTCTGCATTGGCAACGCCGATAATGCCAAAAAAAGGATGCAGGGGAATCCGAATGCCGCTACCTGGGGGAAATTCAGCAATTTTTTGCTCTAAATCTAGCGGAATAAACCGCAATTTAGGTTCGGAAAAATACTCCGGTAAAGCTCCCCACCCGGGCCGAATTGCATTAAATCCTACTGGTAAACTCGGGTAAACCTCTTCAATGTGAATTTCTAAAACGTCTCCCGGTTCGGCGTTGTTAACATAAATCGGGCCTGTCAGCAAGTGGGGCCCAGGGCCTACTTTGCGGTTGGGAGGCAAATTCTGACAAATATCTAAAAATTCAGGGGTGAGAAATTCCGGCGGGGCCTTGTCAGCAACATAATATCCTGAATAGGTTTCGATATCGATGCGATCGCCCGAATCGACGCTTAAAGCAGGTTCGATATTTGGAGAGAAACCGCCCAAGTGTACGGTTTTGCAGTTAGCCTTGAGAAGGTGGCGAGTCATGGGATTTTAGATTTTAGATTGAAGGAAGGGTGTTAAGAATGTTATATCGCAAGTCTCAAGCATTTTTGAGAAAGATTTTTTTTAATGAACCGCAGAGGGCGCAGAGGGCGCAGAGAAAGAGAATGGAGAGATCGGAAGATGTGAAAAAATAGTAGATTTTTGTTAGATGTGAGATATTTTACTAATTTCTTAACTTTTTGATAACGTTGGTAGTTTAAAATTTAAAGTTGGCGGGGCGGGTTTATATGTATTTGAGGGGGGAGTTCTATTTGGCTGGTGAAACCCCCCTACAAAATAATGGCTAATGACTTATGTTGACACCCTTGCCCGAGCAATTAGAAAATCATAGAGATTTGCCCCGCAATCCCTGGTTTTTTGCTGTTTTAATTTTGATTGTCATATTGCTAGGTTTCATTATGCAATATTATCTTAACAAACCTCAGCTTTTAACCGATCCGTTTCTGCAACGCCCAACAGTAAACTCGGTGCGAGTTGTCTGGTTTACCGACTTTGCCGGTACTCGCAACACTGTTGCTTACGGCGAAAATTTGAATGAAATTGCGGCTGCAAATACTACCAAGCTAAGCCGCACTCGCGAAGACAAAGACTCGCGCATTTCCGATGAAATCAAACAAAGCATAATTAACAGCAATCCAATTGTCCGCGACATCTGGCGCCACGAAGCAGAAGTCCCCAATTTAATGCCCGGTGTTCGCATTCCTTATCGAGTCACCAGCGAAAGGAAAGACGGCGCATCTGTCAGCAGCAAAGTTTTCACTCTTTCTCCCACACCAGCAGCAGGAAGTGCGCTCAAAATTCTCCTCACTTCCGACCATCAATTGATGCCTATGACAGCAGCAAACCTCCAGAAAGTAACCGAAACAATTGGGAGAGTTGACGCGGTTTTTATGGCAGGGGATTTAATTAATATACCCGATCGCGCTTCTGAATGGTTTGACGACTACCGAGGCCGCGCCTTCTTTCCCGCTCTGCAAGGTCGCGCATTTTCCGAACTGGACAAAAAAGGCATCAAAACCGTTTACAGCGGCGGCGAACTGATCCAACACGCGCCTTTATTCCCCGCCATTGGCAATCACGAAATCATGGGCAGGTTTGCCACCAACAGCAAGCTTGATGACCAATTTAATGATCCTTTTCCCCGCGCCGCTGCCGAGAAAATATACGCTCAACGTGCTGCCTCTTTGAATCCCAAGTATGACTCTTCAGTGCGGGAAACATGGCTAAAAAACAATAGTTTTAATAGCGATACCTATGACGAGATTTTCAATTTACCGGGAGGCAAAAATTACTATGCTGTGACTTTTGGGGACGTGCGGTTAGTAACTTTGTATGTTGCGAATATCTGGCGGACTCCGAATTTAGATCCGGGTGCCAGAGGCAGGTATCGCGAACGGGACGAAGATTTTAATAATCCCGAAAAATGGGGATACGGACAGCATATTTTTGAGCCGATTGTCAAGGGCAGCGCTCAATATACTTGGCTGCAAAAAGAGTTAAAGAGTGCGGAATTCCAGCAGGCAAAATATAAAATTGTGATGTTTCACTACCCGCCACATTCTCTGGGTGACAATATTGTACCTGCTTATACTGATCCAGTGCAAATAGTCGATCGCGCTGAGAATGGCGAGATTAAAATGGTGCGTTACGAGTATCCGAAACCGCAAGATTATCTGATTCGGGATGTAGTGCCGCTACTAGAAACAGCGGGGGTGCAGTTGGTATTTTACGGGCATTCGCACTTGTGGAATCGGTTTGTAAGTTCCAGCGGAATGCACTTTTTGGAGACTTCTAATGTTGGCAACAGTTACGGTGCTTTTGCGGGGGAAAAGCGCCGATTTGTGCCGCCGGCATATCGGGAAGATTACAGCGCTATTGGAGACCCGAACGGATTGGAACCTGTGGTGCCGACTGTTGCGCCTTTGTTGGGAGAAGACGGGCGGCCGCTGCCGTATATTGATAGCAACGATATTACGGCTTTTACTATTTTTGATACGGGGGAAGGTACGGTTAGCAGCTACTATTTTGATACGCGGAAACCCGAATCGGAAGTGGTGAAGTTTGATGAGTTTAAGTGCGAAAGGTAAGGGCACGGCATTGCCTATTGGTGTCAACTTAAGGCCCAAATCCTTGATAAATATCGGTTTTACCTGAGTCTAGATCCCCCTAAATCCCCCTTAAGAAGGGGGACTTCGATCGGACTCTTGTCCCCCCCTTATTAAGGGGGGCTAGGGGGGATCGAGGGACTCATCGTGGAACAGGCATCTTCCCTGTTCTTGAGAATGGTGCAAGATGTAAGATTAAACTGAGATGTTGCACTATTCTCAATTACCTGTTTAGCAACGGGCAAGATGCCCGTTCCACAAGAAAGAAATTCATTCTTTGTGGAACAGGAGGCATCTTGCCTGTTCTTGAGAATGGTGCAAGATGTAAGATTAAACTGAGATGTTGCACTATTCTCAATTACCTGTTTAGCAACGGGCAAGATGCCCGTTCCACAATAAAATTGAGTTTTGTGGAACAGGCATCTTGCCTGTTCTTAACAATCGTGCAAGATGTAAGATTAAACCTTGTCTTTCGCAGGGGGAACCAAACCAGTTTTATTCAAACCCGCATCAATCTGCCTGAGCAATTTAAAATCGTCTTCGGGTAAGGAATTAACAGGCGAGTGTTTTTCCAGAAATGAGAATGCTTGCCGAAATTCACGCGGCCGGGAGTCGATCGCACCATCGAAGTGACAAGGTACAATTTTTTCAAAGTCCCAACTCGCCACTTTATCCACCCAATCGAGAGTTTCCCTCGGCGCGCGGTTGAGAATCAAAGTCTGCAAAATCGGCGCGACAAACAACCGCCCTCCTCCCCGCAAAGCCTCAAACGATCGCTCCCAATGTGTTTTCCACTTGAAGGGATACAACCCGAAATAAGCTTTCCTAGAGCGTTCTGGCGCTTTGCCTGCGTTGTCAAATACCTCCGACCACGGCGGCACTTCCAGCACGCTAGGCGTAAAATACATGGCAAATAAGGCGATTCTCTGCCACCCTTTGCGCCGATTTTCGTGGGTGTCTGCCACCGTCTCCAAAGCGCTGTCTTTGGCGTGAAACAGCAGCGGGTACGAGTCGAGTTGGACGATCGCGGGCGGATTTTCGGGAATGGAAACTATGGAATCTGTTAGCATCAGCGTGCGCGATCGTCTGTGAAATAACGCAACTTCAGCAAATCTGCCCAAACCGAGGTCGAGTGGGCCGAGAATTGCCCAGTCAAATTGATCGGCTAACGGCGTGTTGCTGCTGTCAAAGGGCAGTACAGAGGTGCGTTTCGCCGGCAAACCCAGCCAACTCAGCGGCAAATTCACGGGGAAACTCCACTGCTGCGGGGCTACCAACACCTGCGCTTCAGGAAAACTCCTCGCAAAGGGGCCGACAAAAACCTTGTGCTCGATGCCCGAAACCGTTGTCAGCAGGATGTACTTAACCTCGCCGTGCTCTGCTACTAACTCCTTTACCAAGCGGATGCACTCAGGAGTCGGTGCAACGGGGGCGTAGACGAGAAGGCCTTCGGGTTCTAATTTAATTACTGTCATCCGAATCGGGACGACAACGTAGAAAATGCCTTGTACTTGGTCAAAAATCCAGATTGTGTCCTTGACTATTTCCTTGCGGATGGTGCGCCGCTTGCTGTAGGGATAGAGGGGGACGACTGGCCAAAAGGCCCAAGAATAGTCCCGAGAATCAATCTGTGCTGATGTTGGTATGCCTTCGTCCTCTGCCACTCCGCGACTCCTTGCCGATTTTTTTGTACGTGCGTGCGATCGAACTATTGTTAGTTATAGATTAAGTTATCGTCTTTATCAATCGGCGGTTGAAACCGCTTAAGAGTCAAACGAAGTCTGCCTCTGCGGACTAAGAGATCGAGAATGAATTTTTAGCTAGCTTGTCCTGATACAATGATAAGCTCGCAAAAATTTCTCAACTTAGTAGATATGACTCAAAACTACCGCATCACTCTTTTACCAGGAGACGGCATCGGCCCTGAAATTATCGCTGTGGCGGTAGATGTCCTGAAACTTGTCGGTCAACAATTGGACATCGGCTTTGAATTTCAAGAAGCTTTAATGGGCGGCGCTGCTATTGACGCAACAGGCAATCCGCTGCCAGAAGAAACACTGGAAAAATGCCGCAACAGCGATGCAGTATTGTTAGCAGCCATTGGCGGTTACAAGTGGGATAATTTGCCCCGCGAACAGCGCCCGGAAACTGGATTATTAGGACTGCGCGCCGGATTGGGATTGTTTGCAAATTTGCGTCCGGCGACTATTTTACCGCAATTGGTTGATGCTTCTAGTTTGAAACGGGAAGTTGTCGAAGGCGTGGATATTATGGTCATCCGCGAACTCACAGGCGGCATTTATTTCGGCAAACCGAAAGGTATTTTTGAGACGGAAACAGGCGAAAAACGCGGTGTCAATACGATGGCTTACACCGAGTCAGAAATTGACAGAATCGGGCGAGTGGCTTTTGAGACGGCCAGGAAGCGGGGCAAAAGGCTGTGTTCCGTTGATAAAGCGAATGTTTTGGATGTTTCGCAACTGTGGCGCGATCGTATTATTGCCCTTTCTTCCGAATACCCTGATGTCGAACTTTCTCACCTCTACGTTGACAACGCAGCCATGCAGTTAATTCGCTGGCCGAAACAGTTCGATACCATTGTCACCGGCAATTTATTCGGCGACATTCTTTCCGATGCTGCGGCGATGCTAACTGGTAGTATTGGAATGCTGCCTTCTGCTAGTTTGGGAGCAAGCGGGCCGGGGGTTTTTGAACCCGTGCACGGTTCCGCACCAGACATCGCGGGACAAGATAAAGCCAATCCCATCGCCCAAGTTT
Organism: Microcoleus sp. FACHB-61; assembly: GCA_014695295.1. Taxonomy (GTDB): domain Bacteria; phylum Cyanobacteriota; class Cyanobacteriia; order Cyanobacteriales; family Microcoleaceae; genus Microcoleus. Next base: position 81,153 of record JACJNY010000035.1, on the reverse strand, counting down.
TAAGCGCGGCAATGATGCTGCGCTACGCCTTAAATCAGCCGGAAGCTGCTAATAAAATTGAGCAAGCAGTTGTCGAAGTTTTGGATCGAGGTTATCGCACTGGCGATATCATGTCAGAAGGCATGAAACTCGTCGGCTGTCGGGCAATGGGCGATGCTTTAATTGAAGTTTTGCAAGGTTGATTGATTTACCTTTACTCGTTCCCAGGCTCTGCCTGGTAACGCCTTTCAGGAGGCTCTGCCTCCACTAAAACAAGGCAAACGAGACAGAATTTTGGAGGCAAAGCCTCCGGAGCTTAATTACCAGGCAGAGCCTGGTAACTAGATATTTTATACTTTAATGTTCGGCTGTCAAAAGCTGAAATTGCTCGGTATCGATGCGATTTGCTTGATACAAAGTTTGAGCAATTTCCGAAAGCGCTAACACAGAATGTGCGCGATAACCGTTGGCCTGCATCTTATCTTTGACTCCCTGTTCGTGGTCGATTAATACCACAATATCTTCCACATTCAAGCCAGCCGATTTTAACTTAGCCGCGCCTTCCATTACGCTTTTGCCACTAATCAAAATGTCATCGACTACGACAATCGTTTCTCCTGCCTGAAAATGCCCCTCAATTAACTTGCCGGCACCGTAAGTTTTCACCTCCTTGCGCGGGAAAATCATCGGGCGTTCCATTCGCAAGGCTAAACCGGTTGCTGTGGGTAAAGAACCGTAGGGAATTCCCGCAATGCGATCGAATTTTAAGTTTTTAAGAATGTCTGCATAAGCGCTGACAATTTGATGAAAAATTTGGGGAATGGAGATAATTTTCCGCAAGTCGATGTAATATGGAAATACGGCGCCCGATGCTTGTACGTGGTCGCCAAAAACTACGCAGCCGATGTCATAAAGTTGCAAGATTAAATCGCGGTGAGGTTCCTGTTGCAAAAAGCAAACATCGGGCAGCCACAGTTCGCAAGTGGGGCTACCTTCGATCGCCCGCAGCCTCAGTTTATTAATACTATCCCGCAAGTTCTCAATTTCTCGGCGCGGCTCTTTCCCCGCTAATAAACTTGGGGGGACTGGCAGCAATAAATCTTCACCATTCTTGCTTAAACCAGCCGCCAGCAGTTGTGCGAGGTCGTTTTCTTCTGTGAGGTCATTTTCTACGGGGATGTCTCCTTCGACTAAAATTAGGCGTTCAGGAGCCTCTTTGCGGATGCGAGCTAACATATCCGGCATTACTCCTACTTCTAAACCGAGTTTTTCGGGAGTTCCCCAAGTTTGAGAGAGTCGGACTAATTGCAAATAAAAAGGGTTGTTTGGCGTCGGGTATTCTTGCAAATCCGCCGCTGACGGGTTGGCGGTGGCACAGAGGACAAAAACAGTTTTTCCAGCGTATAACAAAAAAGGCGCTACTTGGTCGAATCCGGGATAGGGACTTAAAGTAATAGCGTCAACTCGCCAGTCTTGAAATACAATTTTGGCAAACACTGTGCTGCTGTTTAAATCGCAGTGTTTTGCATCTAAAATTACTGGCAGGTGAGGGGGAATAATTGTTAAAATTTCTTGCAGCAATGCCCAACCGGGAATACCGAGAGATTGGTAAAAACCGAGGGTGATTTTGCAGGCACAGATTAAATCGGCTGTTTGGTCGATCGCACTTTTTAGCTTTGACAACAAATCAGTTACAAAAGTTTGAGTTTCTTCCCCAGTCATGGAAACCAGGGCGGGCAAGGTTTCCGGGTCGGGGTCGAGGGCTAAATACAGCAAACTTTGATTGGTTTCAACAGCCGCTAACAGTTTATCGAAAAAGTTGGTTCGATCGCTCATAGTGTGTTAGGGAGGTAAGGGGAATTTAAAAAATTGCAGCTCAAACTGGGAGGGGTGTTGTGCCGGAAGAAACCGATCCCCGTTGAAATTGAAATTAAGAATCTTTTAAAATTGTAGAATGTAAAGAGCAGGAAATCTGTAACTTTGGGAGCAGTTTGATGAGGAATGATTTTCGGGTTGGCTACACCAGTGATTGCACCTAACCCGCAGCAAATCAATTAGTTGCGGTAAACTAACCAGTCTCCGGGCGGCGATTTGATCCGCATTCGCCTGCGGTACGCGAGTTTAGCAAATGCCCATTTGCAAGGGGCAGATTTGAGAGAATCAAATTTTAGGGAAGCTAATTTATCGGGGGCAAATTTGAGCGGGGTTTCTTGGCGGCAAGCTAATTTACAAGGCGCTAATTTTACTCAAGCTAATTTAATCTAGAGCCCGTTTAACGGGGCTAATTTAAAAAATGCTACCGTTGCAGGTGTTATTTGGGTTGACGGTAGTATTAAATAGAAGCAGAAGTTAAAGTCATGTCCGCCTTATATTATGGATAGTAATAAATGATCGGTACGATCGACTTTACGATTTGGGACGAGTTGCTGCAACGCTACGTTGACGATTTCGGCCGCGTCAATTATCGGGGCTGGAAAGCTGAGGGGGCGGATGTTTTGAGGGCGTGGCTGGAAAGTTTGGCCGATGTGGATTTGGCGGATTGTACTGATGCGGATGCGCGGCTGGCGTTGTGGCTGAATGCGTATAATGCGATCGCAATTTCTCAAGTTCTGGAAGTATATCCGATCGCGTCCATCCGTCCCAAAGTTTTGGGAATTCCCAACTGGCTGAGTTTTTTGGATTTTTTCACCCGTTCAAATGTGATTATTGGCGGCAAAAAGTACAGTCTCAATCAAATCGAACACGCAATTTTGCGGCCGGAATTTGCCGAACCGCGCATCCATTTTGCATTAGTTTGCGCTTCAGTCGGGTGCCCGCTGCTGCGCCGGGGGGCTTATTTCCCGGAGTCGGTACGGACTCAACTAGAAGCGGATGCCAGCCGTTTTATTCACAATCCTGATAAGGTGCGATATGATGCCGAGAAAAAGACGCTTTATTTGAGCAAGATTTTTAAGTGGTACGGCGAGGATTTTGTAAAGGCGGCGGGTTCGGTGGCTGAGTATGTGGGTGGTTATTTGGGGCCGGAGGCGGCTGTGGGTGATGGATGGGCGATCGTTTTTTTGCCTTACGACTGGAATTTGAATCGGGTTGAAGGATAAAATTTGCGCCTATGGGTAGGTGTTTTTTTGAGGGTGGAATTTTTTTCGGCTGTATCAGTTGCGTAGTATGGGTTTAAGGCACTTTATGAAAAATCCGACGCAAATGCTGTATTGCTTGCTGTGAAAGGTTTTGAGGTTTGTTGAAATTTTTGCCTCTTGACAGGTCGGTATTGAGATGGTAGTTTGGATATCTACAGACGCAAACGAACCTTGAAAACTAAATACAGTAAGAGTTTCAGAAACCAACTGTTGCAATTAACCTAACTCCCTATCAGGGATTGAAACGTGAAGGGCGATCGGCTGCCACTAGACAACAACTAGAGTTGCAATCAACCTAAATCCCTATCAGGGATTGAAACGCGGATCGATTCCAACCCGACCCGCCAATTAAAAAGGCGCAAGTTACAATCAACCTAAATCCCTATCAGGGATTGAAACGGTTTGCCCGATCGCCTTCCCTTGCGAATCTTGAGTTGCAATTAACCTAAATCTCTATCAGGGATTGAAACTAAATCTCACTATCGGGACCCAAAACCTCATAAGGTTGCAATCAACCTAAATCCCTATCAGGGATTGAAACGCCCTAATGCCGCATAACTGCCCTCTGGTAGCTTCCGTTGCAATCAACCTAAATCCCTATCAGGGATTGACACCCGCTAGTGCGATCGAGCAATGCAAGCGGCCGCGCGTTGCAATCAACCTAAATCCCTATCAGGGATTGAAACTTCGGCTCAACAAATTAATACTTTTGTCGCCCTTCTGTTGCAATCAACCTAAATCCCTATCAGGGATTGAAACAGTATTTTAATCACTGCCATTGATGAAGCCTCGGAGGTTGCAATCAACCTAAATCCCTATCAGGGATTGAAACCCCTAGAGTTGCGAATAGTTCACTCCCGTTGGCTCCATGTTGCAATCAACCTAAATCCCTATCAGGGATTGAAACAATGTAGGAAGCTTAAACTCCTTGAGTTGCAATCAACCTAAATCCCTATCAGGGATTGAAACCGAGAATAGGTAAAACCTTTTGCGGGAATGCCTGAAAAGTTGCAATCAACCTAAATCCCTATCAGGGATTGAAAGGGAGCATCCCTATTTTGCAAATATATCCGTAGGGGCGAAGCATTCCGGTAGTAAATCTCTGCTTTTAACTCATAAATTATCTGCCGGAATGCTTCGCCCCTGCAAAATAGGGATGCTCCCGATTGAAACTATATGCACCAATTAGCAGGCTACAAAGTCAGTAGGTTGCAATCAACCTAAATCCCTATCAGGGATTGAAACCCAGAAGCGGGAATGGGATAGGCAGTCTGCTCTGGGTTGCAATCAACCTAAATCCCTATCAGGGATTGAAACCAGAGGGCATCTGGATGGAGTACATCGTCACTATCGTTGCAATCAACCTAAATCCCTATCAGGGATTGAAACAAGGTTGCCCAGCTACCGGGCCCGGAGAAGGGCGTTGCAATCAACCTAAATCCCTATCAGGGATTGAAACGAGGGTTTATGGAATTCTTTTGGCGGCATTTTGGTTGCAATTAACCTAAATCCCTATCAGGGATTGAAACACGCCAGCAGTTACGCTCAGCGTTTAGCGTCTCGTGTTGCAATCAACCTAAATCCCTATCAGGGATTGAAACAATTTCCCAATCCCAGAACCCTTAGATTTTCCCGGTTGCAATCAACCTAAATCCTTATCAGGGATTGAAACAAAGATTTTACACGCACCATCCAAAATAAATCAATCGTTGCAATCAAACTAAACCCCTATTAGGGATTGAAACTAACATCAAAACCCAAAAAAGACTTTTGTGCAAGTTCAGCAGGTGTCCCAGCATCCATCGATAATCGACCCACAAGTGACATATTAAAAACTATCACAGTTCAAATCCTCTGGAATATTAAAAATGATTTCAGATAAATTTCGACGCGAGTTGCGAGATCAAGCCAAACTCTGGCAAGCAGAAGGACTCATCGACACTTCATTCTACCAACAACTTTCGGAACGCTACCAATTCAACACACTCGAAACCGCCTCCCGCAACCGATTCCTCAGCATTCTCATCAGTCTCGGCGGCATTCTCCTCGGTATAGGAGTCATCACCTTTGTAGCCGCAAACTGGCAAGTTTGGTCGCGCGAAGTGAGAGTTGCACTGCTGCTAAGTCTTTTCGTAGCAGTCAATGCAGCAGGTTTCTATCTGTGGCGAATTCCCCCATCCCGAAGCCAAAACTCCCATCCAGATATGCCCGCAACAAAAGGGCGAAACAAACTCCTAGGTGAAGGATTGTTGCTGTTAGGAGCTCTGATTTTAGGAGCAAATATGGCATTGATGGCGCAAATGTTCCACATTGGCGGTTCTTCCTACGGACTTTTCCTTGCTTGGGGAATCGGCGTGCTCGGAATGGCTTACAGTTTGCGGTTGACTTCCTTGGGCGTTTTGTCAGCCCTTTTAGTCGGTTTGGGCTATTGGTTTGCCGTGTTAGATTGGTCTTCCAAAGTCGAGTTTTCTTGGCTGGAAGTTTTGGTGCGGCAAATGCCGATCGCAGCCAGTATAATGTTTGTGCCGCTGGCTTATTGGTGTCGATCGCGTGCTATTTTTGCCATAGGTGCGATCGCGATAATTTTTTCCCTACAAGTTTCTATCGTCCAAGGGTTAAATCAAACCTGGGGTACAGCAATTTTTTGTGCTTTACCGCCCGCTTTACTGTGGGGATACGACGATGCAATCTGGCCGAGGGTACGCAGCAAGCTGTTTCAACCTACCGCCCGCAGTTTAGCACTGCTATTTCTCGCCGGTTTGTTTTATGTTCTTTCTTTCCACTGGTGGTGGCAAGATTCGCCGAATCCTGTCCCAACTAAGCCGGATTGGGTTTTGCTGGCAAATGTGGCTGTTTTGGGCGGTTTCACGCTGTTTGAATGGCTGCGTTTGGGACGTTTGGAACTGCGGCGACCAAAACAAAAAGCAGTGGATTTGACTACAAGTGCGATCGGCATTTTAATCCTCGCCAGCGCCTTAATACCGCTTTTTCACCTCAGTTTTACCCCCATTCCTCAATTAGCGACTTTTCTGTTCAATGTTTTCTTATTTTTGCTCGCTGTCGGCTTAATCCGAGAAGGTTTAGCTTTAGGAAACCGCCGGACTTTTTGGGGAGGCATGGTATTAATCACCCTGCAAATTATCAGCCGACTGTTTGAATATAACACAGGATTGTTGCTCAAATCTTTTGTATTTGTTTTGTGCGGAATTGGCGTAATTGCTGCTGGTTTGTGGTTCGAGCGCCACTTCGCAAAAATCCCCGATGAATAGGAGCATTCTACTATAGTGCGATCGTCCCGCTCGCACTGCATTCGGAAGATGATTATGCCGATTCAAAGGTCAACGATATTATTCTGCGAACCAATTCCCAATTCCCAATTCCCAATATGAACACCGAAAAGCAAGATTTAACAGATAAAAGTTCCGAAATAGCAGATACCAGCGCTAATCCCCCATCATTCACCCTTCCCCCCGCTGCGAAACGCCTTCCCGGGTGGCGGCTGTGGGTTCCTTTGCTGCTGCAAATCGGACTAATTGCCGCCGTACCAGCTCCATCAGTTTACACTTTTATTACTGGCAAAACAGTTGTCCTGCAAACAGCACCAGTAGACCCTTACGACTTTTTGCGCGGATATTACCAAGTTTTGAGCTATAATATTTCCGATCGCACAAATCTCCAAAAACTCCCCGGCTGGAAAGATTTACCTGCGGAAAAAACGCCTTGTCCGCCCGGGGCTGTGTGTTCACAAAATACGCACAATGTCAAGCCACAAACCAGTTTTTATGTAATCCTAGAAGCGCCAAAAACCGCGACTAATCCCGGCCGCCCCCAAGCTTGGAAACCCGTCCGCGTCAGCCTAGAAAATCCCGCCAATTTGCCCGCCAACCAAATCGCAATTAAGGGCAAATATAACAGTTTCCAGATGGAATACGGCTTAGAAACTTATTATATGCCAGAGGATGAAAGGGAAAAAGTCAATCAGGAGATTAGCGAAGCTCAAAGGAACCAGCGACAATCTTTTTTGGTAGAAGTAAAGGTTGACAAAACAGGCCATGCTGTGCCTGTGAGTTTGTGGGTGCGCGATCGCAATTATCGATTTTAGCCAATAAGGTCAATTTAGCCAAAAGGTCGATCGGCTTTTTGGCCTGGTTTTGAGTATTTTGGCTTAGGGATGGGGCGGAGGTTGGGCGATTCCCTACCGCAACGGGCCTGCAGGCGCGATCGGGATAGCTTCGCTCGCGCGGACATTTCAATTGCCAACAACTCAGGAGAATCTATTAAGATATATAAGACTTGCACAAATCTTGCCAATTCAAGGGCGCAAGTCATGACTCTACTGGAGCTTCTCATGTTAGCCGAGCTAATCTCAGCCAGACGCATACTCAAGACCAAACTCCTTGACTTCTTAGGACTTCCCGACAATTGCCAAGACACAGATCACCTCGTCAACCGAATTGTATCCCTGCTGGAAGCAAATCCAGCCGAACAAGAAAGATTTTGGGAGACATTCAAAAGTGAATTAGCCGTCGATCCGGTAGAAGTAGAAGCAATACTCAAGTGTTCGCCAGCAGAACGCCAGCAGTGGATTGAACAAGGCAAACTCCCTATTTTAGAATACCGCTCTTTCCGCAAATCAGGAATTCATTTAGAATATCCCGTTCACGACAGAAGATTGATATTAAATCTAACGCCAACCGATATTAATAATTGGCGCCAAGAACCCAAAGGGCTGATTCAAAATAATCGCCCAACACCTTCCCCAATCAATACAGAAAACCGCGCAGAAAACGAACAATCCCGAGGAGCTTTTAGTTCAGCTTGGGAAAAAATCATTGCCGACTGGAAAGAACAAGGTTCGGCGGAAGTTTCAGCAACCTTCCAGCTAGCTTACTGGACAGTTTGGGCGTCGCGCTGGGCCAAAGAAAATCAGCTCAACAGCTTTAAAGCAATTAAATATAAGGAAGTCTACGAAACTCACCAGCAGGAATGGTATCAGCGAAAAAATCAAGCAGTCAAGTTACTGATTGAGATGCCCTACGCCATGCTTTACTTCTACCGTCCGGCGGATGCTGACAAATTATATCTGGAACTGTGCGACGACCACCACGAAATGATGAAAGATGGCTACTATTGGGATAAGTGGGATTTTTTCTATCAGAACCGCAAACTTGTAAATAAGTGCCGTGAATGCCTGTACTCCGAAATCAAAGATTATTACTCGCTTTACTACCTAGAAATCAAGAGCGATAAGTTTCCCGATTTTAGTTTTTCTTTCCACACGCCGTACACGATAGGCAGAAAATTTTTGCCGCATCCAGAAACGCTGCCTTATGTAGATCACGTAGAACAGGACGGCATTTTTCGCTTTGGCCGCCCGCTGCTGGAACAAGAGAAAGTTATTCACACAGAAAAGGATGTATTGCTCAAGTTTGAGGCGGCTTTGGCAGAAGCGAAAAAGTTTGTTTAGTTAGGAGTCATTAGTCATCAGTCATCAGTCATTAGTCATTAGTTATGAAGGATTAGCGATGACTAAATATTCCTCATTTTAAAAGTAAGAATTCAGCAGTGTTTAGCCAATAATTGGCGCGTCCCTTACTAATGACTAATGACTGCTGACTAATGACTTTTGAACTTGGATTACTTGAATGCTGCCGCCAGCATAAAGTTTTGGTTGTTGAGTTCATTCGGAATTGTACGATCGCAATCCCACTTCTGCCAACAAACTCCCCAAGTCTGTTTCGATCGGCTTCCAAGCAGTTTCAGTCTCAAACACCCACAAAAATACAGCCAACCCTGGCCGAAATACCGGATTTGTAGGCGGAGGAAAATCTACCAAAATGAATACACAACCGGGCTCGAACACGCAGTATACTTCCTGAAAGATTTGTCGCAATTGCGCCGATCGCATTTGGTGCATCGCAACGCTGCTGTGTACTCCTGTCAAACTGACAGTCGGGAAAAGGCATCGAATTAGCAAAAGCCTCTACATAATTGGCTGATAGTACATTTTTCCTGGCCAGTTCCAGCGATCGCGGCGAAGCGTCAAGCCCTGTGACATCCTGGGAATATTGCACCAGAAATTGCCTAGTTTGACCGCTACCGCAGCAACGGTCTAAAACTTTAGTTTCGGCGCTGACGGTCAAATTTTGCACGGCTACTTGGCCCAAACGAGCATCGCCGCCTACGCTCAAAGCAGCAAGACGCGCGATCGCATCGTACAGTCACTGATACCGATAACTTAAATCTCTAAAAATTGTTCCGATAGTCAAAATTATGTATACCTTGCTATCGACTTAAGATATTATTAAGTTATATGATAAAGATAAGTAACAGAACTGAGATATTGGGAGAGCTGTAACCGCTATGGGTCGTGTGGGAGTATTGCTATTAAACTTGGGCGGGCCAGATCAAATCGAGGATGTCCGTCCTTTCCTGTTCAACTTGTTTGCTGACCCGGAAATCATTCGCATCCCGTTTCCGTGGATGCAAAAACCGCTCGCCTGGTTGATTTCGACCCTGCGCTTTCAAAAATCCCAGGAAAACTACCGCCAAATCGGGGGCGGCTCTCCTTTGCGGCGAATTACCGAGGAACAAGCCCTAGCCCTGCAAGAACTCTTGCAAGAAAAAGGACAAGATGCTCGAGTATACGTGGGGATGCGCTACTGGCATCCTTTTACCGAAGAGGCGATCGCCAAAATTAAGCGCGATCGCATTGAACATTTGACAATCTTGCCGCTGTATCCTCAATTTTCTATCAGCACCAGCGGTTCTAGCTTCCGGCAGCTAGAAGAAATGTGGGGGAAAGATCCAGCCCTCAAGGATATCGAATATACCGCTATTCCTTCTTGGTATAAGCGGCCGGGCTACATTCAGGCAATGTCGGAACTGATAGCCCAAGAACTAGACCACAATCCTCATCCCGATCGAGTTCACATCTTTTTTAGCGCCCACGGCGTCCCCCTCAGCTACGTAGAAGAGGCTGGAGACCCCTATCAGCGCGAGATTGAAGATTGCACTCGTCTGATTATGGAACATTTGGATCGATCGAACGAACACACTCTAGCTTATCAAAGTCGGGTTGGCCCGGTGGAATGGCTCAAGCCTTACACCGAAGACGCCATTACCGAATTGGCAGAAAATGGAGTCCAAGATTTGTTGGTAGTTCCGATTAGTTTCGTTTCCGAACACATCGAGACTCTACAAGAAATTGACATGGAGTATCGAGAATTAGCAGAAGAATCGGGGATTAAAAATTTCTACAGAGTGCCGGCACTGAATACTCATCCGGTGTTTATTGAAGCCTTGGCCGATTTAGTAATCGAGTCGATCGAATCTCCCAGCGTTAAATTCTCTGATGTTATACGCCCTTCAAAGAAAGTTAAGATGTACCCTCAAGAGCAGTGGGAGTGGGGTTTGACGACGGGGGCGGAAGTCTGGAACGGTCGTGTGGCGATGATTGGTTTTGTGGCACTATTGCTGGAGTTAATTACCGGTCAGGGCCCGCTACACTCGCTCGGATTGCTTTAAAAATCGGTTCTGCAATAAATCTGTAGAGGGCGGGTTTTGTATCGAGAATCAGCGCTCTATCTTGTATTAGGCGCGCTTACCCGCCCCTACAAGTTCCACTTGGAATAACTACAGACTAAACTAATCAGGATCGCGCTTGCGGCGGCGGGGATTTCCCCTATCGCCCGGTATTCCCTGACTTCTGTACCAGCGATACCACTCTTTAGAACTGCGAATTGCCAGCCACAGCAGGATCATAGCAACTAACCCTCCCTGCTGCGGGGCGTCAAAGGCAAACAAAACCAAGGAAATGCACAAAACATCTTGGAGGAAAATCACCCAAATCGGCAAACGCCGCAGTCGGTAAAGCCATCCTGCTTGTACCAGTTGCAGCACTAAAGCCAACAAACCTCCGACAATACCAATTATCCACAGCATCCAAGGGTGAGCAATAATTTCGTCGATCGAACTTACCTGAGCGATCGCAATTCCCATAATTGCTCCTACAATGGGACTGAAAATAATTTGCACAATTTGCAGCACCCGCTGTCCCACAAAGGTTTTAGAAGCAAATAACTCTAACAGCGACCAACTCACCAAGATGGTGATAGCCACTGGGGGGTGAACCCCCGACAATAAAGGTATTTCCGACCAAAGTTTGTCAATCCGCAACAAACCAATTAACAGCAGGGGCAGGGCAATTCTCATACCCCCTGCCGCAGACGCAGAGAGGGCGGCTAGGAGTCCAAGCATAATAATAATTCAGTTGATAACGTCAGCTAAAGCCTCGATCTATTTCAGAATTTAATTCCCCTGATGGCGGGCACTGATTTGAGCGATAGAACTCAAATTCCGGCTTGAGCTTAAATATCACCCTCTATTATAAGTGTATCTGCTTAATCGCTGCTTGGCACTGCGAGATTGTCGATCGACCCAAGGTACACAGCACTTCAAAAGGCACTTATGTAGAAGACGTTTATGCAGAATTACACCGGGATTGTGATTAAAATAGAAAGTATAGCAAAACCACCAGGTAATCCGAAATAATTAAATTTAAGATGCCAGCTAACCTAGAGTTTTGCGGCCAATTCTTCTCTTGTCTTCCTTCCAACCTCTTCCTTATTCCTTCTTCCTTCGTCTTATTATGTCTGATTCATTATTTGCCGATGCCAGCCGCCGATTAGAACGAGCCTTAAAATATGTGTCGCTTTCGGAGGATACTATTGAACGGCTGAAACACCCCAAATCAAGTTTAATTGTATCGATTCCCGTGCGGATGGACGACGGTTCCCTGCGAATTTTCCAAGGTTATCGGGTGCGCTACGACAATACCAGAGGCCCGTCTAAAGGAGGAGTGCGCTATCATCCAGAAGTATCCCTTGATGAAGTGCAATCCTTAGCATTTTGGATGACTTTTAAATGTGCAGTTTTGAACTTGCCCTTTGGAGGAGCCAAGGGCGGAATTACTCTCAATCCCAAGGAATTGTCTAAACTGGAATTGGAACGGTTGAGCCGGGGCTATGTCGATGCGATCGCAGATTTTATCGGCCCCGATGTCGATATTCCCGCGCCGGATGTCTACACCAATCCCATGATTATGGGTTGGATGATGGATCAATACAATATTATTAAGCGGCAGCTTTCTCCAGCGGTTGTGACTGGTAAACCAGTGACAATTGGTGGCAGTTTGGGCAGAGATACGGCTACAGCCATGGGTGCTTTTTTTGTAGTACAAACTCTTCTACCCAAATTCGATCTAAATCCTCAAGATACAACTGTAGCAGTACAAGGTTTTGGTAATGCAGGTGCCGAAATAGCAGAACTTCTGTGGGAAGCAGGTTACAAAGTTGTTGCTGTCAGCGATTCCCAAGGGGGAATTTATGCTAAACAAGGGCTGGATATCCCCAGTATTAGAAGCTTTAAAGACTCTAACAAAGGTATCAAAGCTGTTTACTGCGAAGATTCGGTTTGCAATATTATCGAACACGAAATATTGACAAATGAGCAACTTTTAGCATTAGATGTAGACGTGCTGGTTCCAGCAGCTTTGGAGAATCAAATAACTGAAGCCAATGTTAATGATGTTAAGGCTAAGTTTATTTTTGAAGTAGCTAACGGCCCTATTGATTCTGCTGCTGATTTGATTTTAGAAGCGAGGGGAGTTCAGGTAATCCCTGATATTTTAGTCAATGCCGGAGGCGTAACGGTTAGTTATTTTGAGTGGGTGCAAAATCGCAGCGGGCTTTATTGGACGCTGGAGGAGGTCAACCAGCGGTTGAAGCATAAAATGGTCGAAGAAACTGAAGCAATTTGGAAAAAATCTCAGGAATTGTCAGTTTCCATGAGAACTGCTGCTTACGTGTACGGGTTAAATCGACTCGGAGAAGCGATGAATGCGAAGGGAACGCGGGATTATTATGTGAACGGTTGACAAGAGTGCGGTAAGATTGCCCGATCGTACAATCTTACCGCACTTATTCGAGAAAAGCGCAGTCTACGAACCGACTTGGCAAAACTTGGCTTTGAATTATTGGGGAATGTTAGACCTGCACGCAGCAGTTGATTTGACCGCCACTTTGCTGTTGCAGAAGCGGAAAGATATTTTCAAATAACGCAGAACATGGCTATGTTCTCTTAGTCCGCGCAGGCGGACTTCGTTTGACAAGAAGCGATTTCAATCGCCGATTTCCTCAAGGGTAAAAGAGTAGAGAAGAATCCTCGCGGGAAAACTAGGAGGGCGAAGAAACCGACGCTACTGCTACGCGAAAACCACTATCCCTCAAGCTGTAGCCCACCGAGTTCATTCTACGAGAGTCACTCCGGCAAAAGACCGCAGTGATGAACCAGGAACCGCCACGCTGCATTCGGTAATTATCTGTGCCAGTTTCCCATGAACTTCCGTCAGTTGGTGCGCCGTTATAGCTATTGTGCCACCTATCGCTGCACCACTCCCAAACATTGCCGTGCATATCGTACAGTCCAAAAGCATTGGGGGGAAAACTCCCAACATCGGTTGTTTGTTCGGGGTAAAGTTTTTGGGGGGCGTTTCCGTAGGAGTAGTATTCTTTATAGTTGGCTAATTCCGGGGTAATCGTTTCCCCAAAATGAAATGGGGTGGTTGTACCAGCACGACAGGCGTATTCCCATTCTGCTTCACTTAGGAGGCGATATTTTTTCCCGGTTTGTTGCGAGAGTTTGCCACAGAATTCGATTGCCTCATCCCACCATACATTTTCTACAGGACGTTTTTCACCTTTGAAACCCGATCGGTTTTTTCCCATCACTGCTTGCCACTGTGCTTGGGTGATGGGGTATTTGCCTGCAAAAAAAGCCGGTACAGTTACTTGATGCTGGGGAGTTTGGCTATCAAGTCTACCTTCTTCGTTGTTGGGGGAGCCCATCATAAATGTGCCGCCAGGAAGGTAAACCATTTCCAGTACAATTCCGTTACCTAAGTCTTCAGGAAAGAAGTGAGCAAAGGACTTACTGCGGCTGTTTTCTTTTCCCGTATGATCTACGGTAATGACATCAAATTCAAATATAGGAAAATAGTCCTGTAAATGTTGTCTAATCTTCTCCTCTTTTCTATCTTTTAGCAGTAAATAGGTAGCCATTTTTACCTTGATTGATTCATCCTGCAATGCTTGAATTATCAATTCTAAGCCGGCTTCTCCATATTTCACCGCTTCGGAGAGTGCGGCGATTCTAACTTCGACAGCGGGTGAGGCTAAGCGGCTTTTAACGCCGGGGATGCCTCCGAGTACCGCAGCATTGACAGGAATTAAATTTTGGCCGCCGAGGACGGCATCGTATTCTCTAGGTTCATTTTGGTTGTCTGACATTGCACTAAAGCCTCTGCATTTTAATTCAGCACAACTTTAATCTCTGATTGTCGAATGATAGCATTTTTAGCTACCCCCTCGATTATGCGGCGGTTGAAACCGCCTATTTGCTGAAAATAATCAAAAAAAATCCCCCATGTGGGGGATTTATTTCAACGGTATTATATAGCCTTAGTCTCCGGCATCAAACACTTATCAGAATCGCAGCCCGCAGGCCCGGAATCCATCATTTCACCTAAGTCATAGCGACTCAAAGCCGCATGAAAAATATCAATTTCCCGGCGCGCTAAAGTCTCTTCCACCATCTTGGTGTAAGTTTCCTTGTTTATCGGTTCAAAGGGCAAACGCGGGAAAGTTTCAAGAGCATCAAACCGAGCTAAAAGCGCTGCGGAAATGTAGCCTTCATCATCGCGAATCGCCTCGTAAATCCTAGTGCCAAAACTTTCAACTTCATTTTCCCGCAACTCAATAGTCGCGCTGGTGTTATGTCTGACGTAGAACTTTTGCACTTGCATATAAAAGTCCATTTGTGCCGCCGCTGAGAACTTGTTAATGTCAATTTCATCAGCACCGGGTAAATCAGCCCAACTTACCGCAACAGGTATTTCTACCAGCCATTCTGTACAGCGTTCATCGAAGGGATTGTTCAGCAAATTGCCGTTTTCATCCTTGTCAGATTGAGACGGAATCACGTTGTATCCGTAGTCGATGCAGGCGAGGGCTACGGGGTCGTTTTTGCCGAAAGTGATTCGGCGAATGAAACGCTGGGCTTTCGGCGGATGCCAGCCGGGAGAAGCACCTGTCAGCAGAGATTTAGTACCCGATGGTTGAACCGTTGTGCAGCGATTTGGGCGTTTTAAGGAATGGCGATCGCAATAATCCCAAACTACCCGATTCACAATCTCCCGCCAACCAGTCAAATACTCTTCTTCCCGCTGTTTAAAAGCGATTCCTTGCGGAGTTTGCGGGCGGCCTTCCACCCACCAGCGCAGCCACTCAACGCCAAAAGCGTGAACGAAGAAATCGAACAATCCCGTAAAAGATACGCCGACAATCGGGTCGAGTTCGCGGCTGTATTGATAGCGGGGTTCAAGAAATTTGTGATTGAGAAGTACCGCGACAGATAGAGCCGCAGCCCTGAAAGCTTCTTCCTGTTCTTTGAAGTTGTAAGGATCAATTTGATTGAGGTGAACCTCAGCCAAATTGCAGTTTCCAGTTAGGGTATTGCCGAAAACTCCCTTATGAAACTCTGGTTCGTTGAAGCAGTAAGTATCGTGCAATCCTGGTAATTCTTCGACACTTCTGACCACTTGCCATTTACCTTTGTGTTTAGCATTCGTCCCTTTGCTCACATCTAACCGCTGACAAGGAATTTCACCACATTCAGTAATTTGCAAGTAGTACAAATCTTGACTTCGGACACCGTAATTAGTAATTGACCCTTGATGAGCGCAAAGATTTAGCGACGAACGAATACCACATTTGGTCAAAAGTAACTGAACTCTGAAAGCGCGATCGCGGTCAGAAATATAAATTCTGATACCATTACTGTGGGTATTCGAGCCGTCAGTATCGGCTAATCCAGCAATAAAATGTAAAATTGCTTGCCGATTCCAGCTCGCAATTACATTTAGTGCTTCTGGGTTAACTTTCAAACTTTTCAGCAACTCTCCAGAAAAGCTCAAGTTAGTTACATCGGTAAAAGCAGGTAAATAGTCATAGCTTCTTTCTGGAGACTTATTTCCTGCCACTGATAATGCCATTTTGTGTTCGTAAAGTCGAACTTTCGCATTGTCATTTTTGTCTGTAGTTCCATCTCCTACAGCGACCCCCAAAGTGTAAGCATAACTTGAATCGATGTTCAAGCCATCTTCATACTGAATTGTAAAAGGTTCAGTATGAATGCTATAGCGGCTTGTATCCATCAAGTCTTTGGTTTGAACTTCTCTGTAAACTTTACCAAAGCGATCCTTGACAAAAAAGCGATGATATTCTGTGGCATCCAGATAAGTACCATCACCAAACTTTACACGATAAAGTTTGCGTCGCCCGCCACAAGTATCACTCGCTGTCTTAAATGGTGTGACGCAGCTCCATTTTTTACCATTCCAAATTTCGATTTCAGTTCCAACAACGTCTTTTATTTTATGCAGTCCGTCTCTAGTAATTAGCAGAGTGTCGCCACTGACACAATGAAAATTAGAGCCGATGATTTCACCACACGGGTTTAAACCCAAACGAACTGACCGATGCTCTAATTCTTCCGCAGTCATGTCAGGATAGCGTTCCTGCAACCACTGTTTAGCTTTTCCTTGTGCGTAAGCTTTCAAGAACTCAATTTTAAGACTTGGTGTTGAAAGTAAATCAACGTTAGCTCTAGCTACAGCTTCACCAGCCCATTGAATTGCACCTTCACCAGAATAATACTGTTTTCTAACAGCCTCAATACACTCTTCCCGCGTCGGTTTATGATGAAAAACGCGAGAGTGATTTGCCATTCTCAAAGCATCTCGATCGGGGTCGATTTTCCAGTTGCCATTTTCATCTTGCTGCCACAGATTATTTTTAGCATTTGCGCCCAGTTCATCACTAGAATCAAATTGACGAATCCCCGCGCTGCGCCTAATATTGCCGGCAACAATTGTCACCGCAGCTTCATCTATCAACACGCAGCATTCAACTGAATTTAACTGCCGCCCTAAAGCTTTATTCAAAATTGCGGCGCAGCGCTGATAAAGGTCGGGCAATTTCACCGGATTTGCTACTCCGCCAAAACCTTTTAAAGGTTCTCCCACCGGGCGAACGTCGCTCAAATCGATGAATACTTGAACTTCTCCTGCAAATCTTTCATCTGTGGATAATTCCAGCAAAGTTTGATAGGAGTTTACCCAGCCTTGGCGAGAATCTCCGACATAAATTGTTGCGGTTTTTTCTGCTATTTTTATTTCTGTTTCTTGGCGGCGCGACTGGGCGGGTGTAGAGCCAATTTCGCCTTGCATTGTCACGGTTAAGCGGTTGCGAATTGGCGGCAGTTGGTTGATATATTGTGGTTCCAATACTGCCCCAGTGCCGCAGCCCATCATTGCCAAATCCATCAACAACCCAAAGGAACGCCAGTCGAGAATATTTGTTGAGGAGCAATTATATGCGCCGGAAAAATTCTCTGGTTGTTCAATCCATTTGCTGCCACCTACCCACAGCCAGCGGCCTGAAGCGAGGGTTTTGAGCTGGTTTTGCATCCGGTGCAGCAGTTGTGTTTCTTCGGGGGTGAGGTTTCCCAGCTTTTGCAGCCCCTTGACTGTTCGATCGCACACTTCCTCCCAAGTCTCCCGCCCTGTCTCGGTACGGCGGCTGTACGTCCTGAAAAATACTGGATTGGCTGCGGGTGCTGTTTCGGGGAAATCGGACAGGTTGCGTTTCTCGCGGGCACTCGATCGCTCTAATTCTCGAACCATAGGTTGTGTACTGACGTGTCGGAATATATCAAACTACGAATATACAACAGGATTCAGATTTAGGGTGAAAGCTGGAAAAATTTGACAATTTGCACTAAATATGGGGCATAGAACTCTACAAGCTCGATCGGGCGAGAGCCTCAAAACTTGACCAAAAAACCCGATTTCTTCCAGAAACCGGGTGAAGCGCAAATCTTGTCAATTGTCAATCCTTTGTCAATAAAAACTCAATATTGGGTAACAGCGGGTCTTGAACAACCCCCACACCGTTAAAGCCCCAACGTTCGAGTAGCTTTTTTACCTGAGAACCGGAAATCGATTCTACTCCGAATCGATCGGCAACATCAGCAGCGTGGGCGTTGAGATAGCTCAAAGCGTCATAATCTTCGCGAAACATCAGCAGGTAACTCACTGCCGCATCTGGATTGGGATTCGCGGACAGATATTTGCCGTCACTGCGGGAACGTAGCAAGTAAAAAACTTGAGATAACATCTTATCTTGGTTGTCAAAATAATATGTTACCTCAAATTGGGAATTGGGAATCGCCCAAACGATTTTAGACTGACAATTTCAGATTGTAGAAAAGTTGAGTTGTTTTCAAATTTCCACCTAAAAACTAGATAATTGATGCCTAAAATAAATCTAAAATCGCTGGGAATCTAGCAGTTAAATCAAAGTCAGTGCTAAGCCTTTAATCCCTCGCCCGTCGCCAATTTGACCGACAATCGAAGCTTGACCGGTCGTCAAATTGATATTGTACAGGCTTGAAACTCCGCCAACCTCGATCGCAGCCAAAGCCGTCTCGTTACCGCCAACACTCCTGACATCAAAGCCGAGAACGGTACCAGCATCAATTCCCAAAGACCCGATCGTATTCAACACCCCATTATTCGGCGGATCTTGCCGCACCAAAATGTCTAAATTGGTGTCAATTGCAAATAGTGTTGTGGAAGTTGCCCCCGCAAAGTTATTCACATACGCAGCAGCAGCAGCGGCGCCCGGATTGCCAAAATTGGGATCGCCCGCCCGGTAAGCCAAATTCCCGTCGAGTTGAACTCCCCCCGTCAGCGTGTCAAAATCGACAATTGCCCCCGTATCCGGGTTGAGGCGGGCGTTTTGACCGGCTTGATTGACAAACCGAATTCGATCGACCGTCGGATTGAAATCAAAACCCGCAGCCCCCGGAGTTAGGGGAACAGCAAACTGTCCGCTACCGACTGGACTTGCTTGCCCAGTAACGGGATTGATCGCGTACAAGCGATTGCTAGAACCCACACCGTATAACACACCGTTAGCGGGGCGAAAATCAATTCCCAGCAAACTTTCTCCCGGCTGCAACCCGGTAACTGCTGCGTCACTGAGAATAGCCCGCGGCGCCGCCTCGTTAAAACCGACAATTGTTTCAGCGCCATTTCTGACAGTTAAGGCGTAAGCTGTAGGCAAAGGCAAAGCCAAACCGTTAATCTGTCTCCCGTCGGCAATTTGACCGACAAAGGAAGCTTGACCGCTACTTA
This sequence comes from Microcoleus sp. FACHB-61, assembly GCA_014695295.1. Classification (GTDB taxonomy): domain Bacteria; phylum Cyanobacteriota; class Cyanobacteriia; order Cyanobacteriales; family Microcoleaceae; genus Microcoleus. The sequence goes on along the minus strand of JACJNY010000035.1, from coordinate 61,719 downwards.
AATTGATATTGTACAAGCCGGAAACGCCCCCAACTTCCAGCGCCGCCACTGCCACCTCGCGGCCGCCAATACTCCTGACATCAAAGCCGAGAATGCTAGTAGCATCAACTCCCAAAGATCCGATCGTATTCAACACTCCATTATTCGGCGGATCTTGTCGCACCAAAACATCCAAATCGCTGTCAATTACAAACAGCGTTGTGGAAGTTCCCCCTGCAAAGTTATTCACATACGCAGCCCCAGCAGCCGCTGGATTTGACCCAAAATTGCGATCGCCCGCCCGGTAAGCCAAATTCCCGTCAAGTTGAATTCCCCCCGCCAGCGTGTCAGAATCGACAATTGCCCCGTTATCCGGGTTGAGGCGGGCGTTTTGATCGCCTTCATTGACAAACCGAATTCGATCGACTGTCGGATTGAAATCAAAACCTGCAGCCCCCGGAGTTAGGGGAACAGCAAACTGCCCGTTACCGACTGGACTTGCTTCCCCAGTCATCGGATTGACAGTATACAAGCGATTGCTAGAACCCACACCGTAAAGCATACCGTTAGCCGGTCGATAATCAATTCCCAGCAAACTTTCTCCCTGCTGCAATCCAGTCACGGGCAAATCAGAGATTACACTTCTCGGATTGGAAAGACTAAAACCGACAATCCGATTAGCAGGAGTTAAAGCATAAGCCGTTGTCAGCGCTGGAGGCGGGGGATTGGGAACAACGCTGCCAATATTATTAGTGAAACTTGCCTGGTTAATCGAACTTTGTCTCACCCCTCTGAGAGTAGCGAGAAATTCTCCAGTCACTCGGTCTTGAATAACAGTATCGTTTCCAGCTTCCTGAATATTCAAGTCGCTAAAACTAAGACCTCCCGCCAAACCGATTAAATCTGTACCGGCTGTAAAATCGGCGATCGCGTCAGCATTTGCGAAATTAGCACCGCCGCTGGTACGACCAGGATCTGCCTCAGCATAGCGCCTCAAAACAAATACGTCGGCCCCGTCTCCGCCTATCAGGACATCAGTATCTCGATCGCCCGACAAAACATCATTCCCCGAGTTTCCAGATATGGAATCGCTGCCTTTTCCGCCCACTAAAAAATCGTTACCGTCTCCGCCGTTAATAGTGTCGTTCTCTAAATCTCCAAAAAGCGAATCTTGACCTAAATTGCCCTCAATTAAATCGCTTTGTTTTCCTCCATAAATGCTGTCATTACCCGAGTTTGCCGCAATGGTGTCATTCCCCATTAAACCAAAAATTAGGTCATTTTCTGGAGTTCCTGCTAGCAAGTCTGCTTGGGCGGTGCCTCTAATATCTGCCATTCTCTAATCAGCCTCTAAATTTGATACTTCTGTTGCCTAACGGCGGTGGTATTCTCAGTCAAAATATCACAAACTCGCACTTTTAGGATAGTTTTTCTTATTTTCGGCTGTAGGGGTGGGTTGTAATCAAAGTATTACAGCCCGATCGAATGATACATAAACCAGCCCCTCAATTCCAATAAACCCACTCCTAAATACAGATCACTTAGCCGTATTTTATAGTTGGGTGTGTAGCCAAGGGCGATCGCAGCTCAACTGCAAACAGGCAAGCTGAAATTTTTAGCGGTGCGAACCTATGAAATTGTTTACTGCGTTCATTAGTAATATACGCTGACTCTATAATTTTGGATCTGTACAGTCAGAAATTTTTTTCAACTTTAATCTTCAAGCCTCCGAAGGTGGGCTTTGTGTGTGTAGGGACGACCACCATCGATCAATATAAAGTGGATTATAAATGCGGAATTAGTATAATAAGTTAGTTAAACAGTCGTTTTCAGACGACTTAAGCTTTCAGGCAGGGGTTTAAATCCCTGCCTGAATCGGAGTTTCACGTTTGATCCCTTCCGCTGCTTTTTCAAGCTTTCAGCAGTGCTTTAGAAGCTGATTCCCCTGCGAGTTTCAGTTGCGATCGCAATTTGATGTTCAACAACAGCAACACAGTCCACTGACTGAGTATGGATAGGAAAATCGTATTTCCTGACACGGCTGCCAAAGACGACGAAGGCAAAAAAACGCCAAGAAAGGTTGAAGACAACCAGAGAATAAAAGCTTTTTCTGAGGTTGGCCAGAGCATAGCTAAAATCAGAGGCGGCAACAAGATAGCGCTGCCGACTGTCCCGATGGCCCAAATTTCCTGATTTCGGGTTTTGGTAAATAGGAATAGTTGGGTGATGCCTGCGTAAATTAGGATAAGATTCAGGCTGAGAATTATACCCCAAAATGCGTTTATCTCAGGTTTTTCCAACAGCGCCCAAGGTGTTAAAATTATTACTGAGCTGAGGAAATTGATTGCGATCGCAACTACAGCCGGACTTTTATCGCTCCAAATTAAATCCAGTAGTGGGTAGCGCCGCCACAGCTTCTGATTGCTGGGGACGATTTGTTTCCGATACCTGGCCCAATCGTACAATGATTGTCTGTCAGATGTTAAAGCTGCAATTAAAGCTAAGAACATCACCAAATTTAAGATCACTAAGGCGAGGAGATTATTGCTTGCTATGGAGTTTGATTGGAGTGCAAACCCTAAAAATATTACCTGACAGCAGATAACTAGCAAATAACTTTGCCGCTTGCTCAAAACTGTAGCACTGGGACTTGGAAAGCGGCGCTGCCATCCCTGCCACATCCAGTAGGTTCCTGTACCACAAACCAAGAGAGACAAAGCAATGCCCATCGCAATATTTGTACCCACTGGCAAGTAAAACCATTGCAACTTGTCTAAGTTTTCAGCTAACGAATCGAAATCTGTTTTATCAACTAGAGAAAGCGGATATCTCAGCATAGCAAGGGGAGACAAAAAATGTAACACATCCAAAGCAGTTCGCGTGAGCGGAAGCCAAGAAATCCCAAACACAACAAAAACCATAGCGCTAGCCAACCAAGGTTGAAATCCTCCCAACCAACTGGTTGTCAATCCAAATAGCATCGCAGTGCTGTAAAACAAAGCACAGCTAGCTGCCACTGCTATGTAGAAACATAAAATTTCATTCAGAGGTATTTGAGCAGCTAATCCAGCGTACAGGTGCAGGGGTACGGCCAGAATTGTTGCTAAATAAAGTAAAATTGGTACGCCAAGAATTTTGCCCAGAAAAATTGTTTTGGCAGACTGGGGACTGAGGCGAATAAAGTTGAGTGTCCCGCGGCGTTCCTCCTTGTCTAAGTCACTGACCAGCATATAAGTCCCTGCTATTAATAAAGCTAACACGCTCAATATGCTCAGCCAAATGAATATCTCTAGCCACAACTCCCGCCAGTTAAGGACAAAGTTGCCGAAGGCATCTCGGACACACTTTCTCTTAGAGGAATCGGCAGTGTCTAAGCAAAATCTGTGATATATGGGATAAGTGTACTCGCCATTAGCAGGGGGAACGGGTATCTGGGCGCTGAAATACATGAACAGCAGCAGTTGAGCGCCTAGGGAAAGGGCAGAGGCGATCGCCATATTGCCAGTATTCAAGCGCCCTTTGATTTCTCGAAATAACTGGGGATTCCAGTTGCCTATTTTGTCTAGTAAGTGGAGTGTCATTGGTTATTGGTGATTAGGAATAGGTGACGACTCAGTTATAACTCACTGTTTATTCTGGTAAACCGGAAACGAGCAAATTAGGATGCTTGCTGGTGTCCCATCTTGAGGAAGATGGTTTCTAAGTCTTCTTGAGTGCAGTGGAATTCGGTTAGGGGAATGTTGGCGGCGACGAGTTCGCGTAATAAATTTGCGGCATCTTCCGGGCTTCCTGAAAAATCAACGCACACCTGTTGAGTTTCCGGGATTATTGCCCAATTTTCCACCCAAGGAAAGTTTTTTAATGCCGATGTTAGCGCTTCTAATTTATTTCCTAAAACCGACATGAAAATTTGCTGGCGGCTGAGGCGTTTGTAAAGTTCTTGTAAAGGTGCGCTTTCCACCAGATATCCGAGTTCCATGATACCCACCCAGGTACAAAGTTCGGCTAAGTCGCTGAGGACGTGAGATGATATGACTACGGTCATGCCGACTTCTTGCAAAACTTTGATAATTTCGCGGAACTGCATTCGGGCGATCGGATCTAAGCCAGAAACGGGTTCGTCTAACAACAACAACAGCGGTTCGTGGATAATAGTTCTCCCCAAACTCAGGCGCTGTTTCATCCCCCGGGAGAGGGTGGAAATTAAGCTGTTTCGCTTGTTGGTTAGTTGCACGAGTTCTAACACGGAGTTGATTCGCTCTCGGCGGCGCGGTTGCTGGAGGTTGTAGAGTCGGGCAAAATAGTCTAAATAATCCCAAACAGTCAAGTCGTCGTAGAGGGGAAAGTCGTCGGGAAGAAAGCCGATGCGCTGTTTGAGAATTGGGTGCGCTCGATCGCGCAATAACCTATCCCCGTTGATGTAAATTTCCCCTATAGTCGGTTCCTCAGCCGCCGCCAACATCCGCAGCAAGGTAGTTTTGCCGGCACCGTTGGGGCCTATGAGTCCGCATACTTCGCCTGCTGCTACTTGCAAATCGATGTCATTGACTGCTATATGGCGATCGAATTGTTTCGTCAGCCCGCGAGTTTCTATTGCTAGTTGTTTTGCCATGTTTGGAGGGTGAATGAAGTTTTATCTGTGCATTCCTGGCAGGGAAATAGAAGTCTACAACTAGCCTAGCCCGTTCTTCAATGAATTGTCAGCCCCGTTCTAAAATTAAAAATTCAAACGTTTTTATATCTGCTATGCCCGATGCCCACGAGCATCTAATTTACCTGAGAAAAGCTATATATCAAGTCTGCACGGAAAATTCCTCTGGATCGATATCCCAATTTACCCAGCGAATTGCCTTCCTAGCCGATCTCAGGTTAGGCGGCACTCTCAAAGTGTGAATGAATCCCGTACTCCGACAAGTCATTTTTAACAAACAAATCGGCTCCACATCGGCATTATCTATTTGTAATAGTGCATATTCCTGCCAACTATCTATTTGTTTTGCTGACAATTCTTGACAAAGGCGAGCGTAACCAATTACTTGAATTAACACTCGCCGAAGTTCGGCGTTATCTTCTGCTAAAAGCCATTGGGATTGCCATCTATTTGGGTGGACTTTGCCGTATTCTTCAGGCAATCTGACGCCGTGATAATAGTAAAAATTCCATCCATCTGCAAACTCAATCGCAGGTTCTCCTTCCGCGTGCAAGCGGTTTTGACTGTCAAAGCGCAGGTGGCGGGGGCGATCGCACACCGCGCAAAACTTTTCAAAGGGAAATATAAAACCGCAATGCTCGAAAAGCTGCTTTTGGCAGCGAAGTATTTCTTGAGCCTTTTGGGAAAGATTGACGCCTAATGAAGAGATATAGAATTCAGTTAAATAGATTTCTTTAAACAAATTAGTGGGGGTTTCATAGTATTTCCGAGATAAAAAATGATCGCTAAAAACACTACGCCTCGTCCGTTCAGAGCGCTCATATTCGTCAACCCATTGGTACATTAGCGAACTCAGTATGCTGTCGGCTTCAAACTCGATCGTCATGCGATCGAGTTCACACTCCCACACCGCCGGTTTGGCAAATTCTCCCACAATCGATCGAGACATCCATTTCCCCTCTAGCTTTTGCCCCGGTCGATTCCAGATCCATTCGTTTGAGCAGTTTTCTGAATGGTCGTGTTCGAGCAAGTTTAAGATTTGGAGATAAGCGTCGCGGGGACTGCTGCAAATAATCACTTCTGGTTCTTCTAGGCCAATAGTTGCATAGGCAATTTTGGCTGCTTCTGTGGCTTTTTCAGCATCAATTGGCCTAGTCGAGAGAGTCCGACGTTTCTGTGCGAGTTCACCTACCACGCTGAGAGGGGCAATTTTATAGTAGTCGAAATCGATGTCTGTCAGATTGGTGAGCGATCGTAACGCGCTGATGTCGGTAATTTGATTGCTTCTGAGATTCAGTCTGGTCAAATTGATGAGCGAGCCGAGGGAGCTGATGTCGGTAATTTGATTGTTGTTGAGATCTATCTCTGTCAGATTGGTGAGGGAACCAAGGGAGCTGATGTCGGTAATTTGATTGTTTTTGAGATACAGTCTTGTCAGATTAGTGAGAGATAGCAACGCGCTGATATCTGTAATTTGATTGTTCTCCAGATACAGTGCTGTCAGATTGGTGAGCGAGCCGAGGGAGCTGATGTCGGTAATTTGATTGTAGTAGAGATACAGTGTTGTCAGATTGGTGAGCGAGCCCAGGAATCTGATGTCGGTAATTTGATTGTGGTAGAGATACAGTGTTGTCAGATTGGTGAGCGAGCCCAGGAATCTAATGTCGGTAATTTGATTAAGCCTGAGATCGAGTGTTGTCAGATTGGTGAGCGAGCCGGGGAAACTGATGTCGGTAATTTGATTTTTTTCGAGACTCAGTGTTGTCAGATTGGTGAGCGATCGGAAGGCGCTGAAGTCGGTAATTTGATTGTAGCTGAGATTTAGTTCTGTCAGATTGGTGAGCGAGTCGAGGAAGCTGATATCGGTAATTCGATTGCTTCTGAGATTCAGTGTTGTCAGATTGGTGAGCGAGCCGAGGAAGCTGATGTCGCTAATTCGATTGTCGCTGAGATTTAGTTCTGTCAGATTGGTGAGCGAGCCGAGAGAGCTGATGTCGTTAATTTGATTGTTGTTGAGATGCAGTGTTGTCAGATTGGTGAGCGAGCCGAGAGAGCTGATATCGGTAATTTGATTGTTGTTGAGATGCAGTGTTGTCAGATTGGTGAGCGAGCCGAGGAATCTGAAGTCGATAATTCGATTGTTGTTGAGATGCAGTGTTGTCAGATTGGTGAGCGAGCCGAGGGAGCTGATGTCGGTAATTCGATTGTTGTTGAGATGCAGTGTTGTCAGATTGGTGAGCGAGCCGAGGGAGCTGATGTCGGTAATTAGAGTGTCGCTGAGATCCAGTCTTGTCATGCTTGAAAGTATCCGCTCTGCTGCTTCAGCGTCATCCGTGCCAGCCTTTTTTAACAACACTTTCACTGTGTGCCTTGCCTCTTCTGAAAAACTGTCAATATGCCTGTACGCGTCGGCAAAGCGACTAAAACTCATTAGACATCTCCTAACAAGCCTGTTAAGGGCAGGCAGGATGCCTACCCCACAATAATTATGGGAGATGTCTATTGGCTCGTTTGGTTGTTTTTCTGACATAAAACACTCCTATAGGGACAAAATTTGAGTGACCGCTGATATCTTGCACCAATATCAATAAGGGGCTTTTTTGTGGGTAGGGACGGGTTTATTTAACCTGTATGCACCCTTTAAAGCTGTTGGTGAACCCGCCCCTACAGCTTCTTGAGAATGGTGAAATATCTCAGTTACAACTGACATCTTCTGACTGAGTGAAATCTGTTATTTCAAATCTTCCAGCTTAATTCGAGGATCGACAGCTTTTAGCAGCAAATCTGCCAACAAATTCCCAACAATCAACATCGTCGCACCCATCATCAAACTTGCCATTACTAAATACAAATCTTGATTGTTCACGGCATCCAGAGTCAGCTTTCCCAAACCCGGCCAATTAAAGAAATATTCCGCAATAAACGCACCGCTCAACAAACTAGCAAACTCAAAACCCAATAGCGTAATCAACGGATTAACAGCATTCCGCAAAGCATGAACGTAAATTACTCGATCGTCCGGCAAACCTTTCGCCCGTGCTGTTCGGATATAGTCTTGACGCAGCACGTCCAAAAATTGTCCGCGCATCAATCTTTGCAAACCAGCAAAACCAGTAAGGCTGAGGGCGACTGTTGGCAAAATTAAGTGCCAGCCGTAATCGAGGATTTGACCCCACCAAGGTAAGTCTGCGTGGTCAATACTTGTCATTCCTCCGACGGGAAACAGAGGGGAAGTATTCTGAGCAAAAAATAGCAGCAGCAACGCTGTGATAAAGCTGGGAAATCCTTGTCCCGTGTAGCTGACTACTTGCAGAACTCGATCGACAGTCCGGTTTTGATTGACGGCGGCGACTATTCCCAAGGGAATCGCGATCGCCCAAGTCACAAACAAAGATGCGATCGCCATCAATAACGTCGCCGGTACCCGTTCCCACAGTAGCGAAGCTACAGATCGCTGATACACAAAACTCGTGCCAAAATTCCCCCGCGTCACAATTTGTTGCAGCCACAGCCAATACTGCACAATAGCTGGTTTATCTAAACCGAACTGCTGTTCGAGTTGCTTGAGAGTCTCCGGCGAAATCTTCGGATTTTGGCTCAAAGTATCCAAGTAATTTCCCGGTGCTAGCTCAATAATTGCAAAACAAAGAGCCGATGCCAAAAATAGGGTTAAAAGTGCCTGCAACAGTCGCTTGAGAACATAAGTAAATGTCTCGCCGCCAAACAGAGAACTCAACCTTCGCCAATTTCGATTCAATTTAAGAGAAGTCATACGATTTTAGATTTTAGATTTTAGATTTTAGATTTTAGATTGAGTAATTGTGAATGACTCATAAATACCAGGGTTGGAAACACGGGCTTACATTTGCATTCTTTTTTCTAACTGGTATCATTAGTTCATTCTTATAGCAATCCTAAATCATTTGTGAATTTCTTACTCCTTCCCCGCTGGTTCGGGGAAGGTTGGGGTGGGGTAAAAAAAATACGACTCCTGCAAGGATTGCTATATATCAAATCCGTTTACATCGGAATTATACTCTCGAAGCTGAGTGGAACCGTCGCACTGCACTCTGAAAATTATTATTCCGATGCAAAGGTCAACGATATTATTTGTCAGTAGTTTTTATTCAACAGTTAACTGTTAACAGCCAACAGTTAACTGACTAATACTCCACTAGCGTGACGATCGGCACATCCGGCAATTTCTGCCTGCCGCCCAAAGCCTGCAATTCAATGATAAAAGCAAAACCGACAAGCTCGCAGCCAGCTTGCTCCAACAATTTAGCCGTCGCCGCCGCTGTTCCCCCAGTGGCGATTAAATCGTCCACAATCAGCACCCGGCTGCCGGATGTCATCGCATCTCGGTGCATCTCCAGCCGATCGACACCGTATTCCAATTCGTACTCAGCAAAATGAACCGCACCAGGCAGTTTCCCCGGCTTGCGGACAGGAATAAAGCCTATTCCCATTTTATAAGCCAAAGGCGCGCCAAAGATGAAGCCCCGCGATTCCATGCCTACCACATAGTCAACAGACATTGCAGAGCATTTTTCCGCTAAGCTGTCAATGGTATAGCTCAGCCCTTGCGGGTCGCGCAGCAAAGTTGTAATGTCTCGAAACATAATTCCCGGCTTTGGGAAATCAGGAATGTCGCGAATCAAAGATTTGAGATCCATAAGCTTGCAGATCGGCGTTGAGGGTAACGAGGCATCAAAAATGCTACAATAATAACGTCAAAATTTAATAATTTAAAAATAAAAATTAAAACTAAGAGCTTCTTTAATTTTTATTCTTTAATTGCTTAATCCTTTACGTACTGTGTAAACAAATGTCATAATTCCCTAACAACAGGGTTGAATATCAACATTTGTCACCCTATGATCTAAAGTCAAAAATCTAATATCTAAAATCCAATGATTAAGTTGGCAGCACGAGTGGGTGAGGTTCCTCCTTCCATAACCTTGGCGATCGCAGCTAAGGCTAAAGCCATGAGGGCCGAAGGGATTGATGTCTGTAGTTTGAGTACGGGAGAACCAGACTTTGATACTCCCGAACACGTTAAAGCAGCGGCAAAACAAGCTTTAGACGCGGGGAAGACTAAGTACGGCCCTGTGGCTGGGGAACCGCAGTTAAAAGCTGCGATCGCCCGCAAACTTCAATCCGACAACAATCTCAACTATCAACCGGAAAATATCATTGTCACCAACGGCGGCAAGCATTCGCTCTACAATCTGATGATGGCTCTGATCGAGCCTGGAGATGAAGTAATTATTCCGGCTCCCTACTGGCTGAGCTACCCAGAAATGGTGAAACTCGCCAGCGGCAAGCCAGTAATTGTACGGGCAGATGCTTCTACAGGATATAAAATTACACCGGAACAACTGAGTGGAGCGATTACTCCCAAAACCAAGTTATTTGTACTGAATTCGCCTTGTAACCCGACGGGAATGGTGTACACTCCGGCGGAAATCAAAGCACTGGCTGAGGTGATAGTCGATCGAGATATTTTAGTCGTTTCTGACGAGATTTACGAAAAAATTATATATGACGACGCCCAACACGTCAGTATCGGTTCCCTGGGCAAAGAAATCTTCGATCGCACCCTGATCAGCAGCGGTTTTGCTAAAGCTTACTCGATGACAGGCTGGCGAATCGGTTATTTGGCCGGGCCGGTCGAAGTAATCAAAGCCACCAGCACCATTCAAGGTCACAGTACCTCAAACGTGTGTACTTTTGCACAGTACGGGGCGATCGCAGCTTTGGAAAGCAGCCAAGAGTCTGTCGAAAAAATGCGTCAAGCTTTTGCCGAAAGGCGTCAGGTAATATTTGAATTACTCGATGCTGTCCCCGGAATTAGCTGCATCAAACCAGACGGTGCTTTCTATATGTTTGTCAACATCAGCAAGACTGGAATGAATTCTTTGGAATTTTGCGACGCTTTCTTAGAACAGCAGCAAGTAGCAGTTATTCCAGGCATTGCTTTTGGTGCAGACGACCACATTCGCTTGTCTTACGCCACCGATTTAGGCACAATTAAAAAAGCCGTAGAAAGGCTCGATAAATTTGTCCGCAGCATCTAAAAATTAGTTAGTAGTCAGTGGTTATTTGTTATTTGTTATCGGTAGCAGCTTACTGGTGACTGCTGACTAATGACTGCTGACTAAAGCTGTTTCGTCATGATTTCCTTGAGCAAATCCAGCCCCTTCTTAACTCGCCGAGAAACAGTCACTGCGCTGATACCCAAGCGTTCAGCCGTTTCTTTCTGGGTCAAATCGTAGAGAAAAACAAACTCCAATATCTCGCGAGTCCGTTGTTCCAACATAGCCAAAGCTTGCTGTACGCGAATTTGATCCTCTTGCGCCAACTGAAAACTCCGATACTTGCTATCGGGCACCAATTCTCCCAGACAAGTCGCCCCCTCATCTTCATCTTGCATCGGCGCGTCCAAACTCAGAGGCGATCGGTTGAGATGGGCCAACTTAATTTCTTGCCATTCTTCTACAGACACCTCAAGCACTGCTGCTACTTCAGCATCCGTAGGTTTGCGGTTTAACTGCACCTGCAAATCCTTGATCGCTGCTACAGATTTGCGTTCCAGGGACTGCCAGTGGCGGGGAAATCGCACAGAAGGGCTTTTGTCCCGCAAGTAGTGTTGAATTTCGCCCCGAATGTAGGGAATTGCAAAGGAACTAAAAGCGTGTCCCTTCGCGATATCAAACCGCTCGATCGCCCTGATCAACCCAATACACCCGACTTGCAGCAAATCGTCGTAGCTTTCACCGCACTGGTGGAGCCAGTGGTAAACTTCTTTTCTCACCAGTCCAATATTCAGTTTAACTAACTGATTGCGGATTTCATTCGATCCAGACAGTTGGTACTCGCGCAACAATTGCAAATTTTCGCTTTTTAGCTCGTTCGGCACTGTGGTAGACATAGCGGCATAAGGGTTGGTAGAGCAGAGGACTGAGGTTGCTTCAGATCTAGTTTCCAATCTAGTCTAAAAAATTCACCTTGATTGTAGTGTAATCCTAGCACTTAATAAGTGTGATAGCGGACACACCGGTATAACTTTGGGAAGGTGCAGGGATCTCGGGGGATTATCCGAAGTCCTTCGGCAAAAGGCAGAATTTTACCAGGTAGAAGGTCTTCGACACAATCACGAATTTAAACGGGATTTTTTAATACTATATTATAATCTCAAAGCGATTTGAAGACAATACTTTAATTAATTAAAAATTCCAAATAAATAAGTTGCTAATACTCAGGATTTTATCATAAATTTAGTCATTAGTCAACAGTCTTCAGTTATATTGCTCAAGACTGTTGGCTAATGAAGAGCGAGCAGTAGCTTTAGGGCAAAAAACTGCTCAAGTTCGATCCAGAAAGCAAATTTTACGACACAGAAGGCTCAATGCGAGCGTAAAACAAACCCCGAATTTTCACGTCCAGAGCGGGTCTAGCTCCCAAATCAGTATCAGAAGGCTGGGTGCTCTCAAAAATCCCGCCAATTTCGCCAGTGGCGCTGTTGACTTTAGCAACTTGGAGAGAAATTTTGCCCGCATTGGCGCGGGTGTCAGCCAGCTTAACATTAGACCGGTTCAGTTTGGAATTGTCAGTAGCCGGAAGCGCGACAGCATTGTCATAGCCAGTCGCTACCCCGCGAGCTTTAGGGTCTAAAAAGCCTGCGCTGCGGTAAGAAGGAACGTTAAACTCCCCTCTCAAATCGGTGGAAGTATTGATAGCAACCACTCCGGGCTCGGAACTGGCTACCAGCTCTTTAATAGTGAACAAGAAAGGTACTTGCTCTCCGCCCGGTAATTGAATCGTAATTGCTTGAAAGTCCAAGCCGTCCTCTTCTTTGAAAGTCAGAGTCCCGTCATTACCCACCTTTAGCGTACCTTGAACTTGGTCAATGCTCGACGTGAACCGCGTCAGCAATTTACCAGGCACAAATTCGGCCTCTTGGCGTTTGTTTGCTGGTTCTTCCTTCACAAAAAAAGTTGTGGGTTGCAAACACAAACCAGTCAGTTTATAGGTGCCACCCGCTTCGATGGGGATCGATCCCCGAGAAGTTTCTGCCAAGCTAGGGCAGTTATTAGCCAAGCCAGTACCTCTAATCTCGTCGTAGGTGAGCAACTCAGTAGTCGCCACCGTGGTGTCAGGAGCAGAAGAACAAGCAACCAGCGCACTCATGCAAAATGCTAAAAGTGCAACAATTAAAGCACGATATTTCATTGCAAACCTCAATATCCAACATCGGATTATATTAAGAAAAAGCCCTAGTTCGAGCAAAATATAATTGCCCGCCAGCAGGCTAGGCCAGCGCTTCGGGCAGCATTTAGATCCAGATCGCTAGCTTCACCGACACAGGCATTGACTCAAAAAATCAAGCTAGTGCGCCGTGAAAATAAGCAAGAACTTATGATTTCTCAATCATGTTCGGATCGCAGCCCAATACACATGGTACGACGGGTTGTGCTCTTTTCCTGACTTGGACTGCAAATTAATATTGCTTAAGTCAACCTACTTAAGTTACTTTGCTTATGGCCCCGAATGGCGATCGCGACTAGCTCGATTAGTCGGCTGACCAAAAGGCTGGGGACAAACGCCTTGTAGATTTCAAAGGAAGCAGCGGTATGGACAACGGCAAAGATTTAGAGTCAGAAAAGTTGCAGTCTCAAATGCAATCGCTGACAGAGGCGATTCGGACTTTAGCCGAAAGTTGTCAGGGAGACAGTCTGCTGCTTTTGGCCCTGCTGCGGACGCTGGAAGCTTCGCACCGGGAAATTCGGGACGGTTTGTTTCAAGCGTCTTTTCCCGACAACCGCCAAGCACTTTACAAACTACTCAAGAATATTGAAGCCAATGGTGGCTGGCCTTACATCCACCGCCTGAAACTTCGATCGCTCTTGGGGTACAGCCAACAATTATCTCCTCTAGAAGATGCTCCAGCCGAGTCCTCAGAAGACTCGGCCGAGACTCCGCAAGGTTTTAAATAGTTTTGAGTTTTGAGTTTTAAGTTTTGAGTGCATGAGTTTTCAGTTGCGAGTTAATTCACTCACTCGCAACTGGCAACGAAAGCGAATCGATAGCACTTAGAACCCGAAAGGTGTAGGAACAGGTGTAGGAAAAGGTGTAGGAAAAGGTATCGGCGTCGGGAAGCCCGGCATCTGGCCGGGCATTGGCAATGGTCCGGGAGTCGGCGTCGGGGGGATCGAACTAATTGATAGCAGAGGCGAATCAGGCACGCTAACTGTCGGCGGAATCGGAATCCTCGAAGCAGTCGGCGTCGGAGTCGGTGCTGGTGTGGGAGTCGCAGTCGGCGTCGGAGTCGGAGTCGGAGTCGGTGCTGCTGTGGGAGTCGGAGTCGGCGTCGGCGTCGGTGCTGCTGTGGGAGTCGGCGTCGGCGTCGGAGTCGGTGCTGCTGTGGGAGTCGGCGTCGGAGTCGGAGTCGGAGTCGGCGTCGGCGTCGGCGTCGGAGTCGGCGTCGGCGTCGGAGTCGGAGTCGGAGTCGGCGTCGGCGTCGGAGTCGGAGTCGGAGCCGGAGTTGGAGCCGGAGTTGGAGCCGGAGTTGGAGCCGGAGTTGGAGTTGGATCTAGAGTTGGATCTGCAGTTGTGGTTGTAACTGTAGTTGTGGTTGTAACTGTAGTTGTAGTTGGCCTGGGAGTAACCGTCCCAGTCACAGCGATAAAATCATTCGCCTCGATCAGCGCCGCCGGAGTGTCTGTCAAAATTGCTAAAAGCTTGCCATCTTGCGTCGTAATTACTGTATCCCTGACATTTGCACCGTTACCTTGGCGAACTTGCAGTTGAGCGAAAGATAAATTGCTCGGCAGTCCAAAGAAATCCTCTGTGTCATTGTAATCAGTAATCAAAGCCAAACTGCCAGGCCCGGCTCCCAATCCAAAGACATCGCTGCCGCTGCCGCCAGTCAGAGTATCCGAACCCTCACCTCCGATCAAAGAATCATTACCCTCTGCCCCAAATAAATTGTCATTGCCGAAACTGCCCAAAATTGTATCGTCGCCGATACCTCCGGCCAAGGAGTCATCGCCAAAACCGCCGTCGAGAGCATCATTAGCTTTGCCGCCAAACAGGAAGTCATTACCTTCTTCTCCCAGTACCGAGTCATCGCCTTCATCGCCGCGAATCGTATCGGAACCGCTGCCGCCAAAACCTGTATCGTTAGCCTTGCCGCCGAATATCTGGTCATTACCAGCGTCTCCCAAGAGCGAATCGTTGTCGGCATTGCCGTACAAAGTGTCGTCGCCGTCGTCGCCGGTAAAGAAATCGTTGCCGCCACCGCCCAACATTTGATCGCTGCCACTACCGCCGTTGAGAGAATCGTTCCCAAAATCCCCGTAGAGAAAGTCGTCATCAGCATTCCCGAACACGGAATCGTCGCCGTCAGCCCCTGTGAGGGTGTCGTTGCCAGTACCGCCGGCAATCACATCCGAGCCTGCGTTGCCAAAAACTAAGTCGTCCCCAGCGTCTCCCACCACGCTGTCTATCCCGTCGTTGCCTTCGAGGATGTCGTTGCCCAAACCGCCGCGGATCGAGTCGTCGCCGTTCCCGCCGCTGGCAAAATCGCGGCCTTGGTTGCCAATGAGTTCGTCATTTCCTTCACCGCCAAGCAGCGAATCTGCTCCGTCAGCTCCAAGAAGCTGGTCGTTGCCGGCGTCGCCCTCTAGGGTGTCATCTCCTCCCGCACCCAGGGCCGTGTCATCGCCATCTAAGCCGCGAATTCGATCACTCAGCGGAGTTCCTAGAATAAAGTCGTTGCTGTCTGTGCCGATCAGGTTTGCCATACGGGATACACCGCTCCTCAATAAAATAAATTGTTTGAAATTAGGTTAATCGCCTTCGTGACAAGGGATTGCTGCTTGCCTAGGTTAGCATAATTGAGATTTTGGCAATCTGGCGAAGGGGCGCGGGAAGTTTTGCCCGTGTCCAGAGTTGCGCTCCGGGCTGGTATAATTCCCGATCGACAATCTAATTTAGTTATTAGGGATTTTTTCAAATAGAAATTAGTCGATCGGACTCAAGAAAGTCAAACTCGACCAACGAAATGAGGAAGAATGAAAAATGAATAACTTTTTTCCTTCTTGCTCCGTCTCAAACTTTTACTTCAGATACCACTTTAAAAAAAAATGCAACTGTAGGCCCGTGTTCCAAATCATTAGGTCATCTGTCCTTCCCAATTCTTCAATCTAAAATCTAAAATCTAAAATGATCAAGAATGTCTTGTACTTTTATTCGGTAATAGGTAACAGTATCTCAAATTCACTTCCTCCCCCCAAGGTAGAATTCACATTAATTGTTCCGCCGTGGGTTTCGACTACAATCTGGCGGGCGATCGCCAATCCTAACCCAGTGCCTTTTCCTACTGCCTTCGTTGTGAACAGATGGTCAAAAATACGCTGTTTCACTGATTCTGTCATGCCCGCACCGTTATCGGCAATCTGAATTTTGATGTGTCGATCATCCGACTGACTGGTACGAACTGTGATACAGTGTGGATTTGCTTTAATGGCATCCAAACTGCGTCTTTGGTTTGATTCTTCTAGAGCATCGATCGCGTTAGCAAGCAGGTTCATAAAGACTTGGTTCAGTTGACCGGGAAAGCATTCGATTGGCGGGAGATTGCCGTAGTCTGTGACGACTTCGATCGCAGGATGGTGTTCGTTGGCTTTCAGCCGATGTTTCAAAATTAAGATTGTGCTGTCAATGCCCTCATGGATATTAAACGGAACTTTGTAGTCTTTATCGGCTCTGGAGAAGGTGCGGAGGCTGGTGCTAATGCCGCGAATGCGATCGCACCCCACTTTCATCGACAACAGCATCTTTGGCAAATCTTCTAAGGCATACTCTAAATCAATATCCTCCGCATCTTCTTCAATTTCAGCGCCGGGATTTGGCAGTTTTTCTTGATATAATTTTAAGTGACCAATCACATCTTTGATCGTGGTCGTTGCTTCCTCAATATTGCCGCTAATAAAGCCGACAGGATTATTGATTTCGTGGGCTATTCCTGTGACTAGATTGCCCAAGGTGGACATTTTTTCGCTTTGCACGATCTGTAACTGTGCTTGCTGCAAATCTAGGAGCGATCGCTCTAATTCTTGTGCATAAGCTTGAGATTGTTGGTACAATCGGGCATTTTCTAGAGAGATAGCCGCTTGGGCGCACAAAAGTTGGATGACTTCAGTGCGATCTTCTGTAAATGCACCAATAGTCAAGTTATTTTCTAGGTAGAGCAAACCGATTAATTTACCCTGATTTAAAATGGGCGCGCACAGCACACTTTTGGGCTTTTTCTGCATCAAATACTGATCGGCCATAAAATCGCTTTGTACTGCTGCATTATCCAAAACCACAGTTTTCCAAGTCCGCTTAACATAGTTGACCACAGCAGGGGGAAACTCGTCGCTGGCTGACAGCGGTACAGATATTGAGATGACATCTTGATTGAAGGAGGCTACAGCTTCGATCGCGAGGTTCCCATCCTTAAGCAACAGCAGAACTGCTTTTTTTGCCCCGGCATTTTCCATCACCACACACATCAGTGCAGCCAGTAATTTTTCTAATTGAATTTCACTCGATAAAGTTTGGGAGGCTTTGAGAATAGTCGCGAAATCGAGGGCTTCGTAAATACTGCTACTGCTAGATAGACTTGTGTGCCAGGTTTGATTTAAAACTGACGATTTATTGATTGTGTGGAGGCGGGTTTCGCTGATTCCAAAACGATTTTCTCTTGCTTGCAATATGGGAGCAAGAAGTTGGGGATAGCGTTTTTCTAAGTCATCGATTTTGGCTTTCGCACCCCAGCGAGCATAACAGTAGTAGGCTTCTTGCATATAAGCTTGCGCCACTTTTTCTTTGCCCCAGTCGAGGTAGAATTTAGCTGCTAGTTCGTTAGCGAGAGCTTCTTCTTGGATGTATTCGTTTTCTTTCGCTCCAGAAATGGCCCGATCGTACATTTCAATAGCTTCTGCCCTCTGTCTGGCAACTCGGTATTTCTCTGCTTCTACCAACTGCCACTTATGCAAATAATTCATGGGGGCGTGTTCTGCCCAATGCTGCAACTTCCTTTGATTTTCCTCAACTCGTTGCAACGAAGTTTCTAACTCCGTCTCGGACTCAGGAGTGGCAAGGGCTATGAGTGAGTCATAAAAATATAAACCAGCTTCGGAAGTAGTTCCTGCACATCCCGCTATATACTGTCTTGCTCGATCGACATCTGCGGAGGCCCGAGCAATGTCTCCCAGCAGGAATCTCAACGTCAGCCTGTACAGATAGAACATGGAGAGTCGGTAAAAATCGTTAGAGGCAAGCGACTGAGAACCCAGCTTCTCCTCATAGCCTTCCTGTTCAAAGGAAATCTCCAAGTTGTTTGGATTACCCAATAAAAACAGCGTTGTTTCCCAATAAATCGAACAATAATTTGCCGTCGTTAGTTGGTTGAGGTCGAGTAATTGCTGACGGTATGCCCGAATTTGGGGCTCAAGTTCTGCCAAAGGTTGACCGCACCAGTAGGAATTTAGACAAAATCCATGCCCATTATGCCCGACAAACTCTAGATTGCCTGTTTCTAATCCGGCTTGATAGCCTGCCTGAAAAATGGGGAGGGTCTCCCGCAAATGCGATTTGCGATGGTACAACAAGGCTGCGATCACAACACAACTTGCAGAGCGAATATTTTTGGCATCCGCCCCACTGGCAAGACGATAAGCTAATCGGCCAAACTGATCGGCTACCGTCACATCTTGTAGAAAGTTGTTGAGAATCACCCCATAAAAACTATAGCTATAAGCTGAAGTACGACTGTTGCCATATTGGATAGATAAATTTACCTGTAAGGCAGTCACCAGTGGAAACAAAGACGAACCAACCGGATAACAAACTGACGCCATACTTGCCGCCACTTGCATCGCGGCCAGCTTTTGGGCATCCACCATCGCTGGCAGATAGAATAACTCTTCAATCGGTCGATCGCCGATCGAGCTATTAACTTCCTGCACTGCTTGCTGAATATCTTCTGATGTAGGGCTATCGGGCAATTCAACTCCTAATTCTTTGAGACTCAACAAACCGATAGCAATTGCTTCTAAAAACTTGTTCTGGGACGATAATGCCTGAATTTTGACGATGTAAACGCTGACTCGCTCTAGGGGAGTTCTGGTATGATGAATCACAGTGTCAATCCACCGATCCATCTGGTCAAAATCACCACAGAGTGAAGCCACTTCGGCTGCTATGTCGTGCAAGTTCAAGGTCATCTCGTACTGTCGTTGCCAAGCGCTCTCTCCAAGCAAATTTAGCCCGATCGCAGCATACTCGCGAGCAGCTTGATAAGCAGTAGCGCCTCTGGCTTTGCGGCAAGCCGTGAGGTTGAGTTGTGCCAGATAGTCGCGTTCTGTTTGGTCTTCAATCAGCGCAATACCATAATTCAACTGATTGACGACTGAAAAAATTTGCTCTTCTATAGCTGCGGGTGAAATTTGCTGGCTCAGCAATTGTCCAATCTGATAGTGAACGCGCGATCGCTCTTGTTGAGGAATTAAAGAATAGGCGGCTTGCTGAACGCGATCGTGCAAAAACTTGTAATTCACCACCTCCGAATTTTCGGTCTCCTCCCGTCTTTCTCGCCCCATATAAAACTTGTAGACTTCACTTTCAGGCAGGATTAACCCCTCTTGCAAAGCCTTCCACAAATCCGCCGCCGTTTCCGTTTCCAATTGCTGGGAGACAACTGCCAAAGTCCCCAAATCAAACTGATTCCCAACACAAGCAGCCAACTTCAACACATTCTGAGTCCCTGGCGGCAATTTTTGCAACTGCAACGCCATAAACTCGACCACATCATCCGTCAGCGCTGCCTCCCGAACTCGCACAATATCGCACTGCCAATAACCAGCAACCCGGTCAAACTCAATCAGCCCGTCCTGATGCAGTGCTTTGAGAAACTGCGTTGCAAAAAAGGGATTTCCTTGGGTTTTTTGTGCCACCAAATCAGCCAAAGGTCTTGCCCAAGATCGATCGCAATTGAGCGTATCAGCAACCAAATGATTTAGACTTTCTGAACTCAACGGTTCCAGCGTCAGAGTATTCACCGTGGCCCCAGCTTTTGCCATTGCATCCAGTGTCAGCATCAACGGATGTGCTGCAAACACTTCATTATCTCGGTAGGCACCAATTACTAATAAATAGCCGGTTGCTGACTCGGCAAGCAGCAGTTGCATTAACCGCAGCGAGGCGGAATCAGCCCACTGCAAGTCATCCAAAAACATCACCAGGGGATGTTCTGGTTTAGTGAACACGCGAATAAAATTTTGAAACAGCAAATCAAACCGATTTTGTGCCGCAGTTCCTGATAATTCTAGTGCGGGCGGTTGTGGCCCAATAATTTTTTCGAGTTCTGGGATTACTTCAATAATGACTTGTCCGTTATCGCCCACTGCTTGCAATATTTGAGTTTGCCAATTTTTCAACTGCTGGTCACTGGCGGTCAACAATTGTCCCATTAAATCTCGAAATGCTTGGACAAAAGCTGAGAAAGGAATGTTGCGGTTAAATTGGTCGAATTTGCCTTTGATGAAATAGCCGCGCTGGCGGGCAATTGGTTTGTGAACTTCATTGACAATTGCAGTTTTCCCAATCCCAGAAAAACCCGCGACTAACATTAACTCACAGCCTCCACCCTGTTCTGATGGCTGCTGGGAAAAACCTGCTACTCGATCGAATGCGGAGAGTAATTCGGCAACTTCGGTTTCGCGACCGTAGAGTTTTTCGGGTATGAGGAAGCGATCGCCCACATCCCTCTGCGCGATCGTAAAACTCTCTATCTTACCGTTTTCTTCAAGTTGCTTCAAACAAAATTCTAAATCGAATTTCAGTCCCAACGCACTCTGATAGCGGTCTTCGGCATTCTTTGCCATTAATTTGCTGACAATTTCCGAGAGTACCGGCGGGATTTCGGGATTGATTTCATGCAGTGATGGCGGTTGCTTGGCAATATGACAGTGTACCAATTCCATCGCATCGTTGGATTGAAACGGCAATTGTCCCGCCAGCAATGCGTAAAAAGTCACGCCCAAAGAGTAAAAGTCTGTCCGGTAGTCAATCCCCCGATTCATCCTTCCCGTTTGTTCGGGAGACAAATAGCCCAGTGTCCCTTCCAGCACGTTAGGATTCCTCAGGGTTTGAGTTTCCCTGGGCAGCAAGGATGCAATACTAAAATCAATGAGTTTGACGTGTTTTGTATGCGGATTAATTAAAATATTGGCTGGTTTAATATCTTTGTGAATTATCCGGTGGCGATAGAGTATATCTAATGTATTGCTCAGGTCGATTCCCAGTGGCAAAAACTCGCTCAGAGACGGCCCTGTTTCCCCTTTTTCCATCCATTCGTTCAGAGAAATTCCCCCAAAGTCTTCCATTACCAGCGCATAGCTGTTTTGGTAGGTTTCCAAGCTGTAGGTTTCGATGATTCCGGGCAAGTTGAGGTTTTTGGCGATCGTGTACTGATTGCGAAATTGCACCAGTTCGCTGAAGCTGGGATACTCGTTCTGCAAGACTTTGATGGCGACCGGCTGTTTGTCGCCCGTGCGGAAAGCTCGATAAACTAGGGTGCGAGTTCCTGAGTAAATGCGATCGAGAATTTGATAACCTGTCAATGTAAAATTTATACTTGCCATACTTTTATTCTTCCCGTCCTCTGCAGGCTATTTCCACATTAGCAGAAGCCAATACAGTTTCCCAGTCCCGTGATTGTTATTTGAAATCAAGATGAGATAGATCGCTCAATGTTTGTGATGGGGATCGCTGAAGTAAGGAACGTTTTAAACTGATAACTTATTAAGTTTTATTAAAAATCAAATACCCTCATCCATAGGGGAATAGTGAATAATAAACTAACGCAGCCGAGGCCGATCGCAGTTACGGCTAATTCGCGATCGAGATTGAAAGCTTCGGCCAACAACGTAGTACCAAAAGCAGGAGGCATCGCCATTTGCAGCACTAGCACAAGCCGCGGCGCGCCCGCGATCCCCAAAAACGTTAATCCCGTGCCAATTACCAAGGGAACTAACAGCATTTTAATCGCCAGACAAGCCAAAACAGGTTTGAGGTTGTGCAAGGAATTCAACTTGCTTAACTGCATCCCGATCGTAATTAAAGCTAAAGTAATTACAGTCCAAGCGCCTGTTGTTAACAATTCTGCGATTTGTGCCGACAGCGGCAAGCTGCGCGAGACAAACCCTAGACCAAAAGCCCACAGTGCCGGATTCTGAAAGATTGCCCGCACCGGACCTAACCAACTCTGAGGGCGATCGCTTTTACCGCAGTGAGAAGCAATAGCAACTCCGAGTATATTGATTCCCATAGTAGTGCCTAGCAAGTCGTAAAACAACGCCCAGGCAAAGTGTTCCGAGCCTAATAAGGACAAGGTGACGGGAATGCCTAAAAAACCCGTATTACCCACCATCGTTGCCAATAAGAAGCTGCCTTGAGTGGGCAAACTCCAAGCGCTAGTGTGTTCCGGGCTATTTTGGGCGATCGGATTAAGAGTCTTGAAACGTTCCTCGCCGACACCGAAAATTATCAAAATCCCAGCGAGTCCTCCACCTGCTAGAATTGCCGCCCAAGCTATCAGCGGCGCCATCCAAATAGCGCCCGACAAATTGGCGCTGCGGATAAAAGCAACAATGCTCAATGGCGTGCCAAAGAAGAAAAGAAACTTGGCTAAATATGTAGAATAGCTTCTTGGTAGCTGGCGGCCGAGAAAAAATCCCAACGCCACCCATCCGATCAGATTTAGATAAAGTTTGAGCAGCGGATTTTCTAAATAAAGCATGATTGACTAAATATTTACTAAATATTTACGCAGATCCACTACTTTTGCCAAAAAAGCCCACCTTTACCCTACCGCCGCAGTTTTCCCTTGCACCGCAGGGCTAAATATTAATGGTTATTCAGCTTCGCAGATAATTTTCCAGACAGGCCTTGACACCAACAGAAGCGCGTGCCATAATTTAGTTGAGGAATAAGTCAACATAGGTGAAAACTATGGCACGGCAAGCAAAACAATCATCTCAAGTCAAAAGTTCCAGCAGCCAAGCAGCCTCCACTACTCGCACCAAGTTTACCCTCTACAATTTTGCCGGAAACGCAAAGGCTTTCTATCAAGTCGATCGCATTAATTTAGAAAGAAAGCCCGCTGATATCCCTGAAAAATCCGTCGCTCACAGCATCATCATCATCGACCGTTCCGGCTCAATGTATTATGACTTAGAACCGCTGAAAGAAACCCTAATCAAGCTTTTGACCCTAGACGAATACAACAATTACCAGCTAATTGTCAGCCTGATTTCCTATGCTGATAAGGGGGACGTAATTTGTCACTTCCAGCGAATTCCTATTCAAGAAGTGCTGAAGTTTGACTCTCAATACATCAAAGAAATTCAAAAAATCCACACGGCTGGCTTTACCTGCATATCGCAGTCGATGCAACTCGCTAAATCTCTGGTTAAAGCGGGAGAAATGACAGCGATAAATTTGCACACAGACGGCTATGCAAATGACCCCAGTGCCAATTCGGAAGCTGCAAAACTAGAGAAAATTTGCGAAGAACTAAAAGAAATGGATGTGTTTGCCAACACGATATCCTATGCCTATGCTGACTTCAAACTGCTCTCCAAAATCGCCAACACATTATCGGGAAATTGCATCCGCGCTGGCGAAGTCAAAATGGTTTATGATGCTCTTTACGACAGCACAAAACTGTTAGGCAGTTCCGTTGCACCAGCGCTGGAAGAACCGTTAATTAAGGAATATGATTATCAAGTTTTTGTTTCCAAAAGTGGCAAGAAAATCAACGGTTCATCGAGCACGCTGAAAATCTGCGGGCTGAAAGCAGACGATCGGGGACTGTTTTACAAATATCAGAAAGTCGCCAAGGATGAGTATGACAAACTAGATGTTCCCGTTGCTCAAACTGATGAGTCGGTATTTGCTTTTGCGAAAGCTAACCTCGCTGACGGCAATTTAAATACGGCTAAGTATGCGCTGGCGAGTACCTTCGACGCTACTTTGACGGAAAAACACGCTAAAGCTTTGACAAATGCCCAAATAGCGGAGTTTACGGAAGATTTGGAACAGGCTGTTTTTGCGCCTGAGGTGTTGAAAAATCATGAAATTGGCGATCGGGTAAAAGTCAGCGATAAAATTTCCCTGCTGGAGTTAATCAAGATATTGGAGGAAAACAGCAACAGCATCATCATCAACTTGAAACACTTGCAAGAAAATTATCAGCGAAAGGGTTTGAAGCGAATTGAAGGAAAGCGAGACGAAAACGGCAACCTTGTCAATCCTTGGCTGAAAACTGAATTTTTGGATAGTGGCGAATACGTGCAAATGGGTTCATTTGCCATCAATCAAAATACCGCTACCATCAATATGCTGATTACCCGAAAAGCTAAGCTGGTAAAAGTTGAGGATGGAACTTTAATCGCAGAAGTGGCGGGAATTTTAGTTACAGACCTCAATACTTTCAACAATTATACCATTGTCAGCGACGGCGAAGTTAATATTAAGTCGCTGCAAACAAAAATCAGCAGCAAACCAGTGTTTGATTTGCTCAAAAAATGCGGTGTCCTGGAAAAAGACGGTTCGCCTGTGCAAGAATTTGACTTCCGTTCAGAGTACGATATAAAGTTAGACACTTTGCCGCTAGTGCCTTTTGACGGGCGTTACGGCAGCCTTGACGGAGTGTTTGAGGAACTCGCAGAAATCAAAATTCTCTCTAGCATTCTCTCGGCTCATTTGAAGGAGGAATCCGAGGCTTACACAGCGGAACAATTGGAAGAATTGAAACAGCATTATCTGTCAAAAAGCCTTTACATCAACTTTCCGACGACGACGGAATACACAGATTTAAAAAGTGCGATCGCCAACGGTTCAGTAGATTCGCGAGTCAGCTACAAAATCGACATCGGCAGCAAAAATATCCTCAACTTCGGCAAATTGCACTCTGCCAACAAATTTCTCGATCGCCTTTATGAAGTTTACCACAAAAACACGGGCGAAAAGCTAGCGAAACCGACATTTGACATCACCTTAGATGAGCCTGTTGTCTTCGCACACAAAACGCTGTCATCCCGAACAAAAGTCACCAAAGTTGACGACTTGATGAAACTGATTTTCGATGAGTTTTTGGGGTTGGAGGATAACGGAATTGTTAGCGCTACTTTAGCCAAAGTTGGTGCCGATAGTTTGCTGCGCCTTTTGCAAGCGAAATGGCAGGGAGAAGATGTCAAGCGAGAGGAGTTTGTCGCTGCTTTAGCTAATGCCAACGAGCGACTGGAAGCTTATGCTGAAAAAGTGTACAGGGAAAAAGTTTCACCGCTGGTTTTCTATATCGGTTCTACCGGACTTATCCCAGATGAAATGGAGGCAAAAGCGGCGAGTGCTGAGGAAATTAATTCTAAATACGGCAATTTGCAATTTTCTAAAGATGAGCAAGAGGGGATGTTTTTTGAAGTCGGAGACTGCATTATTAGCGTGTATGCTAAGAATGAGTATTTCACGGTAGGGAAGTAGGAATTAGGGTGGGCAAAAGCCCACCTTGGTTAAATATGGGTGATTGAAATTAACCGCAAAGGCGCAGCCGATAGTAACAAATTAGGTCAAAAAATATGGATACACCACCACTCCCACAACCCAAACTCGATCGCACACCGATCACTTTCGATCAATATGCAGCCTACACCCCCGAAAAGCTAGAACTGCGGCATGGTTTCTATGGCTATGGAGGGCAAGACTTGACAGGTTTTTATCTTGCAGTATTGGCAAATATGGGGTTACGGGAAGCTGTTCGTCATGTACCGCTTGCACTATGGCTAGAGGCAATTCAAGAGTTAGCTTTGCAAAATCCTAAACTCAATTTTGATACTGAGATTGGGGAAGCTATGATCAACCGCTTAAACCGAGGATTGGAAGATTTGCAAGCAGTTGCAGAGTATTTGGAAGAACAAGCTTAGTCGCGGTACACACAGCAAAAATGAAACGCGATTCGTTTATACTGTAAGGGCGGTACCCCCGTACCCACCCTCTATTTAAAACGGAATTTCCTCATCTTCATCTTCCACAGTCTTAGCGGCCATCCGCCAACTGGTAATATACTCAATTTGCACATCAATTTTGTTAATCGCTTCCCCCAACCGCTTTTGGATGTATTGAGTCAGCGTCACCATAAAATCTAACTCAACTCCCACAGATAGCGCAAGTTTTGCCAAGCTAGCAAAATCTACCTTTAAAATAGAGGAACTGGATAACTTAAAATCGGGAGTATTTTCCTTATTTTGCACCAACATTGCTTTTTTAATCCGCTCTTTCAGATGCTCAACTTCAGAATCCAACAGCTTCCATTCAGGCAAAATTTCTTGATACCTTTTGCCCAGCACTGTTAAATCCTCACTCTCCGGTTCCGGCGCAATTTTCTTAGTAGATTTCCGCCGTTGCTGTACATTTGAATTTAACCGCAAACTCGCAATATCCTCAACTTTCAAAGATGGATGAGCGATGAGTTGGCCTAACTGTTTTTGAATTTCTTTCGTCAGCGTTACCGGAAAACTCAACTCAATTCCCTCAGTTTGCGTCAGTCTGGCCAGCGTCATAAAATCAACTTTCATCGTTACCGAACTGGAAAGCTCAAAATAAGAACTGTCTTTGAGCTTTTGGGCCATCATCCCTGCTTTAAATCGTTCTTTGAGTTCAGCAATTTCTGAATCTAGCGGCTTCCACTGAGATTCTATTTCCTGATATTTTTCGCCCAATGCTGTCAAGTTTTCCGTTGCGGGTTCGGGGTAACATTGGGCAAGGATTTCTAGCAGGCGACGATGCACTCCAGCTAAATAAACCGCGTCCATCTTGGCATATTCTAGCTGATTCTGGGTCAGAGGACGCTTTGCCCAATCGCCACTTTGTTCTGTTTTATCTACATAAGCAATGCCGCAAAGTGTTTCTATTAAGGTTTTGAGCTGTCGGTTGGGTAATGGCAGGATGTAAGCTGGAATCTTTCTCGCCATTTTTAATGTGCAAGTGACATTTTGAGCCTCGTCATTGCCCAGAAATCTGATGTCATAGCTGGCGTTGTGCAAGATTTTTTCAATATCTGGATTTATCATGATTTGGTTGATGAAATCTTTTGCCAATTCTGGTTTATCCAAGACATCTAATAGAAAAGTTGCATCTCCCGTGGAATCTGTGGAGTCAGCTAACACCTGAATCAGAGATAATCTGGGGTTGGATTTATAGTCTGCTATTTCTGTATCAACCCACAGGATTTTAGCTTGGGCAAATTTAGCGATGAGTGCTTTGATGTCGTTTGCTGCTGTTAAATAAGGCATTTTTACAGAATTTTGCTATTAACTTTTTGCTTCTATTATGCTATAGCAATTATCGGATCGATTGTCAACGATTCAAGCGCCGGACACGGCAATGCCGTGTCCCTACAGATATTTTTTCACAATTAGTATTAAATGTTGACCCGTCTTGGAGGCAGAAACCGGGAATAGAAGATCGCATTTTTACCATTCAGCAGTAAGGTGCGCTGTGCGCACCCTACAAACTATTAACCTCTGACTATTCTGCCACTGCCTCAGATTCCGATTCTTCGGCCGATTCTTCACCAGCAGGCGGCACTAAAGCCACAGCTACGATCGAATCATCCTCGTCCAACCGCTGCACCCGCACACCCGTTGCTGTGCGCGATTGAGTAGAAATTGCACTCACAGCCTGACGGATAATAATACCTCGGTTGGTAATGATCATCAACTCGTCATCTTCGTTGACAATTCGCAGCGCAGCTACCTGATCCTTACCCTTTTTTGACTTGAATTTAGTAGCAGTCAATCCCTTGCCCGCCCGTCTTTGCAGTCGGAATTGAGAAACTGGAACCCGCTTGCCGTAGCCGTTGGTGGTGATTACCAACACCGAAGGAACTTCGCTGCTAACTGTCGAAATTTCTTCGGCATCTTCGCCTTCAATTTCCTCGGCTTGCAGTTCTAATTCTTCGTCTTCCAATTCCGCATCTTCAGTTTCCAATTCAACAATTTCTGCTCCTTCAAATTCCGAGTCTTCAGTTTCTAATAAAGCAATATTAGCTCCCTCAAATTCCGAGTCTTCAGTTTCCAATTCAGCAATTTCGGCAACAATTGAACTCGGCAATATATCCATGCTGATCAACTCATCGCCCGATCGCAATTTCATTGATTTTACACCCCGCGTCGCGCGGCCGACTGGGCGCAACTGTTCGTGATTGGTGCGGAAATGAATTGCCATGCCTTGGCGCGTACCGATGATGATGCTGTCGCCAACTTTTGCTCTCCGCACCCAGCGCAGTTGGTCGCCTTCTTCTAGAGAAATCGCGATTAATCCATTAGTGCGGATGTTGCCAAAAGCTGAAAGTGCGGTTTTCTTGATGTAGCCGCCGCGAGTCAACATTACCAAGTATTCTTCGCTCGTGAATTCTGTGACTGACACCATAGAAGTGATTTTTTCTTCTATAGGAATCGGCAGCAGTTGCACCACGGGAGTGCCGCGGGCCGTCCGGGAACAGATGGGAATTTGATAAGCTTTGACAGAGTAAACTACGCCCCTGTCGCTGAAGAACAAAACGCTGTCATGATCGCAGCAGGAAAGGAAATGTTCTACTCCGTCGTCTTCTTTCATTTTCGCGCCTGCTTTGCCGCGAGTAGCGCGACTTTGGGCCTCGAAAGTGCTCACAGGCATCCGCTTGATGTAGCCTTGCTCTGTGATCAGAATAATTGCTTGTTCGTTGGCAATTAAATCTCTTTCATCGATTTCTCCTTCGGCGTGTTCGATGACGCTGCGCCTAGGAGTGGCGATTTTGGTTTGGATTTCGACTGCTTCAAATTCGGCGATTTCTAAGATGCGTTCCCGGCGCGCTAAGATATCTTCCAAATCGGCGATTTTAGCTCGCAATTCTTCGTGTTCTTGCTGAATTTTTTGCGCTTCTAATGCTGTCAAACGCCGGAGCTGCATTTGCAGAATTGCGTCGGATTGCTGTTCGGAAAGACCGTAATTATCCATCAATTCTTGTTTTGCTGCTGCGGAGTCGGCAGCGGCGCGAATTAGGTGAATAATTGCATCTAAGTTGTCTAGGGCAATTAATAAGCCTTGCAGAAGGTGGTCGCGTTCTTCTGCTTTGCGGAGTTCGTATTGAGTCCGGCGAGTAATTGTCTCAATGCGGAAGTCTAGGAAGACATTGAGGAATTGCGAGAGCGTAAGTAGTTGGGGTTCCCCGTTTACTAGCGCTAACATATTGGCTCCAAAGTTGGCTTGGAGGGGTGTTTGTTTGTAGAGGTTGTTGAGTACGACGCGGGGATAGGCGTCGCGCTTAAGTTCGATCACGATGCGCATTCCGTCTCTGTCGCTTTCGTCGCGAATGTCGGAAATTCCATCTAATCTTTTGTCGTTGACAAGTTCGGCAATTTTCTCAATTAGCGCTGCCTTGTTTGTTTGGTAAGGCAATTCGGTGATAATAATTGCTTCTTTGTCGGGGCGGCCGGGATGTTCGATGGTTTCAATGCCCGCGACTCCGCGCATTGTAATCGAACCGCGCCCGGTGGTGTAAGCATCGCGAATGCCGCCTCTGCCGAGAATTTGCCCTCCGGTGGGAAAGTCCGGGCCGGGGATGTACTGCATCAATTCCAGGTCGGTAATTGCTGGATTGTGAATTAGTGCTACTAAACCGTCAATTATTTCGCCTAAATTGTGCGGCGGAATGTTGGTTGCCATCCCCACAGCAATCCCGGAGGAACCGTTGAGCAAAATTTGGGGAATGCGTGCCGGGAGTACGAGGGGTTCTTGCTGGGAACCGTCGAAGTTGTCGCCGAAATCAACTGTTTCCGAGTCGATGTCGCGCAGCATGGAGTCGCTAGTGAGAGCTGTCAGGCGACACTCGGTGTAACGCATTGCAGCGGGCGGGTCGTTGTCAACGGAGCCGAAGTTGCCGTGACCGTTGATCAGGCGTTCCCGCATGGAGAAATCCTGAGCCATCCGCACCAGGGCGTCGTAAACCGCTGTATCTCCGTGCGGGTGATACTTGCCCAGCACCTCCCCCACGACGCGGGCGCATTTGCGGAAAGGTCTATCGGGAGTCAAGCCCAATTCGTTCATGGCGTAGAGAATGCGTCGGTGAACGGGCTTGAGACCGTCCCTGGCATCTGGTAGCGCCCGACCGACAATTACGCTCATGGCGTATTCCAAGTACGATCGGGACATCTCATTACCCAGATCCGTCGGGATTATCCGCGACTCAGAGGTGCTCATAGGTTGAAAAACTCCGTTAAAAATTTAAATTTGACCGCTATAAATCTCAAAAATGCGATAAAATCGGTTTGGATTCAGTAGAGCTGCCAAATATTGCAAATTACTCCTGAAATTATATCACAATTTGCCTTTGACTTTATGGGAAAGTTGCCAGAAAAATTAAGGGACGAAACAAGGACAATTGATAATTTGTCAGTTGGTGATTTGGTCAGCAGTTGGCAAAAGCTAGAAAGGTTTTTTTAGGCTGAAGGCTTTCATGCTTTCGTGAGTTGTTTTGACTGCCCTATAAGAAATTAAAATGGTTGCCGGATCGAAATTTTAATTTCACAAAGCCGAATGCCGAATTGAAGCAAACAGAAAATCTAAAATCTAAAAGATAAACTCTAAAATCTGCTGATGCTACCCGTCATCTACTCCGACGATTTCTTGCTGCACAAGACTGGAATGCTTCACCCAGAGCGACCAGAACGTTTAACGGCGATCGCCAACGCTCTAAAAGCTGCTCCCTGGGCGGATCAAATTGAGTGGCAACTGCCTACCCCAGTGGCGCAGCGCGAACAAGCACTGTTCTCGGCTCTCAAAAAAGTTCACGCGCAAAGATACATCAAAGAAGTCGAACATTTGGCTCATCGGGGAGGCGGCTACCTCGACGGCGATACGCCGATTTCTGCTGAAAGTTACGACGTAGCGCTGCTAGCGGCGAGTGCTTGGCTCGATGGGGTCGATCGAGTGCTGGCTGCGGGGGAACCGGCTTTTGTGCTGGCCAGGCCGCCGGGACACCACGCCGAAAACGCCCGCGCGATGGGTTTTTGCTTGTTTTCCAACGCTGCGATCGCCGCTCACTACGCGCTGGAACAGCCGGGAATCAACCGCGTCGCCGTCCTCGACTGGGACGTGCACCACGGCAACGGCACTCAATCTTTGGTGGAAAACTGCCGGCAAATTGCCTACTGTTCCCTGCACCAATCTCCGTGCTATCCGGGAACGGGAGATGCCGAGGAGCGCGGGGCCTACGACAATGTGCTGAACATTCCCCTGTATCCGGGCGGCGGCATAGCTGAATACCTGAGCGCCTTTGAATCTCTTGTAGTGCCGTTTTTGTCAAAATTTGAACCGGATTTGTTGATTGTCAGCGCCGGTTATGACGCTACTGCGTCCGATCCGCTGGCGAGCATGACTCTGGCTCCGTCAGATTACGGTACTTTCACCGGATACTGCCTGCAAATCACCCGCCGCATCGCCTTTGGTTTGGAGGGGGGTTACGCGCTGAAAGAGTTGGCCGAGTCGGTTGTCGCGACTATTGACCGATGCCTCAATTAGCTGGAAAATTGGCATAGGGGAAAATGAGGTTGAGAAGCCATGAGGAGGGGGTGGAGAGCTTTTGAGGGCGAGAAGCGAAGCGATTATTTGGCGAACGCGCTGCAAGGGCTTTTTTCCCTCTTCCTTCTGACTTCTGACTTCAGTGACAAGCATCACAAATTTAAGAGATCCAAGTCACTGACCATCAAAGTCTCGGTCACAGATTTTTAGCGGAAATATCACACCGTGTCAATGTTTTCGATCGCCTTTCGAGTCGCTCCCAGAGTGCATAATACAAGTACAACAAGCCTGTGAAAATTTTATCGGTCTCAATCAACTAGGAGGTTTATCATGTCAGTCTCCCAAATGACACTCGAAGAGTTATTTGGTCAGGTCATGTTCTCCAGCGTCGTGACTCGCCACGACCGGAGACAGCTCAGATCCGCACTCTTAGAAAGAACACTGAATGATGATGAGTATGCCATCATCAACCGACTACTGTACAACGTGCGCCGCGGTTGGGTAAAAATTATCGATTAAAGACGCGGCAGCCAACTCCCTTTAGGGGAGTTAAAAGTAGAACTTGCCACCTAGGGAAGTTTTCCGTGTTTAATACTTAGCTCGAAACTTTGATGAGTTTGACAGATGTGTTAATTATCAAAATCGCGCTACAAATCAGCCTAGAGGTAGAGATAATTATAAAATAACAGGTTTCGGGTGCATCTCTACTTGTTGGAAACTTGTGAGTTTTGAGTTACTAACTGAGAAGT
This sequence comes from Microcoleus sp. FACHB-61, assembly GCA_014695295.1. Taxonomy (GTDB): domain Bacteria; phylum Cyanobacteriota; class Cyanobacteriia; order Cyanobacteriales; family Microcoleaceae; genus Microcoleus. The sequence goes on along the minus strand of JACJNY010000035.1, from coordinate 29,667 downwards.
TATAATTAACTCAAAACTCATAATTTTGGGGATTTTAGTTTTGAGTTTTGAGTTTGGGAAATACTGATGAATATCAGGGTTGGGAAGCGGTATAAAGTTGATATTTTTTAAACGGGTATTAAGAATCAAAACTATAAGCAGTTTCCGGTTGAGGAGGATTGTGCGATCGTTACAAGCACACCGAGTCGCATTGGTCGATCGACCATTCCGGTAATTTGAGCTCAGAAGTGTCAAAATATTAACAACCAGTTCATCCCCAAAATATATGGCTCCCGCCGTTTTAATTGAAAATCTTCAGAAACGCTACGGCACTGTAGAAGCCGTTAAAGATGTTTCCTTCAAGGTAGAACCGGGGGAAATATTTGGTTTGCTAGGCCCCAACGGTGCAGGCAAAACCACAACCCTGCGGGTACTTTGTACTTTGAGTGCGCCCGATAGCGGACGCATTGAAGTGTCTGGCATTTCTGCTGTCAGCCAGCCGAGAATTGCCAGACAAAGACTAGGCTACGTCGCCCAAGAAGTGGCTCTTGATAAGGTGCTGACGGGGCGGGAACTCCTGCAACTGCAAGCAGCGCTTTACCATTTGCCGCGCCCTACGATTAAAGGGCGGATTGACAAAATGGTGAAACTCCTCGGTTTGGAGGAGTGGGAAAATAAAAAGACGGGCACTTATTCCGGCGGTATCCGCAAACGCCTCGACTTAGCTGCTGGGTTGCTTCACCAGCCGGATGTTTTGGTGTTAGACGAACCGACTGTCGGGCTCGATATTGAAAGCCGGGTGGTAGTGTGGGATTTCCTGCGCCGCTTGCGGGAGGAAGGTACGACGGTTTTGATTACCAGTCACTATCTCGAAGAAGTGGATGCTTTGGCCGATCGCGTGGCGATTATTGACAAGGGTACGGTGATTGCTGAGGGGACGCCAGAAGAGTTGAAAAATCGGGTTGGGGGCGATCGGGTGACTCTGCGCATCCGGGAGTTTTCGCCGATCGAAGAAGCCGAAAAAGCTAAAAATCTGATGCAATCTCTGCCTTTTGTGCAGGAAGTAATTGTCAACGCTGCTCAAGGCAATTCTCTGAATTTAGTAGTAACACCGCAAAGCGATGCGCTGGTGACAATTCAGCAAGCTTTGAAAGATGCGGGACTTCCTACTTTTGGGATTGCTCAATCTCGGCCGAGTTTGGATGATGTGTATTTGGCTGCGACTGGTAAGACGCTGTTGGATGCGGAGTTGGCTGCTGCTAGCAACCGCGATTTGAAGGCCGAGCAAAAACAGGCGATGCGGTCTTAAATTATACCAACTGGTGAAAAGCGGCATCTGTAAGGACACGGCAGTGCCGTGTCCTTGTAATACGGTAAATTTTCATTATCAGAGCAGCCCTTCACGAAGATCGCAACACTCTCGTTCAGGATGACAATTATAGGACTTACGCAAAGCCTCTATATACTGTTTGGTAGGGGCAATCCCCTGTGGTAGCCCGTCTGTGGTGATGTTGCATCCAGGACTGTTTTATATAACATACTGCCCAATTGGCATAAGAGTTTATTTTTCAATTATTATCGAGTTTCATAGCTGTGACTCTCCTTCATAATTTTTTTCACAACGAACTAACTTCCCGGACAAGTTCACAAATTTTATCGATTGTCATCGGATTGGGATCGGGTGCTAATGAGTCTCTACGTCGCCGCAACTCCTCCCAATCAAAACCTGCTTTTAGCTTCTGAAAAACAGTGCTATCTGCTGTAACAGTAACTGTATATCTATCCCCTGGCTTCAGTTGACTTTCAATCTCAGCCGGAATTTATAACTTACTGTCGGGATTCAAATAAACAGTAAGTAATATTAAATTTGCCAATGAATTATTGCAGGTGTTTAAAAATTATATTTTTCACAGTTTTAGGCAAAGATTCCATGATTGTGACCAAAGTAGCCATCGCACTTTATGACATTAATTTATCCTCAAATATTGTTAAGAGTTCCTAAACAAAATTATTAATATGTAGCGTTCACCAATGTTACCACAATCTTATCCTTTCATCCCAGCTACTCGATGAACAGCAATAGCAGCAGCTACCCCGCCCTCTCAACTCCAAATAGCCTATAATCAAAGCATCCTGCCAAAATCGCTTTCAACATATTTCCTGTAAACATAATCACAACAGTCAAAATCAACAACAAGCAATTATGAGCGGTACTGTTACATCCCCCAACAACCTCAACCAGCAGCGGCCACTCTCCACGGCATCCGCTGACACTTCCAGTTCCCTGCTGGGCGACTTCATCCAAGAAACACTCGCCTTAACCAAGCGCCTGTTTATTCAATTGCAGCGCCGCCCCTCGACGCTAGTTGCAGGCATTATTCAGCCGCTGATGTGGTTGGTTTTGTTCGGAGCTCTGTTTGAAAATGCACCCGCAGGCTTGTTCGGCGAAAGCCAGAATTACGGGCAATTTCTCGGCGCTGGCGTGATCGTTTTTACTGCCTTTGCCGGGGCGCTGAATGCTGGTTTGCCGATTATGTTCGATCGCGAGTTCGGATTTCTCAACCGCTTATTAGTCGCGCCGCTGGCTTCCAGATTTTCGATCGTCCTGGCTTCGGCTATTTTTATCGTCACCCTCAGCTTTATCCAAACCGGCACAATCGTTACAGCGGGAGCCTTTTTGGGCGCGGGATTCCCCGGAATTGCCGGACTGGGGGCGATCGCCCTAATTGTCCTACTATTAGTTTTGGGCGTCACCGGCTTGAGTCTGGGTTTAGCCTTCGCTCTGCCCGGTCACGTAGAATTAATTGCGGTAATTTTTGTTACTAACCTGCCGCTGTTATTTGCCAGCACAGCGCTCGCGCCGCTGTCATTTATGCCAGAGTGGCTGCAAGTTGTGGTGACTCTCAATCCTCTGAGTTACGCGATCGAACCCATCCGCTACCTGTACCTGCACAGCGATTGGTCGCTAGCCAGTGTCGTGATGCACGCTCCTTGGGGTAATGTTACCTTTGGAGGAGCGCTATTAGTGCTGCTGGCGTTTGATTTGGTGGCGCTGCTGAGCATTCAACCCCTGCTGAGACGCAGGTTTGCTTAGGGCGATCGCAGCAAATCTGCAGGCGATCGTTTAACCTGCACCGTCAATTGTAGGGACACGGCATTGCCGTGTCCTTAGCCCCAGCGAAGTAATATAATATTTAGTCGCAAGTCAGAATATTGTTTAGATAGAATTGTTTTTTTGAAGATTCAACTAATAAATTATGAACACCAAAACTTCTAAATCGGGCAAATGGATGATTGGGATTGCTGCAAGCGCGATCGCATCCTGTGCTCTGTTCTCGCCTCAAGCAAGCTTCGCTCAAGCCAGCGGTTTAAATAATGCCCAACCGCTGCAAGACTTTCAAACTCAAGACAATACCGACCCATTTTCCGGCGGCAGCAGCGGAAGCGCAATATTTGATTTAATTCACAGATCCAAATTGGGAGGCGGCCGCAGCATGGAAGAATTTAATACCGAACAGCGCCAAAATTTGAACGATGCGGCCGCAGAATTTCGCAACAAACAGCGCCAATTACTGGAAAACCAAGCTGTACCTACACCAGGGGCGATCGCACCAGCAGAAATTACCGCCCCCGTCCCTTAAATTTACAACTGCTGTTTGCTTATTTCTCAGTCCGCGTGAGCGAAGCCAGCGCTTAGGCGGACTTCGTTTGTCTAGCAGCGATTTCAAGATGCGAATCTTATCTAAAAATCATCGCCCTTAATCCCGTTCCAACCACGCCCGCATTTTACCCGGATTAAGCAAACCGTAAGGATCTACCAACTCTTTAAACTGCAACTGTTCTACATTAATACTTTTCATCCCTCCATCTTCCAATATATAAGTGTGAGGATTAGCAATCAGTGCGCCTTGGTCTTCGTGATAGCGAATAATTTCATTGAGCCGTGATTCGGTAGTGTAGCGAACTATTTGCAAAGCAGCCGCGATCGCCCTGCCATTAATCCGCAAAAACTCCAAGTGCATCATCACCTCATCCCCATAATAATTGTACAGTTCCTCAATCAATTTCAAACCTCGATCTGGGGGAAAAATCGTCTGCAAATAAGTCAGAGACGGGTCAGCGCTGCGAGCGTGCAGAGTTGTATGATTCCAAGTAAATTCAGCAATTGCAGCACCTTTGCTAGCTGCCTGCGCGTTTTTTTGATAGCAAATTGTGCCGCCATATTCGCGCACCAAATCTTGCAGCGGTTCCAGACAAGATTCAGCTACCATTAACAAAGCGCAGTGCTTACCTTCAGGAATGTCCTCGCGGAAAGCAGCAAAATAAGCAGGAATCGGCCAAGCACAAACACAAATTAGTTTTTTGATAATTCCGTCAGCATCGCCCAAAGCTTTACCGAAGTTTGCCGCTGTCATAAAATCGTCAAAAGCGACGATGATTTCCGCCCAAGGATAAGCAGGGGCGAGGGGAATTTCTAACTCAGTAATAATCCCATTTGTGCCGTAAGCGTGATTGACTTTTTGCACTTCATCGCCGCGCAATTCGATGACGCGGGGTTCGTCTTCCATTGTAACGACTCGAACGGCATGAAGATTTCCCCGATCGCGCAATTGCCCGTAAGTTATCGAACCAATTCCCCCGCTACCGCCGCCGATAAATCCCCCAATCGTTGCGGTGCGATAGGTTGAGGGAACCATCCGCAATTCCCAACCAGTTTCTCGCGCTTGTTTGTCGAAAACCGACATTTTCACCCCCGGTTCTACGCAAGCTAAACCCGGTTTTATCCAGCGGATACTGTGCATTTTGCTGGTATCTAAAATGACGCCGCCGTTGAGGGGAATGCACTGCCCGTAATTGCCCGTTCCTGCACCTCTGACAGTTAGCGGAATTTTGGATTTGACGCAGGCTGCTGCAATTCGCAAAACTTCGGCTTCGCTGGCGGGACGAACTACTAAATCTCCTGTTTTATCACTTAAGAGAGGTTGCAAAACTGGACTGAAGTGATAATAGTCTTGAGATAGCTTGACAACTTGCGCGCGATCGCTAATTATTTCGATTCCCGAGAGTTCCGAAGAAAAAGCATCCCAGTCAATACTTTGAATCGCAGTTGCAGTCATTTTGTTTTCTCCATGTTGGCAGTATTATATATTTTATATAAGCGAACTTACTAACATAAAATACTAACTGCAATCTTTCTTTAAGTACTAAGGTGTGCCGAGGCGCACCCTACATATAGAAGTTTTGCGTCCAGGACTGCTTTTTTCAATTAACAAATCCCCCAAACACCGCCATCCCGTAGTATTTCCAAGGAACTGCAACAGTCTCAAATCCAGCTTTTACCAGCATTTCCAAATGTGCCGAAAGTGTAGCTAGGCGATCGGGATTAGAATACCCGTAAGAGACACTCGTTCCCACATTTGCGCGAATTTGTGCTAAGGTTTCCCCCTGATTTAGCGCCCAATCTTCTCGCGCCGCTTGATAAATATCTTTCATTGCTGCTGATTCTGCTAAAATAGGATCGGCATTCCAAAAACAGCCGCCAGCATTTAGACTTTCGCCAATGCGTTCAAACAATTTCAACTTCACCTCATCCTCAAGATGATGAATTGCCAGAGATGAAATGCAAGCATTGAATTTATCGCCCAAGCCTGATAAATTTGGATTGTTCGCCCATTCTCCAAAATCCATTTCTATGCCAGTCCACCGGGCTGCGTATCCTGCCGACTCTATTTTGGCGCGGGCAAAATCAAGCATTCGCGGCGAGTAATCGACAGCCACTATTTCCGCAGATGGGTAGCGTTTGAGAACTTTTAAAGTGAGTTCCCCCGTACCGCAGCCGAGTTCTAAAATGCGGTGGTTTGTGTTAGCAATGCAGCCTGCTACTACATCCAGCATTTCGTCATATTTAGGTAAAAGTCGCCGAATGCCCGTATCAAAATCAGCAGTATTGACGAAAACTTCTCCCGGAAAAATTTCCTTGTTAGTAGGTGAGACAGTAGAGTCAGAATTCACGAGCGCCAACCATAGACTACAATTGCTATCCTAACCGAGATAAAGCAAAAAGTGCGTGAAGTAGGGACAGGGCACTGCGGTGTCCTTAACCGAGCATCTGTACTTCACTCAACAGAATATCCCTATAAAGTTATGGGTATTCTTACGGATAAGCGAAACACTCGCGGTAAACCATAATTAACCCTCCGTTGCACCCAGAGAGTCTTGGTTTACCCCGGACGCCAGCAAAATAGTCTGAACAAGCAGTGTTATGTTAGTAGTGCATAAATTGAAATAGAGATTAAACCTCAGGCTTGAGGATACCATGCGCCAGTTGATTTCTCGCAGTCGGGCTGCCATCAGCCAATTAATTTATAAGCGCATTCTCCTTGCGGTGACAATTTTATTTTGTGTAGGTGTAGGAGTAGCGATGGCAAATATGTCTCGTCTTTCCTCCACTCTAATCGAATCGCAAGCCCTCCAAAATGCCACCCTCTATGCCCAAGCTGTTAAAGAAGCCCGCACCCTTTACAGTTCCAATGTTGTTAGTCCTCTAAACACCGCTGAAGCAATTAACTTTACCCACGACTACAACCCGACAAAAGTAACAGTTCCCGTACCAGCCAGTTTCTTAATAGAACTAGGCAACAATATCACAAAAAAAAATCCCGAAGTATCACTTCGTCTCTATAGCAACTACCCGTTTCCCTGGCGACAAAAAGAAGGCGGAGCCCGAGACGAGTTTGAACAGCAAGCTATTACCTATTTGACGCAAAATCCGACAGAAAAATTTTTCCGCGTTGATGATGTTCGCGGCAAACCCGCCTTTCGATATGCCGAGGCAGATATTCTAAGTTCTAGCTGCGTGAACTGTCACAATAGTCACCGTGACAGTCCTAAAACTGATTGGAAAGTGGGAGATGTGCGGGGGATATTAGAAATTACTCAACCTCTCGATACCATCACTCAACATACTCAAAGTGAACTTAAAAACCTGTTTTTACTGTTAGTAGGACTTTCCGTTTTAGGAGTTACAGGCTTAACTGTATCTATCAGCAGGTTGCGCCAAAATGCTAAACAATTAGAACACCGCGTCTGGGAACGCACGGCACAATTGCAAGAAACTAATGTAGAATTGGTAAAAGAACAGGAAAAGAGCGATCGCCTGCTGCTCAATATTTTACCCCAATCCATTGCTACCAAGTTAAAAGACGGTCAAAGCAGTATTGCTGACGGCTTCGCAGAAGTCACGATTTTGTTTGCAGATATCGTAGGCTTTACCGTGCTTTCAGCACAAATATCTCCCGAAGAACTGCTCAAGTTTCTAAACGAAATTTTTTCAGCCTTCGATAGCTTAACGGAAAAGTACGGCTTGGAAAAAATCAAAACAATTGGAGATGCTTACATGGTAGTGGGAGGTTTGCCAAATCCCAGCACCAACCACGCCGAAAGCATTGCGGAAATGGCTTTAGATATGCAGGAGGAATTAGCAAAATTTAATGCCAAACATCATGCAGGAATTAACATTCGCATCGGCATCAATACCGGGCCGGCTATTGCGGGGGTTATTGGCACTAAAAAATTTATTTACGACCTCTGGGGCGATGCCGTCAATACAGCAGCCCGCATGGAATCCCACGGAATTGCCGGCGCGATTCAAGTCACACAATCAACTTACGATATCTTGAGAAATAAGTATCTGTTTGAAGACAGAGGAATTATCCACATCAAAGGCAAGGGCGATATGAATACTTATCTGCTTGCAGGCAGGCTAGTCAGCCCAGTTTCGGTTTAATTTGTTTATTATATTATGAAGGGGTCTGCTAGTTAGTCCGGAGTCATCAGTCATTAGTTGTTAGCCGTTAGCCAAGAACTAACAGTTAATGCCTGCTGGCTTTTGACTGTTGACAATTACAGGAATTACACAGGGGATGTGAGAACCCGGTTTCTGCGCGGTTGCTTCGTTGACAAACCAAAAATTTATTACGAGAAACCGGGCTTATTTTCTTATGTCCTACATTAGCCATTTGCAAAATAGTAAGTTTTATGTTATCGCGGATTTTATCATTCTTGAAATTTTTCAAATCTCGATTGTCTAGGCAAATAGCTTTGTGGGTATTTGCTAGCATTCTTGTCATAGAGGGAATTATTTTAGTTCCCTCTTATTTTCGGCGAGAAAATGAACTTTTAAGTCAACTGGAACAGGTATCTCGGGCGACTGTTGATTCCCTAGAGTTTTTGCTACAGCAAGATATTTCCGATCGCACTTTCTTGGAAGAAGAAGTAAAAAATATTACTCAGGATTCTCAAGTAGTGTTAGGACTATCTATTTACCAAGCTAACGGTCAGCTAATATATACACTTGGCGAACCGCCAGAAATCAGTTTACAGCAACTAAAAAAAGCTCGTATAGTTCACCATCACAATTTCGATGGCAAGCGCTACGATATTGCTTGGACGGAGCGACATTTTGGAGGCGATTACATCTTAATCGTTCGCCACGATGCTTCCACGGTTCAGCCGGAACTCTACGCATTTATCGAACGCGTTGCTGTGCTAGTCATCATTATATCAGCCTTTGTCACTTCTGTGACTATGTTCTTTTTAGGGGTGACAGTAATTGCACCTCTCTTGAGATTGCGCGATGACTTGATCGCTGCTGGAGACGCTTTGAGCAAAGATCGAGAACAACCTGATTTCTACTCTCTGTCTGTCAAGCGGGATGACGAGTTGGGAGAACTCATGGTCGCATTCAATCAAATGTTTCACCGAGTATACAAGGAAATAGCACAGCGGAAACAAGCTGAGGAAATATTGCGCGCCGAACAAGAAAAATCGGAACGTTTATTACTAAATATTTTACCGGCTATGATTGCCGATCGCCTAAAACAAGGTCATATAAATATTGCGGACGGATTTGCCGATGTTACGGTTTTGTTTGCTGATATTGTGGGCTTTACCGAAATATCTTCGCGCACGTCTCCTGAAGAATTAGTCGAATTGCTTAACAAAATATTTTCAGCTTTCGATCGCTTGAGCGAGCAATACGGGTTAGAAAAAATTAAGACGATAGGCGACAATTATATGGTAGCAGGCGGTTTGCCGCTTCCCTGTACCGATCACGCCGAATCTATGGCCGAAATGGCCCTAGAAATGCAGCAAGAAATTATGAAATTCCGCGAAGGCGGTAAACCTCTCAATATCCGCATTGGCATTAATACTGGGTCTGTTGTAGCAGGTGTCATCGGCACTAAAAAGTTTATTTACGATTTGTGGGGAGATGCTGTGAATACAGCAAGCCGGATGGAATCTCAGGGACTGCCGGGTAAAATTCAAGTTAGCCGCTCAACTTATGAGTTGCTGTCGGATAAGTATTTGTTGGAAAAGCGCGGTAAAATTAATGTTAAAGGCAAAGGAGCAATGACGACTTATTGGCTGACAGGCCGAAAATTGTAACTGACAAATTTAACCATCGCCCGGGAATACGTGATATGGCGGCAGACGTTGCAGAGCAGCCGCCTTCAACACCAAACTAGATTTTTTTAATCAACCGCGAAGACGCTAAGGGCACGAAGGAAGAGATGAAGGAAGAAGAAAAAAGAAAAAATAAAAATTTCACAAGTGAGTTAAAATTGCTATATTAAAATGCGAGTTGGTATTAGTTACATGGGTAAAAATGACGGCGAATAAGGAACATAATTCTTCAACATCACCGATTTGGCAGCCCTTCACGCAAATGAAAACGGCTGGCCCACCGCTGAAAGTAATTCGCGGCAAAGGATCGGTGCTGGAATTAGCAGACGGGCGGCAAATTCTCGACTGCATTTCTAGTTGGTGGGTGACTGTTCACGGGCACAGCCATCCGGTTCTCGCTGAGGCTCTTTACGAACAAGCCCAAAAGTTAGAACACGTAATCTTTGCGGGATTTACTCACGAACCGGCCCAGAAACTTGCGAGTAAATTGCTAACTCATACGCCTGCTTCTTTAACGCGGATTTTCTTCTCTGATAACGGCTCGACTGCTGTTGAAGTTGCTCTGAAAATGGCATTTCAATATTGGCGCAATCTCGGAGAAACTAACCGCACTAGCTTTATTAGTTTTGAGGGAGGTTATCACGGCGATACAGTGGGCGCGATGTCTGCTGGCAGAAGTTCGCTGTGGTGGGAATCTTTTGCACCTTTAATGTTTGCTGGGGATGTTGTTCCTTTTCCGGCGACTTTTGATGGCGATGAGGAGGTGGAAAGCAAGGAGGCGGCGAGTTTAGAGAAATTGGAGTTTTTGTTCAAGCAGGGCGGCTATGCGGGAATCTTTATCGAACCTTTGGTACAAGGTGCCGGGGGAATGCGAATGTGCCGCCCTGAGTTTTTGCAGGCGATCGCACAACTTGCCCGCCAGTTTAATGTATTGTTGATTTACGATGAAGTAATGACTGGTTTTGGTCGCACGGGCGAACTGTTTGCCTCTGTTAAATCTGCAACTTCGCCGGATATCCTGTGTTTGTCTAAAGGATTGTCTGGCGGCTGCTTGCCAATTGCTGTCACAATGGCATCGGAGGATATTTATCAAGCTTTCTGGCGAGATGAATCGGACAAAGCTTTTTTTCACAGTCATTCTTACACCGGAAATCCTTTAGCTTGTGCGGTAAGTGTAGCATCTATGGAGCTTTTGGAGCAAAACCCAAATGTGTATCAAGGGATGGAAAAACTGCACCGCCAATATCTGAATCAATGGCTGAGAAATCATCCTAAACTCGAACGGATTCGGACTTGCGGCACCATCGCAGCAATGGATGTGAAAACCGAAAGCGTTTCCGGTTATTTTAATGACATCGCTCCTGTATTGAAAGCCAGATTTCTCGAAGCGGGGTTTTTGCTCCGCCCCTTGGGAAATACGCTTTACTTGATGCCTCCCTACTGCATTTCTCCTGATGAACTAGAATCGATTTATCGAGTAATTCGTCAGGTTTTGGATACTTTGTAAACCCTTTAATTTTAGTAATGAATTTACCCAATTGGAACGATTTGGCTGACGACGCGCTGGCGGGCAAATGTCTCTCTCGCGAGCAATCTTTAGCCGTATTGCGCGCGCCGGATGAGGTTTTGCTGGAACAACTAAACGCAGCTTATCGGGTGCGCCGCCACTACTGGGGAAACCGAGTCAGGCTGCACTATTTGTTAAACGCTCAAAGCGGTCTTTGTCCTGAAGATTGCCATTATTGTTCTCAGTCAAAAATTTCGACTGCGGAAATTGAGAAATATCCGCTTTTAGCTAAGGAGAAAATTCTGGATGCCGCCCAACGCGCAGCCGACTTAAAAGCAGGTACGTTTTGTTTGGTGATTTCGGGCCGCCAACCCAGCGCATCTACTTTCGATCGCGTTTTGGATGCTGTCGAGACTGTGAAGGCAAATTATAACCTGAAAATCTGTGCTTGTTTGGGATTGTTGAGCGAGGAGCAAACTCATCGTTTGGCTCAAGCTGGAGTCGATCGCGTAAATCACAATCTCAATACTTCCGAATCATATCACTCGGACATTTGCACGACTCACACTTTTGGCGATCGGGTTGAAACCGTCGAACACGTAAAAGCAGCGGGAATCACAACTTGTTCCGGCGGAATTTTGGGGATGGGCGAATCGGATGATGATGCGATCGATTTAGCGCTTTCGCTTCGCAATTTGGGCGTTACTAGCGTGCCGGTCAACTTTTTCATTCCGATTCCCGGCACACCATTTGCAGATGTGAACAGGTTAACTCCCCGCCAATGTTTGCGAATTCTCTGTTTGTTCCGATTTTTGCTTCCCAGTCAAGAAATTCGGATTGCTGGGGGACGGGAGGTGCATTTGCGATCGCTGCAACCTCTCGGACTCTACCCGGCCAATTCTATCTTTGTTGGCGATTATCTGACGACTCCCGGACAAGCTGCCCATCAAGATTGGGACATGATTCGAGATGCGGGATTTGCGATCGAATCCCCCGAAGGTTCTCTCTTAGAAGTTGATTCAGCAGTTACCAAATCTGAACAAAAAACCCTGGTTGTGTAACTCTTATAGCGGTTTTCAATCAGATGAAATAGAATAGGACACGGCCGTGCCGTGTCCCTACCCAATATCTATATTTCACGTTTACGCATGGGGGAAAGAAACCGGGTTTCTGAGGTAGCAAATGCGTCAGCCGTAAGTTCTTAGATTGTAGCCAGAAACCCTTATTCTACGGTTGACATTCTTCAATCTAAAATCTAAAATCTAAAATCTAAAATCATACAAGAGGGGAAATTGTGGACAAACGCGAAGAAATTACGATCGCAGAATACCAGCTAACTGCCGAATCTTTCCGAGAAGGAACTTGGCATCACGACGTATCCCAAAATCGATCCGCACTGACCGCTGCCATGCCCCGCAATCCCGGTAAAATTTTAGATATAGGATGCGGGCCGGGACGAGATTTAGTAGCGTTCAAGAGCCAAGGACACACAGTTGTAGGCTTAGATGCAACTCCGGCTTTTGTAGAAATAGCAAAAGAGTTGTCAGGATGCGAAGTTTGGCAGCAATCTTTTCTGAATCTCGACTTGCCAGAGGCAGAATTTGACGGTATTTTTGCCAATGCTTCCCTGATTCACGTTCCCAGCGACGAGATGTTGAAAGTGCTGCAAAATTTGCACAAAGCCTTAGTTGTTAACGGCGCAATTGTCATGTCAATGTGCCGGGGAAATTGGGAAGGATACGACGAGCGGCCGACGGGAAAACGCTATACGGCCGGATGGGAATATCATACTTTAGCGCCTTGTTTAGAACAAGCGGGATTTGCAATTGTCAATCACTACTATCGCCCTCCCGGCTTACCACGCGAAGCTCAATCTTGGGTAGTAATGGTGGGCAGAAAAATCTAACGGAAATTGGAAATTGGGAATCGGTAATTGCAAATCATTCCCCTCTCTTCCTCTGCGTACTCTGCGCCCTCTGCGGTTAAATCACAAAAAAGATTCACCAATTGACAGAGGATTGTTGTATAATCTACATTCAAATAAACCAATTTTTGCCCCCCTTAAATCCAAATTGATATGACAGAGAAATTCCACATTTTTTTAGCTGGTGCTAGTCGAGGAGTCGGCTTAGAAATCGCGAAATGTCTGATAGCACAAAAGATGCAAGTAACAGCACTTTTGCGATCGCCCGCAACCAGCACCGAATTAGAAGCAATGGGCATCAAAGTCGTGACTGGCGATGCTTTGGATGCAGCAGCTATGGAAGCTGCGATGGCTGGCGGTGAGCCAATTCATGCGGTAATCAGCACAATTGGCGGCTTGCCAAAAGATGGGGAAAGAGCCGATTATTTGGGCAACAAAAACTTGATTGATGCGGCTGTCAAAGCAGGCGTGCAAAAATTTATTTTAGTTTCATCCATCGGTAGCGGTAATAGTGCCGGCGCTTTGCCACCCCAAGCTTTAGAAACTTTGCGCCCCGTTTTAATTGAAAAGGAAAAAGCCGAAAATCATTTGATAGAAAGCGGGATGATTTATACAGTGATTCGTCCGGGCGGACTCAAATCGGAACCTGCAACAGGCAACGGTATTTTAACAGAAGATTGTCGAGTTGCTGGAACTATTCACCGGGCGGATGTAGCGCAGCTAGTTTGTCAGTGTTTAGTTTCTGATTCTGCTAACAATAAAGTTTTGTCGGCGGTAGATAAACAGATGGTTTACGGCAATCCAGAATTTGAGGTATTAAATCTTTAGGGGCGGGTTTAGCGCAAAATAAGCTGTCTCGCATCTAAATTGTATTTTTTGGCTGGCTAGAAGCAACGCCCCACAGGAAAATTGAACTTTTGTGGAACAGGCATCTTGCCTGTTCCTAAAAATGCTGCGTCCACCCCACAAGAAAATTGAACTTTTGTGGAACAGGCATCTTGCCTGTTCCTAAAAATGCTGCAAGATTTGGCACTCAAGAATCAAAGGGCTTAATCCACGATCGCCCGATCGCCCAATCCAAAACCAAACCCGCGATCGCAAACAATACCACACTCTCGGCACCGCGAACCGCAAACGGCAATAACTCCTGTAGGGCGGGCATTTTCCCGGGATCAAAAAACAATCCAGCATCCAACTGTCCAAAAGCCCGCACCAACCCAAAAGCCAACACCGCACCAGATTTAAGCTGCGGGTTAACATCTCGGCGAATCGCATAGCGGTAAGTCACGCCGAACAAAAAACCGCCCAAAAGTGCGATCGCCCCTCTGAAGGCAAAATTTAGGTCAATTTCCCTTACCTGCAAACTCGCCAGAGAATCCAACCTATCCGCTAAAATTAAGGTATTACCAAGGGCGATCGCCCCAAAACCAAGCAAACAAGACAAAGCAGCAACAGTCCCTGCCTTCAAAGATTCTACCCGTTCAGCCGCACTAAAATTTGACGAATCCTTCACAGCGCCCTCATTTCAAAAATGGCTCAAATTGACTTATCATAAGGTTTGTAGTCACTTTGTACAGTTTGTTCAATAAATAGCTATGGATATTTTGTCACTCGGTTGGGTTTCGGTGCTAGTTCTGTTCTCCTTCTCAATTTCAATGGTCATTTGGGGACGCAACGGTTTCTAGATTCCCGAATAGCTTGCGGGGCAGGCTTTTTAACGGCCCCGCATTTTTTTTTAATCCTATTTAACCAAATCCAAATAACAGGAGTAGGAAACATGACAGCCAAAAAAATATTAATGCTAGTCGGCGACTTTGTAGAAGACTACGAAGTAATGGTTCCCTTCCAAGCACTGCAAATGGTAGGTCACACCGTCCACGCCATCTGCCCGGACAAAGCTGCAGGCCAAACAATTCGCACCGCAATTCACGACTTTGAAGGCGATCAAACCTACAGCGAAAAACCCGGTCACAACTTCACTTTAAACGCGACCTTTGACGAAATCAACCCGGCCGACTACGACGCTTTGATTATCCCCGGAGGACGCGCCCCAGAATACATCCGCCTCAACGAACAAGTGCTGCAAATTACCCGCTACTTTGCCAACAGCAAAAAGCCGATCGCATCTATTTGTCACGGCTTACAGGTTCTAACTGCAGCAGGCGTACTCGAAGGCAAACGTTGCACCGCATACCCCGCTTGCAGCCCCGACGTACTCCGTGCCGGTGGCAAATATACAGAAGTTCCCGTTACCGAAGCCGTAGTCGATGGCAATTTAGTAACCGCCCCCGCGTGGCCAGCACATCCTAACTGGCTGGCTGAATTCCTGAACCTTTTGGGAACGAAGATCGAACATTCAGAAACAATCCTCGTTTCGTGAATTACGCTGTCAAACCAGGTTGATACGCAAAAGGTAATTGGTAATTGGCAATTGTCTTTTATTCACGCTTGACTTCTTCCCTCAAAATCCCTCATTTAAATGGGTTAAATCCCGATTCACTGCGTGTTGCCGAACTTCCTTCAGACGATGAAAATCTTAACAGTCAAAGTAAAACCTAATTCCAAACAGCAAAGCATCGCAGAACAACCAGACGGCAGTCTTACAGTACATCTCAAATCGCCGCCAGTCGAGGGTAAAGCCAATCAAGAATTAATCATGCTGTTGGCAAAAAAGTTTAAAGTGCCGAAATCTGCGATCGGCATTAAATCCGGTTTTTCCTCCAAAAATAAAATTGTGGAAATTCCAATGGAACCTTTCACTTACAAATAAACGTAATAACAAATCTATCTAAAGAGGGATACAGACTCAACTTTAGAATTCATATATTAGTAGTTGTAGAGTTAGAATAAAAAATTAAATTATGAGCATTGAAAATAGAGTCGAAGCAACAGCGAAGAATATTGAAGGCAAAATCCAAGAAGCTGCTAGCGAAGTTACAGGCAATCAGAAAGATAAATTAGAAGGTCAAGCCAAGCAGGACGAAGCATCAGCAATTCACCTGAAAGAAGACCTCAAAGATAAAGCAAAAGAGATTGTAGACAAAGCTTAGTAACAGTATTTGCTACAAGTTTCCTGCCTACTAAAACCAGCAAACGATATGTTTGCTGGTTTTTTTTATAGATATTTTTCGGAGATTATAGTCCGGGACGCATTGGGGTTCAGCAACCGGGTTTGATGGACGAAAAGACGCCTTGCAGCCCGCCGATTCCGTAATAAACCCGGTTTCTTTGTCGGAGTGCGTCCAGCACTGACTATAAAGCAATACGATTCAGTTAAAACTGTTTATTCCTCGGAAATCGCCCTAAATTCCCATTAATAAGGGCGACTTTGAGTAAGTCCTTCTCCCCCCTTTATTCCCCCCTTGGGGCAGTAGGGGGTGGGGCTAGGGGGGATCGGGCTTAACAAAACCGTGTTCAGAAACCGGGTTTTTCAACCAAAATATTTGTTTCAAACCCTTAATCTTGGTGAAAAAACCCCGTTTCTTTAGTCCCGGTGCGTAAGTCCTGATAAAGATTATTGGTGCGTGCCAAAATTCATCGGCGAACCGCCCCTACAGCTTCTACTAATTCATAATGTAAAAGCATTAACATTGTGGCGGGAATTGTCTCCCTTGCATAAGTTGTGCCATCTTGATGAGAAAATTCTACCTCAAAAGCACTGCCATCAAATTCCCTCACAACTGTTCCTACTTGTGGTTTAGATAATTTAATGATTTCTTTTGTTTGAAAATGGGTTGCTTCTAAGTTTTCTGTTAAAGCAGCCATATCTAGGTCTTTAATTGTTTTCCTTATTTTCACCTCACTTTTTGACTGGGCTGGGGGCGGGTTTATCAAGATTAGTCCTGGAGGCAGAAACCGGGTTTTTACCGAAATACTGCATCCAGGCCTTTAACTAGGAGTGAAAAACCCGGTTTCTTTGGTTCTGATTCGTCAGTTCTAAACATTATGAGCCCGTGGCAAAAGTCACCGATGAACCCGCCCCATGCCCCATTTGATTTGAGATTTTCGATTAAAATTACCAATCAATCTAAAATCTACAATCTAAAATTGCCCCATGCTGATGCCCACAAAAAAGCCAGGGATTGATATCCCCAGCTCTAAACATACCAGAATTAGTTTTGAGAGTTGGTAGGGCGATGTTTCAGAATCGACCCCACCCACTTTTACCCAAATTAAATCAGGGTAATGTCAGAAGCCGTCACGCCCGGGTTGCCAGCCAGTCTTGCCAGCGTAATGCCTTGGTCAGGAGTACCAACACCGTTAGAGTCAAATCCTAGTCGTCCGGTTGCATTTTCATAAAAGATGAACGGCTGTGACGGGATCGCCCCGGCTGGACCAAACTGGCCAGTGTACTCCCCGCTCTCAATCACTAAGAACGACCTCGAAGAAAGTCGATTCGTACCTTCGACTGCACTCAATCCGGGGAAGCTGTTGAACTGCAAGATAAACTTGTCTTGACCGACCGTAAAATCGCCGATTATGTCTGGAGCGGTACCCAATGGGATGTCGGCGGTGGCGCCGATGGTGACGCCCTCACCGAAGTTGTTGTAGTAGAAGCTGTCATTACCGTTGCCACCAATCAGGGTGTCAGCACCAGGCCCCCCACCGAGAGAGTCGTTACCGTCACCGCCGATCAAATAGTCGTCCCCAAAGCCGCCCAGCATCGTGTCGTTCCCGCCGCCAGCATTTAAGGTATCGTTCCCGAATCCTCCGAGGGTACTACTGGATGCCTCGCCGAACAGTATGTCATCCCCGTTACCAGTAGTGATGACATCAGTGCCGTTGGCACCAATAATGAAGTTGCTGCCTAAGGTATCGGTAAGCAAGTTTGCCACTGTGCCGCTAAAGGTGACGCCGCTAGCGTAGGAGATGAAGTCGTTACCCGCAACGTTGCCAATCACGCGATCGCGCTGGGTGCCAAAGATGATGGTGTCACTTCCCTCGCCACCGTTCATGAGGTTGGTGACGGTGAAGCTGCCAGTAGGATTGGTGTAGCCAATTAACAGATCGTTGCCCATCCCGCCGTCGAGAGTAACCAAAGCAGTACCAGTACCAGCAAAAATAGCCCTGGTAGCATTGATAGTATCGTTGCCCTCTGCACCTGCTGCGTTAGTAAAGCTACCGCTCAGGCTGTCGTTGCCTTCACCGCCGACCATTGTATCAGTCGCAAAAGCTGCAACGATCGTGTCGTTGCCCACTCCGCCGTCGAGCAAGTTGCGACCCGCGAAGCCTGCAACTGTACTCTGTGCGCCTACACTCGAAAGTGCAGACACCGTCGATGAGACGATGAAGTCGTCGCCTGCACCTCCCAGCGCGGTATCCGAAGTGGCAAAAACGTTGATCGTGTCGTTACCGTCGGCACCGTCAAAGAAGTTTCGGCCGCCGCCAAACTCGCCGATAGCGCCGTAGAGAGAATCGTTGCCGCCACCGCCGATCAAGGTGGTTCTCTCTATGCCGATCGTGATGACGGTCTGCGGAGCAAACGGGCTGCTTTGCGTAGCGTTGGTAATGACTAAGATGTCGTCGTCAAGATCGCCGGACAGGTAGCTGCTGCTGGCCACACCTCGTAGCGTGTCGTTGCCTCTACCGCCAAAGAGAGTGTCTCTTACATTGATACCTACAAGCGAGTCCTCGCCCAAATCACCCCGCAAGTAGTTGCTGCCTTCATTGCCACCAAAGCCTCCGACTAGGGAAAGACCGAGGTTGTTGCCACCGCCTGCGATGAAGAAGCCGAGCGAGTCATTGCCCTTGCCGCCGTAGAGGGTGTCTGCTCTCTGCGCCCCTCCCAGCATTATATCTTCGCCCTGATTACCATACATCACGTTAGCTTCGACAGTACCTTGGAGTACGTCGTCTGCCTCGCCGCCGACCAGGGTAGCGCGGGCTTCAGCGACTATCGTGTCTGCGCCTGCCTCGCCGAACAGCAAAGCCGGAGTGCGCTGGGATCTGATTGAGTCTTCGTCCTCGCCGCCGTACAGGGTATCGTTCGGGCCAACTGAAATCAGAGTATCGTTATCGGCTTGGCCAAATATTAAGCTGCCGCCCAGGGTGGCAGTTCTAATGAAATCCGCCCCGGCTCCGGCGAATACTGTATCCGGGCCTAGTCCCGGAAGGTTTAAATCTAGTTGATTAGGATTGTCATCTAACGTTGTCATACAGCTTCACTCCTCTACTTGTTGGTCATCGCTTGTGCGACTACAGACACTGCCTAGAACACCGAATGTTTGGATGCCGCTGTAGTTTAACCTGTTTGCCAGCCGCAAGTCTAGCCTACTGGCGTTAACCCTGTCTAGACTTTCTCCCTCGCGGACTTTTTGCTTGTAAGCTTTTATTTTCAATGTCTTCACCCTTTAATAACCCTTTTGCACAGTCTCAGGTGCTCACGCTCAAGAAGACGCGGCTGATATTCTTAATGTTCCATTCTGGATTGGCGGTCGGGGATCGCGTCCGGGGTAGGAAATTAAAGATTAAAAAAGGCAGATCTGGGTGATCGGGAAGACAAGGGAAATTGGGAGATTTGTTACTTGGTAACAAGGCTTTGTGGCAATTTCCGGTTTTCCAGGCAGGGCCGTCATTTAATAATTCTGGCCCGGATTGAACTCGCCAACCGCTCCGGGCTTTAAAAGTCTACGCCCCGCTTTAGTTCTACGCCCCGATCGCCGTAGTGTTTGTGACAGTATACCTCGGAGTGTACGCTTGCCAAGTCAAAGTAAGCGTGGGGTTTGTGGCAGCGCCCGGTGATAATAATTTCTGTATCCCGCGGCTTGCGTAGCAGGGCTTCTACGATCGGCTCTACCGGCAGCAGTTCTAAGTCTACTGTGGGATTGAGTTCGTCGAGAATAATCGTTTTGTACCAGCCGCTGGCGATCGCACATTTGGCGATTTCCCAGCCGCGTTCTGCTTCTATGCAGTCTAACTCTTGCTGTTGTCCCCGCCAAACTATAGCATCCCGGCCGCACCGCTGGTGGTCTACTAGCTGCGGGTAGCTTTGCCGCAAAGCTGCGATCGCCGCATCTTCTGTATAACCGGTGCCGCCTTTGAGCCACTGCACGATTAACACGCGGTGAGATTGGTCTTGACTGATACCCCTACCTATTGCCTGCAAAGCTTTGCCTAATGCGCTCGTAGACTTGCCTTTCCCCGCGCCAGTGTATATTTCGATACCCGAAATATGATGATCGGCCGCTGCGGGGTGATAGTGGGGCTTCATTTCTGAGTGCAAGTCGGCAATATCCAGCAAAGCTTGGGGCGCCGCTCGGCCTGTGGCGATTACTTCTAAATATTCGGGTTTGTTTTTGAGGGTTTGGACTACTTCGTCAACTGGCAGCAAACCCAAGTCCAATAAGGGGTTTAGTTCGTCTAGTACCACCACCGAATACAGCTCGCTGGCGATCGCTCCTTTGGCGATATCCCAGCCTCGCTGAGCTTCTGCGCGATCGAAGCGGGTGATTGCTTCGGCCCCAAAATATTCGGCTCTGCCGGTGCGCACTTGGTCGATCAAGTGCGGAAATGCCCGTTGCAAGGCTTCTATTGCGCCGTCTTCGTCGTAGGAGCGGCCGGGGCCTTTGAGAAAGCGCAGCAACAAAACTCGCGTGGGCGAGTCAGAATTGATACCCAGCCCGATCGAGCGCAACACTACCCCCAACGCTGCTTGAGACTTGCCTTTACCTGCGCCGTCGTAGACGTGAATCTGACCTGCAGCGCGTTCCGACCGGGATGAGGCTGTCCGAATACCAATGCCATTCCTTACCATAATCAGCAGTTATTTGAGTCTGTCTCGGGGTGGGTATTCGATCGCGCGCCTTGAATGTTTAATTTTTCCATTCTGTTGGCGGATCTCAAAAGATTATACGATAAGTCCTAACCCCCAATCTTTTAAGCAGCGATCAAACGCAATCAGGGGCTCAAACTGGCGGTTAAGATTCTTCCGCTTGTGCTGTACAATTAAAATTTAACACGGGCTGATATACCTGAAGGCTTATGATTGCGAGTGTTTTCCCATTTCGGACTGTTTTGGTGCAAATTTTAATTATGTTTTTGGCGATCGCGATCGAATCGTGGTTTCTGCAAAAACTACTTAAACTCGGCCCCAAAACCAGCGTTGAATATACAGCCATCCTCAATCTATCTTGCACTTGCGTAGGCTGGTTAGTTTTCTTCGGCATTGAAAGCGTTATTACCAAAGATTTGCGGGAACAGCTTATCGGTTATATTTTATTAGGCCGAGGGCAGGATGTTTATGCTCCAATAACTATGATAGCAGTCTCAGTATTGGCAGTAAGTTTTATAGCTAAATGGCAGGGATTAGAAATCATAGAAAACATGGTTGCCGGCAATAAAAAAGCTTCCAAACCTCAGTTTTTAGGACCGCCAACCCTCACCCGCCGTCCTCCCAAAAAAACTTTTCAAGTAACTACCCAGTTTGGGGGAATTTTAATAGCCCACACTGTTAGCAATGTCGTTATTTTAACCGTGTTGTTTTTGCAAAGCGTCAATGGAAATCTATGATGAAGCAATTGTTGGATGTCACTCAGCAACTCACTAAGCTAACGAACAACCTTTGGGAAACCAATAAAAAAGTCCAAAAGGCGATGATTCCGCCTAGAGTTGTCCACTGGAAGACGCCTTTACTGCTAAGCATCTTTTTAGCTTTGCTGTCGGTGGCGGCAGTCACTGACTGGCGGACTAGAACTCTGCTTTTTGATATGAGCTGGTTATTTTTTACACTTTCAATGGGTTTGCTGACCAGCCAGCAACCTTTTGTGATTAAAGGAGTAAGTCTGAGTCCGTGGGTGACAAGCATGTTAATTGGCTTGTGGCTGCTGGTAAGATTGCCGTCGGATAGGAAGGAAATAGCATGGATATCTGGCCCACTTATAGCAGTAGTAGTTCTTGCTATCATACAGATTTGGAAGAGCGAGTCAAAACGGGAAGGTATCAGGTCGTTGGTGCGCCCTCAGTTTTTGATGATTACCCTAGTTCACCTGCTGTTTTCCTGTTGGTTTGCATTTCACTTTTTAATTCAAGGTTGGATAGAACAGTATCCAAGCGTTTTATCGCAGGATTTCAGGCAAAGCGATTATGTGGTGACATTTCAACAGCCAACTATTAATCGCTCCCGAGGAGTTGTCATCCTCAATGCAATGGAGCGATACCTGCAAAATGAAGCCCGCACCAAACCGTGGGCGCAGGTAGAGCAAATGTTAATAGATATGGACAACGAGCGATTTTTTCTCCGGAATGAAGCCTTAAAAATAACTGGGGTAGTCCCAGAAGATGCGAGCTGGGATGTCAAAACTTCGATCGTCCAAGGAGAGTCCCGCTATCAGTTAAATATGCAGGCAACTTGGCTGGGGCTGGTTTTTAGACCGGAAATATATTCGTTTACCAAATCTTGCGAGGTGTTCGATATAGGCAATAGGGCGACTGTAACCTGCGATGCGCTCAAACGCTCTCAACCCGGACAGAAAAAAGATGGAACTGCCGGAGATAGTCAAGTTTGAGCCTGTTTCTGGCAGCTAGCTAATTGCGTGCCAGAGACGGAGAGACCGGGAGGCCGGGAGACCGGGAGAGTCGGAGATGGGGAGACGGGGAGAGTGGAAAAAATCTTTCCTCGGAATTCTTCACGCTTGACTTCTACCCTTAACATCCATCCGTTACATCTGCTACATCCGAAGAAAACGAATCGGTTGCGGAACTCCCTTCTTCCTTATATTAAAGTATGGCCAATCCCCAGTTGTTATAAGATTGTTGAGAGTGCGCCTAGTGCTGCTAGGTGGATTGGGTAAAACCAGTAAAAAAATCTTTGTTCTGTAACTGTGGGTTTTCTGTCTAGTTTTGGTTCGTGATAATTTAAGATTATTGGCGCTCCTATCGCAAATAGTTGCGGCCACCATCCGCACCATAGCGTATATATTACGTTGCATATTATCCATCCTCCCCACCATCGTTTACTAACAGGATTAAAATTCATCATTAGAATAACTGAAATCACTGCATACCATCCATAGCTAGCTCTTGCTAATTCTGCTGCTATCATTCCTAGTATGAGTATTAGATTTTTATAGTTTTGATGAGATTTGTTTATCGCTTTTAATACCTCTAGAATTATCCAAAATGTTAGCATTATATTGAGGTTGGCTTGATTGAATAGTAGAATGTAAGGAATTTGTGATATTGTCCCTACTATTAGCAGTCGATTTGATAATCGTTGTCTGTCACTTGTTAAATTCCATGTTCTTGCAAAAATCCATGCGAACAATGGGAAAGATAATCTACCTATTAATCTAGCTATTATATTGTTTGACATTAATCCTAATCCTGCGTGGTCGATGAACATTAGTATTAGTGCCAATTTTTTCAGTGAATTACTGCTGATTTTCATAACTTTGCCTTTATTTGGTTGACTAACATTTGCCCGATGACGGTTACTTTATAAGTTGTTATTCCTTCAAGCCAATAGGTTCTGAGCTATGGCTTTAGCTTTTTGGGTTGCTGGTAAAGACTAGACTTAGATATTTTTATATGTTCTAGGTTTAAGTTTAACACTTGCTTTTATCTGTCGCATATTGACCCGTTTTTTTTTCTTTATGAGTGATAAAAACATAAAAAATTCGATAATCATTGTTCGCTCATCCTAATTCAATAGATTTAAAATATTCTTCCTCACTTGTCAATACTTAAATTTGACGGGAATATTACAAATATATTTAAGTGTTGTAGCGTATTGACTTTAGATAATACTTAAATTTAAGTTTAAGTCATCCCTCTTTGAGGCTATTTATTGATGATTACATCATTGGCTGTTTCGCTTTCTCCTTTTAGTGGGGTTTGCGGTAGTGGGTCTTATACTCCCCCACAACAACAAACAACTACCCCACCCCCACAAAAACAAACAACTACATCACCCCCACAACAAACTCATCCAACTACTCCACCCCCACAACAAACTCAGCCAACTACTCAAACATGGGAACAGAAAATGCTTGATCGATTGCGGAGGCGGAGTCCTTAAATGCAAAGCGGTGTTGGCAATTCTTCGGATCGCGGTCGGATTCTCGGCGATGCTGTTGATTAGCTTCGTCCTCAGCAGCAGAGAAAACAAGGGATGCAGAGTACCTCTATCCCGGGGTATCCTCTGTTTATCTGCTGGGGGAGATTTTGCGGCATAGAGTTCTCTGAGCGCGGAATTCGTAAGGCGTTTTTATTTCTGCCCTATGTTCAGACTGGTGAAATGCCTATGAAAAAGTTTTCTGGACACAGTACATTGGAGCAGCCTTTGGATATTGCGATGTGTGGTTCTATTGTACTTAATTTTATAACTTTTGTTAATCAAAAAAGCCAGGAAATAAGCGAACTCGAAAATTGTTAAAGTTAGAAAAGCATATCCTTGGCGCATAATGAATTTAATGGGAGTGTTTATTCGCTCCATAACGCCACTACTTGCTCTATTAATAAAGTAGTTACAAATTCTTTGTAAGTAACTTGTAATGTTTTGAACAGCATCAGAGCAAAAAAAATATCTCTCTTTAACCATTTATTCATCTATCGCCAAGCAGATTTAACACTTTGGTCTTTTTCATAAATTGCTCTAAATTATTTTTTTACTTCATGAGAAACTTTGAAATAGCAACTTTTTTTCGGCGTTGCTGAATCAAGGTATGGATGACCCAGGAACGGGAACATCCATACCTTAATTCAGCAATGCTACGCCGTAATTTGAACTTTCCAAGTTAGTTGATGAGCCGCAGCTTTTGCCGTACCGCAAAGTTTTTGCCAGGTTTGGTTTCGGTCGGCGTGTTGAAGCGCTTTTGTTGTCGGAGATTTAGGGGTTTGAGAATTATTTAGCGGCTGACGGCAAACCAGAGGTGAAGATTCGTAAACGTCGGAAATCCGGTAAACTGGCTAAGCGGTATTTGTGATGGCGCCGATTTATGAAGGCTTTGGGTCATGCGCCGTCTCAGGAAAGTAGCGAGGATTTACAAAAATCGAAAGTTGTGCGCGGCTCAGATTTATACCGCAAAGCTTTTTGCCACTGGGTTTTTACGCGGATTGAACCGCAGCGCTGTCGTCTTTCCAATGATATTGCCTGCCAACTGGGGGAAATGATTGATTCCGAAAAACTTAGCGGTCGGCCGATGCGGTTAGGGCGATCGCGCGTAACGGCTAAAGCGGTTAAGTTGCTGTTTAAAGGATTAGTCATAGAGTTAACTTTCTTTTAATAACGGGGTTTTTCCCACCGACTGACTTTAATGTTCTCGGCGTAGTGTAAAAAATATTTCAGCCCGTGGCAAAAATAGCCGTCATATTTGCTATAGTGAAAGTTTGCAGCGGATTAATAACTATATGAATTTGAGAAGAATCTTGACAGTCGCGACCAATGTATTTCGGGAAGTAATTCGCGATCGCATCCTTTACTTAATTGGGATATTTGCTCTGTTGATGGGAGCCTCAGTACGGTTCATACCGGAATTGGCGGCGACAACAGAGAAGAAAATTATCTTAGATGTCGGTTTGGCTGCTATGAGCATTCTCGGTCTAATTGCCACTGTCTTTGTGGCTACCGGATTGGTCAACAAAGAAATTGAAAAGCGGACTGTTTACCTGTTAGTTGCTAAGCCGATAAGTCGGGCTGAGTTAATTGTGGGCAAGCACTTAGGGCTGTCGGCGGTGCTGGCGGTGCTTGTAGCGGCAATGACTGTTATCTATCTGGCTATCCTGAGTTTGACCCGCATTCCTTACCCTTTGGGAAGCATTTTAATCGCTTCGCTATTCATCTGGTTTGAGCTGTCTCTCATGGCTGGTGTCGGGATTTTATTTGGGGTTTTTAGCAGTTCGCTGCTGGCAACTTTACTGACATTTGGCGTTTATTTGATGGGACATTCGACGCGGGATTTAGTGGCTTTGGGCAAGTTAACTAAAAATCCTGGCATTGAACAATTGATGATGGGACTTTATCTGGTGTTGCCGGATTTAGCCAGATTCAATTTGAGAAATGATGCTGTTTACGGACAAGTACCTTACTTACCGGGTTTGATTGCAGATGCTGGCTACGGTTTGCTGTATGTGGTGCTGCTGCTGTCAGTTGCGATCGCCATATTTTCCCGTAGGGAATTTTAAAGCGCGCCTTCGGTAATTTCCAAAGCTTGAGTATATCAAATTATTACGCTAAAATATAGAGAAGGCGATCCCTAAGAAATCTCGACTAAAACTCAAACTCTTATTGGTAAAATGAGGTGACTTATGACTACTGTAATTCAGAAACCGATATCGCAGCTCAAGATTACTTGGCCTCTGCTACCCGATGATTTCATCCTACCAGACGACCCCGTGGAAAATATAGAACATCCTTTAATCTCTAACGGTTTGCGCCAGTCTGTAGTGGATTCCCCGGAACTAATGCAAGACGCACTAATAGTTTCTAATTTTGCTTTGTGCGCTGCAGTGGACGATCGCACTATTTGCAAAGCCCCAGACTGGATGTACGTGCAGCCGGTTCAACCTTGGCCTCACAACTATCCCCGCCGCAGTTACACGCCTCATACCGAAGGAACAGTGCCTTTTGTAGTGATGGAATTTCTATCAGCTACTTATGGCGATGAATACTCTGTCGAACACACAGAAGAAATCGGCAAGTGGTTTTTTTACGAACAAGTAATCAAAGTTCCTCGCTATGTCATTTTTCGACCGCATACAGGCAGAATAGAAGTTTATGCGCTTGAAGCCGAGCGTTATGACAATCAAAATCCTGATGAAAACGGCCGTTATTTAATACCTGGATTAAATCTATTTTTGGGTGCGTGGCAGGGAACTCGCGAAGGTAGAACGGGATATTGGCTGCGTTGGTGGACGGAGGCCGGAGAACTGCTTTTGTGGCCGGAAGAAAGGGCAGAAAATGAACGCCAGCGAGCCGATCGCCAAGAGCAAGACAAAGAGTTAGCCGAGACGCTGCTGGAACAGGAAAGACAGCGAAATCAACAACTTTTGGCTCGATTGGCAGCCCTCGGTATCGATCCAGAATAGCATTAGAAGTCCGATGGAAGTCGGAAGAAGGAAGAGGATCGAGGGAAGAAGGGAACCAGATCGAGATATGCTTTCTTCATCTTTCTTTCTTAAGTTGGCTTTACTTACTTATATGTTGTAATAAAAGGTGAAATTATGTTAGTAGAAAAACTCGAAAAATTAAAAGATATTTTCGCACAGATGGAACGGGCTTTGATTGCCTACTCCGGCGGAATTGACAGCACTTTGGTGGCAAAAATCGCTTTTGATGTGTTGGGCGATCGCGCTTTGGCAGTTACTGCTGTTTCCCCGTCTTTACTGCCAGAAGATTTAGAAGATGCGCGCATTCAAGCAGCAGAAATGGGGATTGCCCACCAGGAAGTACAAACTCAGGAAATGGCCAATCCAAATTACACTTCTAACCCGGTTAACCGCTGCTATTTCTGCAAAAGCGAACTGCACGATACTTTGAAACCCCTAGCACTAGCAAAGGGTTATCCTTATGTGGTGGACGGGGTTAATGCTGACGATTTAAAGGATTACCGTCCGGGGATTCAGGCTGCGAAGGAACGCGGCGCGCGATCGCCTTTGGCCGAAGTAGGAATTACTAAGTTTGAAGTGCGGCAATTGGCAAAAGAGTTGGGTTTGCCTTGGTGGGACAAGCCGGCTCAACCTTGTTTGAGTTCGCGCTTTCCTTACGGCGAAGAAATCACCGTTGGAAAGTTGCAAAGAGTGGGGCGCGCCGAACGGTATTTGCGCCAGTTGGGACTGAAAAATTTGCGAGTGCGATCGGATGGAGACACGGCGCGGATTGAGTTACCAGCGGAGGAGATTAAGCAGTTTGTGTTAAATGCGGATTTGCCTGCATTGGTGGCGGTGTTTCAAGAGTTTGGTTTTGTTTACGCGACTTTGGATTTGGAGGGGTTTCGTAGCGGCAAATTAAATCAGGTTTTGCAACCTGAGCTTTTGGGTGGGAAAGGTTGATTAATTTTCGATAATACAAAAAGTTTCTCATGATTGATGTAGTTTGGGACATAGACACAGGGGATCAATCTCAATCGAACATTGACCTTTGATGTAGCAAATTATAGCTTTCAAGGCTCGAATTGTTAGGATTACAGGACTTACGCAAAAGTAACGTATTTCTGTCGCCGGGCCAACTCAGTGAAGCAATCTCAAAGTCTTGCTACACCATCATAATGCGTAAGTCCTGATTAATTATCAACTTGGAATTTTGAATACTGTGGAGGGAAACTCCCACAGCAGGTTTAGTTTTGAATTTTCAGGGGAAACCATCCGATAGATTTTTGCAATAGTTTCATGGTTCAAGTCCATCCTTGCTAAGGTTTTAGCCCTTCCCCTTCACCTCACCGTCGCGCTTGCACTTCCCAAAACCCAACTCTCCATCTCTATGGTCAAAATCTCACTCAAGTTGAACTCAAAACCCTAAGTTGGGGGAGATTTAACTTTTCGCCATACAGCCGTAATACGCGATTTACCTGGCACAAGTTCTATAAGCTTCTTTTTTTGCAAGCGATAAAAAATATTTTTCATAGATTGACCTGAATCAATTTTAAGGAGTTCTCGACCAATGCGATTAGTAATTTCTTCGTGTTCTTCAAGGTAATCCATGATTAATTGCTGATACTCCGAATAGATTTCATAACTTGAGATCGCATTTTCTGAATCTTCATCAATAGTTCCAACTCTACGCCAAGCTGCATTGCGTTTTCCTCTTTTAGGAACAGCTTCAATAAGTCCCTTATCTCTTAATCTGGAAAATGCCTGGTTAATAGTTGCTTCTGAACGAATTCCAGTTTCTTTTCTAGCAATTTTATTGGTTATTTCTTTGTCCTTCTCTAAATACGACATTATTTGTACTTCTGTCGAAGCCAGAGGTTCGTGTTTAATATATACAATTACAGAATTCTCAGTCTCTTTTATGTCAGGGGGTTGTAGTCTTAACTTAGCCATTGCCTGAAAAGCAGTATTGAGACCTTCTCCTACATCTTTATTAGGTGGATTGGGAAATTTGTTGATTATACGAACAATAGCTCCATTCCTTGCATATTGTTCTTTCAGAATATTTTTTACTGTAACGTGACCTGGCAATTTTCCTGGATTTTCAATCTCAATTCTATTGTCGAAAATACAAATGTGAGTATCACGAGCTATACTGTAATCTCTATGCAGTAAAGCATTTGTGACAATTTCATGAATAGTTTCTTTGGGATATTGGATGTTTTCTAATCCTTGATTCCCAATTATAGGTATTTTTTCAATAATTTCTATTGTTGTAGTTACAGCTTTCTGAACTTGCTTATACAAACAACCTTCGATGGTTATTGGGGAAAAATCAAGAGTGTCTCTGGTTCCTTCTGACTCTTTTGTTTTATATCTATAAATTTTAACGCCACAATGCTTGGGAAAAATAGCTTGAGGTTCATCTGCAAATAATAAAATTCCGGCAACTGTTGGTTTTTGTCTTTGAATTAATTGTTGCTTTTTCAGCCATAACTCAGCTTCTGTACTTGGAACTACAGCGTTAATAAATTCGCTCATGACTTCGGAATCTTTGATTACTTCAAGCTCTACATCAATAGTTTTTCTTTCATAGGACTCTATACCTTTGTCTAGTTTTAATCTTTCTAAGGCTGCTGGAGTTGTAATAGGCAAAGGGGAGCATCCCAGTTTTGCAGTAAGTATAAATGCTGAGGAAAATTACCAGCAAATTGATGAGAGAATAGAAATCAGAGACAATACGATAAACCGAGTAGATATGACCCCAGAA
>JACJNY010000034.1 GCA_014695295.1 Microcoleus sp. FACHB-61 | reverse complement strand
GAAGTAACGGCGACAAGTTCAGCAAGTCCTTGTTTGACCAAGCTCAGAAGCCAAAGGAAAGCATAAATATCATCTCCGCCCGGATCGGTGTCGAGAATGATTCTGGGATGAGTAAGTTGAGTTGTCATAGGATAAGGTTCCTCTAGTAAGGGATGATTGTATAAAAGTCCGATCGAGATTAGTATCAAGGTTGCGATCGCTCTTCAAGTCAGCAGCAGCACCTCAATAAATCGATTCCAAGTCAACGGCTGTCCTCCTGTTTGCTCTTGCAAAAATGTAATTTCATCCTTAGACAGAGGTGGCTCTCTCAAACTGGCCAGCGCCGTATTCATCTCCTGCATACTGATGGAATCATCTGCATCGACATCAATGGGTAGGAAATAGGTGATAAATTCTGTGTATCTCGACATCAGCCGCCGATGGCGCAACATCAATTCCCCAAATTCCTCAAAGTCGATCGCGCCACTGCCATCTTTATCCATGCAGTTGAAAAGATAAGTCAGTTCACCCTCAGAGAGGACTTTTCCTGCCTGATGCAAGTGAGTTGCAAGCTCCTGGGTTGAGAGAAATCCACTGCGATCGCGATCTATTGCATCGAAGATATAGCGCAAATCGCCTTTAATCGCAGGAGTTGCCTGCTCAAACAAGATATTGCGTTGCTGCCCCTCAAGTGCGGCTTTGAGTTGTTGCCGGAAGCTAGCAATAGTTTCCTTGGCTACACGGAACCGCTGTCGATGTTCCTCTGGACTTGCTACTGTATGCAGCACCACGGGTACGAGTGAAGGCAGCGATCGCTGCAAGATCAGAAAACACCCAATCGTCACAATTGCAAACGGCACGGACAGAACGGGTAGCTTGAGCAGCGAGAAGATCGGAGCCAAGAGAATGCTGGCGATCGATGCCAAGAAAGCACAGATCAGACCAATCGAAATGCTGAGACGGTTTGGCGTGTAAAACACTCCCCCAATTGCCGTCGCGGTGATAGCTGCATTGTAGCCCCACAAACCTGTATACAGTTGATCGGGCTTGGCTCCCAGCAGCAAACCGGCTAGCAGGTACATGGCGCAACCGAGCAATCCTACCACTGCACCAATCGGGGTACAAATGGCAATGCCTAGGACGACTAGCAAAACTGAAACAACCTTGTCTACGAAAAAGACCTGCCCGATACCGATCGGCAGCGATTGTACCAAGCGAAATCCGTCAATCGCACCAGCGGGAAAAGGGGGTGGCGGCGGTCCCAGATCGAAGAAGGGTTGGGGCACAAATGCAAGCAGGAGTAGAAATGGCAGCATCACCCCATTAAATGGGATGCCCAGTGGAGCAACTCTGAACCGGGTGGCAAACCACGTCCCTACCGTCTACATCACCACTGCTGTGATAGCCGAGAGGATAATGGCAGCGATCGCCCAGACAGGATTCCAGGCTCCATTGCCAAACGCCCCAAAGAACGCCATCGCCGCACCAACCAGCATTGCATTCAGCCCAAAGACCCCATTCTGGATGGCGGCTGGATTGGCTTTGAGGACGATCGCCATTAGCGTTGCGCTGGCAGTCCCGAGTAAGCTCATGCCCCCCAGCCAGGCAGACTGAATGAACATAGCAGCGAGGATTAGCAATCCACTCAAAGGGTTGTTGACGAAAATGACCTGACTAATTCCCCGCAAAGTGGCGTTGATGAAATCCAGCAGGGGTTGATTTGCGAGGCTCTGATTGAGGGCTTGGATTGTACCCAGCCCCGATAGAAGCCCCTTCGGGTTCTGGAATGAGGGTTCCGGTGCTAAAATCCGCGAAATCAGTTCGTGTAAGGGTAATGGCTCGTCGTTTGTGGTGGCCATAGAATAAGCGTTGCTTATTGGTTTGTCGGTTTTGAGCAAATAAATTAAAGGGGTTTTCCGCCTAAATGCAGCGGTTTAAGGCGTAATTTTTAGATTTGCCAAATTCCACCCAAATTACAGATAACGGAATATAAGCTCAACCATAGCACAGGGCAGCGATCGCAGATATACCGTATTTTTCTGTCATTTCATCAAAGCCTGTTACCAGTTCATTGAGCAAGGCAACAACTTCTTGAGGCGACATTGTATGTCTCAGAAATTAAAGAGTAATCTCTCACCATTAGTAGCGATCGCATTTCAGTAAGCCAAAGCTTTTCTCCCCAAGGACTCGTCACCATTTTAGTAGAAAAGCTGACCTCAAAGTCATAACAAAGCTGGCATCACTTTATTTATTTGTGACCCCATCTTCCACAGACTTATACTTCGAGCCATCAGGCATAACAGCACCTGTGAGCAAAGCACCACTCAGGTCAGAAATACTAACTTTAGCACCTTTTAGATTTGCACCACTTAGGTAGGCACTCTTCAGGTTAGCACCACTCAAACTAGCATTAGTCAAATTGACGCCGCTCATATTTGCGTTACTCAAGTCTGCACAAATTAAATTAGCGCCACTGAGGTTGGCGCTACTGAAATTAACCTGACTTAATCGAGCAAAACTCAGGTTGGCATCACTGAGATTAGCGCCACTCAATTTAGCCTGACTAAGGTTAGCATTATTGAGGTTAGCGTGGCTCAGATTGGCATTACTGAGGTCGGCTTCACTCAATTTGGTGTCACTCAGATTTGCCCGAGAGAGATTAATAGCTACTAACTCTGCACCAATAGCATCTACACCTCTGAGAGAAACACCATCTTCATTCAAATCTTGGAGTGCCAAAATTCTTGCATAGCTAACTTTTACGCCGTGTGCTGCATCAACTATACTCCAAGCTTGGTAATGAAATTGCTTCCGGCGATCCGGAGCTTCCTTAATGAATAAAATTAAAGCAACGACCATACTAAGAGCATCAACACTCTGCAAAATTTTTCCAATCAGAGAATTATCATCTGCCGCCACATAAATTATGATGAACAGAACTGCTGAAACACTAGCCACTAACCATGCAGGTTGTGTCCAAAAATTATCAATGAATTTTTCTAAAATTCCTTTGAGAACTTCACCCAATCGCTGAATGAGTGATTGCTCTTGAAATTTCTGATAACTATCAGTTATTTTCGAGAGCGTTTTTTGGATAATTTCACCATCCAACTGAATTGATACTAAAGGCTTTTTCTGTTGCTCGGTTTGCGGCACGCTCGGCTTAGATTCGTTCAGTAATTGCGTTTTTAGTTCTTTTGGCTGATTATGGGTGACATCTTTTTGATTTGGGACAACATTTGGTGTAGAAACTACAACTGCGCCTTTTAACATCAAACCAGTAATTGTTCTGTAGGCATCTGTCCACGCCCGCTTTACTTCGGGAGTCCAATCTTCTTGGAGAGACTGCTCAAAAGCCATGAGCAGTGCGTCTCCAACTGGACCATAATATTTTGGAATTACCCCATAGCCGATGTGTCTGCCTCCTAAGGCGTTAAGAACTGGCCCTAAAGCTTCTGGAGAGCGGAAATTTTCTACTACCAATACCAAAGCATTAATGAGCTTTTTCTGTTGTTTTTCAATAGCGATATTGGCAAACAGCGGTTTAAATTATGGGTGAGCGATGAAGATGTTTTCGTAGAAGCTAGCGGCAAATTCATCAGCGCGAGGTTTAATTTTCTCAAAACTGCTTTCCAGTACATCGACGGCTAATTTTGGCTCTTCTTCTGGAACTGATTCTAATTGGTAATTAGCTGCTATAGTTACCTGTTTATCGGGAACTATCTCTGTTTCTAATTGAACTTTTTCAGGTGTCGTTTCTACCCCGGCGCCTTTTAACATCAAACAAGTAATTGCTCTGTAGGCATCTGTCCACGCCAGCTTTACTTCGGTTGTCCAATCTTGCTGGAGAGACTGCTCAAAAGCACTTAGTAGTGCTTGGGAGCATAACAGTTATGCGCTCAGTATAAATACTGATGATAATTTAAGCTGCTGCTTTGAGATTGACACCAATCATTCCATTTAAGTAAGCTACTCGATGAGCCAAGACTTGCGGGACATTTTGCTCATTCC
>JACJNY010000033.1 GCA_014695295.1 Microcoleus sp. FACHB-61 | reverse complement strand
TTCCTTCTTCCTTCTTCCTTCTTCCTTCTTCCTTCTTCCTTCTTCCTTCTTCCTTCTTCCTTCTTCCTTCTTCCTTCTTCCTTCTTCCTTCTTCCTTCTTCCTTCTTCCTTCTGTTATATGAGCCGCGAACTGCTACAAAATGTACGAGTGCTAGATCCAGTTTCAGAGAGCGATCGCATCGCTGATATTCTGATTGCTGAAGGTAATATCAAAGCAGTTGAGGAAAAAATTGCTGAGTTTCCCGCTGACACGGAAGTGCGGGATTGCCGGGGACTGATTTTGGGGCCGGGGTTAACTGATATCTACAGTCACAGCGGAGAACCGGGTTTTGAGGATCGGGAAACGCTGGAATCTTTGATCCAGGCTGCGGCGGCTGGCGGTTTTACGCGGCTGGCGATTTTGCCGGATACGTCGCCGCCTGTTGACAATTTGGCCGGTTTAGCTTTGTTGCAGCAATATATCCGCAATTTTCCCCCCGGGCGCCCCCGCTTGTATTTTTGGGGGGCGCTGACAGCGGGCGTTAAAGGGCAGCAGATGGCTGAGTTGGGCGAGCTGGTCTCCTCTGCGGTGGTGGGTTTTGCGGACGGTTTGCCGCTGTCTAATC
This sequence comes from Microcoleus sp. FACHB-61, assembly GCA_014695295.1. Lineage (GTDB taxonomy): Bacteria > Cyanobacteriota > Cyanobacteriia > Cyanobacteriales > Microcoleaceae > Microcoleus. The sequence goes on along the minus strand of JACJNY010000033.1, from coordinate 101,067 downwards.
CGGCTCTGGTGAGGCGTTTGCTTGAGTATATCCAGCCTTTAGGCAAGTCTGTGGCTTTGTGGCCGTGCGATCGAACTTTGGCCGGAAATGGCGCGGCGCGGGAGGGTGCGGTGTCGGTGCGCTTGGGTTTGCCAGGAATTCCGGCGAGTGCGGAAACTTCGGCTTTGGCGGGTTTGCTTGAGTTGGTGGCATCTGCAGGCACTCCGGTACACATTATGCGCGTTTCTACGGCGCGCAGCGTGGAATTGATTCGGGATGCGAAGGCGCGGGGTTTGCCGGTGACTGCGAGTGTGACTTGGATGCACTTGCTGTTGAATGTCGGGGCTATTTCAGGAAACTCTAAAGATGCCGGCGGGAAAAATGCTTTGACTGCTTCGTTGGCCTACGATCCGAATTTACACCTAGAACCGCCGTTAGGCAATCTCAGCGACCAATTAGCGCTGATTCAAGCTGTGAAAGATGGCGTAATTGATGCGATCGCGATCGACCACAACCCGCATACTTATGAGGAGAAAACTGTGGCTTTTGCTGATAGTCCGCCCGGGGCTATCGGCTTGGAATTAGCTTTGCCTTTACTGTGGCACGGACTGGTAGAAACTGGCGAATTTTCGGCTTTGGAACTGTGGCGAGTTTTGAGTACCCTGCCGGCCGTTTGTCTGGGGCAAACTCCCGCCACGGTTGCGCCGGGAGTCTCTGCTGAGTTGATTTTGTTCGACCCGAAAATGAGTTGGACTGTTGACGGGCAAAGTCTGAAGTCGCGATCTGCAAATACGCCTTGGTTGGGACAAAAATTAGCAGGAAAAGTTGTACAAACCTGGATTAATTGACAATCAAGCAATTTGGTCCAGGGCCCCCGGATTTATCAGTGGGGTCGCTTTCTTCAATCTAAAATCTAAAATCTAAAATCTAAAATCGATAGACGGTTGGAATTGGGACTTATTTAACGAACCGCGAAGTCGCGAAGGGCGCGAAGGAAGAGAAAGAAGATCGGTAATTTGGTACGTGGAAGCTTTGGATAAGGCAGGGTAAATATATGATTGCTGTTGTTCCTTCGTGGAATTCCCCACCGCTAGACTTGACATTGGATTTGGGCGAAATTCATGTTTGGCGCGTCTCTCTGGCTCAAACAGAATCTTGCTTGCAGAGTTTACAACAGACTCTCTCTACCGACGAGCGGACAAAAGCCGATCGTTTTGTGTTTCCAAAAGATCGATCGCAATTTATTGTGAGTCGTGGCGCGCTGAGAGCGATCCTGAGTCGCTATCTTAACATAAGTTCTCACATTTTGCGCTTTGACTACAATCCCTACGGCAAACCTTCTCTCATCGCCGCCCAAGGTGGAAATACCCTGCGTTTCAATTTGTCTCACTCTCGGGAAATGGCTCTAATTGCTATTACCAAGCATCGAGATATTGGTGTCGATATAGAAGGCATAAATCCAAACTTTCCTTGTCTGGAGATTGCTGAAAGCTTTTTTTCATCCTTAGAACGTACTGTGTTGCGTTCGCTCCCAGAACATCTCCAAGCCACAGCTTTTTTTACCTGCTGGACTCGCAAAGAAGCCTACATTAAAGCAGTCGGGAAAGGACTTTCTATTCCCCTGAATCAGTTTGATGTCAGCCTCGCACCAGGAGAACCAGCAGCGCTGTTAAATGTTGAAGAAAACCCCGAAGAAGCATCGAGATGGTCTTTAATTGAACTAATTCCCAGTTCAGATATGGTGGCGGCTGTTGCGGTTGCAGGAGATTGCTGGAAACTTCATTGTTGGGAGTGGACAGCGGAGTTTTGAGTTATCGATCAATCCCCTTTAGGCACGGCATTGCCGTGTCCCTACTACACTTCATAAACCTGGAGTACGCTGTTATACCCATCGCCCAGGGTAAAAAAGAACGGCAAGGGTCACTGCAATAGCTCTATTGGTTGCGCCTTCAAGCTATTGCATTGCGCAGCCTACACAGACAAATTAGGACACAAAATTGTTGTGTCCCTACGTCAATTCGACTGCAACTTGCAACCCTACAACTGATTGAAAAATTCAACCAAATCGATACCCGAACCCACGTACCGTAATGATATATTCCGGTTGGCCCGGATCGATTTCCAACTTTTCGCGCAGCCAGCGGATGTGAACGTCAACTGTTTTGCTGTCTCCGATAAAATCTTGACCCCAAATTTTTTCCAGCAACTGATCGCGAGACCAAACTCGCCGGGGATTACTCATAAATAGTTCTAGTAACCGAAACTGTTTAGGAGAAAATTTCACTTCCAGACCGCGAACCAACACCCGGCACTCTTCAGGATACAGAGTTATGCTCTTATATTGCAGCATCCTCGCTTCCGGTAACTGACCGAGGCGCTGGCGGCGCATCAGCGCCCGACAGCGAGCGATAAACTCCCGCATTCCAAAAGGCTTGGTCAGATAATCATCCGATCCGGCTTCTAGGTAAAAAGCGCAATTGTTGGCACTTCCTCTAGCACCGATAATCAAAATAGGGACGGGATTTCCTTGATGCCGTAACATTCGACACAGATCCAAACCGTTAATTGAATCCATGATTAACAGGTTAAAGGCAAATTCACCGTGGTATGACGAAGAAGCCTGTACAGAAGGCAGAGCGTTGCGCCCGTCGCTAGTAACCACCACCTCGTAGCCCTGTTCTTTAAGGGCTAAAGCTAGCATTTCCCGCAACAGGTCTTCACCTTCCAATAACAAGATGCGACCGGCTTGTCCAACAGCCAACCTTGAAGGACTTTCGCTTAATTCAGCAGAAGACATAAATATCAGTGGGAGTGATGTTTGTTTGTGGCTAGCGGGAGGTGCCTTCTTCAGTAGCTGAGGCACTCTCGCGCTGCGATCGCTTGTACGATCGCCATTTGTTCGATCGCTTAGAATCTTTCGCCAGCCCATCCCACAGACACGCGCTCGACCTTTGCTACTTGCTCGTGCAAGGAATACAGCCGTATAGCAGTTGCCGGAGCCGCGCAGTCTGCCTGCGTCCAGGCCTCAGAAGTCTGGTCATTTTTAGGGGTCGGTGTTAATTTCATACAACATTGCCCGCTGTTAATTGACCACGTAACACCCAATCTATAGGGAGATACTTGTTATACTACTCTTAAAAGGTTATTAAAAGGTAAAATTTTGGCAATCAATTGGTTAAATTATTAAGGTTAAGTAATATAACGGTAAAAGTGCGATAGCACTGAAGAGCTTTTTTTAATAATACAATAATAAGTTTGCCCAAAGTCCTGTTTCTTCCCGTGCCGGCTACGATCGACGATAGCAAGTAAAAATTCTGTAGGCTGCCTATCATGTTGCTGCATTTGAGTACCTGGGCCGAGGTAGAAGCTTATCTCGATAGCTCCCGAGGCATAATTATCCCGATCGGCTCCACCGAACAGCACGGGCCCACCGGCTTGATCGGCACTGACGCCATTGCTGCGAATGCGATCGCCTGCGGTGTCGGCGAAGCTGCCAATGCCTTAATCGGCCCGACAATTAATGTAGGGATGGCCTTGCACCACACCAGCTTTCCCGGTACAATCAGCCTCCGACCGCAGACCCTGATACTGGTAATCAGGGATTACATCACATCTTTGGCAAAAGCGGGATTTGAGAAATATTTCTTCATTAACGGTCACGGTGGCAACATTGCCACGATGAAAGCAGCATTTTCCGAGACTTACGCGCATTTGTCGGACTTGAACTTACCGAATGCCGATCGAATCCAGTGTCAAATCGGCAACTGGTTCATGTGCGGTTCAGTGTACAAACTAGCAAAAGAATTGTACGGAAACCAAGAAGGTTCCCACGCCACCCCCAGCGAAATCGCATTAACCCAGTACCTTTATCCAGAAGCAATCAAGCAAGCTCCGCTTTCGGAAGAAGTCGCTTCCGGGCACAAAATTTACGGTGCTGCTGATTTCCGCCGCCGATTTCCCGACGGCAGAATGGGTTCAAATCCGGCCTTAGCAACCCCCGAACACGGTCAGCAGTTTTACGAATTAGCAGTCAAAGAATTGACTGATAATTATTTGGAGTTTTTAAGTTCCGATTAACATTTTTTCTTCTCGTTACCAGGAATATCCTGGTAACGAGTAAAAATCTAATACTCTATCGCTTTTCCTAATTCTTGATAATTTGTCCTGTCATGATAGAACGGAGAAGAATTTTAAGTGTTGAGCCTAAATTATCAAGGGGCAAGAAATCCGGCGAAGAGGGCGATAAGTATTATATCTCCCGATTAATCAATCGGGAGAATATCAAAACTACTCCACAATCCAAGGATTTAAAGAAGGCGTCCAAGCACTCAATTCTTCTTCCTTGAACCAGAGACTAATTTCCTGATGGGCAGTTTCCACAGCATCAGAACCATGAATAATATTGCGGCCTACATTCACAGCCAAATCGCCGCGAATTGTCCCCGGTTCTGAATTCAGAGGATTTGTTGCGCCAATCATTTTCCTCGCCGAGGCCACAACGCCGTCGCCTTCCCACACCATCGCCACAATCGGCCCGGAAGTGATGAAGTCTACCAGCCCCGCAAAAAAGGGTCTTTCTTTGTGTACGCCATAATGCTGTTCGGCAAGTTCGCGACTCGCCGTCATTAGCTTCATGCCAACTAGCTTAAAGCCTTTGGCTTCAAAACGACCGATAATTTCGCCGACGAGTCCGCGCTGTACGCCGTCGGGCTTAATCGCTAAAAAAGTCCGTTCCAAGATTAACTCCTATAATTTTCTTAACAGATCCAAAAGATAGAGTAACTCAGAACGTACCTAAAGGCAATTCTGAGAATTGGAAATTGTCATTTTGAGACTTATGGCAGAAGGAAGAAGTCCGAGGGAAGAGGAAAGAGGGAAGAAGCAATAAAAGCCATGGTTAAAGAAACCCGGTTTCTACGAAAAATCTTGGTTTAGCAGCGATAAATTTGCGAAGAAAGCGGGTTTCTAGACTCCTATGCGTCTAGGACAGATTTCTAGGCAGCATCGCGATTTTGTAAAAAGCTAAAAAGCATTTTTTAGGAGCGCCAGCAGGATTCTCACTTGCCTATATAAGCTAATCAGCATTTAAATTACCTGTTTAAAAAATAATCAAACTCTTGTGTGGTGGCTTTGAGCAAAGCCCGAAATATGCAATTTAAATGTAGAACAGCTTATCTCTAGCGAGCAAGATGCTCGCACTCCTAGCACAATATGATGTAAGTCACAATTTCCTGTGACTGCAAACACTCTTGCGTATGATGTTAAATACAATTATCTATGATAATAAACACACTTCTTTAGGATCGAAAACTAGATAATTAACGAAGATCTGAACATGATATTGATAACAGCCATTCAGGGTTAAAACCTATGCAAAAAATTGTAGCATTCATAGAACAAAAAAAGCAAGAGTTTGCAAAATTACCGTTATTTGAATTTATAGCCAAGAAACACATCCACCCGAATCAACGACTAATTTTTGCACCTGTACTCGATCCTTTGGCGGTAGGCTTGAGCGACTTAAACAAGTACGTCCTCCGAGAATCTTCCAGCAACAACAAAGTTCAGGAACTGATTAACCAATATACTTATAAAAAAAACTACTACTGGCACGGGTATCTGGAACACCTAGAAACATTGCGGTTCAATCACTTAATGAGTTATGGCGACTTCAGACTGCTTTGGGGTGAAGAAACTAAAAAAACTCGATCGCTCTGTTCAGCGCTCGAATGCTATGCTTTCCAAGCCTCTCCCATTCAGAAGCTGGTGTTAGTGGAAGTCCTCGAAGGAACCGCCACAGTTTTTTTTGAGGCGGCGCTAGCAGTGGTAATGGAATTACAGGAAATTACCAAAAAAGAATATGTTTATTTTGGAGGAGGTTATGTGGGTTTAGAAAATCATCACCTTTTAAACACGCCAGAGATGTTGCAAGTTTTAGCAGAGATCAAACTTACTGATGCGGAATGCCAAGCAGCTTTAGAAGTAGCACAAAATGTATTTGAACTGTTTACAGAAGCAATGAACGAGCTGTTCGGACACAGCCAAACAAATTCTTGCAATACTGTGCTGCAAGTATCCTCAATTTCTGCATTCGATCGCGCTTTCGACTGTCTCGATATTTCTTAGTTTAAAAACTCACTAAACAATCACTAAATTATCTCGGTGTACCGCCGTTTCTACGCCTGCATAGCCTAAAATCTCAGCAATTTTATCTGACTTGCAGCCCTGGATTTGTCTCAATTCTAAACTGCTATAATTCACAAGCCCTCTAGCAATTTGCTTGCCTGCGGCGTCGCACAACTGCACGGAATCATCAGCTTGAAATTCTCCTTCTACTTGAGCAATACCCGCAGCTAAAAGCGATTTTCCGCCGTGGGAAATTGCCTTCACAGCACCCGCATCTAAATATAGTTTTCCTGCCGGAATTAGCACGTTAGCTATCCAGTGCTTGCGAGCGTTTACAGGGCGCGGTTGAGGCTCGAATTGAGTACCGATCGACTCTCCGTTAAGTATTTTCTCGATATTACCAGGAAAGCAGCCGTCAGTGATGACTGTGCGCACTCCCGATGCAGTTGCTATTCTCGCCGCTTCAATTTTTGTCACCATACCGCCGGTTCCCCAACCACTGCGGGAATCTCCTGTTTGCACCTGAAATTCTGTTAGCTGTGCCATACTTTGGACTAGGACGATCGGCTGCGCGTCGGGATTGCTGCGCGGATCGGCGGAATACAGCCGATCGACATCTGTGAGAACAAACAACCAATCTGCTTCTACCAAACTCGCCACCAGCGCCGAAAGCGTGTCGTTATCGCCAAATTTGAGTTCGTCTACCGCCACAGTATCATTTTCATTGACGATCGGAATCACGCCCAACCTGAGCAGTTGTTGAAAAGTATTGCAAGCGTTAACATAACCGTTACGCTGCACTAAATCGGCCCTGGTGAGCAATACTTGAGCGATCGGCTGTTGTAGAGTAGTAAACAAGTCATCGTACACACGCATCAGCCGCCCTTGGCCCACAGCCGCCACAGCCTGTTTCATAGCAATGTTTCGCGGGCGTTCCGTCAAACCCAAGCGCGCGCAGCCAACCCCAACGGCACCCGAAGAAACCAAAACTACTCGATGGCCTTGCTGCCGCAAACCGGCTAAAATTTCGACTAATGCAGCAATAGTTGAAAGAGCTAAGTTTCCCGTAGTCGATCGAGTCAGCGTCGAAGTTCCTATTTTAACAACAATAGTTTTAGTCATTTAAATCTTTCTACTTTCTGCTATCAAGAGAAGCCCCCAAAGCTTGAGAAACCCAAACTTCAAAAGAGCGCACCGGATACTTGCGAAGCGCATACCCAGCATCAACCATTGGTTCCACTAAAATAGTGAACATACCCAAACGATTGCCTGCCAAAACATCAGTAAAAAGTCGATCGCCCACCATCGCCACCTGTTCCACCGGCAAATTCATCGCATTAATAGCCCTTCGCAACTTGCGGCGCGACGGCTTAGCCGCACCAGTGATGTAAGGTAGATTCAAAGACTCAGCAATTCGACCGATCCGAGTCTGACTTAAGTTATTGCTCGCCAACCACAGCGATACCACCGGTTTAATTTCTTCCACCCACAGGGTGAGTTCTGGAGAAGCATTCATTGCTGTAATCGGAACGAGAGTTTCGTCCACATCCAAAACTAATCCTTTAATATTAAATTCCTGAAGAATATCAGCCGTTAACTTCATGACTGAATCGCCGAGAACTAAGTCAGGCTGTAGTATTTTACCCCAAGTCATAATGATTTTAGATTTTAGGTTTTAGATTTTAGATTGAGAAATAAGAAATTGGAAGTTAAAGATTAAAAAAGTAAAAAATCAAAAGTGAATAATTATTACTTTTGCTTTGTTATTTTTGACTTTTTACTTTTGTATTAGTCATTGCCCATCTATTGACCAGATCGCACTTGTCGGTCAACTTTAGCCACAGCAGCATCGTGTTCGGCCTGAGTGCGGCTGAAAATGTGAGTGCCATCATACCGCGCCATAAAATACAGGTATTCTGTATTTTCTGGAGTCAGAGTCGCCTCCAAACTTGCTATTCCCGGAGATGCGATCGGAGTTGGCGGTAGTCCTGGATTTATATAAGTATTGTAAGGAGAAGGCGTTTCTACTTGCTTAAAAGTCAGAGGCTTTTCCTTAGTTTGCCTGATGCCGAGAGCGTATTCAACTGTCGGGTCAGAACCCAACGCCATACCCTTTTCCAGACGGTTGTTGAACACTCCAGAAATGCGGTTCCGCTCGGAAGCAACTACAGCCTCTTTTTCCACAATACTCGCCAGCGTCACCCACTCTTTCAAATCCAGCTTAGTATTCTTCTGATTTTTTTGATAGACCGGCAAAGCCAACTGCTCGAAACGACCGAGCATTTGTTTGATGACAGCTTCCGGGGTAATTGCATCGCCGTCTAGCTGATAAGTATCCGGGTACAAAAACCCTTCCAAATGAGGCAAGCCACTCGGCAGCCAAGGGTACTGAGCGTAGGGAACTTGACTCGCCACCGCCATAAAGTCCTTAGCCGGGAAAAAACCTTGCGCTTCAAAATAAGTGCTCATTTGTTGCAGCGACCACCCTTCTGGAATCGTGAAACTCTGCTGTACGACTTCGCCGTTCCAAATTTTCTCAGCAACTGCACTCATAGGCTGAGTCGGCGACAGTTGGTAAGTTCCCGCTTGAAAACCTCCCTCGCGGTTTTGCAGAGTCAGCCAGCGGGCCCACATATTCCATGCCGAGCTCGATCGAATCAACCCCGCGGCCTCTAAATCCCGGCCGATTTTTTGACTGGGGGTACCCTCCGGGATTTGGATCGAAACAGCAGCATCCTCTGCCGGGGAAGTTGACGTTCCAGCTATTTTAGGCGGCGCCGAAGCCCAGCTCCACCAAGCCCAGCCCTGCCAAGCGCAAACCCCCCAGATTGCCGGCAGCAACGCCAGATAAAACAACCATTTAGAGACTTGCGGAGTACCTTTTCGGCCCTCGCGCGCGCTGCCTTTTGTCATTTGTTCTTTATTCATAGTCCGTTGTCCTGGATAAGTGGCGGTTAACTAGCGACTAATGACTGATGACCTGCGATTGATGACCGAAAAGTTACGGATACAAGCCCTTTCACGCGGCCAAATTCAAAAGCCCGAGCGTAAAGGCTGAAGGCACAATCTCGAAAAAATTCGATCGGGCGAGCAGTTTACTTTTTTATAAAATAGTAAAAAATTCTGCTTTTTGCCGTCAGGCCTTCTGCCCGCAATTAATATCTAATCCAGATCGTCAAAAAACTGGTCTTCTAGCATAGGCAACATGGGTTCCAGCCTTTGAAACTCTTCTTCCGAGAGCAATTCTGGCTTGCCGTCGTCATTCATTCTAGCCAAGATAAAGAACGGGTCGAGAGGCGTATAAATGGCATATTCCTGTTCTTCGTGGTAGAAGCTGGTCAGCCACATCAGCTCCTCGAACTCGGACTCTTCATCCGGATCGGCATCGGATGCCATATCCTCTTCGGGAAATTCCGGCAATTCGCCAACCACAGTCAGCGTCACCGCCGTGCGTCGGAGCGTCAAGTTCTGCTCTTGCAGCACAACTCTAGCGGTATCAAAAATTTTGTCAATTTCGGTCTCGTCTTCTACAGGAATTGCTGCTTCGTCCGTCTCGTCTCCCTGCCAAGTAAAAATTTCTACGGGTGAGTCAATCGGAAGCAGCAAAGCGTATTCTTGACCTTCGAGATTCATAGAATATTCTATGTTGCAAGTCAGCGATCGCCCAACTTCATCCGTCAGGGTGACGGACTCTTCGTTGGAATTGCCATTCTCTTTTTTGCGGTATGGGGATGAGGACATCGCGTGTATCTTATTTTCCGTCAATAATTCAGTAACGTTTGCTTGACAATTGGGAATTTTCGTGGCGATATTCTGGCTAAGTGGGCGATCGCCAGTCCACAAGCTTAAACCGCGAGACTCGCGGCCTTTTCCACAGGCGAGGAGTGCAGCGTTTAAATCTCAGTCGAGTCCAGAGCGACGCTGAGGACAAATCACGATTTTGTGCTTCTTCAGTACCGAGGGTACAGCAGAATTTTCTCCAGTTTGTCAAGGGTTACAGGTGTGCGTAGCAAACTTGCACAACCAGGATATCACGCCTTTGTTACCAGCTATCAAGGATTGGGAATTGCGCAGATATTTTGCCTCCGCTCGTCTAGCCACTGCTGCAAAATCAGGGCTGCGGCTTTGCGATCGATCGAACCTTTATTTTGCGAAAGCGAAATCCCTTCTGCTTTCATCAATTCCTCTGCCTCAACCGAAGTTAGGCGCTCGTCCACGTACTCTACAGGGAGCTCTAAGGCGGTAGCGATGCGAGTAGCATATTTCTGCACCTGTCGGGCTTGAGCGCCCAATTCTCCGCTCAGGGAGTAAGGCAAGCCGGCCACTAAAATTTGTACTCTCCGCTCAGAGACTATCTTTTTGAGATAAGCTACGTCCCGATCGAAGGACGATCGTACCAGAGTTGTAATGCCCGTAGCGATTAAACCGGTGCCGTCACACCCGGCGATGCCGACTCGTTTGAGGCCGATATCTAATCCCAGAGCTGAAATCCATAATTTATCGTTGGACATTATCAATCAATCAATCAATTTTAGATTTTAGATTTTAGATTTTAGATTTACTGTTTTTTCGCGGAAATAATCTTATTTAACGAACCAGAAAGACGCGAAGGACGCGAAGGAAGAAGAGAATAAAGCAAGAAGAAGATAGGTAATCTTAAGTTGCTACCAATCAAAAGCAGAAGGCATATTTGGGAATTATGGCAAAAAAAAATGAATTTCTTGGATGATTAATTCTATTTTTTTCTGCCTTCTACCTTCTACCTTCTGCTTTCACTTATTAAGAATTGAGTTCTCCGGGCCAGCCGCCGTCTAAAGGCAACTCCGGCAAATTCAGAGGCAAAATGCTGCTGCTATCTGTTGCCGATGATTCGGAATTTTGGAAGTTCAAGGGGTTAACTTGATTGGCTTGACTGTTTCCTGAGTCAGCCAACAGGGGTTTAATGTCGGAGGACGCGGGCCCTGCTGTGGCTTCCCCAGCCATCGGGCCGAGCCAGGACATCCGGCCCGGTACGGGTTTGCGAGTTGGCTGGAAGCTTTGCAGCATTTCTGATAGCTGGAGTCCTTCGAGAGAGACTAACTTGGACTCGCGCAATTTGTGCCACACCGATCGAGACATCAGCAAACTGTGTTCCACGCGCACTGCTCCAAATTGCTCCAAATAAGCTTCCCGTTCCGGCTGATAGTCAGCGGAAGCCAGTTGCAGGCTTTGAACCGGGAAATCTTGAACCAAGCGCGCCATCTGGGACAGCAGTTCCGGGTAAAGCCAAGTGTAGGCCGGGTGTACCGTCAACTGGGCGACGTGCGGTTGGTGACCGTTGCGGGATAGCTGCACCTGAAAATAGCCGATCGCGGCTTTGCGCTGCGGTTCAAACACGTAGCCGCTGACTACTTCTGTTTTTCCCAGCCACTGTCTGACACCTTCGACTAAAGCGCCGAAAAAACTGGTTTTGAAATCTTGAATGTGGCGATCGAATACTTGGCGCACCAGCGGCGGCATAGACGCGGTATCCAGTTGGTAGAGCAACTGAGCGTCGGCGTTGCTGACCGGCAGCAGGTTGGGCAAATCTGGCGTCGAGTTGGCCATTTCTTGAAGGCGTTCTGGGGCGATCGTCCAGTAAGTCATCTGGGCCAAAGGCTGAAACCCGTTCTGCCGATACAAAGCCAGGGAAGTTTTGTCACCGACATTCACTTCCAACAGCCACGTCCGCGCTTCCCAGACTGCCTCAAAGCAGTACCGCAGCAGCATTGAACCAATTCCTTTGCTGCGGGCTTCCGGGTCTACTCCTATGCGATCGATCCGCCAAGTGCTGCGGGTGCGGTTGAAAGGAGAAATCTGAATGATGCCCTTAACTCTCCCCTCTTCTTCGGCAACGTGGGCACGGAACAGGGACTGACAAGGGTTGGGAAACCAGCTAAAAATCTTTAGCAGTCCGTACCAGCGACGAATCTGCTGCAACTTTCTACCTAGTACCATGTCGCAGCTTGCGCCCTTGCGGTTTTCTGGCTCGTCGGCTGTTTCCGCACACAATTGTTCCATCGCCTCGATGTCGCGATACTGAAACGGGCGAATCACAACTTGGTTTTGGTTTTGGGAGGGAAATGAAGTCATAGCATGAAAGTGGGGAATGGAAATTTTAAAATAAAAATTCAGAAAGGGGAAGAGTTAGAGAAGTTTTGAGTGTTGAGATTGCCACGCATAGGTCGCAACGCTGCGCGATTTTTAGTTCAAAACTTAAAACTTTTAATTCTTCTCCCTTTCTCGATCGATCGAAAATTAAAAATTTCAAATCATCTTTTTGAATTTTTAATTTTCTGTTTTCAACTCAAGATTTTTGTGGCAGAGGTCGAATTACAACGACTGGTGTTCGCTCGTCAGCATTCCCAGCGGGGTTGCTGCGCAAGGCTTGCTCTAAAAATGTTACCGATAAATCGGAGGTCGCTGCTAATATCTTAACTGCTTTCAAGTCATTAGCGTCTACGATGGCCGCCGCAAGCCCGGTTTCTCGTTGAATTTCTTCTACAACTTGCTGGGGATTGTCCGGGCCTAGGACAATAAATTGGTCGAAGGGAGGCAAAGTCCCGGTAACGTCGTCGATCAGCCTTGCTTGTTCCCCTGCAAGTTGGTAAAAGACTCCTGGTTTGCCAAATATTTTGGCCACAGCGCCGATCGCAAATGCCCCTACTACGCGCCAAGGGCCGACTACATCAACCAACGTCTGCATCCCGCAAGCCGTGGCCAAACTCGACGTGGGCAAGAAAAACAAGCACACTCGCTTTGCCGCCCATCCGGGTTTGACTTCGCTGGGATGGCGATAGCGTCCCTGCATCAAAGCTAGGGGAGTTTCTGCCAGGGCGACTATATCGCCTTTCTGGGCGCGCGGCAGCACGTAACGCTTGACAATTTCGACGGGATTGTCGAGCTCCGCCAGTATGTGAGTGCGAATCGGCAAGACTTCTGCAACTCCGACATTTCTGGCGATGGGTACCGTGTCCGAGTTGGGAAATTGCAGCGGGACTACTACGTTACGGACTTTGGGGATGCGCCCGCCGGGGCCGTAGGTGACGAAGTGTATTTGCACCCAAGCTGACTGCAATTCGGTTAAATCTTGCCCTTGAATGTCTACAGAGACTTTGATTTTCGTGGTTTTTTGGGCTTTAACAATATAGCCGAACCAGTAATCGTCTGCTCTGGCTGCTGCCTCTTTGTGGCAAGGAATCACCTTTGTCTGGGAAGTAACGCCATCCAAACTTCCGTCTGACAGTAGTTTCACCTGTGCCCGCACTTCCGGCAACATAATCTCAAACCGCTGTGTCAGGTTGCGGAACTCCATTTCCCCGACTAAAAGATAGCGGTTGGGTTCGGAGATGGCTAAGCGCCATTCTCCGGCTGTTAGTTCTAGTTTATTTGCACTCCCAGTCCGGCGATAGTTCAACTCTAGGCCCAATCCGCCCAATGCTAGCAGCGAACCGGCTGCTGCGATTCCTGTTGCTAAAGTCTCAATCACTCTAATTACCGCCCATAATAATTTCTGTTTACTGTAGTCGATATCGGGTACTTTGAGCGCTGATCCGGTAGTAATTGGATTGTGTTCAGTTTGTTAGGGGCGATCGAACTTATGCCCAATTACACGTAAGTGCGATCGCGCGTCTGCGGTGGCGGGGTTGGAGAGTGGGATGGGCGATCGGGCTTTAACAACACCGAGAATTCATCTTGCAGTGGCTTCGGCAGTATATAAAAAGGTTTTCTCAATTACAATTCATATATTCAGTTTCAAAAACACCAAACCCAGGAAATCGAATCAATGCGTGCAATCATCCCTGAAGCTACTGATATAGTTTGCCCTTTAATCAGTGGCAATCATCTATTTAATCCAATTAAGGTAACTGCCAAGTCTCCCAAAACCTATCGCAAAGCCGTTTATCGCATAGCACAGTTTTTCCGTCGTGAGTTTGAGTATGATTTTGTTCAGTACGGTTATGAAGGCGAAGAAACAGACCCCAATCATGTTGCATTTCTCTGGATTCATCCTGAAGGTCAACACTTTTCCAAAGAATTTAAAGTACCCTGTATTGGAGCGTGCTGCTTTAGACTTCGACCTTCAGGTTACGCGCTCCAGTGGATTTGGTTGCATCCATACTTGCGAAGAAAGGGGCTGCTATCAAAGTCATGGGCTAAGTTTATTAATGAATTGGGAAATTTCCATGTTGAGACTCCTTTGTCCGATGCAATGAAAGCGTTCCTGAAAAAGCCTAATTATTTTTACCTTCAATGAGTTGCTACCCTTATCTAGTGAAATTTCTAGTTTTTGACCCAGAAAGCGATTGCATATTTAGCCTTTTAGACCGTAAATCAGCAACGTCTACAAAACAAATCACTTACTTCAATAATTTAATAGTAAAAATTTTATAAAAAAGTATAATATATTATATATCGCTTTTAAACGTTAAGTTATAAGCTGGCACTCCACACTTTTTTAGAATATTTATTAATCATTTAATCTGTAAACAAGTCTGTATACATGAGTTATTTTTGGATCGCTAAGCTAAGACTGTGCCAGATGTCCGATCGCGCGCATCCAGCTTCTTCAAGGCCGAATGAACAGCGAGCTGCTAGCGCGGTAGCGGTAAGTATTTTTGACCATCTACTTCTTAAGTAACAGTCAAAATCTAGTTCTTAGGCAGTAGAGTTTCTTAGAAGTAATAGTTAAAATAGTAAATGTAGTAATACCCAAGGATATTATGACTGATACTAAGCAGCCTTTTAACCAGCCTGACGCAAATCCTGACTCCCAGGAAAAGAATGTTGACAATAGCGAGAACCAGCAACTTCAGGCTCAGACTAACGAAAATTCTGAATCTCAGCAAGATCAATCATCAGGCTCAGGCATTGGTGCGAGGATAGCTGGAGCAGCAGTCGGTGGTATACTCGGTGCCCGCTCTGGAGGAATTGTTGGTGCTGTAGCAGGCTCAGTTGCTGGCGCTATGATTGGTAAAGGTACTGCTGACACGGTTAACCGTGCTGTAGATAATTTAGGGGATGCAGCACACACTGTAGCAGACGGTATTAAACACACTGTAGAAGACCTAGGGACAGTAGTAAAGGAAACTGCTGAGGAAGTTAAACCCTCTATCAAAGCTACAGCAGAAGCAGTCAAGGAGACTGTTGAGGAAACTAAGCCTTCGATTAAAAGTATAGCCGAATCAGTCGATCAGACAGTTAAGGAAGCCAAGCCTTCTGTAGTAGATGCAGTCAAGAGTGCATCCGAGGAAGTCAAACCTACGATTAGAGAAGTAAAAGATTCAGTCAAGCAGACAGTCGAAGGTGTCAAGCCTTCTATACAAAGTGCAGCGGACTCTATTAAGAGCACTGCCGATGAAGTTAAGCCTTCTGCCAAAGCTGTAGCTCAGGAAATTGAGGGGGCAACTAAGGATCTTAGATCGACTGTAAAAGATACAGCGAAAGCAGTTGAGCCATCTATAAAAAGTGCTGCCGAATCGCTTCAGTCATCTGGCAAGAGTGCTGCTGAATCAATCAAGTCATCTGCTCAAAGCGCAGCCGAATCTGCTAAAGGTGCAGCGCACGATGTTAAGTCATCTGCCCAAAATGCAGCCGAATCTGCTAAAGATGCAGCGCATGATGTTAAGTCATCTGCCCAAAATGCAGCCGAATCTGCTAAAGATGCAGCGCATGATGTTAAGTCATCTGCCCAAAATGCAGCCGAATCCGCCAAAGAGGAAAATAAGGATAAGGATATTCACCTCTCCGGCAGCCCAGAACTCCAGGAAATAGTGGTCATTAATGACAAGAGAACCATTAAGGACTAGGTAAAGTAAGGACTTAACTCCTGCTTGTTAAAGCTAGCGCTAAGAGAGTTTAACAGAGAGTGGATCTTAGAAAAGATCCCACTCTTTCCGGGGTAGGAGGAAGGCGAGCGCCTAGGGTTTAAGGGAGAGTCTATTTATTGAGCAACTCTCCCCGTGAAGAAGGAGAGATTCCGTTCATAGTTGATAATAGGTTGTAGCCATTTGTCAAAGAGGAACTTCCGTTTTACCTTATCGTAAGCTGGTTAAAACTGAAACCCGAACAGATTCCAGTACATTAGGAATGGAATGAACGCCAGCGCCGCTAGCGTAATCAATGAGTAGTGCGATCGCTCTACAATTGACCAATTCTTGTTTTTCCAAGCCAGTACAGTAAATGTGGGTAATCCCAAAGTCATGCCAGTAGTCAGGGGTGGAATATAAAGTAAGGTAATGATTATGGCAGGTACACCATATACAATAGTTTCCAGACATCAATTCGCCAAGCTACTAAAGGTACACGAATCAAGAAAACCAGATTCACCATGCCAACCAAACCAGCGACTAACCAAGCGAGTCGAGTAAATCAGTCGTCCTGAAAACCCTGCTGACGGAAACGGCGGTTCAACGACGTGACAAGCCAGGTAACGCCCGCCGACAGGAAAAGCACAGCACAAAATCCAGCTAAGCTCAACTGAAAGGGCAGGGTTTCGTACCAGCATAAATTCCGAAAAGCGCTAATTATTGAACGAATGGGATTATATAAGTATAAGGTTAATTGGATAATTAAAATTATGAAAATTATCATGACTATGCAGAAATATCCGTTTCGGAGAGCGGAAGAAGGAGCTTTTCAAGGTTTTTAATTTGCCTGTAATCCGAAGTTAAACACTGGGTTTTTTTTGATCAAATTCATATTGAAGACAGCTTTTTAACATCAAATAGTGCTAATAATAGCTATAGATAGAACACACTGGCCCCACAATAATTTATTTGTTATGATTTTAAGCGTGTCGCCAGGCGCGATTACTTTATACTGAAAAATACTCCCCGAAAGAGGCAGCAGCAATCTGTGAAACTAAAGTTTAATTACGCCTGTTCTGTCCCTTCTACAAGATTATAAAATAATTCTTGTAGGAAATAGGAAATTTGGTTCTGAGAAGCTAGCGCAACGGCTCTGTAAGAGTCAAGATTGTATTAAGAGTTAAACAAGAACGATACATACAATCGGGAAAAGAAGAATATCAGCATCTGAGCGACAAGCCGACTAATGCCAGGAACAAGCTTTTACTTGGGCGGAGTTAAAGTTACCAAACAAAAAGGTTTTGGCAAATTGGATGTAGCAGGTTATTGGAAAAGAAAATATAGAACTAACTCCGCAGATGAACGATGCTATCTGCTGAGTAATCTAGGTAGTTTAAAGTTGGTGTTCGCCAGTTTTTAATGTCGGAGTGGAAGAGAAGCTATAGTCATTTCAAATAAATGTGAGACAAATGCAAGATGATGTAAAATCAAGAAAAATTGTTAACTCGGAGCCGAAAAATGGCATACAGTCTAGATTTGAGAAAAAGAGTAGTGGATTATGTGGAAAATGGAGGGGGTATAACCAAAGCTGCCGCCCTGTTTAAAGTAGGAAGAGCAACAATATACAGATGGCTAGGGAGGGAAGACCTTCGAGCAACCAAGGTAGAACACCGTGAGCGAAAGATAGACTCTTAAGCACTCAGAAAAGATGTAGAAGAAAATCCCGAAGCAAGATTAATAGAAAGAGCAAGGAAATTCGGGGTGAGAGCGAGTGCCATATGCTATGCTTTAAAGAAAATGAAAATTACGAGAAAAAAAAAGAATTTCGTTATAAAGAAAGGAATAGAGAAGAAAGAATAAAATACTACCAAACACTGAGAAAATTAATTAAAGTTCATGGTAGTAAAAGCCTTGTATTTATTGATGAATCAGGATTTGAAGAGTTTCATGCTTGTGTTTATGCGTGGTCAAAAAAAGGAAAAAAAGTATATGGGGATAGACAAGGAAAACGGGGAAAAAGAGAAAACTTAGTAGCAGGAAGAAGAAAAGGAAACAAGGACTTGATTGCACCTATGGTCTTTACAGGGAGCTTGAATGCAGAAAGTTTTGAAGGGTGGTTAGCTTTATATTTATTGCCATCTTTAACAATACCATCAATATTAATCATGGATAATGCACCGATTCATCGTAAGACAGCAATTAGACTCCTGGTAGAGGAAGCAGGCCATCAGATACTTTTTTTACCAAAATACTCTCCTGACTTAAATGATATTGAGCATGATTTTAGTGCATTAAAGAGAGCTATAATGTATTCGCATTCTGCCACATCTCTTGATGAGATTATTCGCGCTTATTGTGCAAGTTAGTGTCTCATTTTTATTTGAAATAACTATATGTTTAAGGATGGTAAGACAGCAGACTATGATGCGCTCTTAACAGGCATAACTTTTACGAGCGCTTAAATTCCTGAGTTTTGTGTCGGGCGATGGTTTACACTTGTGCAATAATTCAAGGTCGCACAATCAAACCGATGTAGATTCCAAAATATGTTGGTCGAGTCCAGGAGTTAGGCCCAGCGGTATGTCGTCATAGCAGATGAGTAGCTCTGTTTATATGGTGAATGTTGGGTCACAGGAATTGAGTTTTGCCAAGATTTAGTAACTGAGTTGATGAGAATTAGAGGTAATAAGCAACCATTTTTTCAGAAGGGTATAAGGGGTAAAACCTTGATTCTATTTACTCTTTGACTCGGTTGTCACCCCGTCAGGGAAACTACAGTACACAACCTGTTAAACTTAACTCGATGGAGCAGGTTAACTTTTAGTTACATACTTGTAAAAATTCTCCCCCACTTACTTAGGCTCAATTTCAACCACCGAGTTCCTAAGCAAATTTGGTATAACTTGTTAGTCCGCGTGGGCGAAGCCAGCGCGCCAGCGCTTAGGCGGACGAAAGTTTGTGTAGGATAGGTTCCAACCGCCGACTTATCAAGATTCGTCGGTGTAGGATAGGTTTCAACCGCCGAGTCTTATCAATGACGTTAATAACTAAAAAACCCGGTTTCTTGAAGAAACCGGGTTTTTCATACTTAAACTGCGTGTGTTCGATACCAATCAATCGTATTTTTCAACCCTTCCTTAAACTTCACCTCAGCAACAAAACCAAACTTTTCCTTAGCCCTTTCTGTATCCAAACAGCGGCGCGGCTGACCGTTCGGTTTGTCTGTTTCCCAAACAATTTCTCCCTCAAATCCCATCAATTCGCAAATCATTTCCACTAAATCGCGAATTTTAACTTCGCTATTCGTTCCCAAATTAACCGGATCGGAATCATTGTAATCTTGCGTTGCCATCACAATTCCCCGCGCGGCATCTGTGGAATACAAAAACTCGCGGCTAGGGCTGCCGTCGCCCCAAACTGGCAGTGTTTTGTCTCCCCTTTCTTGCGCTTCGTGGACTTTGCGAATTAATGCGGGGATGACGTGGGAACTTTTCGGGTCAAAGTTATCTTCCGGGCCGTACAGATTTACTGGTAGCAAGTAAATACCGTTGAATCCGTACTGCTGGCGGTAGGATTGCAGTTGCACTAATAAGGCTTTTTTCGCTACTCCGTAAGGTGCGTTAGTTACCTCTGGATAGCCGTTCCAGAGGTCATCTTCTTTAAAAGGAACTGGGGTCAAGTTGGGATAAGCGCAAATCGTGCCGACGCAGACAAATTTTTCGACTCCTACTTCGTAGGCGGCGTGGATTAGTTGCGCGCCCATCATCAAATTGTCGTAAAATAGTTCAGCGGGTTTGACTAGGTTTAAACCGATGCCGCCGACGTGGGCGGCGAGGTGAATGATAATATCTTGTTGGTCGGCGGCGCGCTTGCAGTTTTCCATGACGCGGAGGTCGCAGTCGCGCGATCGAGTCACCGAAATTTTATCAGCATCGGCCCCTGCTTTGACTAACTGGTCGATTACCTGACGGCCCAAGAAACCGGCGCCGCCCGTGACTAGAATGCGTTTGCTGCTTAAATCCAAGCTTGTCATAATTTTAGCCTCGGGATTTTGAATAAGGGTCGATCGACAATTTCAATTCTAAAATTGTTGCTTTAGCAAAAAAAGCTTTCAG
Organism: Microcoleus sp. FACHB-61; assembly: GCA_014695295.1. GTDB lineage: Bacteria > Cyanobacteriota > Cyanobacteriia > Cyanobacteriales > Microcoleaceae > Microcoleus. Next base: position 81,020 of record JACJNY010000033.1, on the reverse strand, counting down.
CTACAGGACTCGGTTGCCCACACATCTGTTTTAGCTGCTGCAGGTAGGGACAATGCGATCCGTGTACACTCGAAAGTTAGATTTATGAGCCGCGAGTCCTTAACTATCATTTTAATGTTTTTGTTCGCCGGCACATCCGAAAATTTTGCGAACAATTAAGCTGTTTCTTTGAATGCCGATCGCGCTAATGAGTAGATGACCGAAAAAAAACCATAGTATCTTGTAGGGGCCCGTGCCGGTTAAGATCGCGACATACAAGCGAGTAGAGCAGTGAGTTCACCCCTCCTCCCATGTAATGTTTATTTGTCGCTACCTACTTAGCTGTAACAATCCTCTCATTATTTATGAACTGTGTGCAGGGCCACTCCCCCCGGTGCGCGCCGCGAAGGGGGTAGACACCGGGCACTACCCCTACAAATTGTTCGCACTGACCGCTTTCTTTAGCTACTCAATCAAATCCGTTGCCCGAACCCCGACCTTGCTGGTCTAAAGCTTTCATGTCAGCATCTACCATTAAATGTACTAACTCCTGAAAAGTTACAGAAGGTTCCCAATTTAATTGCTGGCGCGCCTTAGTCGAATCGCCAATCAACAGTTCGACTTCTGCCGGACGCAAGTACCGTTCGTCAAACTCCACATATTTTTGCCAATCTAAATTGACGTAAGTAAAAGCCAAATCGAGAAATTCCTTAATGGAATGGGTCTCGTTAGTAGCAATGACATAATCGTCAGGCTTCTCTTGTTGCAGCATCAGCCACATCGCCTGCACGTAGTCTTTAGCATAGCCCCAGTCCCGCTTGGAATCGAGATTGCCCAAGAAAATCTTTTTCTGCTTGCCGGCGAGTATTCTGGCAATGGCGCGAGTAATTTTGCGAGTTACAAAAGTTTCGCCCCGGCGGGGAGATTCGTGATTGAACAAGATGCCGTTGCAGGCAAAAAGTCCGTAAGATTCGCGATAATTTACTGTTTGCCAGTGACCGTAAACTTTGGCGCAGGCGTAAGGACTTCTGGGATAAAAAGGAGTTGTTTCCTTCTGCGGAACTTCCTGCACCAAACCGAACATTTCCGAAGAACCTGCTTGATAGAACCGCACTTCTATGCCGGTGCGGCGCTGATAGTCCCGAATTGCTTCTAGCAGCCGCAATACTCCCATTCCTACTGCGTCAACCGTATATTCCGGGGAGTCAAAACTGACTCGAACGTGAGATTGAGCGCCTAAGTTATAAATTTCTACCGGCTGAACTTCTTCCAATATCCGGCGCAGAGTAGTGCCGTCGGTTAAGTCGCCGTAGTGCAGAAACAACCGCGCGCCCTCGCTGTGAGGATCGACATAAATGTGGTCTATTCGATCGGTATTAAAACTCGAGCTGCGCCGGATAATGCCGTGAACTTCATATCCTTTCTCTAACAGTAATTCGCTCAAGTAGGAGCCGTCTTGACCTGTAATACCTGTTATTAGCGCTCGCTTGCGTTGCGTCATCTGATTTTCCTTTGACAGGCTGTGTTGATTCACTTTGGACTTTCCGGCCAGAGGCTGTTGTTGCCTGCCGGTTCTCTTCTCAAACTCTACGTTAACTCACAATTCTTCGATCGGCATCAAGGAACTGTTTAGTTTTGACAAAGAGTTTGTCGCTTGCTGTCAGTAGTCAGCATCAGTGGCTAGTAACAAATAAAACCAACTACTGATTGCTGACTGCAGACAAAAATTAATATGCGCCGTTATTTTTGGGAAAAATTACAACTCCAATTGTTTTGAAAAGAATCCACATATCCATCCAAAGGTTTTTGTCATTTGCGTAATAGAGGTCGATTTGGACTCGGCGGGGATAGGGAATGTCGTTGCGACCGGACACTTGCCACAAGCCTGTAATTCCAGGTCTTATGGTGAGAATTTTGTTGATGTGACGGCCGTATCTCGGCAGTTCTTCTTCAACTAAAGGTCTCGGCCCGACGACGCTCATATCTCCTTTTAAAACATTCCAAAACTGGGGAAACTCGTCTAAACTGGTCATTCGTAAAAATCTTCCAATCCAGGTAATTCGAGGGTCTTTTTTCAGCTTGAAATTGTCCTCAAACTCTTGACGCAAATGCGGAGAATTCTCCATTATTTCCAGCAATATGTCGTCCGCATTTTCCACCATCGTTCTGAATTTAAGGCAATAAAACCTTTTACGGTTCTTGCCTACTCGTTCCTGTACGTAAAAAATAGGCCCGGACGAGCTTAAGGCGATCAAAAAAGCCAAAAGCAGGTAGACCGGAGCAAACAGGATCAGAACCGATAAGGAAAACAGGATGTCAAATAACCGCTTGAAAAGTTCTCCGTCGAGGCTCTGTAGAGAACGACTTATGCGTCTATCTCCTTGCAGGACAGGCTGAAAACCGCGTCTTGCGATCGCTCGAATTACCTTGCCGGAGATTAGTTGGCTGTCGGCAGTCATCTTACTCCTTCACTTCACACCACACACAGTCCTGATCATAAAGCCTCAAGACGCTTTGTTCTCTGAATTATGTTTCAAATACTCAATTTTCTGCATTCTGAATACTTGAGAAGGCAGAATGCACCTATGTTGAAGGCAGCGGAAGCTTAAGGCATAAGGCTTCTGAAGGAAGAAGTCCGATGGAAGCCCTCAAGCGTGAAGAGGGCACAAGGCACTTATGCAGAGGGCTTCAGAAGGCACTTATGCAAAAGGCACTTATGCAGAAGTAAGATTTGCCCCTTCTGGCCTTCTGCGGTTCTGGCCTTCTCCCACTCTCTCAACTCCCAGACTTGGTAAAAAAATCGCGGGATTGAAATTCCTGATAGCAGCGTTCCACAAAAGCTAGATAGCGCTGCCCGAAGACTTCGGGGGCAAACTGTTGAGCGCGCAACCTGCAGATTTCTGGCTCAAATTTGCCTTGCAACTGCTCAAATTCTTCGACAGCTTCGACTAATGCTGCTGCGGTTTGGGAGGAAAAAAATAAACCTGTCCCAGTCGCTGGGTGTTGGCGAATGTCGAGCACTGTCTCCAAAGCGCCCCCTGCTGCATAGGAAATTACCGGCGTTCCGCAAGCTTGAGCCTCTACCAAAGCTATGCCAAAATCTTCGCAAGCTGCATAAACAAAGGCTTTCGCCTCTGCCATGTACTTTTCAACTATTTCGGCGGGCTGCCAGCCGAGCACTTGCACGTTGGGTTTGGCGATTTGCCGAATCATTTCTAATTCTGGCCCGGTGCCGATGACAATTAGAGTATGCCCGAGTTGATTGAATGCTTGGACGATCGCACTAACGTTTTTGTAACTTACCAACCGGCAAACTGTGACGTAAAAGTCTTGTTTTTGCTGCATCAAGGAAAATCGATCGATATTTACCGGCGGATAAATCACCTCAGCCCGCCGCCGGTAGCACCGCCAAATTCGACGCGCCGTGTGTTGGGAGTTGGCGATGAAATAATCAACGCGGTTGGCGGAAATTACGTCCCACTGGCGCAGTCGATGCAACAAATATCGCGTCAGCAGGCCCTGGATGCCCCGTCCGGCTTTGCTGCTGCGCAAATAGTCAAAAGTTAAGTCCCAAGCGTAGCGCATGGGCGTGTGGCAGTAGGAGACGTGCAGTTGCTGGGGACTGCTGAGGATGCCTTTGGCGACGGCGTGGGATGATGAGAGGATGATGTCGTATTCTCGCAAATCTAGTTGTTCGATCGCGATCGGCAGCAAAGGCAAATATTTTTGGACGCCGCTGCGGGCCCCGGGAAAGTGCTGCAAAAATGTTGTGCCAATCTGTCTTTGGAAAAGATAGCTTTCGGGATTGGCTGATTCAAAGTCGATGAGGGCATAGACATCTGCCTCGTCTACGTGTTTGAGGATTTCCTGCACTACGAGTTCTGAACCGCCAGTAGCCAAGGGCGTCAACCATTCGTGAACAAGGGCGTATTTGAGTTTTTTCACTTTTATGTAGCCGATCGAACGATTTGTTAGCGCCAGTTCTGTCAATATTAATCTTACTGAGGGATCTCTTACGCAATATCCCGCCATCAACCGGGTTTCTACGTAGGTATCTAGCTCAAACCAAGGATTTTGGGAATAAACGGGGTTTTTGTGAAATCAGCGACAGCAAAACTGCACTCTCCGGCAGCGCTTTCTCCGATTGTTGACAAGCAATACTATTAGGCGGAATACTGAGGGTGATTTGCGAGCGCCTAAATCTTCGGAACGGGCGATCGGCTCAATGTGGTGTGAGGAAAAAATGTCCAAATTTTTGTGGAAAGGACTTTTAGTTAGTCCCGCAGTATTGGCAGTAACTTTAGTCGTATCTTCAAGGGCGCTAGCAGCAGAGCAACCTGTAGAAATTGCTGCGACAGCTCAAGCGAATCAATTGCAACTAACAGGTGCTGCAACCGAGGTGGCAAAGTCTGAGACGGCAGCGGTGACGGTCGAACCAGCGTCACTAGCTAGCAACTTGGCTGTTGAGAGTATTGAGAAAGAAAGTGCGAATCTCTACGAGGGCTTCGCTAATGAGCCGATTGCGCCAGTTGCCGAACAGGCAAAAGCACCGGAAAACGCAGTTGCAGCAGATTTAAGCGAAACCAAACCCGCAGTCGCGCCCGCAAATTTAAGTGCCGAACAACCTGTCGCGGAGCAAATTCCCGCAGTCGCGCCCGCAAACTTAAGCGAAACGCAACCCGCCGTTGCACCGGCTAATTTAAGCGCGGAAAAATCCGTCGCACAACCCGAGCCGATTTCCCAATCGACAGATCCAAGTGCCCAACCTCAAGCACAGTCAAATGTTTTAGAACAAATCAACCAATACAGCACAGAAGGCAGTAGCAGCGAAGATGCGGCCGGCCAAGTAACCTCTGTTTCGCAACTTTCCGACGTTCGGCCCACCGATTGGGCGTTCCAAGCTTTGCAGTCTCTAGTAGAGCGCTACGGGTGCATAGCTGGCTATCCTGACGGCACTTTTCGCGGCAACAGGGCGATGACTCGCTACGAGTTTGCTGCGGGTTTAAATGCGTGTTTGGATAAAGTTAGCGAGCTGATTCAAGGCGGTTCTAGAAATCTGGCGACACGAGAAGATTTGGCTTCTGTGCAAAGGTTGCAAGAAGAATTTGCGGCGGAATTGGCAACTTTGCGCGGCCGCGTCGATGTTTTGGAAGCGCGCGCCTCTGAATTAGAAGCAAATCAGTTTTCAACTACGACTAAACTCAACGGCGAAGTGATATTTGGTTTGGCCGGTATCGCCAGGGGAGATGATGCCGAGGGCCGCGAAGCTGATAAAGCCACGGCTTTTGGCAGCCGGGTTCGGATTAATTTTGACACGAGTTTTTCTGGAGAAGATTTGCTCAGAACTCGACTGCAAGTTTTGAATCTGGGTGCGTTTTCTACTAATAATACGAAAACTGCTGAAGGGGAATTGCGGTTTAATGTCGGGCCTTTTGGCGAGGCTAACAATATAGTAGCTTTAGATGCGCTGCTTTACCAATTCCCTATCGGCAAAAGCACTACTGTAATTCTAGAAGCCAACGCCGGCGCTGCTGACGATTTTACCAACACTGTCAACCCTTACTTTGACGGAGACGGCAGCTACGGCGCTCTTTCTAACTTCGGTACTCGCAACCCAATTTACTATTTGCTTGGTGGTTCTGGCATCGCTCTGCGGCATCAGTTTGGGGAAAAACTGGAGCTGAGTTTGGGATATTTGGCCGGCAATGCTGCGAACCCGACGCGGGGAAATGGTTTGTTTAATGGTTCTTACGGCGGTTTGGCTCAGTTGACTTTTACACCGAGCGACAGCATTGCTTTAGGTTTAACTTACGTTAATTCCTACAGCTTAATTACCAATACCGGCAGCAATGCTTCTAATTTTCCGCAGCGTCTCGGTTCCTTCGGGTTCGACAGCGATAGCAATCTGCCAGTTTCTAGCAATTCCTACGGCGCGCAAGCTTCGTGGCAGTTGAACCGGAGATTTGCAATTGGCGGTTGGGCGGGTTACACCAACCAGCGCATTTTATCCAACTTGACTACTCCTACCGGTTCTGTGCAGCGGGGGGATCAAAAAGTCTGGAACTGGGCAGTTACTTTGGCTTTTCCCGATTTGTTGAAAGAAGGAAATGTGGCGGGGATTGTGGTAGGTATGGAGCCGCGGGTGACGAGTTCTACTAACCGGACTTTGCCGGAAGATAAGGATACTTCGCTGCACGTTGAAGGTTTCTATCAGTTTAAGTTGAGCGACAATATTTCTATCACTCCTGGTCTGATTTGGCTGACTGCTCCCGACCACAATAAGAATAATTCTGATTTGGTGATTGGGGTTGTCAGAACGACGTTTACTTTTTAGGAGCAGCCCACACCGATTTTAGATTTTAGATTTTAGATTTTAGATTGGCGGTTTTAATCTAAAATTTAAAATCGCCAATCTAAAATCGGTGGGGGCTTGGGTTTAAGGTTTCAACAGAAACGACCAGCTTTAGCAAAAGCTGGTCTGCACAAATAGTTAAATCCGTTGTGTTCCCACAGTGTTTTTCTCACAGTGAGGAAACCCAAGTTGCACGTTTCTTTGCAAAGGGTTCTAAAAGAAATATCATCTCTCTTAAGCGGTATTATAACAACAAAATTTAATTTTCTGTAATAAAACTTTACATTACAGACGAATTTTAATTTTGAGGGGGCGATCGCACTCCCGTGAACTTTGTATAATCCAACGGGGCTTCAACAACCCGGTTTCTGCGTAGGTTTATCGCTAGCAAACCTTTTATTTGCGTAAAAACCAGGTTTCAATTGCCGATCGACCACTTTAATCACTCTGTATAAATTAAGCCGGAGCTTGCTGCGGTCTACCCCAGACAATCCGCTCCTGCTTGTATACAACCATCCCCGGTTTAGCACCTTTCGGCTTGTATACATATTTCGGTTCTGTATAAACCACGGGGACTTGTTCGCTGTGGCGGGCGCGACTGTAGTAAGCAGTCATGTCGGCGGCAAATTGCAAATCAGTTTCTTCAGCCACAGTACCGGGTTTCAGACGCAGCAAAGCGTGACTTCCGGGAATCTCTAGGGTGTGGAACCACAAGTCGTAGTCGTTGGCGGTGCGAAAAGTGAGTTGGTCGTTTTGGCGATTGTTGCGCCCGATTAATAATTCAAAGCCGCTGGGGGTTTGGTAGCGGTGAAATTCGATCGCAGCATTTTTGTCGGTACTGCGGTAATCTGGTACGTCTAGGTATTTTTGCTGGATCAGTTCTTCGCGGATTTCGGCGAGGGTTTGCAAATCTTGGGTGTTGCGGTAGGTTTCCAACACCGAAAGTGCTACTTCAACTTGTTCTAAATAGTCGATTTCTTCCTGTACGGCGGCTAACAAAGGTTCTACAGCAATGCGAGCTCTTTTAAGTTTTTGGTGTTTTTTGTAGAGGGCTTGAGCGTTTTGAACGGCGTTTTTTTCCGGGTTTAGGGGAATGGTAACTGGTTTTTCGGTTTCAAAGTCGGGGAGAGAAATTGATTTCATTCCCGGTTCCCAATGCTGCAAATTTGCCATCAGCAAGTCGGCTTGGGATTTGTGGGTGTCTGCGTCTGCTGATTGCTGCAAGCGTTCTTTAAATGTCTTGGCTTTGAGGCGCAGTTTGGCTAGGACGTTGTTGAGTTTTTGGGTAAGCTGATGCCGCAGTTGGGCGAATACTTCTTGATTGATTTGGCCTGTGTAGTAGCTGTTAAGTAATTCTTGAACGGAAGAAGAATCAGAGGGCGGGCACGGGGGCACCGCCCCTACATTATCTGGTGCGGGCCAATCGATGACGGTGTAGCCTTCGGGCGTAAAACTCGGGTGAAATTTGGAGTTTTCTAGGCATTGTAGCCAGTATAGCCAGCGCTGGAATAGTTGCTGCCATTCGTCGGGATTGAGGCTGTCGGTGGATTGTTCGGGATCTAAAGAAGCCGATCGAATCATTGAAAAAATTAAGGCCTTACTCAACCCTCGGTAATTCTTCAACAGATTGCGGTGTAATTGCCCAGGAACCAGGCTAATTCGTGATTGCCAGCGATCGAGAGATTCACTCAGACTCGGCACTGCATCGGTCAAAGAGGGGGGCATTTCGTAGGGTTGCCCGGTTTGGATGGGACGGACGGTGGACTGTTTGGCGCTGACTTGGTGGGCGCAGGTGACAATGAGGTTGTCTTGTGCGGTGAGGATGACGTTGCTGTACTTACCCATGATTTCAGCGTAGAGGTGCCAGAGGGCGGGTTCTCCGGGGCGCTGGGCGAATTGCAAGTCGATGACTCTTTCCCAGGATGAAACAGGGGCGATGGAAACTAAGGCTAAACCGCTGAGTTGGTGCCGCAGTTGTTCGCTGAAGGTGAAGGTATCGGGAATGCGGGGCGGGGGGTCACCGACGCAAATGCGGGCGGCCACAGGATGCCAGGAAAGGTCAATCCAGCCGCGCCCTTTCATGGTGCGGAGGGCTAGGGACACCGTGAATCGATCGCGCTGGTAGACTTGTTCTAAGCGCGCTGGCAGCCATTGGGCTCGCAGTTCGCTGCAAGTGGCGGTTAAAGTTGTAAAGTCTACGGGTTGCACGGTGGCCTCTTTGCGATCGAACTATCTATTTCTATGCTGACAGATATCGGTCACATTTTACTAACTATATCAAATTATTCTTTACTCTTGGCTTCGCATCCTTCGCGATGAAAGCGCTTCAATAATTCCGTTAAGAAATAACAAATAACAAATAACTAATAGACATCTCCTAAAAAGCAGGTTTTGAATAGGCAGGGTGCCTGTTCCACAATAATTAGGGGATATCTCTAATAACAACTAACTAATAACTTCCCGAATCAATTGCAAATGTTTGTACAAAGGTGCGATCGTATTGGCGGAGATCGCCCCGCTAGCAGCAACAGCGGGCAAACCAATTCCCGGAAACGTCGAATCTCCGCAGCAAAACAGCCCCGCTAAAGGTGTTCTCGGCCCGGGAAACAAGCCGCTACCCGCCCGAATTCCGGGTCCGTAGGAACCGCGATGGCGGCGCAAAAACCGTTCGTGGGTTAGGGGTGTCCCAACTAAGGTGACTTCGCAGCGCGATCGAATATTGGGGATAATTCTCTCTAAGGCTTCCCACATTACCTCGGCGCGCGCTTGTTTTTGCAGCTTGTACTCTTCGCTGGTGCGATCGAGCTTTTGCCACAAATCGTAAGGCTCGTTTCCGGGCGTATATGCGTGAATGACGTGCTTTCCCGGAGGCGCGAGGTCGGGGTCGAGGAGGGAAGGAATCGAGACGAGAACGACGTTCTGAGGGGCCGAAACGCCCTTTTCCCAGTCTTTGACGAAGATGTAGTGACAAGCCAAGTCCGATCGCACTCCGGCAGCATCAATTCCCAGATGCAGGTGCATGAAGCTGTCGCACTCGGGCGTCGCCTGCCGCTGTTGCCGAAACCTTTGCGGGACTGAGGTTTCAGGCAACAGTTTCAGGGTATCCCAAACGGATGCGTTGGAGACGACGGCTTTGTGCGATCGAATAATTTTGCCCGATCGCAGCCGCACGCCCGCCGCCCGGTTGTTTTCCACCAAAACTTCTGCAACGTGGGAATTTAGCAGCAACTGCCCTCCGTGGCGCTCTAAACCGCGTACCAGGGCATTTACCAGGGCTGCACTACCGCCTATGGGATAGTCCAAAACTGCATTGGGGCGATACCAGTCGGCGAACATGAATGCGACTTCGGCTGCGATCGTTCCGTCGGCGGGAAGTCCAGACAGCAGGAAACACAACAAATTCAGCCAATTTCGGACAAACGGATCTTTGACATTTTTGTCCATAATTTTGCTGAAAGGGCCTGCAAGTGCGATCGCGTCGCCAGCACTTTGCAGGAAAGCCGGCGCAAATTGGCCGAGGGTAAAAACAGCGCCCAAATCGAAGCGCAAAGCCAGGGAGGGTAAGGCTGTGGCAGCTTTGGCGCAGGGCTCCATGATGCGCTGGAGTTGCCGCCATTCGGCTACTGCAGCAGCGTCGCGCAGTTGTGCGAGCACTTCGCCAAATTGACTCGCACCAACGGATGTGTCGAAATCGCCTTCTGGCAAACAGCAACCCCAGGTATCGTAGGTGATGCAGGGGAGTTTTTCGCCGATCGCATCCAAAACTTGCCGCAGCGGATTGGCAGACGGGCTGTAGGATAATCCTGAGTACAGGGAGGGCCCGGAGTCGAAGCTAAATCCGTCGCGTTCAAAACCGTGTGCGGCGCCGCCGGCGATCGAATGGCTTTCGCAAACCACAACCTCAAAACCATAGCGGGCAAGCATTGCAGCGCAAGTCAAGCCGCCTGTGCCGCTGCCGATGATGATGATTTCTGTGTCTGTGGGGGCGATCGCAACCATGTTTTTCTCCGCTACTTCAGCTAATATTATCTCTGTTACCAACAATAAAACTGGTTTGTATATTAAATGGAAAATATATCTATTCTAGAACAAGCCGCTAAATCTAATTCTAAACCATCTTCCAACGCAGTAGTTGCCGCCCTCCTAGAAGCTGAGAAAAGCGCGAAAAAAACCAAAACTCGCTATTCTTTCGAGCAATTAATCGGCAACTGGCAACTCTGCTTTATCACCGGCACGAAAAAGACTCGACAAAAAGCGGGAATTGTCTTGGGTGCGGGACGTTACATCCCTCAGTGGATTGCGAAAATTCAAATTGCTTATTCGGCCGAACCTGTTGCTGAAGGGGAAGCGCCTAGCGAAACCGGCAGGGTGGAGAATTCGGTGCAAGTTGGGGCGATCGAACTCACTCTTTCCGGGCCGACTAAGTTTTTGCCTAATAATATTTTAGCTTTCGATTTTACCAGAATTACCGTAAAATTGTTGGGTAAAACTGTGTATCAAGGATTTATTCGGGGTGGAGAATCGCGGGAGGCGGAATTTTTTAGTTTGAGTGTGGGGAAGCAGGCATTTTTTGCATATTTTCTGGTAGAAGATGGGATAATTGCCGCTAGGGGAAGGGGCGGCGGATTGGCTTTGTGGGGGAGAGTTTAGGTGAAAATGTGCGATCGGGAGACAACAGTATTTATTGGTGTCAACTTATCTGTATCTCTGGTTTGTATCGAAGTGTATATCACCCTAAATCCTCAGGGCTGTTTCATTCTACCAAGGCCCACTAGGGGTTGAAATCCCTGTCTCATAGCTGAAGTCGTCTGAAGACGACTGAAGGAGTGATTTATAGTCCTCATAGCGAGGACTTTCGCTATGAGGCGGGGGTTTCAACCGCGACGGACTTAATGGGGAGTGGCTACAATTGTCACCGTCATTTGTGTTTATTTGTTAGGTGCGATCGCACACAACTTCAAACACACCCCCTCGAATAAACCGACACAAAGCCCTCAAACGATCGTCCGCATCTTGGCGGTGGACAAAACGCGCAATTGTATAATGCTGAGCATTCGGTAAAATTCGAACGATCGCCCAAGAATTGATCTCGCCCTGCTTTGACTTTTCAGGTGTTTTCCCTCGCGAATTTGAGTTGAGTTCGATCGCGGGGCGATCGGCGATCGTCGGAGAATTGGCTTTTCTCAGAGTGTTGAGGTAGCGGGCGATCGTACTTCCTTTGAGATTCGCCCCGACGCGCAGAATCAGAAACACCGCAAAGCTTTCGATCTCTGGCCCAGTCATGCGCGCGCGATCGGCCTCAAAATCCTCATCAGAGTAGCTGCGGATACCCGACAGCAGTTGCGTTATGCCAAAATCATTCAAAGCTTGTTGATAGCCGCGGTTATATTCGCTGCCGTCGCTCAGAGGCTTTACCATAGTAATAGTCTCCTTTTATTTGGACTGTCTCCTTGTATTTGGGGAACCATTAGCCAGCGCGGGCCCTGCAAAAGTTCAGCGCTGGCTTTTGACTCTCTAAGAATATAGCGCATAATGCAGCATAATGCGACACAATGCTGCATCATCGACAAAATTGTCTAAAATACTCGACAATGACGATCGGCTTAAATAAGAAACAATTACCCTCTAATGGCTAAACGCATATCAACTTCCATAGCAGAAGGAATTTATGACCTACTTCAAGAGTGGGCAAATGAGGAACGCCGTTCAATCAGCGGCTTGTCAGCATTCATTTTGGAACAAGCGGTGAGAGAACGTCAAAAACAAATGCAAAAACAGTCCCCACCATCCGATGAGAAACAGGAGAAAAGTTGAGTGGACGCATCAAAGCCAAAGAAACCGGGTTTTTTGCGGTTTTTGCCGGCTGTAACGTAGTATTTCCCCAAAAAACCCGGTTTCTGACCACCCGTGCGTCCAGAACTAAATGAAATTTATTGGCATAGATTTAGGTTGGAGTTCAGGATCAAGCGGCTTGTGCTGCTTAAATTGGGAAAATAACCAATTAGAATTAATAGAGTGCGATCGCCAACAATCCCTTAACGAAATTCTTGCCTGGATCGATACCCAAGTCTCCCCAACCGAACCAGCAATCGTCGCCGTAGACGCACCCACAATCATCGCCAACCTAACAGGAATGCGCGAAGCAGACAAACTCACCCACAAACACTTCGGGCGCTACCACGCCGGGTGCTATCCCGCCAATCTTTCCCGCCCCTTTGCCCAAAAAACCGTAGAATTTGGCCTTTGTTTAGAAGCCAGAGGATTTGTCCACGCACCGATAATGGAAACTCAAAAACTAGGCAGATATCAAATAGAAGTCTATCCCCATCCAGCAACAATAAACTTATTTAAATTAGACAGAATCATCAAATACAAAAAAGGAAAACTGGCAGAGCGTCAACTAGAATTGATGAAACTCTGCCAGTACATTATAGATATTTTACCGACCCTTAAACCAAGTCTTAATCTTGCAAACATCCAGACCAAAAATCCGCGTTCGTCTGCGTTTATCTGCGGTTCAAACCTCCCCGAAATCCCCACCAGCATCGCCACCCTCAAAGCCTTAGAAGACCAGCTAGATGCCTTGCTGTGCGCTTATATCGGCGCGCACTGGTGGTACTGGGGAAGAGAGCGGAATTTGGTATTGGGCGATCGCACAACCGGATATATCGTCATTCCTCAAGTTCAATAAGAAGAGTGGGAGAGGGGGAGAATTAGAAAAATATTCCTTTATTCTCCTGACTCCTGACTAATGACTAATGACTAATGACTACTGACTAATGTGCCCAGAGAATCACGCCAGCTTCATAAGGACTGCTGAGATTGTCGTGCTTCGGCAAAACGCGCAACGACAAACCTTGCAAACCGCTAGAAGTATAAGTAATGTCAGCCGTATAAAGGCTAGCATTGTGAGAATCTTCTCCCAAATACTCCATCACCACCGGCACGCCGCTGACAATATTTCCGTTAGCATCAACCGAACCTTGATAAAGTTCGACTTGCACGTCCGCAGGCGTCAATCCCTTCAGATTAATCCGAGATTTAACAGCGATCGACTGATTGACCTTAACATCCTTATCCTGGGAAATATCAACAGCCTCAATCTTAATGTCGTGCCACTTCGCGAGAACGTCCTTCTTCCAGTGAGACAACTCCTTCGCCGGAGCGCAATTATCCGAAGTCATGGTGTGGAATCGATCGCTCACCGGGAAATAAGCCCGCCGCGCGTAATCCTTCACCATCCGAGCAGTATTGAAGAAAGGACAGTTCAAGCGAATCGAATCCTTCATTTTCTCCGTCCAACCGCGGGGAATGCCATCAGCATCCCGGTTGTAAAACAGCGGTACAACTTCCTTCTCCATCAAGTCGTACAAAGCATTAGCTTCGACCTCATCCTGATACTTAGTATCTTCGTAAAACTCGCCATGTCCGATCGGCCAACCGGTGCGAACATAATCAGCCTCATCCCACCATCCGTCGAGGATGCTGAGATTCGGTAAACCGTTCATAGAAGCTTTCATCCCCGAAGTCCCGGAAGCTTCCCGGGGACGGCGCGGCGTATTCAGCCACACATCGCAGCCCGACACCATCATCCGAGCGACGTTAATGTCGTAGTTCGGCAAAAAGACCATCGAGCTGATCGTGTCGTGCTCGCGGATAAAGTGAACGATATCCCGAATCAATTCCTTACCCGGAATATCCATCGGGTGAGCCTTCCCAGCAATCACAAACTGCACCGGACGGTTGCTGTCCCGCATGATCCGCATAATTCGCTCGACATCGCGCAAAAACAGTGTAGCCCGCTTGTAAGTAGCAAAGCGGCGGGCAAACCCGATCGTCAGCACCTTCGGATTAAGAGCCTCCCGCGCCCGCTCGATTTCCGTTTGGGCCGCACCGCGCTCGCGCAAAGTCTTTTGCAGCCACTCCCGCGCGAACACCACCAACTCCGAGCGACAGCGTTCGTGATTCCGCCACAGTTCCTCATCAGGAATCGACGACAGCCTGTCCCAGAGTCGATCGTCCTTGCGAGTCATTTCCCAATCCGGGCCGAGGTATCGATCGTACAACTCCTGAGTAGACTTCGCCACACAACTGCGAGCGTGCACCCCGTTTGTAATCGAAGTAATCGGCACCTCATCCACGGGCAAACCCGGCCAGAGTCCCCCAAACATCGGGCGCGACACCACACCGTGCAAAGCCGCCACCCCGTTGACAAAACTCGACATTTTAATAGCCAAAATTGCCATATTCAGAGGTGCGGACAAATCGCTAGTATTCTCCCGGCCCAATGCCAGAAACTCATCTTGCGACAAGCCAAACATCTTGGGATACTGACCCAGATAGTGCATCACCATATCCGGCTCGAACAAGTCAAACCCAGCAGGCACAGGCGTGTGAGTCGTAAACATACTGCTCGAAACCACCACCTGTTCCGCTTCCACGAAACTCAGGTGATATTCCTCCATCAGAATCCGAATGCGTTCCAAAGCCATGAAAGCCGCGTGGCCTTCATTCATGTGATAAGCCGTGACTGTCAGCCCCAGGGCCTTGAGCATTTTCACCCCACCGATGCCCAGCATGATTTCTTGGTGCATCCGCAGAGTTTTATCGCCGCCGTACAGTTGGTCGGTAATATCTAGGTCGTAAGGGCTGTTAGGTGCAATATTTGTATCCATCAGGTACAAAGGAACGGTTCCCACTTGTACCCGCCAAATCCGCGCGTAAACCTTGCGGCCGGGATAGTCTACCTCAATCCGCAATTCCGAACCGTCGGGATTGCGTTCTAGGTGCAGCGGCATATTGTAGAAATCGTTGAGCGGATAGCGTTCTTGCTGCCAGCCGTCGGCGTTGAGATACTGCGAAAAATAACCTTCTTGGTAGAGCAGGCCGACACCGACTAAGGGCAAGCCCAAATCGCTAGCTGATTTGAGGTGGTCGCCTGCGAGCACGCCCAAACCGCCTGAATAGATTGGTAGGGCTTTAACTAAGCCGAATTCCATCGAAAAGTAAGCGTAGCATTCCTGCAGGTCGGTGCCGCGCTGTTTGCGGTACCAGGCGCGATTTTTGAGATAATCGTCTAACTGCTGGGCGGCTCGGTTCATTTGGGCAATGAAGCCTTCGTCTTCTGCCATTTCTTGCAGTCGCTCTTGAGATATGGTTCCCAGCATCAGCACCGGGTTTTGGTTGCTGGAGTCCCAGAGATCTCGATCGAGCCGGCGGAAAAGATCTTTGGTATCGACGTTCCAGTCCCAGTGCAAGTTGTAGGCAAGCTTGCGCAGGGGTTCGAGAATTGTCGGTAGGGACGGGGAAACGTTAAATGTGCGAATTGGCTGCATACACAAAGCTTTTATGTTGGAGTAGCGATATTTTCCTCCGTCTTTAGCCGCAAGTCCGTGATTCTGCACACTATTTTAAGTTTTAACAAGCGCGGGCGATCGCGATCGACCATCTGTATCGAAACGACGCCGTGCCGTGTCCCTACCCCAGCTAAGCTTTTAACTGCGGTGGCGGGAGCGAGGACTTGATGCCCCTGAGCTGGCAATTCCTCAACTTAAAGCGCTGTGTCACGCTTTGGGCAAGAATCTTAACGAATTGCCGAACAACTTAGACCCGCCGAAGCGCTTTAGCAGTGATGATGTTGGGGGTGCAGGGCAGGAAAACAAGTCGGGAGACTCAGATTCGCGGTCAAGAACTTTAACTTTCGGGTGCGCACAAAGCACATGATTCCTATGGGTGGGTGAGGCGCGCAGATTAACTATTGTCACCAATAGATAAATCTTGAACCGCGCCTCACCCACCCTACAATTGACTGATGACTGGTGAGGAATGGCTACTGACTAATGACTGATGGCTGATGATTAATTAGGCAATTTTTACTTGTTGCAACTGAGAATTTACCAATAGCTTCCTAGCATCATTAGCTGATAGTGCAGGGCTGAAATAATGACCTTGAATTTCTTGACAGTGGAGCGATCGCAAACACTCCAACTGCTCTTTAGTTTCTACTCCTTCGGCTACTACGCTCAAGTTCAAATCTCGCCCCAGTGTCGCTACAGCATTGGCGATCGCCCGTTCGCACGGATCGGTCGTCAGTTCGTTGACAAACGACCTGTCTATTTTTAAGATATTCAAGGGAAACTTTTTGAGATAATTTAGAGAACAATAACCCGTGCCGAAATCGTCCAGCGCAATCTGCACTCCCAGATTCTGCAATTCTTTCAGAACTTTTGTGGTATAATCCACATCTTGCATTGCTGTAGTCTCGGTAATTTCTAGCTCTAAATACTGGGGTTCTAAACCACTTTTTTCCAAGCAGTTCGCTACCATTTCTAATAAATTAAATTGCTGGAACTGCCGAGCCGAAACGTTGACTGCTATCCGCAAATCAGGGTGCAAAGCATCCTGCCAAGCTTTATTTTGAGTGCAGGCAGTTTGCAGCACCCATTCCCCAATAGGTACAATGAGTCCGTTCTCTTCGGCGATCGGAATAAATGTAGCGGGAGTAACTAAACCTAATTCTGGATGTTGCCAGCGCAGCAGGGCTTCCATACCCTGAATTCTCCAAGTAGTGATGTTGACTTTTGGCTGGTAGAAAATCTCAAATTCTCCCTCTTCTAGAGCCTCGTGCAGCCTGTTTTCTATAGTTAGCAACTGGCTGCCTTGGGGATTAATTGTTGAAGTATATAACTGATAGTTATTTCTTCCCATTTCTTTAGCGCGGTACAAGGCGGCATCGGCATTTTTGACTAAAGTTTCGGCATCTTCACCGTCATCGGGATAAAGGGCAATGCCGATGCTGCTGCTGACGTGGAAAGCCTGTTCTTCTAGTTTAAATGCTGGCTTTAAATTGTTGAATATTCTTTGAGCTGTTTTAACTGCATCTTCTAAGCAATTGATCTCCGGAAGCAGTACGGTAAATTCGTCGCCTCCCCAGCGGGCTACCGTATCAGTCGATCGCAAAGTGTCGCTGATGCGTCCGGCAAAACCCTCTAACAGGCGATCGCCCGCAGCGTGACCTAGTGTATCATTAATTTTTTTGAATCTGTCCAAGTCTAAAAACATCACAGCTAGCATTTTTTGGGTTTTTTTAGCTTTTTTTAATGACGCCAGCAGCCGCTCGTTAAAAAGTATCCGGTTCGGTAAACCGGTGAGTTGGTCATAAACAGCTTGATAGCGAATAATTTCTTCAGCTTGCTTGCGCTGGGTGATGTCCATCATTGTGCCGATCGCCCTTACTGCTTTGCCACTTTCATTGCGGATGATGTACCCGCGATCTAGTACAAAAACATAACCCCCGTCTGCACGGTGAAAGCTGTATTCCTCCGACCAACATTGAGCGTCTGAGTTCATTGTTGCGTTGAAGCTTGACATCACTCTTTCCCGTTCTTCGGGATGAATATTTAGCCACCAAGATTCTAATTCTATCGTCTGAGTTTCGTTTAGTTTGTATCCAAAAACTTTTTCAAACTCTTTACTCAACCAATACTCATTTTTTAACAAATCAAAATCCCATACTGCATCATTTGTCGCCCGCGTCAGCAGGTGAAAGCGTTCTTCGCTTTTGCGGAGTTTTTCTTCGGATTGCAGGCGTTCCGTTACATCCCGAAAGCTGAATACTCGACCAGTAATCTTGCCTCCCGTGCGCTGCGGCAGCGAGTAGCGCTCGAAGATTCTGCCATCTATAAACTCGATAATATCGTAACTTTCTGCTGCAGGGCGATCGGACAATTCTTTAGCGCGGTTGAGAAAGATTTCCGGGTATTTTAACTGGTTGATTCCGAAACCCAAAATTTGGTTGTTATCTCTCAAATCGAGCAGGTAATCCGGCAACTGCCACATTTGGGCAAACTTACGGTTAAAGCTGACAACTTTTCCTTGGCCATCAACCGCCAGAATGCCGTCTGCCGTAGATTCAATGGTTGCCTGAAGCAAGGAAAGAGATGTTTCTAGTTCTAACTTTGCTAATTTGCGATCGCTGATGTCAAACGCTGTGATTAATATTGACGCTTTTCTCTCAAATTTGATAAGATCCACAGTTGCTTCAATCCAGCGTGTTTCTCCGGTTTTCGTGAGAATTTTTACTTCATATTTTGAGCCGACACTCGATCGCGGCTGGCTGGGTTTACCCCATTTTTTAACTATTTCTAGAAAATCTCGATGAATTAAGTCGTATAAATCCAACGCTAGCAATTCTTCGCGAGTATATCCAGTCAGAGCTTCTGTCTGAGAATTGACATAGCGCAACTGTCTGCGGTGATAGATAAATGCAGCAGCATTAACAGTTTCTATCAGTTGCCGAAACTTTTTTTCACTGCGCCGCAAATTTCTTTCAGCCCGCTTGCTATCGGTAATATCTTGTGCTATATACAACTTGCCGCTGACCTCGCCTTTGCCGTCGCGAATAGTTGAAATAGAAAGCAGTACAATTATTTTTTTTCCCTGTTTAGAAAGGTAGACTTTTTCGACGTTGCGGACAGAACATTCGGCTGTTAAATTTGCTAATTCTAACTCGGGCGCAGGTGATTCAGTTTTCTTAAAAAGTCCGGCTATTGGTTTGCCTAACAACTCTTTTTTAGAATATCCCAAAAGCTGACACGTAGTTTGGTTTAACGACAGGATATGACCGCCAGGGGTGGTCGCAATTATCGAGACATTCATTTCCTCGCAAATATCGAGGGCATATTCGGCAGTTTGCTGCAAATCTTGGGTCATTTTGGCAATAGTATCCCAGATATCCTGTTCTTTTTTCGGAGCCAACACTTTTTCTTTTTCTGGTAACTTGTCCTTCCCTGTTTGAGACTTCGGTTTGATTAACCCGATCGCCTTGGATAAGATATTTACTCTATTTGTCCTG
The DNA here is from genome assembly GCA_014695295.1 of Microcoleus sp. FACHB-61. Lineage (GTDB taxonomy): Bacteria > Cyanobacteriota > Cyanobacteriia > Cyanobacteriales > Microcoleaceae > Microcoleus. The sequence continues at coordinate 61,836 of JACJNY010000033.1, read as the reverse complement.
ATTAATAAAAAAATTACTACAGAAATAACAGCCAGATATGAACAGATTGTTCTTAACCTGAAAGTACGCTTTTTTCCAGGATTATCCTGAGATTGTATAAAATTGTCGCTCGGTAAATTTACTGGTTCTATGTAGGATAATTTATCCAAAAACAAGTCAACGCTTGCAGAAGCAGGAGGGCGAGAGGCCGATCGCAAATAGCTAAGTTTCTGAGGTGCAACCAACATTGATTCTATAGCGCGATTGCCCTCTTTATCCCCTACACTTGCTAGCACTATTTTTGCATTAATGCCACATTCCACACCAAAAATAGCAGCAGTTAAACATCCCAAAATTAATCGATAGGTAATTTTCATTTGCTCGTGTTCCTAATTTTATTTTAAATAGATGCTTTGCCGCTGTAAAAATATGAAAAAATTGCCCAAAACCTGATGTAGAAAAATAAAACCTATCTAATCTTAATTTGTGTTAAGTTGGTAAGTTAGATTTTCCACACAAATATTTTAGGCTCGTAAATAATTATAATTTTAATCTTAATTTAAAATATACCATCAGCCATTCTGCCACAAGTTATAAGCCATTATGCCTAGACATCGGCCCTGAGCGCGCTAAAATTAGATGATTCCCGCAATCCAGCGATCGGGATTGGTTATAAAAATAAACAATTAGCTTAAAATCGATGCAGAGCTCCACTAATTGAACCAATGAGTCAGACGATCCCAGAACTCCAAAAAGAAGTCCGCGCGCTGCAAGCAGAAGTTGCCGCCCTGCAAGAGTCGCGGGAAAAACTTGGCGTACAGCGCTCTGAGTGCCGAGTGGCAGTCAGTTTTCCCAAGAATAATACTCCTGAGGCTATTGCCGAGTTCCATCAGCAAAATGCTGCTTTTGGGGAACAGTGGTTGCAGCAAATCCAGGAGATTGACCGAGAGACTAAAATTACTGAAAAGCAACTGCAACAAAAACAGGCTTTACTGTCCTACAAACAAGCTGAAATAGAAAAATTGGCGGCAGGACAGCACTGGCAAGAACTAGAAAACAAAGTTCAAACCGGGGAAAAGCGCTTGCAAACACAAGCTCGCAGAATCAATCAAGCAGCAGCCCAGCTAGAGGCAGAAATCCAAGCTTTAAAAACACTTTACGACCAATTAAATCCCAGTTATTCCGAGTGGTTTCAACAACCAACTGAAATAGTCAAATTTTCAGCCACAACTATTCCTTACGCTGTTCCCACCAGCAGCGGGTTGATATTGGAAAACAAGGAGATAGAATGGGAAAAAAAGTAGTTGTGAGTTGTGAACTTTGAACGCTGAATTAGTAGGGGTGAATGTCGCTGTCAAATGCTCCTATAAGCAGGAGACATTCGACGGCGACATTCGACGGCGACATTTAAAGGTTTTTACTTGTTTTTTTATGTAAATAAAAAAACAAAAAACAGGCTCTGCCGCACCTCGTCTTAAGAGTTTTGAGTTTCATTTTTTGAAACAGGTTTATTTTTAACTCTGGTGTCAATGTAAAATTTAAAATATAACAGTCCAGAACACATCAACCAGGTTCTACGAAAAGACTTAGTTGCAGCCCTCGCTCCGCTAAAAAACCCGGTTTATGGGAGTGAGGAGTGCGTAAGCCTTGTCTAAAATCTCAAATAGACTTACTGATGAAACAATTGATTTGGATAGCGCTATTTATTGTGGTTGCGGTGACGGCTGCGGGTTGGGGTTCTCACTCGTGGCAGCGGTTGTCGGCTGTACCCGAAGTTTCGATCGATCGCAATATCCACACTTCCCAAAACCCGTCTCCCTTTCCGCTTCCTGCTGAAAAAAATGCAGTTTATCTGCCCCAAATTGACCAGTCCCGGTTGTGGAAACACGTCGATAATTTAGCAGGAGAACGCGATGGAGAACGATCTCGCTCTTTTACTAGAGACTACATTTCCCAACAACTCCAAACATTAGGATTTTCCCCTGATTTGCAGCAGTTCGATCGCGGAATCAATGTCTTCGCGGAGAGAAAAGGTACTGACTCAAACTCCGGTGCAATTTTAGTCGCAGCACACTACGATACTGTACCGAACTCCCCGGGCGCTGACGACAATGCGACGGGAGTTGCAGTAGTTTTAGAAGTAGCAAGATTGCTGGGTTCTCGCCCCACACCTCGGACACTGCAAGTAGCATTTTTCGACAGGGAAGAAATCGGACTTTTAGGCAGTTTAGCATTCACCGGTAGCGAGGCGCGGTTAAAAAATTTGCAGGGAGCGATCGTCCTGGATATGGTAGGTTATGCCTGCCGCACGCCCGGATGCCAGCAATATCCCGAAGGATTGACAGCGCAACCTTTTCTAGAAGCATCGGGGGTAACATCTCCCGACAAAGGCGAGTTTATCGCTGTGATTGGGGATGCGGAACATCCGCTGCTATTGAAAAGTTTTGCGGAGTCTGGAAAAGCCGATTTGCCGCCGGTGGTGGCGCTGCCGGTTCCCCTCAAAGGGTTGCTGACTCCCGATGTTTTGCGCAGCGACCACGCGCCTTTCTGGTATAAAGGAATTGGTGCTGTGTTGGTGACGGATACTGCAAATTTGCGATCGCCCCACTATCACCAATCTAGCGATACATTAGCAACTATCGATCGACCTTTTTTCGCCGGTTCTGCTCAAATTGTTGTTAATGCCACGGCTAAATTATTGGAAATTCGGTAATTGGTAATCGGTAATCTACTCGTTACCAGGCTCTGCCTGGTAACGCATATCCGGAGGCTCTGCCTCCAATTTTCCCACGCCAAGCAAGCGAGGCAGAGCCTCTGGAAATCGGTTCCTAGGCAGAGCCTAGGAACCAGCTAAAACCAGCTAAATAACAAATAAAGCGAGGCAGAGCCTCTGGAAATCAGTTCCTAGGCAGAGCCTAGGAACCAGCTAAAACGAGCTAAATAACAAATAACTAATAACTAATAACTAATAACCAATAACAAATGACTAACAAAGAAAGCCTGCAACGGCATTTACGGGAACTAGACAATCGAAGCTACAAAGCCTACAAAGACATTAAAGGTAACTACGACTTTTCTGAATTCACATTAATTATTGATTACGTGCAGGGAGATCCGTTTGCTTCTCCCAGTAAATTTAGAGTCAGAGTTCCGCCAAACATTGCTCAACTTCCCCGCGAACTTTTCAACTCTCGCAGTCGAGAAATAGCCTTGCGAGATTACCTAACTCGCCAATTTGACCAAGCAGCACACAGCATCAGCAGCAAACGCGGCACTGGGAAAAGTGGTTTGATTGCAGTGACTGGCTTCGGACAAGAAGTTTTAGGGCGAACTTCCGCATTTATCATTTCCTCAAATACATCCGATATCGAAGATTTAGGAGGAGTTGAACTGCGATTTGCCGTCGGACTTCCAGCGGGCGGACGCAGTATCTTAGGGCGACAAGCTGCTGAAATGCTGTGCGAAGATATTCCGCAAATTGTCAGCAATTCTCTCAAATATCCTCACTTAAATGCTGCGGAATGTCGCCGTCACGTTGAAACTGTAGAAGATGCTGACTGGCTGCGGCAGCAGTTAGCTCAAAAGGGATTAGTTGCGTTTGTTGCTGACGGTTCTATTTTACCCCGCCGCAGCGGTGTTGACAACAGTCCTTTGTTAAATAATGCTGTGGCTTTTCAGTCGCCGCCGTCGTTAAAAGTTGAGTTTAACTGTCCGAATCGCGGTTTGATTTCCGGTATGGGTCTTCCCGCTGGCGTTACTTTGATTGTTGGCGGCGGCTATCACGGCAAATCAACTTTACTCAGGGCGATTGAGTTGGGAGTTTACAACCGAATTCCGGGAGATGGTCGGGAATTTGTGGTGACTAATCCGGCGGCGGTGAAAATTAGAGCGGAAGATGGCAGAAGTGTGGCGGGAGTTGATATTTCGCCTTTTATTAACCACTTGCCGCAAGGTAGAGATACTGCACAATTTTATACTGAGAATGCGAGCGGTAGCACGTCGCAAGCTGCTAATATTATTGAGGCTTTGGAAGTGGGGAGAAGGAAGAAGGAAGAAGGAAGAGGGAAGAAGGAAGAAGGAAGAGGGAAGAAGGGAGAAGCTCAGTCTTTTGTTTTAGAGACGCAATTAGTCGCTATTTCACAAGGGGATTTAGTGCCTGTTTTATTGGTGGATGAGGATACGGCGGCGACGAATTTTATGATTCGCGATCGCCGAATGCAGGAACTCATCGCTAAGGATAAGGAACCGATTACGCCGTTTATTGATAAAGTTAAACAGTTGTACGCAGATTGCGGCGTATCGACTATTTTAGTAATGGGCGGAAGCGGCGATTATTTTGATGTGGCGGATACTGTGATTGCAATGGAAAATTTTCAAGCAGATAATGTGACGGAAAAAGCTAAAGAAATTGCTAAAAATTACTCTACTAGCCGCGCTGCTGAAGGGGGAGAAAATTTTGGTAAGATTACTCAAAGAGTGCCGGTTCCTGCTAGTTTAGATCCGAGTCGGGGACGGCGAGATGTGCGGGTGAAGGTGCGGGATGTTGATGAATTGGCTTTCGGAACTGAGGAGATTGATTTGGGTGCTGTTGAGCAAATTGTGGACAGCGGACAGTTAAGGGCGATCGCTGCGGCAATGGTTTATGCTAAGCAGCAATACATGGACGGGAAACGCACTTTGTCGGAAATCATAGATTTGGTGATGGCAGATATTGACGCGCAGGGCATGGATATTTTATCGCCTTTTCCTGAAGGGGATTTCGCCATGTTTCGACGGTTTGAATTGGCGGCGGCAATTAATCGGCTTCGCAGTTTGTCCGTTGTTGCCAAAAGGTGATATAATTCTCGTTTTTAGGGCGAAGTATAGGGGTAATATGCGCATTGCACGCGACATTTAAATATAGGTAAAGTGCGCATTTCGCAACCTACATTAAGATATTTTTCATAAGTTATAAAATAAATAAGTGGATTGTTGCCTTACTTTTGATATGCTGACAAAAGTGAGTGCAAAAACCGCGATTGAAGTATGACAGGCAATATAGGACAACTGACTGCTTTAAGCGATCGACCGTATATAGTATTAAGCAATCAAGGGGATGTTTTACAGTTAGAGTTAAAACAGCAGCAGCACGTATTGGGGCGCGATGGGACTCGTGCTGATTTAGTCATTCCCGAACCCTGGCGCGCAGTTTCCGGCGTTCACGCTGTTTTGCGCCAAATTGGGGATAATTACTGGATTTACGACGGTGACGGGCAGCGGCCGAGCACTAATGGCTTATTTGTCGATCGCACTCGCATCACTCCCAATGACGGTTATTGTCTGAAAAACGGCACAGAAATTAAAATCGGTCTCGATCCTCAAAATCAAGTTTTGCTGACTTATTTTAATCCGCTGGCGAATCAGGTTGCTGTCCCTAGCAAGCAGTCAATTCCTCTTAAGAATCGGTCAGTTTTGTTGGGTCGCGATCCAAACGCTTCGCTGCAATTAGATGCGCCGCTTGTTTCTAGACGCCACGCGACAATTGACCAAGACAGTCGCGGCAATTATATTTTGCGAGACTACAGCGTTAACGGGGTTTTTGTTAACGGTCAGCGAGTGACAAATTCTGTACAATTGTCCGAGGGAGATGCAATTCGGATCGGCCCGTTTACTCTAACTTACCGCAGCGGTGAGTTGCAGATGCAAGACTCGGGCCATCAAATTCGTTTGGATGCTGACAGTCTGGTGATTCCCAAGCGTTTGGATAACATCACTTTGGCGATCGAACCAGGGCAGTTTGTGGCTTTAGTCGGCGGTAGCGGCGCTGGCAAATCTACTTTAATGCGGACGCTTTTAGGCATCGAAAAAACTACTAACGGCGCTGTGTTTCTCAACGGTGACAACCTGCGCCAAAACTTCAATATTTACCGCAATCAAATTGGTTACGTGCCTCAAGATGATATTGTGCACGCAGATTTGACAGTAGAAGAAGTCTTGAGTTATGCAGCTAAATTGCGCTTACCTCCGGATACAGATGTCAAGCAGGTAGTCGCAAAAACTTTAGAAGATATTGAAATGACTCACCGTCGCAAGGCTTTGGTAAAACAGCTTAGCGGCGGACAGCGGAAGCGGGTCAGCATCGGAGTTGAACTGTTAGCAGACCCGAAACTTTTCTTTTTAGACGAACCGACTTCAGGACTCGATCCGGGTTTGGATAAGAAGATGATGCAACTGCTGCGAAAGTTGGCAAATCAAGGCCGGACGGTGATTCTGGTGACTCACGCGACGGCAAATATCACGATGTGCGATCGGATTGTTTTTATGGGTCGCGGCGGACGCCTTTGTTACTTCGGCCCGCCTAGGGAAGCGCTCGATTTTTTCGATGTCAAAACAAGTGATTTTGCCGACATTTACAACGAATTAGAAACAGGAGAAACCAACGTTCAAAGCTGGGCAGAAAAGTTTAATAAATCTCCCTACTATCAGCGCTATATTGTCAACCACTTCAGCACAGGAAACGCTAAGGCAAAAATACCTTCTGCACCTTCTGCACCAAAATCTCAATCTTTTGTAAAACAACTCGTTTTGCTTGCCCAGCGCTATTTTCAACTCGTTTCCCGCGACTTAGTTAACTTGAGTTTAGCTCTTTTAACGGCTCCGATCGGCATTAGTTTGCTGCGGCTAGCCGTCAGAGATAAAGACCCGTTAATTGGCGCACCGGAGGCAACTTTAGCACCTTTGGCGTTGCGAGTTTTATTTGTATTTACCTGCGCGGCTATTTGGGTAGGACTGGCAACTTCTCTGCAAGAAATTGTTAAAGAATCTGCTATTTATCTGCGCGAACGTTTGGTCAATTTAGGATTGTTTGCTTATTTAGGTTCAAAAATATTTATACTTTCTGGTTTGGCAGTATTGCAAACGCTGTTAATGGTAGGAGTTATTCTGATTGCTTTTAAATCCCCTGAACCGAGTTTAATTTCCTGGGCGATGGGGGCAAGTATTACCACATTCCTAACTTTGATGAGCTGCATAAGTCTCGGGTTAGTCGTTTCCGCGATTGTTAAAAATAGCTCTCAAGCTAATAGCGCTTTGCCTCTATTATTGCTGCCTCAGATTATTTTTTCTGGAGTTTTGTTTAAGATGGAAGGGGCGGCGAGCAAGTTTTCTTGGCTGATGTTAAGCCGCTGGTCTGTGGGTGCTTACGGCTCTTTAGTTAATGTGAATGGGATGGTTCCCGCGCCTACTACATTACCGGACGGGAGTACGCTTCCTCAGCCGTTTGAGCCTACTCCTGTTTACGATCCAACCTGGGAGAATTTGAGTTTAAATTGGGCTATTTTGTGCGTGCATATTTTCGTTTATTTGATGTTGACTCTGTGGTTGCAGAAGCGGAAAGATATTCTATGAATTATTGGCTGATGAAGTCGGAACCGGATGTTTACAGTATTGCGGATTTGAAGGGCGATCGCACTTCCATTTGGGATGGCGTTCGCAACTATCAAGCGCGCAATTTTATGCGAGAAATGAGTCGGGGAGACTTAGTATTTTTTTACCATTCTAATACTAAATTTCCCGGTATTGTTGGGTTAGTGCGCGTCGTGGAAGCTGGGATTGCCGATCCGAGTCAGTTCGATATTAATAGCGAATATTACGATCCTAAATCGCCGTTTGATGCTCCTCGCTGGCAAACTGTGAAAGTTGAGTTTGTTGAGGAGTTTGCTAAGTTAATATCTTTGGATGAACTGAAACAAAAGTTTAGTGCTGATGAGATTTTGCTGGTGAGGAAAGGCAATCGGTTATCGGTGATGCCGGTATCTGAAAGTGCGGCACAGAAGATTTTGAAGATGAAGTAGGAGAAAAGAGGAAAATAGATCCGGATGTCGATCCGTATAGTCAGAATATGAGATTTAAACTGATTATATTATTTGGAGTTTTTGATGATTAGCGATCGCCTGTCCCACCTGCAATCTGAAGTGAAATGTTATTACGATCAACTCGCTGGCAAAGAAAAAGCGAAACGGTTGGCTGAAGACGCGGAAAAGGTACGGATTCAGCAGGGAATTGACGCACTCAAAGAAGAACTCCGTAGCGTTGAACGAGACTATTGGACGCGCTGGCAGACGGAAATGCGCGGATTGACGATTCCCGAAGCGGATGCGGAAATAGTTGCGAGTCAATTGGTGAGGGAAGTGGAGAGTCTGGAGATTGAACCTGCGGTTCAGAGGAATGCTGAATTGATGAAGGTGTTACAGGAAATCAAAGCGGAATTGAGTAAGCCGGGAATTCCGGCGGCGGGAAAACTCAAAGCAGCGATTCCGTTGTTGCCGGGATTGATTTCCTATGAGATGGAGTTGGATACAGAAGGATTGTTGCGGCGGGTATTTCCCACGTTTTGTAACTTTGCAGACAAACTAAAAAAGTAACGCCCCCCCCAAAGAACCCGAACTTGGGGGGGAAACCGCAAAGGCTTTGGCTATTTGCAGGGGCGATCGGGGGGTTATTGACTCTCGGTAGTGGCGCTATAGGTTTGCATTTTCTACCACCTCAGTTATCACCTCTATGTCTCATACAACAGTGCGAACAAAAAACCAAAACTGTAACGGTTCTGTTAGCGGAGTTTGATGGGGTGGATGCGAAAAATTATCGCGTTACAGAAACGATTTTACATAATTTGCAGGATGCAACTAAAAATTACCCAACCGTGAAAATTCTGCCCCTCCAACAAGCGATTAGTCAGCAGGAAGGTAAAGATAAAGCGCGGGAATTGGGCAAGAATAAAAATGCGGATATTGTGATTTGGGGTTGGTATGGCAAGACGCAGCAGAAAGCACCACTCAGCGTGAATTTTGAGATTCTTTCAGCAGCAAAGGATTATATCGATGTAGGTAAGCAAGTACAGGGAGAAATTCGCCAAATGGCGGTGGCTTCGCTAGAAAGTTTTGAGATACAAGTCAATTTAGCGGAGGAACTGAAATATTTAACGTTGGTGACATTGGGGGTGTCTGCTTATGCAGCGGATGATTGGGATAATGCTATTAAGCAACTAACGGCAGCCCTTTCAGAGGCTAAACCAAATAAAGCTGCACTTGACCCAGCCACTATCTATTTCTATCGCGGCAATGCTTACCGCAATAAAGGGGAATACGATCGCGCCATTGCCGATTACAATCAAGCCCTTCAACTCCATCCTAAATTAGCAGCAGCATTCTACAATCGCGGCAATACTTACAACGATAAAAAGCAATACGATCGCGCCATTGCCGATTACACTCAAGCCCTTCAACTCAATCCTAAAGATGCAGAAGCCTTCAACAATCGCGGCTTTGCTTACCGCAAGAAAGGGGAATACGATCGCGCCATTGCCCATTTTAATCAAGCCCTTCTACTCAATCCTAAATTAGCAGATGCCTTCATCAATCGCGGCAATGCTTACAACGATAAAAAGGAATACGATCGCGCCATTGAGGATTACAATCAAGCCCTTATACTCAATCCTAAAGATGCAGTAGCCTTCAACAATCGCGGCAATGCTTACGGCAATAAAGGGGAATACGATCGCGCCATTGCCGATTACAATCAAGCCCTTATACTCAATCCTAAAGATGCAGCAGCCTTCAACAATCGCGGCAATGCTTACCATAAGAAAGGGGAAGACGATCGCGCCATTGCCGATTACAATCAAGCCCTTATACTCAATCCTAAATACGCAGAAGCCTTCAACAATCGCGGCAATGCTTACCGCAATAAAGGGGAATACGATCGCGCCATTGCCGATTTCAATCAATCCCTTATACTCAATCCTAAATACGCAGAAGCCTTCTATAATCGGGGCTTTGCTTACCACAATAAAGGGGAATACGATCGCGCCATTGCCGATTTCAATCAATCCCTTATACTCAATCCTAAATTAGCAGATGCCTTCTCTAATCGTGGCATTGCTTACGGCAAGAAAGGGGAATACGATCGCGCCATTGCCGATTTCAATCAATCCCTTATACTCAATCCTAAAGATGCAGAAGCCTTCAACAATCGCGGCATTGCTTACCGCAAGAAAGGGGAATACGATCGCGCCATTGCCGATTTCAATCAATCCCTTATACTCAATCCTAAATTAGCAGAAGCCTTCAACAATCGCGGCAATGCTTACAACGATAAAAAGGAAGACGATCGCGCCATTGAGGATTACAATCAAGCCCTTATACTCAATCCTAAAGATGCAGTAGCCTTCAACAATCGCGGCTTTGCTTACGGCAAGAAAGGGGAATACGATCGCGCCATTGCCGATTACACTCAAGCCCTTCTACTCAATCCTAAAGATGCAGAAGCCTTCTACACTCGCGGTCTTGCTTACGGCAATAAAGGGGAATACGATCGCGCCATTGCCGATTTCAATCAAGCCCTTCTACTCAATCCTAAAGATGCAGAAGTCTTCTCTAATCGTGGCATTGCTTATGAACACAAAGGCGACAAAGTAAAAGCAATTGAAAGCTATCGCCAAGCTTTAGCCGTCGCTCAAGATCCGCAGGTGAAGGAGTTTGCCCAGCGGAAGCTGGAAGAACTCGAAGGGAAGTAATTTTAAATTTTAGATGAGAACTAGAAAGGATATTTTATTTTACTTAGTCTACTTAATCCCAGCTATGATATAATTAGTCATCCGATTTTGTATATGAGTCTGAGGATGAGACGTTAATTTTATAATCGGTTGAGTTTCAGATTAGTTTAAGGGATATTTACGATCGCCTAAAATTTGAGATACTTGAATGAGGATAATCTCAGAAATCAGGATACGGCAATGCCGTTTCCCTACAATGAATCGGGGTAGGGACACGGCATTGCCGTGTCCTCTATCATTCCGGTGCCTTAGCTAAAGACCGGCCGCACAAACAGCCGCACCAATTAACCCTACATTGGGATTCAAAACAAGACGAACCGGCATCATTTCTAACAGCGAATCCATCCGGCCTTTGTGAGTAAAAGCCCGCATAAAACCCCCTTCTTCAATCAGCGGCAAAATTTTAGCAGCGATGCCGCCAGCTACGTACAAACCGCCGTAAGGTAACAGTGTCACAGCCAGATTTCCGGCCACCGCACCGTAAGCTTCTACAAACATTTGCATTGTTTGTTCCGAAAGCCGATCGCACTTTTTGAGGGCCGCCTGTGCAATTGTCGCCCCCGGATCGACAGTCTTCTCGGTTTTACCGATTTCTGACTCCCATTTTTTGATAACTTCCCCTATCTCCGGCGATTCAGGAGCAAACTTTTTGTCCCGCAAAAACTGGTAAATTGAAACAATCCCTTGTCCCGAAACTACACGCTCGATCGATATTCTGGGAATGTCGTGTTTTGCTAACAAATATTTTAGCAATTGAAACTCCAATTCCGAGCGAGGAGCAAAGTCACCGTGCCCCCCTTCCGAAGAAAAAACCCTGATGCCATTTGCCTCGGGAATTCCAAAACAATTTCCCAAACCTGTACCCGCACCAATCACAGCAATTGGATCGTGTTGGCGGGGTTTTCCAACTTGCAAAGTGTGCAAATCTCGATCGTCCAAAGCCCACACGCCGTAGCCAACCGCGACAAAATCATTAATTAAACTAACGTGTGATATTCCTAATTCCTGTTCCAGACGCTTCGCATCCAGCATCCAAGGCAAATTAGTCAGTTTTGCAGTGTTATTAACCACGGGGCCTGCGATCGCAAAACAAGCTTTTTCAGGCAATGGCGCAAAATCCAATTTCATAGCAGCTTCCGTCAAAAACTGCTGCACCATCGGCACTAAATCGGGAAACTCCCCGCTCGGATAGCGAAACTCGTAAAGAGCGTTCATTTCACCGTTAACAGTCCTTTCCACTAAGCGTAAAATTGTCTTAGTTCCGCCAATATCGCCCGCTAATAATAATGCCATAAATCTCTTTTTCCACCAAAGATAACATTCCCCATTTAAACACCCAGAGTATTAATTGCCAACCAAGCCCGCAGCACCTCAGCCACAGTCCAAGCTTGAGCCGTGCAGCCTCGCGGCGAGTGGGGGGCGTCGCCTTCAAAAATTTCGCCCAGACTGCCAACTCCGCCGGCCCTTATATGATGTGCCATCGGTTCTAGGAATTCGCGAGCTTGTGCTGGGTTTTTGTATACGTGCAAGTGCGCCAAGACAAACGGGCCAATCAGCCAGCCCCAAACTGTGCCCTGGTGGTAGGCGCTGTCGCGGTGGAATTGGTCGCCTCCGTATGCGCCGCGATACTGCGGGTGCTGCGGCGAGAGGCTGCGGAGGCCGACAGAAGTCAGAAGCTGTTGAGCGCAGGCGTCCACCACGCCGCGCTGCTGGATGGGCGTCAGTAACGGTGTATAGCGGGTTTCCTGGCGCATCCCCGCTGACAAGGAGTTGGCGGAGTGAGGAGGAATCGAGTCTAGGGGCAGGGATACGGCGAATATCTGGTTGGGCCGCAGCGAGGCATCGTGTCCGTCGGGGCCGTCGAGAACATCGTAACAGTAACCGGTTGAGGCGTTCCAGAAGCGAGGGAATCCGGCGGCTGTTCGATCGCCCAATTGCTGGTATTCATAGTGAGGCTTGCCCAGTTTTCGAGCAAAACTTGCCATAGCTTGTATAGCATTGTACCAAAGCGCGCTGAGTTCGATCGGCTTACCAATCCGAGGCGTCACCACCCAATCGCCGATTTTCGCGTCCATCCAAGTCAGTTGCACGCCGGTTTCGCCCGCGTAGATTAAACCGTCATCGGGATCGAGGCGGATGTTATACCGAGTTCCCTTTATGTGCCAATCAACAATCTCACATAAGGTCGGCCAGAGTTCGCTCAAAAGTTCCTCGTCCCCCGTGGCATCGATATAAGCGCGAATTGCCTCAAAGTACCACAGAGTGGCGTCTGCGGTGTTGTATTCCGGCGCGCCGCCCGCATCCGGGAAGCGGTTCGGCAGCATTCCCCGATCGACATACCGCGCAAATGTCCGCAAAATCGACCGCGCAATTTCCCATCGCCCGGTACAGATTGTGAGACCGGGTAGGGCGATCGTCGTATCGCGCCCCCAGTCGCTGAACCAGGGATATCCGGCGATGATCGTTTTGCCTTCGGGTTCCTCCGGTAGCGGGCGGCTGACGATAAATTGGTCGGCGGTTAGCACTAAGTGATCGATCCAGTCGGGAGATTCGCTCACTTGTGGCCAGTTTTGCAGCAGTTCTCCCTCATAAGTGCGACGCCATTCTAAAGCTTTACCGCCGTTGAGTTCTAGATTTTTATCGGTGCTGGCTATCAATGTGAGAGAACTTCCCGGTGCGATCGTCATGTGAAAAGTCGCCGCGTGCAAGTGATCCTCGCAGTAGTCCAATCCGCGCCGCTTTTCGGCTGCTAGGTCAAATCCGTAATGCCACTTGTATAAAGGCGTAGAAACTCTAAAATTGGCCTCTGGTTCGGCATCCGTCAGCAGGTACAGGGGTGCAGACTTGGGAAATGCGGTCACGCAAACCCCGCCTTCCAAGGTTTCTAGGCTCATCTGCCAGTCGCCCGAGCTCGTGGTGTGGTGGTAGTCGCGGTAGTTGACTAGGGCTTTGACAGCGAGGGCGATCGGCTGTGAGGCGCGGTGCAAGCGGTATTGAATATATGTTGTGTTAGCACCTTGCTGCATCCAAATCCGCTTTTCCAGGATAGCGTCGGCGAGAGCAAACCTCCAAACAGGCGTCGTGCCTTCGAGGTGAAAGCTTTCGATGTAGTTGTAGCCGTGGGGTTCGATCGTCGCGTCGGCCCAGCGGTTTGTATAAAGCGGATAGGCGCGATCGTGATACACAGCCGTCTCGTCCAGCTTGGCGAGCATCAAAGTGCGTCCCAGCGGGGGTTTGAGGGCGGCTACCAGCAGGCCGTGATAGCGGCGTGTGAGGAGACCTGCGATCGTCCCGCTAGCATAACCGCCGATCCCGTTTGTGACCAACCACTCGCGAGACTCCGCCGAGTCGAGATTGCAGCAGATTTCCCGTCCAAAAGCAATAACCATGAAACACACACTCACGCTAATTTGTTATCTATCTTTAGGTATATTTTAAACCTTATATAAACAAGAAATATTAACTCTTGCAGGTGGCTGATTGGGCATCGGCAAGAGTGAAGATTCATGGTCTAATTTAGACATAACCAACGGCTACTTTTGCCCTATACACAATTTTAGCCTTTGATGGCTCTGTCTAAAGTTAGTTGTTTGTTATATTAAGTAATATTACCGTCTAAACAGGCGCTGAACGTTAAGGGCAAAGCATTTGATAGCGCGTCGGGCGATCGCACCACCAACCTATTTTATAAGGAGAACAACTCAAAGTGAAGATAGGAGCCAATTACCTCGGCAACAACCAATGTGAATTTACCGTTTGGGCGCCCACCCTCAAACAAATAGCAGTCCAAATAGTTTCTCCAAACAAACGCCTGATACCCATGCAACAATCTGCAGAAGGTTATTGGCAAACCACAGCTACAGACATCGAACCAGGAACCCTTTATACCTACCAACTCGAAGGAAAAAACGACCGACCAGACCCAGCGTCAAAATATCAACCGCAAGGCGTACACGCCCCCTCGCAAGTAATTGATGAAAACGTCTTTACTTGGAGTGATAAAAATTGGCAAGGCGTGCCGCTAGCCGAAATGATTATTTACGAACTGCACGTCGGCACATTCACGGAAACCGGAACATTTGAAGCAATAATTCCCCAGCTCAAACAACTTAAAGAATTGGGAATCAACGCTATCGAAATAATGCCAGTAGCCCAATTCCCCGGCGAGCGCAACTGGGGGTACGACGGCGTATATCCCTACGCCGTCCAAAACTCCTACGGCGGGCCCGAAGGCTTCAAAAAAATCGTCAACGCCTGCCACGAACACGGCATTTCAGTAATTCTCGATGTAGTTTACAACCACCTCGGCCCCGAAGGAAACTACCTCCGTGAATTCGGCCCCTACTTTACATCAAAATACGGCTCGATTTGGGGAGACCCCCTCAACTTCGACGACGCCTACAGCGACGGCGTGCGCAACTACTTTATTGAAAACGCCCTCTACTGGTTTCGAGACTATCACATCGATGCCCTGAGATTAGATGCAATTCAAGCAATATTTGAAGTAGGTGCAAGACCGTTTTTGCAAGAACTTTCCGATGCCACCGCCGAGATTTCCCAAGAGCTAGGACGGCAACTTTACTTAATAGCCGAAAGCGATTTAAACGATGTGCGCACTATACGTCCTAAAGAACTTGGTGGCTTCGGATTAGACGCCCAATGGTGCGATGATTTCCACCACGCACTGCACGCCTTGCTCACCGGAGAAGACGACCGATACTACCAAGATTTCGGCAAGTGCGAACACTTAGAAAAAGCCTTCAAAGAAAGCTTTGTTTACTCCGGCCAGTACGCCCCCCACAGAAAGCGGAGACACGGCAATTCTGTCAAGGATGAACCGGGTCATAAATTTCTGGTGTTTGCCCAAACCCACGACCAAATCGGCAACCGCATTTTGGGAGACCGACTCTCGAAAATAATTGACTTTGAAGGATTGAAACTCGCAGCCGGCACAGTCTTAATTTCTCCCTACATTCCCTTCTTTTTTATGGGAGAAGAATACGGGGAAGAAGCACCGTTTTTTTACTTCGTTTCCCACTCCGACCAAAACTTAATTGAAGCTATCCGCAAAGACAAACAACAAGAATTTAAAATCTTTGAAGGGCGGGGCGAGTTTCAAGACCCCCAGAGTCCTGAGACCTTCCAAAAGTGCAAGTTAAACTGGGAAAAACAAACAGAAGGCAAACACAAAATCCTCTGGGAATGGCACCAACATTTGATTCAACTGCGGCGGACAATACCGGCCCTTAAAAAACTAGACAAAAACAGTCTAGAAGTGTCCAGCATTGAATCGGAAAAAATCTTATTTCTACGTCGCTGGACAGATGACAGCCAGATATTTTGCATTCTAAACTTCAACAGGCAAGAGGTAGCTTTTACGGCTGCACTTCCCCAAGGCAACTGGAACAAAGTTTTAGACTCTGCTGATGTAAAGTGGATGGGTTCAGGTTCTAGCTTGCCTGAAAAGATAAATTCAGAGCAAGAATTGACTGTTAAACCGCAGAGTTTCGCACTCTACGAATTAGAGTAATTAAAACCGGAGGCTGAGCCTCAAATACAGGCGTTCCCAGGCAGAGCCTAGGAACAAAAAACGGGAGGCAGAGCCTCTCTCGTTCCCAGGCTATGCCTGGGAATGCAGTTCAGGAGGCTCTGCATCCTATATTAAAAGAGAAAACCCGAAAAAACCAGGAGTAAAATTAATATGATGCGAATTCCCACAGCAACTTATCGGATTCAATTTCATGGAGGTTTTAACTTTGAAGCCGCCAAACAAATCCTTAGCTATTTGGAAGAATTAGGAATTACCGACATTTACGCTTCACCGATATTTAAAGCTAGAAAAGGCAGCAGTCACGGATACGATGTCGTTGACTCAAATCAGCTCAATCCCGAATTGGGAACATCAGAAAACTTTGAAGCGCTCACATACGAAATCAACAAACGGAACATGGGATGGCTGCAAGATATTGTGCCGAACCACATGGCTTACGATACTCAAAACTTGCTGCTGTTAGACGTATTGGAACACGGGCCGGATTCAGACTATTTCGATTACTTCGATATTGAATGGAATCACGCTTACGAACATCTCAGAGGTCGAGTGCTGGCTCCACTGCTGGGCAATTTTTATGGAGAGTGTCTGGAAAATGGCGAGATTCAACTCAAATACAGCGAAATTGGGCTGACGATCAATTATTATAGCTTACAATTGCCAGTAAAAATTGAATCTTATGCTAAATTTATCAGTCATAATTTGGGGCATTTAGCCAGGGAATTAGGCAGACGCCATCCCGATTTTATCAAGTTTTTGGGAATTCTTTATTTGATCAAAAGTACATCTTCAGAAACTAAAGGTAAAGCCAGATACGATCAGATAGCTTTTGTCAAAGGACTGCTGTGGGAACTCTACAATCAAAATCCCCTGGTGCAGGAATTTATAGATGAAAATATCAAAGTTTTTAGCGGCGAAAAGGGCAATGCCGAAAGTTTTAATTTGCTGGACGATTTGCTTTCCGAGCAGTTTTACCGTCTGGCATTCTGGAAAGTGGGGGCCGAAGAAATTAACTACCGAAGGTTTTTTACAGTCAACGAACTGATTTCGGTAAAAGTTGAAGAGATTAAAGTTTTTCACAAAAACCACGCTCTGATCTTCGACATGGTTGAAGAGGGAAAGTTTACCGGATTGAGAATCGACCACATCGACGGACTGTACGACCCCACAGAATATTTGAAACGGCTCCGGGAGAAAACCGGAGACACTTACATCACTGTTGAAAAGATTCTGGAACACGAAGAAGATTTGCCGTCATATTGGCCGATTGAGGGAACGAGCGGCTACGACTTTTTGAACTACGTAAACGGCGTTTTCTGTCGGGGCGATCGCGAACAGCAATTTACCGAAATATATCAGAGGTTTACTCGCTTTAACGTTCCCTACGAACAGTTGTTTTTAGATAAAAAAGGGCTGATTGTTGAGAAGAATTTGGCGGGAGATGTAGACAATCTGGCTCAGCTTTTGAAGAATATCTCCGGTCAATCCAGACAGGGGAATGACTTTACTCGTCCAGGCTTGGAAAAAGCATTGGCGGCTGTTTTGACGATTTTTCCAGTCTACCGAACTTACATCAATCAAGACGGTTTGAGAGAGTCCGATCGCACTTACGTAAAATATGCGATCGCCCATGCCAAAGAACAAGTACCGCGACTCCTCAAGGAACTTAAGTTTATCGAAACGCTGGTGTTGCTCGAAGAAGAAGAAACCCTAACAACCGAACAAAAAGAGCAGCGCCGGCACTTTGTAATGAAACTCCAGCAGTTGACAGGGCCTTTGATGGCAAAAGGCGTTGAAGACACGCTTTTATACGTCTACTATCGACTTTTATCTCTCAACGAAGTGGGAGGAAACCCCAGTCAGTTCGGCGTTTCGTTGGCGGATTTTCACGAGTTCAACCAAAAGCAGCAAGCAGCTTGGCCGCACAAAATGAATGCTACAGCTACCCACGATACCAAACGCGGCGAAGATGTGCGAGCTAGAATTAACGTTTTGTCAGAACTTCCCGATGAATGGGAACAGCAAGTCAGGTCTTGGAGAGAGGTAAACTCTTCTAAAAAGGTCAACTTTGTGAATCGAATGGTTCCTGATACTAATGACGAATACTTCTTGTACCAAACTATGATCGGCAGTTTTCCATTTGAAGGAATAGAAAACACTGATTATGTCGATCGCCTGAAAGATTATGTCATTAAAGCTGTCCGCGAAGCCAAAGTTTATACGGCTTGGCTGAGACCGGATAACGACTACGAAACTGGTTTTATGACCTTTGTCGATAGCGTTCTCGAACCTTCGGAACAAAATCAGTTTCTCAATAAATTTACGCCTTTCTGGAAAAAAGTAGCTCTTTACGGGATTTTAAATTCTTTATCTCAAACGCTGCTGAAAATTACGGCTCCTGGCGTTCCCGACATTTATCAAGGCACGGAATTTTGGGATTTAAGTCACGTCGATCCCGACAACCGCCGTCCCGTTGATTTTGCCCGCAGAATCGAGGTTTTGCAGGAAATTAAAGAGCAAGCTCAGACGGATATTTTGCAACTGGTTGAAGATTTGATTGCGACGCGGGAAGATGCTAGAATTAAGTTGTTTTTGACGGCAAGATCGCTAGAAGCGAGAAAAAAACACTTGCAAGTTTTTAAATCAGGCGACTATCGGCCCCTACAAGCAGTGGGCCCGTTAAAAGATAATATTGTTGCCTTTGCCAGAAGCTTTGAAGATACTACAGCTATTGTCATTGCTCCCCGGTTTTTGGCGGGAATTGTCAAACCGGAAGAAATGCCCCTCGGCAAAGAAGTCTGGAAAGATACTACTTTGAAATTGTCCGAGGAAATGCCGTCGGTTTGGAAAGATGCCATTACAAATCAGGCGGTAGAAACTAACGGTACGTTGGCAATTGGTGAAGCTCTAAATTACTTCCCTGGAGCTCTGCTGATCGGTAAAAAATAGCAATTAAATAGTCTGCCACAGCGGACTTTATATAGCTAGCGGCAGGTTTCAACCTGTCGCTTTTTTAGTTATTCTGATGAGTAAAATTAAACACGCAGCAAATTTGTAGCTCTCTAGCTCATGACTCTAACTGATAAATTTTACTTTTATTTTGCAGCCGATCGACCGATCGCCCGAACCCGCCTAACAAAATTTATACACATAAGACGGCAAATACAACACAACGTATACGGTTTGCCACAATACCCGAATCGATCGAACCCCGTACATTAGGAAGAGTAAACAAAAGCAGTCGAAAGCTGTAGCGGTGCAAGCCTGACGGATGCAACCGTCCCCCAACAGGTTCGGTAAATACCCCTTCATCGCAAGGTCTACCGCCCGCAGTATAGAGATAAGCACCCTATCGAAGACTGTATTAAAGCAGGACTCACTACCCGTAAACCGCGAGGTAAAATCGCAGTCCTGAATAACCAGACTATCACACAGATAGAAAACCAAAATTTTGTAGAGATTGGAGCCGGAACACCCCTATGGGAAAAGTAGTTGGAATTGACTTAGGTACGACAAACTCCTGCGTCGCAGTTATGGAAGGCGGCAAACCCACCGTCATAGCCAACGCCGAAGGGGGTCGCACCACACCTTCTGTAGTAGCTTATGCTAAAAATGGCGATCAACTTGTCGGACAAATCGCCAAGCGTCAAGCCGTGATGAACGCGGAAAACACCTTTTACTCAGTAAAACGGTTTATCGGGCGTCGCGTTGATGAAGTAACCCACGAAACCACAGAAGTTTCCTACAAAGTCCTCAAAGTTGGCAACAGCCTTAAACTAGACTGTCCCGCCCGTGGCAAGCAATTTGCCCCAGAAGAAATTTCTGCACAAGTCCTGCGCAAACTGGTAGAAGACGCCAGCAAATACCTCGGCGAAACTGTTACCCAAGCGGTAATTACTGTTCCCGCTTACTTCAACGACTCCCAGCGCCAAGCTACGAAAGACGCTGGCAAAATTGCCGGGATAGAAGTGCTGCGGATTATTAACGAACCTACAGCAGCAGCTTTAGCTTACGGATTAGATAAAAAGACCAACGAAACCATCCTAGTGTTTGACTTGGGTGGCGGTACTTTCGACGTATCTATTCTAGAAGTAGGCGACGGCGTATTTGAAGTGCTCGCAACAAGTGGAGACACTCACCTCGGCGGTGACGACTTCGACAAAAAAATCGTCGATTTCATCGCTAATGAATTCCAAAGAGCCGAAGGAATTGACCTCCGCAAAGACAAGCAAGCACTGCAACGCCTGACGGAAGCGGCCGAAAAAGCCAAGATTGAACTTTCGAGCGTTACTCAAGCAGAAATCAACTTGCCGTTTATTACCGCGACTCAAGACGGGCCAAAACACTTGGACACGACTTTGACTCGGGGCAAATTTGAAGAACTCTGTTCAGATTTGATCGATCGCTCTCGCATCCCCGTAGAAAATGCGATCCGCGACGCCAAATTAGACAAATCTGCAATTAATGAAGTCGTCTTAGTTGGTGGTTCTACACGCATTCCTGCGGTGCAAGAACTGGTCAAAAAAATCCTCGGCAAAGATCCCAACCAAACGGTAAACCCGGATGAAGTGGTCGCAGTCGGTGCAGCAATTCAAGCCGGCGTACTCTCCGGCGAAGTCAAAGACATCTTGTTGCTCGACGTTACCCCGCTGTCTCTCGGCGTCGAAACCTTGGGCGGCGTGATGACCAAAATCATTCCCCGCAACACCACTATTCCTACCAAGAAGTCGGAAACTTTCTCGACTGCTGTAGACGGCCAAACAAACGTGGAAATTCACGTTTTGCAAGGCGAACGAGAACTGGCGAATGATAACAAGGATTTGGGAACCTTCCGGTTAGATGGAGTTCCGCCGGCACCCCGTGGCGTACCTCAAATTGAAGTTACTTTCGATATCGATGCTAACGGTATTTTGAATGTAGCTGCTAAGGATAAAGGTACTGGCAAGGAGCAATCGATTAGCATTACTGGTGCTTCTACTTTGCCCAGCAATGAAGTCGAGCGCATGGTGAAGGAAGCCGAATCGAATGCTTCTGCTGACAAGGAACGTCGCGAAAAGATCGATCGCAAAAACCAAGGCGATTCTTTAGCTTATCAAATTGAAAAGCAGTTGGCAGAATTGGGTGATAAAGTTCCCGCTGGTGACAAGACTAAGGTTGAAGGGTTGATCAAAGACTTGCGCGATGCCATCAGTAGTGAAGATGACGATCGCATCAAAACCTTGACAACCGAGTTGCAGCAAGCGTTCTACGCTGTCAGCAGCAACCTGTACCAGCAAGCAGGCGGCCCAACTGACGGCCCTGGTGGCCCTGGTGGCCCTGGTGGTTATGGAGACGGCGGCCCCACTGGCGGCGGCGACGACGTAATTGATGCCGACTTCACTGAAGGCAAATAGACAAATCGTGCGATCGGGCTTTCCCGGTTAAAGTGAAAACACGCACCTAAAACAAGAAACCCGGTTTTGCAGAGAAACCGGGTTTCTCTGTATGTGTGTATTGTGGAAGTAGCATTTGCAGCGTTCGTCGATCGACTAAAATTACTAAAAATCTTGCTTGAGGCATAGTGACAAAACTAAAATATGCTTCAGTAAATATCATAAACTAGCAATAATATCGCAATCGAGAGTAATTAAATGTCACGTTCTCCTATACAAAATTCTTCCCCAAATCCTCCCAACAAATCCCAGATTGCATCCTTGCGCCGTCTCCGCCAAATCAGCCACTTACTTGACAATGCAATTCCGATTCCCGGCACCCGTTACCGCATCGGACTCGATCCGATATTGGGACTTATACCGGGCGGCGGCGATTTAATCAGTTCAATTTTTGCAGGTTACGTAGTCTTCAAAGCCGCGCAAGTCGGAGCACCGCGAGAAACTCTAGTACAAATGGCTGCTAACATCGTATTTGATACAGTTGCCGGTACTGTACCAGTTGCCGGAGACTTGTTAGATGTTACTTGGAAAGCTAATGTCAAAAATATAGAATTGCTGGACGCTCATTTAGGTTCCCCTGAACCTGGGAAAAAAGCCGACTGGTTATTTGTGGCCGCTTTGCTGTTGGGTTTGGTGTTGATTGTGGGAGGCGTGATTTTCTTGAGCGTCATGCTTTTTGCGTGGGTATTTCGATCACTGACAGGGCAGTGATTTTGGCTTTGAGAATAAAGATAAATCACTCTAGCTGTGTCAGGTTAAGAGCATCTAATCTGGGATAAGTTGTACTTAAAAAATTATGTTTGAGGATGATTACTGCCAGGTAACAACATCTTGATTTAAGTAGCCCTAGGGTGCGTCGCCATTCTTTAATCCCTCAAGAAAGATCGACAATCTCACATATCCGCACCTTACAAGCACGGCCCTGGGAAACAAACCAAACACCTCTTTTGTAGCAAGACTGGAGAAAAATGATATGAGTATCAGCGCCGAAAAAACAGCTAGGCGCTGCGATAAATCCTCAAGAAATACTAAAATGTGTCAGGGTTTTAAAATGCAACCAACCCAGGCCAAGAAAAGTTCTGGTGTTCTTACCAAGAAGAGATATGTTGCAGAAATCAGACTTATTGAGCAGAGTCTATTAAAGCACTTCGGAGACATCAAAGACCAGACAGCCTCTCAATTTTGACACAAGTGAGATGCTGCCGTTCCTCTAACCGAAACCGAGCGGAATCAGCACTCTTCTTATATCTCAAATGGGTTTTATAATATAAAGTGATCGCCCTTTCTCGCTCCTAAAATTATATATATTAAGGGTATTGACAAATCACATTTAATGTGTATTAAGTTTAATTTTTTTTTGAAGCTAGCTATCTACCCGATCGCGCTAGAGTCCGATATAGTGATATAATCCAGACTATAATATCAATTTGATATAAATGCTTGAATTATCAGCCCTTGGGCTGCTACAGTTGCAACCCCTGCACGGCTATCGGCTAAAGCAACAACTGGAGCTGTTTATGAGCAGTTGCATCAGCGTCAACTACGGAGCGATTTACCCGCTGCTGAAGCGCTTGGAAGAGCGAGGGGAGATTTCGGTAATAGCCGAAGAAGCCGGAGATGCGGGCTGTCCGCGCAAAATCTACGGAATTACCGCCAAAGGGCGCGAACTCTGGCGGCAAAAGATGCTCGAACACCCTCAAGAAAGCTGGGTTAACAGTGGTTCCCGGTTCCAAATCAAGTTTTTCTTTTTTGGCGAATTAGAACCTGCCGAACGGATGAAATTGTTGGAACACCGCTTGCGAGCCTGTTACACCCGGCAAGACTACATCGAAAGCCTCAAGAGCGAATATCCACTAACCGACGACTATCAATTCGCCTCTGGCGATCGCTGCAAGTCAGTGCTGGCCTCAGAGATAGAGTGGTTAACCGAGCAACTAGCCAAGGAAAGAAGCGCGATCGCCGGAGTGCGCGACTTCCCAACATCCGCTGAATCCGCCGACTCTAAGGGAAAATCCTTCCAACTCACCCACTCAGGTGACTCATAAGAAGGATGTGTAATCTTCCCTGCCATCGTAACTTTTGAGAGATAACAAAAAGCTTTCCTAAAAATAATCACCCCCAGGCTTGGCTAACTGTGATGAGACTAAAGCGCCTCACATACCCAAACCCCCTTAAAAAGAGACTTTCCAGATTCCATCCTGTTTAAAAAGGCTTTCCAAATTCTCCCCCTGTTTGAGGGGGGCGCCGGGGGGATCGAAGATTCCGCCAAAGTCTAGGTAAGTCAGATCTTAAAAAAAATCTAACTGGTGCTGCCAATGAGTTATTCTAAATCCCCAGAATCCGTCGTTGAAACTGAAGAGCAAAAACCTGCCACACCCGAACTGCACCCAACCGATGCAGACAGCGCTCTACCAGAAGATTTTCCCGCCGTTGCCGATCGCCCCGAACCTGTTGCTAAACCACGATCGCGCTGGCCCCTAATTGTCGCGCTCGCGATCGCCACAGGCGCAGCAGGTTTCGGCTGGTACTCGTGGCAATCGGGTCATAATCGCGCACAGCAACCGGCAGCTGCTGCCCAACCCCCAGCCATACCAGTCAAGCTCGCCGCCGTAGAAACCAGCTCAGTCCAAGATGCCTCGGAATTTGTCAGCAGCTTAGAGGCGAAGCGTTCAGTAGAAATCAAACCCGAAACAGAAGGGCTAGTCACCGAGATTTTTGTCAAATCCGGCGACTTCATAAACAAAGGACAACCCATCGCCCGCATGAAAAGCGACAGCGCCCAAGCTGACTTGAGGCAATCTCAAGCCAACCTGATCCGCGCTCAATCCCGCTTAGCCGAATTGCAAGCAGGAACCAGGCCCGAAGAAATCGCCCAAGCTCAAGCCCAAGTCGCCCAAGCTCAAGCCAGCCTAGCCCAACTGCGATCGGGCAGTCGGCCAGAAGAAATTGGCCAAGCCCAAGCCCGCGTTAGCCAAGCTGAAGCCAACCTCGCCGATGCCCAAACAGGTAGCCTCTTAGAAGACATCGCCCAAGCAAGAGCGCAAATAGAAGCAAGCACAGCCGAAGCAAAGTTAGCCACCCAGCAGCTTGCCAGATATCAGGCATTGGCAAAAGAAGGCGCCGAATCCGCGAACACCCTCGAGCAATACACCCAAAAAGAAGGCACCGCCAAAGCCAACCTCCGAGAAGCTCAAAGGCGGTTCCAGCAGCGGCAAAAAAACAGACAAGCCGAAATCGAGCGCCGGACAGCAGCCTTGCAACAGCAGCGGCAAGCTTTGCGACAATTGCAAAACGGTTCGCGCCCAGAAGAAATAGCCAAAGCCGAAGCAGAAGTTGCACAAGCCAAGAGCAGATTAGCGCAATTAGCCAATGGCACTCGCCAAGAACAGCTCGATCAAGCTGAAGCGCAAGTTGCCGAGGCCGCCGCTCAGGTGCGGGGCTTTGAAGTACAACTACAAGAAACTGCTGTCATCGCGCCCTTCGCGGGAGTAATCGGCGACATACCAGTGAAAGAAGGTGATTACTTGCAAAAAGGCAACGCGATCGCCACCCTGACTGAGAACCAATTGCTAGACTTGCGGTTATCAATTCCTTTGGAACGGATGCCTCAATTACGCTTAGGGCTGCCAGTACAAATGCTCGACGCTCAAGGTAAGGCGATCGCCCAAGGTCAAATCAGTTTTATCTCCCCCAACGTCAGCGCCAATTCCCAAACAATTTTAGCTAAAGCCACCTTTCCCAACCCCACTGGCGAACTGCTTAATCTCCAGTTTGTAAAAGCTAAAGTCATCTGGAAACAGAACCCCGGAATTTTAGTTCCAGTAACAGCAGTCACTCGCTTAGGTGGAGAAACTTTTGTCTTCACAGCTCAAAAGCCAGAACAGCCACAACCTGGCTCGCCACCTTTAATAGCACGGCAAAAGTCCGTAAAATTGGGAGCCATTGAGGGGAATAATTATCAAGTTATCGAAGGTTTGCAAGCAGGCGAAAAAATTGTTACCGCAGGCATCCTTAACCTCACAGACGGTGTTCCGATTATGGCTCAACAACCAGAGGTACCAGAAGGGAAAAAGACCCAATTACCAGTGGGTAGCAAAAATTAATCTCTGAATCAGAATTTACAGGATTTTCAAGATTTACAGGATTGACAGGATTAAATTGAGGGTGACTAAAATTAATCCTGTTCATCCTTAAATCCCGATCGCCATTAGCAATTACTCATTAGCCATCCGCAACTACCCATTACCCAAATAATGTTTGCAGATTTCTTTATTAAACGACCTGTCTTTGCTAGCGTCTGCGCCTTTATTATTGTTTTGATAGGCGCAATCAGCATACCTACATTGCCGATCGAACGCTTCCCCGACATCAGCCCCACCCAAATCAACGTCACAGCCAACTATAGCGGTGCGAATGCTGAAGTTGTCGAAAATGCGGTAACAAACATCCTAGAAAGGCAAATCAACGGCATTGAAGGACTGAAATATCTAACTTCCAGTAGCACTAACAGTGGAACTAGCACGATTACAGCCACCTTTGATACTTCCCGCGACAAAGATATCGCCGCCGTCGATGTGCAAAATCGAGTTGCAGTTGCTCAACCACAACTGCCAGATGTCGTACAACGCACAGGAGTTACAGTTACAAAACAATCTAACAGCCTGCTGCTGGCTATAGGATTATTCACCGAAAATAAAGAATACGATACCATATTTTTAAGCAACTACGCCGACCTCTATTTAGCCGATACTTTAAAGAGAGTAAAAGGCGTGGGCGACGTGCGAATTTTTGGGGAAAGACGCTATGCTATGCGCCTGTGGATAGACCCCAATAAATTAGCTGCTCGGAAACTAACAATGCAAGATGTAACAAGAGCAATTAATGAACAAAACTTGCAAGTTGGTGTAGGAAGAATTGGTCAAGAACCAGCTCCCGAGGGGCAAATGTATCAGATTGATTTGAGTGCAGAAAGTCGTCTAAAAAGCCCCACAGAATTTGAAGACCTAGTTATTAAAAGCGAAGCAAATGGAACTTTAATTAAGTTAAAAGATGTCGGTAGAGCAGAATTAGGAGCAGAAAATTATAACTCGTTCCTGCGATTTCGAGGGAATGACGCTGTGGGCTTAGGGATTTACCAATTACCCGGAAGTAATGCTCTAAATGTTGCCCAGGCCGTCAAAGCAGAAATGGCAAAATTAGCTAAAAATTTCCCTCCGGGGGTGATACATAGAACCGCACTAGATACGACTCAATTTGTCCAAGAGTCAATGGCCGAAGTAGTCAAAACTCTGTTTGAAGCAGTCTTGCTAGTGGTGATAGTTATTTTTGTTTTCCTGCAAGATTGGCGCACTACGATTATTCCCACCCTCACAATTCCGATTTCGTTGATTGGGACATTTGCCTTTATCAAAGCTTTCGGCTTTACGATTAACAGTTTGTCTCTATTTGGTCTTACCTTAGCAACAGGTTTAGTGGTTGATGACGCTATCATCGTAGTCGAAAATATTGACCGTCTAGTCCGCCAAGGTATGAATACCCGCCAAGCAGCTTCCGAGTCAATGCGGGAACTTTTTAGTGCTGTAATTGCCACTTCCTTAGTATTGATGGCCGTGTTCGTACCAGTGGCATTTTTCCCTGGGACAACGGGAGCACTCTATAAACAATTTGCCCTAACAATTGCTTTTTCCGTACTGCTTTCTACCTTTATGGCAGTTACTCTTACTCCCTCACTTGCCGCTATATTACTGCGCCCAGGTAAGAAGTTTGGCGGCCCGTTGGGTTGGGTGTTTAACCGCATTAATATTTTTCTGGATTGGACGCAAAAGAAATATAGAGATTCCTTAATATTCTTAACACGATTTAAAACCCTTGTTACCCTGTTGTTTATCGCTTCTCTGGGATTCACCGCTTGGCTTTATTTAGCAGTACCGACCGCATTTATCCCAGAGGAAGACCAGGGCTATTTTCTGACAATTATTCAAGGGCCTCAAGGTGTTTCACTGCAATACACCCAGCAGGTGATGGACAAAGTTGAACAAGAAATCCTCAAAGTTCCTGAAGTTGTGGGGACTTTTTCTGTAGGTGGCTTTGGTTTTAGTGGTAACAGTTCCAACCAGGGGATTATATTTACTACACTTAAAGGCTGGGAAGAACGTCACGGAGAAGATCAAACTGTACAAGCGATTATTGGTAAGTTGCGGGGTAAGTTTTTCTCGATTCCCGAAGCGAGAATTTTCCCCGTGAATCCGCCTGCGATTCAAGGTTTAGGTCAATTTGGGGGTTTCCAATTTCAATTGCAAGACCGCAAAGGTAACAGCGGTTTAGATGGCTTAGTCCAGACTATGGGCGGGATTTTAAAGCAGGCAAATCAGACACCGGGATTGCAAGCGGTATTTAGTACGTTTGCTGCGAATACGCCTCAATTAATTGTGGAGGTTGACCGCAATCGAGCTAAGGCTCTAGATATTCCCATTAATGATGTTTTCAGTACGCTACAAACGGCTCTGGGTGCTCAGTATGTGAATGATTTTAATCTCCAGCAGCGCAATTATCGGGTGTATGTTCAGGCGGATAAACAGTTTCGTGATAACCCTGAAGATATTGGGAAATTGTATGTGCGTTCTGGAAAGAATGAAATGATTTCTTTGAGCAATTTGGTGAAGATCACTCCGGTGGTGGGGGCGCAAAGTGTTAACCACTACAATTTATATAGGTCAATTGAAATTACGGGCACTCCGGCTCCGGGAGCGAGTTCTGGACAGGCGCTAAAATCGATGGAAAAGGTGTCGGCTGAAGTTTTGCCGTCGGGTTTTGGCTATGAATGGTCGGGGAGTTCTTTAGAAGAAATTGAGTCGGGCGGTCAAGCACCGATTATTTTCGGTTTGGGGCTGATTTTTGTGTTTTTGGTTTTGGCTGCGCAGTACGAAAATTATGTCGATCCTTTCATTATTTTGCTATCGGTGCCTCTGGCGATTTTAGGTGCTCTTTTAGCTCAGTCGTTGCGGGGTTTGGCGAATGATGTTTATTGCCAGATTGGTTTGGTGATGTTGATTGGGTTGGCAAGTAAAAATGCGATTTTAATTGTGGAGTTTGCGAACCAGTTACGGGAGCAGGGATATTCAATTGCTAAGGCAGCAGTTGAGGCTTCTCAAGAGCGTTTACGACCGATTTTGATGACTTCTTTATCATTTGTTTTAGGGATTGCTCCTCTGGTTAACCCAGAAGGTGCGGGTGCAGCGAGCCGCCGATCGCTAGGGAATGCGATCGCGGGGGGGATGGTTGTTTCTACTGTCTTGAGTTTGTTTATAGTGCCGGTTCTGTATGTGGTGGTTGTCTCGGCTCGCGATCGCTTTAGGAAGCGCGATCGACTAGACAATATACCCGAGGATGGCACAATTTTGAACGGCAAAACAACTCCCCACGAGAAGATTGAACGCGATAAAGTATCGCCGTTTTAGTTGGTAAGTTGAAAAGGCGATCGTGTTGTGAATTGAATTGGTACGATCGCCCAAAACCCGCCAATCCCGCATCAAAACCCCCAAAGTCCCCAGATTAGTCCTGGGATCAATTCTTCAATCCAAAATCCAAAATCGAAAATCCCAAATCGATTGACGGCGGCCCCCATCTGCGGCTACGCTTTGAAGTTAGAGGTTGCTTGCTTGTAGAGGAGGCAGCCCGCGTCGCCCAAAAATCTAGTTGCACTGCCCAAAGCTGCTGGTAACAGCAATGGACAGCATAACCGCCAAACTGATCACAGCAGTCTGGAGGCTAACGGAGTATCTTAACATCCTCTGTAGCCGCCCTGCTATGTGTTGAAATGCGGGGCGGCTGGGTTTTTGGGTTTTTCTAGAAAACCCAAAACCAGGAGAACATATTATGTCACAGGAATTCTTACCTGACGACAACAAATCCGTTAGCGAAGCCCTCGAAGAGGATCGTCCAAATGACGACTCAGCAGCAGTATGCGAACAGGAAGTCGTGCTGTTAACGGTTGTCGGTTCGCCCAAGGGTGTCAGGGAAACCATACTCACTTTGTACCGACTAGGATTTGCGGAAGTGGGCGATTGGAGCCCCGTACAACGTGCAGCCAATCCGAAGCAGGTGATGAGCGTGCTGATCCGTCGTTCGCGGGCTAACGGTACACCGCCGAGAAAATCTGGACGGTAAGCTGCGCTGTCATTCTGAGTGAGTAGCTTAGGATTTACGCACGGGTGGTCAGAAACCGGGTTTTTTACGAGAAGACGCATTACAGCGCGAAAATTTGGTAAAAACCCGGTTTCTTTGACCGCAGTGCGTCAGTCCTGTATTATTTCTTCTTGTCTTTCCCTCGTAAGACTCGAACTAACTCAGTCATTGCACGAGTCAGAGTAGCGCTTGCACCAGTTAGAGTAGCAACTGCCAAAATTAATTCAGGTAGTGTTACCCAATATTGCGAAAATTGCGGTGTTTCAACTCGCGCAGGCGTTGTTGTAGGTTGCTCAGTGTGGGTGATAGGTTGTTGATTTTGAGATTCCATCTTTTGACTACTCCGATATGTGGATGTGATTGCTGAAGAAGTTCAATTGGCGCCAATTTGCTCTCACATCTCTAGAATCTCTGATGTACAAAGGTTTGAGCGTTCCAGTTTTGGCTCATATCTGTCGCTGCCGATAAAACTGAGCCAAAAATGAACCGCCCAAAAGCCATGTTTTGAGTAAAGCTGGTAAAAATCCTGAAATTATCAGGTATGAATCAAATGTTTGTGCGGAATGCTGCATTTTACATATGTAGCTACTGATATTATTCTTTAACATTAAATTTACTGAAGCATGGCTGTTTCTCTGAAAGCATCGAAAGAAGGACTAGAAATTGTCGATCGCGAAAGAAGAAAAAAAGGCTGGCAAGCAACAGCAGGTGCTTGGTGTGCGGCGGCTCAGACTTCAGAAGCAACCTTGAAGCGATTTAGGCGGAAAATACCAATTCAGCAAGATGTATTTGTTGATATCTGTAAAGCAGTTGGCATAGAAAATTGGGAAGCAATTGTTGACAACACCCCAACTATGCAAAGTGCATCATATATGGACTTTAATGTCTATGACGATGCGTGGGTTGGTCGAGAAATTCTGATTCAACAGTTGAGCGATCGCGTCAATTCTTCCTGTCGTGTCTTGCTATTGGTTGGCATTACAGGTATCGGTAAAACTGCTTTGGCTGAAAAGTTAGTAGAGGAATTACGAGGAGATTGGACGGAACTCAGGGATAATTTTGAAGATGAGAAAAAAGCTTTAGATTTTGCCAGTGTGGCGCTGCAATGGCTGGAAAAGTGGAGGGAAACTGTCCCAAAGGACGAGCGCAAACCAGAGCAATTGTTACGGCGGTTAGTCAAACGCTTGCGCGAAAATCGCTATTTAATTCTCATAGATTCTATTGAGTACCTCTTGACAGGAAATGAAGAGGATGGCTGGGGTGATTTTGCTGATGAGTGGTGGGGTAAGTTTTTTGTGAGTTTGTTGGCAGAATCATCTTGTCAAAGTCGGTTCATTCTTACATCTCAGGATTTGCCAACTAAGTTTGAAGCAGAGTGCGATCGCTACAAAAATCTCTGGTATTGCCAACTTTTGAAAGGATTAGAAATACCTGAGCAGGTGGCGTTATTTCAAAAAGCTGAACTAGAGGGCGATTTGGAATTACCACATAGTCCCCTGCGAGTCATTGGGGAAGTTTATGATGGGCATCCTTTAGCCTTGCGGACAATCGCGGGAGAAATTAAGGGTTCTTATGGAGGGAAAGTCAGGGCTTACTGGAAAGATAACAGTCGTTATATTGAAGAGGTAAAAAAGGCTATTAATGAAGCGCGTAACGAAGGAATAGTTCAAGGAGATGAGGATAGGTGGCAGTTAGCCTCATACACGAAGGTCTTGCGAAGGAAGATCAAAGAACGGATTGAGAAGACATTTGAACGGCTAAAAAATGATGTTTACGATGCTTATCTTTTGTTTTGTATGGCTTCAACTTATCGATGTGAAGTAAAAGAAAATTGGTGGCTAATTAATTTAGAAGACGAGGGTTACAGTGAAGAACAGCAAAAAGCAGCAATGCAAACTTTGCGCGATCGGTATTTAGTTGAAGATGGGGGAATTGACGATGAAGATAATCGGTTGGTGGGACAACATAATTTGATTCGGAGTGTTGCAATTGCTCACCGATTACAGTTACCAGAAAACTGAACAGAGAAATTCACCATGACAAATAACTTGACACCATCTGGTGAGTTAATTTTGGAAAAGTTAGGCATCAATCCTAATAATCTTCGTGCCGATTTTCCAACTCGTGAGCAGCGACTTCAGTACAGAGCAGTTGCACAGTGGATCACAGATTACAAACCGAAGTCAGATGCTACTAATTTAGAGAAAGTACGGGGGTATTTGGAAACATTTTACCATTTTTGTAAGGTGCAAGATTGGCTGAGAGGGAGCGAAATTATATTTACTCGCCTCAATACGCCTATCAATGACGAATTACACTGGCAATTATCTATCTGGGGTTACTATAGAGAGCAAATTGAGCTGTACAACCAACTTGTGGGTAAATTAAGCCCCAAACTAGAAGGGCTTTTTCGAGGAAATCTGGGAACTGCTTACAGTGCGCTAGGAAATTATACCCAAGCTATCGACTATTACCAGGAGAGTTTAACCATTACAAGAGAAATGGGCGATCGCTACGGTGAGGGAAACTGGCTGGGAAATCTGGGAACTGCTTACAATGCGCTAGGAAATTATACCCAAGCTATCGACTATTACCAGCAGAGTTTAACCATTGCACGAGAAATTGGCAATCGCTACGGTGAGGGAAACTGGCTAGGAAATCTGGGAGCTACTTACCATTCACTAGGAAATTATACCCAAGCTATCGACTATTACCAGGAGAGTTTAACCATTACAAGAGAAATGGGCGATCGCCAAGGTGAGGGAAGCTGCCTGGGAAGTCTGGGAACTGCTTACTATGCGCTAGGAGATTATACCCAAGCTATCGACTATTACCAGCAGAGTTTAACCATTGCACGAGAAATTGGCGATCGCCAAGGTGAGGGAAACTGCCTGGGAAGTCTGGGAACTGCTTACTATGCGCTAGATTACTATGCGCTAGGAAATTATACCCAAGCTATCGACTATTACCACCAGAGTTTAACCATTGCACGAGAAATTGGTGATCGCCAAGGTGAGGGAAACTGGCTGGGAAATCTGGGAGCTACTTACCATTCACTAGGAGATTATCCCCAAGCTATTGACTACTACCAGCAAAGTTTAGCCATTGCACGAGAAATTAGCGATCACTATGGTGAGGCTTTATCTCTCTATAAATTGGCAAGAGTCCACTTTAAATTAGACGACCGCACTCAAACGCTTAAGTATTGCAATCAAGCCTTATCCATTGCCACAGAACTAGGCATCCCGCTAGTAAAAGAATGTCAGGAATTGAAGGAACAATTACTCCGCGAACAAACATAAACCGCTATCGTTTAGCCGCGAAGCTCATTAACTCAATCCCCCCACAGCCAGCACTCGCATCAAGTCCCATCAGGGGCGTGCTCGGAGTCATTTTGGGTATCTTTTCGCCGATCGCCCCCCATCGTGCAATAATGATATGACTTGCACAAAAGCTCTATTAGTAGGTAAATCTTGCCTACCTTACCGCTACATATAGCGTCTAAACTGTCAACCCGTGCAAGTTCCCAATTAAACCGGCTGTTGCACTACACAAATTTTTCCTAATGGCTGAAGTCCCCCTAAATCCCGCAGAACTTGCAGAAGCCCTCAACGGCTTTACCGATATCAATTTCCAATTGCCAGACCCCGAAGACGAACAAATACCAGAATTTGATTTTGAAAATCAGGTTGACAATGCCTGGAAAGTGTGCGATCGCTTCGACTTGCAAACCGACATTTGGCGGGGACGCATTCTCCGAACAGTCCGAGACAGAGAAAAAAAAGGTGGCGAAGGACGCGGCACAGGGTTTTTGAACTGGCTCAAAGAAAGAGAAATTGGCAAAAGTCAAGCCTATTCTTTGATAGAATTAGCTAATAGTGCCGATACTCTGATCCAGCAAGGAGATTTAGACCCAGATTCCATTAGAAACTTCAGCAAAAGAGCCTTTGTAGAAACCGCCAAAGCATCTCCCGAAGTCCAGCAAATGGTAACAGATGCCGCAGCAAGTGGCGATCGCATCACCCGCCGCGAAGTCAAACAACTCTCCGACGAATGGATGGCAATGAACTCAGATTTATTGCCAGAAGAAGTCAAAGAAAAAGCATCTACCGGTTCTCTACCTTCCCGCTACCTCGCTCCTTTAGTCAAAGAAATGGAGAAACTCTCTCCATCTCACCAAAGCGAAATTCAAAAAGAAGTAGCAGAAAATCCCGACGTAGATACTGTCAAACAGCTAACATCCGACGCCAAGAACTTATCAAAATATCTCGACGCCGCCGCCCAAGTGCAAGCTCTCAATCAGTCTCACTTAGACATGGAAATGGCCTTAGAAGAATCTTTGCGAGTAGGCTGTTTGGGAACCACCGCAGACGTTGTAAAACAAGCAGCACAGCTAGAACAAACAGTAGTCAAACTTTACACAATTTGGAAGCGTTTAGGCAGTTTGGCAGATAGACTGTACGTGGATACAGGAGCAAGCACACCCAATTTGCGGTTGCTTTTGGGATGCTTAGACACTCTTTCGGGAGAAAAGATAGAAGTGGATTTCGGGGACGGAGAACGCTCTATTCGCTTGCAAATTTTTAGCGAATAGCTCAACCTTGACCGCAGATAAGCGCCAACATCCAGGCTCATTATCTGCGTCGAACCCTGTTCATCTGCGAATAAAATTTCTGAGTTTTTTCCAAAGATATCGGGGATGCAAATAACGCCGATATTTGGTAACTACTTCTTTCCCCAACAGGACTACGCTAACCCAAAAACAAACTTCTGCCCCAACAGCCAGAACGACAGATAAAGTAGTTTTTTGGGTAATGTCCAGCGAGAGGAACGGTACAACAAAAAAGATATGACAAATAAAAATAAACCGAGCTTTTGCATAGATTAACATAATACAGCTTTGATATCCCCTTTATCTGTTAGTCCGCTTAAAGTGGACTTCGTTTGTATAGTAGCGATTTCAATCGCTGAGTGACTACAAACTCCCATCTTGCACCAATGTCAGCAACAGGCAAGATGCCTGTTCCACAAGAACATTTAGTATTTGTGGAACAGGCATCTTGCCTGTTCTTGAGAATGGTTCAACATCTGACTACAAACTTAATTGCCAAGCATCTCAAACTCAATTCTTAATCCCCGTCGCCGCAATCCCCCGAATAAACTGCCGCTGACCGGCCAAAAACAGCAACACCACCGGCACAGTTCCAATTACCACCGCCGCCATCAACAACTGCCAACTGCTAGTAAACTGTTCCTGAAATTCCGCCAAAACCAACTGCACAGTCCGCAACTCCGGCCGCGTCGTAAACACCAGCGGCTTAAACAAATCATTCCACTCCCCGATAAACGTAAACAAAAACAGCGTCACCAAAGCTGGCCTCGCCAAAGGCAACATCACCTGCCACAAAACCTGCCAGCGGTTAGCCCCATCCAGCATTGCCGCCTCCTCCAACTCCACCGGAACAGTCATAAAATACTGGCGCAGCAGAAAAATCCCAAAACCGTTAGCCGCCGTCGGCAAAATCAGCGCCCCGTAAGTATTCAGCAGATGACCCCACTTCAAAACCAAGAAAATCGGAATCACCAAAAGCTGAAACGGAATAGCCAGCGTCGCCAAAACCCCCAAAACTAGGGCCTGTCGCCCCCGAAACTTCAGCCTGGCCAAAGCATAACCGGCCAAAGCAGAAGTCACCACCTGAAAACCCGTCACTGCGAGCGCCACTAGAGTAGAATTAAAGAATGCCAATAAAAAATTACCCCGCCGCCAAGCCTCCTGATAGTTCGCCAAAGTCAGGGCTGTGGCCTTGACACCAACACCAGATGGTGACAGCGAAACCAAAAATACAGCAGCCAGCGGCAGCAGCACCAACGCAGCCCCCGCCAGCAACAAAATAAAACTCAGCAGTTCGAGCGCTTGAGATTTGTCAAAGGATTTACCCATAAATTTGTGAATTAACCTAAAATAATAAGCCTGTGAGGTTCTCCAACCCGATCGCCTCCCAGAGGATTCCCATACAAGAACATAATATGTCGTAGAGGGAAACAAGGAGTACCAAGCGAGGAAGTGGTGGTTAGGATATAATGTTATAGATAGAGTTGGTAGTGTAAAACCATTAAAGGTGGAGACATAGACCGTATTTCTATCATCTATTATTTCCGGGCAAAAGATCGACTAACGACTAATTCAAGTAATTAGTAAATAGATAGCATTCTAGCGATAGTCTTTCTGGAGTGTTCGGCGGCAAAAGTCCGGCCAACACGCTGAGGACGCCAGTTTTTCCCGGAGCGTCAAAGAAAAGTTCTTTGTCGAAAGAATCCTCAGCTATAATCTTTGATTTAGATGGGGTGCGTTCAAAAGAGGTAAAGTGTACAGTCACTGACCCCCAATTTTAAAGGGGTTTCCAAACATCCCAGAAGCTTATATGAGGAGACTACATATCTATGCCCCAGCTTGAGGCTAGCCCAACAATTGACTTTCAAACCGAAACTTACAAAGATGCTTACAGCCGCATCAACGCCATTGTGATTGAAGGCGAACAAGAAGCTCACGACAATTACCTGACACTGGCCGAACTGTTGGCTGACAAAAAAGCAGAGTTAATTGGCTTGTCCAAGATGGAAAACCGCCATATGAAAGGCTTCCAAGCTTGCGGTCGGAATCTCAAAGTCACGCCGGACATGGCATTTGCCAAGCAGTTCTTTTCGGAACTGCACAGAAACTTCCAAACGGCCGCTGGTCAAGGTCAGATTGTAACTTGCTTGCTGATTCAATCGCTAATTATCGAGTGTTTTGCGATCGCAGCTTACAACATCTACATCCCCGTCGCCGATGACTTTGCTCGCAAAATCACCGAAGGCGTCGTCAAAGAAGAATACAGCCACCTCAACTTTGGGGAAGTCTGGCTGCAAGCTCACTTTGAGGAATCCAAAGCGGAACTAGAAGCCGCCAACCGCCAAAACCTGCCCATCATCTGGAAGCTGCTAAACGCTGTCGCAGACGATGCCCGCGTCTTGGGAATGGAAAAAGACGCTTTAATCGAAGACTTTATGATTGCCTACGGCGAAGCCCTAGGTAACATTGGTTTTAACAACCGCGACATCATGCGGATGTCAGCACAAGGCCTCGCAGCCTAGTTAATTTGGAAATAAGGAATGGGAAAAAAATTAAAAATTAAAAATTAAAAATGGGATACCTCATTTTAAAATATAAATTTTTAATCTTCCCATCTTCCATCTTCCATCTTCCATTTTCTATCTTCTACCTTCCACCTTCCATCTTCCTTCATTTGACAACTTAATGTTTGGTCTAATCGGTCACTTAACCAGCTTAGAACACGCCCAATCAGTAGCTAACGAGCTGGGCTATCCAGAATATGCCGATCAAGGTCTCGATTTTTGGTGCAGCGCGCCGCCCCAGATAGTTGATCATATCACGGTAACAAGCATCACTGGACAAAAAATAGAAGGCCACTATGTGGAGTCCTGTTTTCTGCCCGAAATGCTCGCCACTCGCCGGATTAAAGCAGCCACTCGCAAAATCCTTAATGCGATGGCACACGCTCAAAAACACGGGATTAACATCACTGCTTTAGGCGGCTTTTCTTCGATCATTTTTGAGACTTTCAACTTGCAGCAAATTAAGCAAATTCGCAATCTCAAGTTGGAGTTCGAGCGCTTCACCACTGGTAACACTCACACGGCTTACATCCTCTGCCGCCAAGTAGAAGAAGCAGCCCCCAAATTGGGGATTGAACTTTCAAAAGCCACTGTAGCCGTTTGCGGTGCTACTG
The DNA here is from genome assembly GCA_014695295.1 of Microcoleus sp. FACHB-61. Classification (GTDB taxonomy): domain Bacteria; phylum Cyanobacteriota; class Cyanobacteriia; order Cyanobacteriales; family Microcoleaceae; genus Microcoleus. The sequence continues at coordinate 24,309 of JACJNY010000033.1, read as the reverse complement.
GCGATATTGGCAGTGCTGTCTGTCGCTGGCTCAATGTTAAAACAAATGTAGCAGAATTGTTGCTCATTGCCCGCGACAAAGAACGATTGCAAGATTTGCAATCGGAATTGGGGCGAGGCAAAATCATGGATTTGGAAGAAGCCCTGCCCCAAGCGGATATTGTAGTGTGGGTAGCCAGTATGCCGAAGGGAGTAGAAATTGACCCTAAGACATTGAAGCAACCCTGTTTATTGATTGACGGTGGCTATCCGAAAAATTTGGCAACTCAGGTTCAACATCCCGGAATTTACGTACTAAATGGCGGGATTGTCGAGCATTCCCTCGATATTGAGTGGAAAATTATGAAGATTGTCAATATGGATGTACCGGGCCGACAGTTGTTTGCCTGTTTTGCCGAATCAATGCTGCTGGAATTTGAAAAATTGTATACCAATTTTTCTTGGGGACGGAACCAAATTACTGTGGAGAAGATGGAGCAAATCGGTCTGATTTCTGTCAAACACGGTTTCCGACCTTTATTAATGTCAGTTTAATCTTAAGAGTCAACAGTTAAATTTCAAATTTTAACTGTTGACTCTTTCGTTGGCATCGGAATAATATTTTTCGGAGTGCAGCGCTAGCTTCCGGCTCGCGCTATATGATAATTATGATGTGACCAAATTTGATATCATACAAAATTTAAAACTCAAAGTTGGCAGTTTTCCCGTCTTTTTTACTATCCCCTGACAGGGTAGGATCGGAAAATAGTCGATCGACAAAACCTTAAAACCTTATAGAAATTATCAGCGTGCCAAACCCAGACCGCAAACCACTACTCCTAGATTTTGAAAAGCCGCTGGCGGAACTAGAAACCCGGATTCACCAGATCCGCGAACTCGCCGAAGAAAACAACGTCGATGTCACCGACGAAATTCGGAAACTCGAAGCTCGCTCCACCCAACTGCGACAAGAAATTTTCAGCAGCTTGTCCCCCATGCAGCGGCTGCAACTCGCCCGTCACCCGCGCCGCCCCAGCACCCTCGATTACATTCAGGCAATTAGCGACGAGTGGATCGAGCTTCACGGCGATCGGCGCGGCGGAGACGACCCGGCCCTCGTCGGCGGAATTGCCCGCATAGACGGGCGTCCCACAGTCATCATCGGCCATCAAAAAGGACGCGACACAAAAGACAATATCGCCCGCAACTTCGGCATGGCAGCTCCCGGCGGCTACCGCAAAGCCCTGCGGTTGATGGAACACGCCGATCGCTTCGGAATGCCAATTTTCACCTTTATCGACACTCCCGGAGCTTGGGCGGGCTTAGAAGCAGAACAGCTCGGACAAGGAGAAGCGATCGCCTGCAACCTCCGAGAAATGTTTCGCCTCGACGTTCCCATCATCTGCACCGTCATCGGCGAAGGCGGTTCCGGCGGCGCATTGGGTATCGGTGTCGGCGAGCGGCTGTTGATGCTGGAACATTCCGTCTACACCGTCGCCACCCCCGAAGCTTGTGCGGCCATCCTCTGGAAAGACTCAGGTAAAGCTAACTTGGCTGCAGAAGCTCTCAAAATCACCTCCTGGGATTTGAAAAACCTCGGCGTTCTCGATCAAATAGTTCCCGAGCCGATCGGCGGCGCTCACTCTAATCCCCTCAAAGCTGCGTCCATACTGAAACAAGCTTTGTTGGAAAACTTAGCAGAACTGACACAGCTTACGGGTCAGCAGCGACGCGATCTCCGGTATCAAAAGTTTCGCCACATCGGTGTATTCAATGAAATTTCGGCTTGAGCCGATCGATTCAGAGTTATCAGTTATGAGTTAAAAATTCTTAACTTTAAACTCATAACTCACAGCTCATTATTCTGCGGATCAGTCAGCAGTGTTATAATTTCTCAGGTGACATCGGCTTAACAGTTCTTAATGTTGATCTCATAATTAACTGTACTCACTCGCAGCAGACAGCTTTCTAATTTACCGAAGAAGGCTGCAACGCTTGAGGGAGTTGCCGAGCGAAAGTATTAGGACACTGAATGAACCATCCAACAACAAAGCAGGCTCTGATTACCGGAGCCAGCAGCGGTATTGGCAAAGCGACGGCTTTAGCGTTCGCCGCCGAGGGCATCAATCTGGCCTTAGTTAGCCGAGAGTCAGAAAACTTAGAAGCCGTTGCCGCAGCAGCCCGAGAAGTCGGAGTGAAAGCAGAAGCTTATCCCTTAGACTTAGCAAAAATTGAGCAAGTGCAAAGCGGCATCAGCGCGATCGCAGCTCAATTCGGTTCCGTAGATATCCTGGTCAACAGCGCTGGCATGGGCTACACCGGCTCCTTGACGGAAACGTCCCTAGCCGACTGGCAGAACGTTCTAGACCTGAATCTTACTAGCGTTTGGCAGTGCATTCTAGGAGTTTTGCCGTCCATGCGCGATCGCGGATCGGGAATCATCATCAACGTTTCCTCGATCGCCGGCAGCCAAACCTTCCCCAACTGGGGAGCCTACTGCGTCAGCAAATTCGGTCTCATGGCTTTGTCTAAAACCTTAGCGGCCGAAGAACGGGCTCACGGAATTCGCGTCACAGCAATCTGTCCGGGTTCTGTCAATACTCCCATGTGGGACACAGACACCGTGGACGCCGACTTCGATCGCAGCGCCATGTTAACCCCAGAAATCGTCGCCCAATCAATTCTGCACGCAGTTCAGTTGCCAGCAAGTGCAGTAATTGAAGAAATCACGCTCATGTCCAACGCAGGAGTTTTGTGAACTTGAGATTTTAGACTGCTGGATTTTTCTCGAATTCAACAATCTTTGAATCTCTAGCTATATCCCCCTATCGAAAATCGAAAATCGAAAATCGATTCACCCTCACACCAACTTGTTATGACAATTGCATCTTCCGCCGATTCCAATGGCTCGAACTCACTCTCGACTGACAGCATGAAACTGTTACAAACCGGAGAGAACAACTCCCTGCGCATCCCCATTCGACCCGATCGCAATTCCTCGAACGGTCAAGAATCCAACGTACCCGTACCCTCAGAAGTAGGCCAGGAAGAAATGATGGAGGCCGTTCGCACCCTGCTGCTGGGAGTAGGAGAAGACCCCGAACGCGAAGGATTGCTCAAAACCCCGAAGCGGGTAGCAGAAGCAATGCGGTTTCTCACCAGCGGCTACACTCAATCCCTCGAAGAACTCCTCAACGGCGCTATCTTTGACGAAGGCCACAACGAAATGGTACTGGTACGAGACATCAGCGTATTCAGTATGTGCGAACACCATATGCTGCCGTTTATGGGCCGAGTTCACGTCGCTTACATTCCCAACCAAAAAGTAGTGGGACTGAGCAAATTAGCCAGAATTGTCGAGATGTACAGCCGTCGGTTGCAGGTGCAAGAACGTTTGACGCGTCAAGTTGCCGAAGCAGTTCAGACAATATTGGAACCGCAGGGAGTAGCTGTAGTAATGGAAGCCAGCCATATGTGCATGACGATGCGGGGTGTGCAAAAACCCGGTGCTTGGACGGTTACGAGTGCCATGTTGGGCGTGTTTCAAGAGGAACAGAAAACTCGCGAAGAATTCCTGAATTTGATCCGCCATCAACCGGCATTCTTTTAGTCAGTTGACAGTTGACAGTTGACAGTTGGCAGTTGGCATTTGGCAGTTAACAGTAATTAGTAGGTTGGGTTGAGAGACGAAACCCAACATAATCTATCAAGCAAGGCTAATGACAGCCAACAGTCAGCAGCTAACAGTCAACAGTCAATAGCCAGAGTAAAGGCTGTGGAAGCAATTCCAACATCTAAAATCTAAAATCTAAAATCAGATGACGATCGACTGATAACCCCATAAAATAGACGGGTGACTCATGACTTGTGACTAATGAATCCTATTAAATTCGGTACAGATGGCTGGCGCGGCATCATTGCTGACGATTTTACATTCGATCGCGTGGCGTTAGTAGCTCCCTTAGCTGCACAAGTTCTCGCACAAACCGATGGCAGCGATGGCAGCAGCGGTACCGTAATTGTCGGTTACGACCGTCGGTTTCTGGCTGAAGAATTTGCCAAAACAGCGGCTGTTGCTGTCCAAAACGCAGGATTTGACGTGCTGTTGAGCGAATCCTACGCCCCTACTCCGGCTTTCAGTTTAGCTGCCAAACAATTAAATGCTTTGGGTGCGATCGTCCTGACCGCCAGCCACAATCCGGGTGCATATTTAGGGTTAAAAGTCAAGGGCGGATTTGGCGGGTCAGTTTCGCCCGAAGTTACTCAAAAAATAGAAGAAAAACTCGAAAATCCGGCGGCACTTTCAGCAACTCCCGGCAAATTGGAGAATTTCAATCCTTGGCCGGCTTACTGCAAAACCTTGCGGGAAACGGTAGATATTGAGGCGATTAAAGAGGCGATCGCCAGCGGCAAAATTACAGTATTTGTAGATGTAATGCACGGTGCCGCAGCAGGAGGATTAGCTCAGATTTTAGAAGAAACAGTGCACGAAGTCAACAGCGATCGAGATCCGCTGTTCGGCGGCGGTGCACCGGAACCTTTGCCGCGCTACCTGTCGCAGTTATTTCGGGTGATGCGCACTCACCAGCGAAAAAGTTCTGGTTTGTCGATCGGATTTGTATTTGACGGAGATAGCGATCGAATTGCAGCCGTTGACTCTAGCGGCAACTTTCTCAGTTCACAAATCCTCGTTCCCATATTAATCGAACATCTAGCAAAACGGCGCGGCTTGACGGGGGAAGTCATCAAAACAGTCAGCGGTTCAGACATAATTCCCAAAATTGCCAAGCTGTACGACTTGCCTTTATTTGAAACGCCGATCGGTTACAAGTATATAGCCGATCGAATGTTAACCACGCAAGTCTTAGTCGGCGGCGAAGAATCAGGAGGAATTGGTTACGGTACGCACATTCCAGAACGAGATGCTTTGCTGTCAGCGCTGTACTTGTTAGAAGCTGTTGTCAAATCCGGGGAAGACTTAAGCGAAATTTACAGCCGACTGCAACAAGAAACAAGCTTTTCTTCAGCTTATGACAGAATCGACTTGCACTTAGCAAACATGGAAGAAAGGTCGCGTTTGCTGGATCTGTTGGAAAATCAACCTTTAACAGAAATCGCCAGCAAAGCAGTTGTAGATTGCAACAAAGTTGACGGATATAAATTCCGTTTAGCTGACGGAAGTTGGCTGTTAATTCGGTTTAGTGGAACCGAACCAGTGTTGCGGCTGTATTCAGAAGCTGCGACATTAAAAGAAGTGATGCAAAACTTAAACTGGGCGAAAGCTTGGGCGCATAATTAATCGAATTTTTTAACCGCAGACAAAAACAGAGAAACGCAGATAAAAACAGCTCAAATACCATCAGCGTTAATCAGTGTTCATCCGCCGATATCTGCGGTCAAAAAATTCCCTTATTTCCCAGCCTACAAGTAATAGATTCCCAAGCAACCAGAAACAATATAACTTAGTTGCCATAAGGGGAAGTTTTTTTTGTTAAGATCAATCCGTAAGTTTTAATAGAAATAATGACCGATCGCAAATTGCTAGTTGTAGCTACGGGCAATCCGGGTAAACTAAAGGAAATGCAAGTTTATCTTCAGGATTTGGGATGGGAATTGCAGCTCAAACCGGAAGAGTTGGAAATCGAGGAAACAGGCGAAACTTTTATTGCTAATGCTTGCTTGAAGGCGTCTGAAGTGGCAAAAGCAACGGGCAAATGGTCGATCGCGGATGATTCTGGTTTAATGGTAGATGCACTCGACGGCAAACCTGGGATTTACTCCGCGCGCTACGGCAAAACCGATGCTGAGAGGATATCTCGACTCCTCACAGAATTGGGAAGCGAACAAAACCGGGAAGCACAATTTGTTTGCGCGATCGCGATCGCCCGTCCCGACGGTACAATTGCCTTGCAAGTAGAAGGAATTTGTCGGGGCGAAATCCTCCACACTCCTCGCGGTACGGGAGGTTTCGGATATGACCCCATTTTCTACGTACCCGCACAGCAACAGACTTTTGCAGAAATGACACCCGATATCAAGCGATCGCACTCTCACCGCGGCCGAGCATTCCAGGCTTTATTACCACAAATGGCGAATATTGTCAACCCGTAATGCGGAAAAAAGCCAAAACAAGAGGTAACTGTGGCATTGGATATGGGTACTTAGGTATCAGAACTAAACAGGAAAGAGGTTTTTCGTTGGCAATTAGCAGTTACCAATGATTAGTTACCAAATACCAATTACCAATGCCCAATGCCCAATGCCCCAGTATCTTAGATTGCCTCCAAGTTCTTTTCCCCAGTCCGAATCCGAATAATTTGTTCTACAGGAGAGATGAAAATCTTGCCGTCGCCAATCTCGCCCGTGCGGGAAGCCGCGATAATTTTATCAACCACCATGTCAACCTGATCGTTTTCCACAACAATCTCGACCTTGAGCTTTTGCAAGAACTCAACAGTGTACTCAGAACCGCGATAGCGTTCAGTCATGCCCTTCTGACGGCCAAAACCTCTAACTTCAGAAACAGTCATCCCCACAATGCCAGCATTGACGAGTGCGATTTTCACTTCGTCTAGTTTAAAGGGGCGAATAATAGCTTCAACCTTTTTCAAGTTTCTCACTCCTAACAGTTAGTACCTTCGTTATATTACTTAAATCGCGTGACATCTTTTCATATCACTGCTAGTATTAAGTATTTTGTAAAATATACTACCTTATTTTGTACTCGCGATGATATGCACGCCAATCTTTAACAATATTCTCGCATTTGCCGGGGCGCGGGATCTCGGCTCCGAGCGATCGCGGTAGAGTGAAAAAGACCCAAGCCCTCCGCCACGGATCTGCTAAAACAGAAAAAGAACGCAGGAGACAGGAGTTTTCCGGGTTTCCACTTTGCCATGCGAGATTTGCACGTATTGCTGAAAACTATAATTGCTAGAGGCGGTCAGTTAAACTATTCCTATGCACCCAGCCAGCCCTCCCCCTGACCGCAGCGGGCTTGATGCCCTACTGAGAAATCGCCCCTTCCTCGCCTTGTGGACGGGCCAGTTATTGGCCCAAGTGGCGGATAAAATTTTTTATGTATTGCTGATTATTCTGCTGAAAACTGGCGACTACCGACCCTGGCCTGTTTCTTGGCAGCATTCGGAAAATTCTATGCTGTCAGCGGTGATGATCGCCTACACTGTGCCGGCGATCGTCTTTGGTTCCGCAGCCGGTATCGTCGTAGATCGCTTTTCCAAAAAGCAAATGCTGATCGCCTGCAACGTGATTCGAGCCGGGTTGATTGTAGCTTTGCCGTTTTTGCCCAAAGCTTTTGTCGTTTTGTTGACGATGACGTTTTTGGTCTCTACCGTAACCCAATTTTTTGCTCCCGCAGAAGCCGCAGCCGTCCCCCTGACCGTGGGGCGAGAGGGACTGATGTCGGCAAATGCGCTGTTCGCCTCGTCCACAATGGGCGGGATTATTGTCGGGCTGACGATCGGCGAAGGGCTGTTTAGTTGGCTCAAACACAGCTACGGAGCAGCTTCTCAAGAGTTTTTCCTGGGCGGGTTGTACCTGATCTCAGCAGGTTTGATCTATGCCATGCAGATCAAAGAAGGTCATGCCGGCAGCAGTGGCAAAAACGTCCATCCTTGGCAAGACCTCAAGGAAGGTTTGCGGTATGTGAAACACAATCACCTTGTCAGCAACGCGCTGGTGCAGTTGACGATTTTGTATTCCGTGTTTGCAGCGCTTCAGGTGCTGGCGATCGCGCTTTCAGGCAAAATAGGTCTCAAGGAAACTCAATTTGGCTTTTTGCTCGCTGCTGCGGGAATTGGAATGGTCTTCGGCGCAGCCTTTTTGGGACACTGGGGTCATCGAATGCACCACAAACCTCTGCCTTTAATCGGTTTCTTGATGATGGGTTTTGTATTAGCAATGTTTGCCTTTGCCAGACACCTTTGGGTGGGATTCGGATTGAGCGCTCTGTTCGGTTTTGGCGCTTCCTTAATTAACGGCCCGATGCAAGCTCTGATTCAAGAAAAAACTCCAGAATCTATGCGGGGAAAAGTCTTTGGCTTGGAGAACAATGCGATTAATATTGCTCTCAGCTTGCCTTTAGCACTTACCGGCCCGCTGACGGATGCTGTCAGCAAAGCCGTGGGTTCGGATGACCTCGGCTTGCGGATTGTGTTGCTGAGTTTGGGATTTTTGGTCTCAGTGATGGGCATGGCAGCTTGGAAACATACTCGCAAAGTATTGCAGGATGCACTGTGAATTTTGGGAAGAAGAAAGAAGGAAGAAGTCCGATGGAAGTCGGAAGAGGGGATTGGTGTCAACTTAACGCCAAAGGTAGCAACAGCCTACTGTTTGACGATAATTGCCCAAATCCTCCCGGCTGACAGTCGGGGGGAACCGGAGCATTCTCTTTCGTCCCCCTTCTTAACGGGGATGCCAGGGGAATCGAGACTCGCGTCTAAACGAGATTTATCAAGGGTTTTAGGCGATTGTTGACACCAATGGGAAGAGGGAAGACGGCTTTCTTTTGGCGATCGATCTCTAACATAGCAACCGCCCTGATGCTTAGGACGTTCTCGCATTGCTGAAACCGTTGTTTTTCTTCTCGAATGCCGATCGAAACTAATGCTATACAAGCGTCATATCGCGGTAAACCGGCATAGAAGCGGCGATTTCCTCTGTTTCTTTTCTGGCTCTGCTGTTTCACAAATTCTGGGTCGGGCGATAAGTGTCCGATCGCGAAATCTTTTGTAAAATCTCACCACTTAAATTTTCATAGTTTCATTAATTAAGATTAAAGTAGTATAAAAGCTTTCATTAAAAATCATAATTAGTTTAAGGAAGGAAATTCTGTGCAACTAAAAACTAAAGTGACCATCAGACGTGCAACTGGTGGATTTGCTCTGATTGACAGCTTGATCCGCCACGGCGTCAAGCATATTTTTGGTTATCCCGGCGGCGCAATTCTGCCGCTTTACGACGAACTCTACCGCGCTGAAGAAACCGGCGCCATCAAACACATTTTGGTGCGGCACGAGCAAGGCGCGGCTCACGCGGCAGACGGGTACGCCCGCGCTACCGGACAAGTTGGGGTTTGTTTCGCTACTTCGGGCCCCGGCGCAACTAATTTGGTGACGGGGATTGCGACAGCCCACATGGATTCGATCCCGATGGTAATTATTACCGGTCAAGTGCCCCGTCCGGCGATCGGCACTGATGCGTTTCAGGAAACAGATATTTACGGGATTACCCTGCCAATTGTCAAGCATTCTTATGTAGTGCGCGACCCGAGAGATATGGCGCGAATTGTGGCTGAAGCTTTCCACATCGCGAGTACAGGGCGGCCGGGGCCGGTGTTGGTTGATGTACCCAAGGATGTGGGTTTAGAAGAATTTGACTATCTGCCGGTGGAACCTGGATCTGTGAGAATTCCGGGCTACCGGCCGACGGTGAAGGGAAATCCCCGGCAAATTAATCAAGCAATCTATTTGCTGCAGGAAGCAAAGCGTCCTTTGCTTTATGTAGGTGGCGGGGCGATCGCAGCGGCGGCCCACGAGGAAATTAAGGAACTCGCCGAACTTTTCCAATTGCCGGTCACGACAACGCTGATGGGCAAAGGTTCCTTTGACGAAAACCATCCTTTGTCGGTGAAAATGCTGGGGATGCACGGCACTGCTTACGCTAATTTTGCCGTTACCGAGTGCGATTTGCTGATTGCTGTAGGGGCGAGGTTTGACGATCGCGTGACGGGCAAATTAGACGAGTTTGCCGCGCGGGCTAAGGTCATTCACATCGATATCGACCCGGCGGAAGTGGGCAAAACTCGCGGCCCTGACGTGCCGATTGTCGGAGATGTCCGGCAAGTTTTGATCGATTTGCTGCGCCGCTGTCGGGAGACAGGAGTTTCGGGGAAGGCCGGACAGACTGCGGAATGGCTGCACAGGATCGATCGGTGGAAACAGGACTATCCGTTAGTGGTGCCTCATTACCCAGACATTTTGGCTCCGCAAGAGGTGATTTCGGAGTTGGCGACTCAAGCGCCGGATGCTTACTACACAACGGATGTCGGTCAACATCAAATGTGGTCGGCTCAATTCTTGAACAACGGGCCGCGCCGCTGGATTTCGAGCGCTGGTTTGGGCACGATGGGTTTCGGGCTGCCGGCGGCGATGGGCGCGAAAATGGCGCTACCCGATGAGCAAGTGATTTGTATTGCTGGCGATGCTAGCGTGCAAATGAATATTCAAGAGTTGGGAACGCTAGCACAATACGGCATTAATGTCAAGATTGTGATTGTAAATAATGGCTGGCAAGGCATGGTGCGGCAGTGGCAGCAGGCGTTCTACGGGGAGCGTTATTCCTCGTCGAATATGACTGTAGGGATGCCGGATTTTGTGATGCTGGCTGAAGCTTATGGCGTGAAGGGGATGCTGGTTTCGCGGCCGGAGGAACTCAAAGATGCGATCGGTCAAATGCTCGCTCACCAGGGCCCGGTGCTGATGAACGTGAAGGTGACGAGGGACGAAAACTGCTATCCGATGGTAGTTCCGGGTAAGAGCAACGCTCAAATGGTTGGTTTGCCCGATCGTAGCAAGTTGCAATCTGCGGAGTTGGTTTATTGTCCCAGTTGCGGCGCTAAGAATGTTTCGAGCAATAAGTTTTGTCCTGAGTGCGGGACAAAAGTTTAACGACTTTTGAGTGGGGACTTAGGCTGTGCCTATTAGTCTCAACTTAAGGTCAAACGTAGTCATAGACTGCTGTTTATCGTCGAGGCCAGATCCCCCCTAGCCCCCCTTAAAAAGGGGGGAACCGGAGCGATCTCAAAGTCCCCCTTATTAAGGGGGATTTAGGGGGATCTGGCCTCGGATAAAAGCGACAGATACAAAGGTTTTAGACTTAAGTTGACACGATGAAAGGCAATGCCGTGTGCTTACCGGGATCTGCTTTTCCACATTAAACACCATGTCCGCTGGCATCGCATCGAGAGCTTTAATCTGTAATCTCTAAGCATCTTTTATGAGCCAGTGTCTAAACCCTGATTGCCTATTCCAAAACCCGTCTGGCTCTACAAAATTTTGTCAAAAATGTGGGAATAAACTGCTATTGGGCGATCGCTACGGATCCCAAAAAATTATTGGACAAGGGGGATTTGGGCGCACTTTTCTAGCTATTGACGAGTATAAACCCTCAAAACCTCCCTGCGTTATTAAACAATTTTACCCCCAATTTCAAGGCACTTCTAGTATCCAGAAAGCTACTGAGTTATTTGAGCTTGAAGCAGTACGCCTAGAACAGTTGGGTAAACATTCTCAAATTCCCGACTTATTAGCATATTTTAGTCAAGATGGACGGCAGTATTTAGTCCAAGAATTCATCGACGGTGAAAATTTAGCCGAAGCACTAAAATCTAAGGGATATTTTAGCGAAACGCAGATTCGCGACTTGCTTAATAATTTATTGCCAGTATTCGAGTTCATTCATTCCCGCCAAGTCATTCACCGGGATATCAAGCCAGAAAATATTATTCTTCGGCAAGATGGGCAACAGGTTCTCGTTGACTTTGGAGCCGCGAAATATGCGACACAAACGGCTCTAGGGCTAACGGGAACGAGAATCGGGACGGCTGGATATATGGCACCAGAACAAGCCAACGGCAAAGCTATTCCTGCGAGTGATATTTATAGTCTGGGTGTGACTTGTCTGTGTCTGTTAACTGAGGTTAAACCGCTTGATTTATTCGATGATAGCGAGTTTGAGTGGGTGTGGCGAGAACACTTAAAAACATCTGTCCGTTCGGAACTGGGTCAGATTTTAGATAAAATGATACAACCTGCTATTAAAAAACGTTATCAATCTGCTACTGAAGTTTTGCAGGCTCTTGCTTCTCAATCACCTCAATTATCAGCTCAAAAACCTCCACCGGCAACGCCACCAGACTCGCTTAAATCAGCGCAGGGTGTTGACTATACTCGTCTCCGGGATTTATTGGCCACAGGGGAGTGGAAAGAGGCGGATCAGGAAACATTCAAGGTGATGTTAAAAGCTGCTAGACGCGAGAAGGAAGGTTGGTTCGATACGAACTCGATCGAGAATTTTCCGGGCGATGATTTGCGGACGATCGACAAATTGTGGGTAAAATACAGCCAGGGTCACTTTGGCTTTAGCGTCCAGAAAAAAATCTGGTTAGAAATAGGCGGTAAAGTTGATTATGACACTGAATGCAAGCTAGGCGATCGTGTGGGTTGGAGAAAGAGGAGAAAGGGGAGGAAAGGTTGGTTGGAGTACGATGATTTAACCTTTAATCTGGAAGCACCACGGGGGCACCTCCCGTCGTGTGCGCGTGTGTTTGCGTGGGGGGGAGAAGGATTGGGTTGGGTTGTTGGGGTGTTGGGGTGGTTGGGGTTGGTTGTGTGGTTCTCTCTTCTCTCGCATCAAGAGCTGTAAGCTGTAATCTATAGCGATTTCAGCCCTTTGTCAAGTATTTATTCTCGAACCTTTTTTACGAATCTAGGGTTAATTAGCGAACAGTAATGCACCAATTCTATTAAAATATTTACAGCTTAGATATGCCCTATGAAATAGAGTTTACAACATAATCTTTAGCAGGCATAAAAATTCTCAGACCTATTGATCGCAACTTAGAAAATCATCCCCTATTTAAAGAATACGCCAATAAAGAGCAGATAAATGCTGATATTGCCGCAGCAGAAGCTGAGGAATGAAACAACCATAAGACGCAAATAAACTTTGTGGTTTACTCAAAATAGGAAAATTCGCGGGAGTGGCAAATGAATCTTTATTTGGGAATAGATTTCGGCACAACAGGCGCCCGATCGACTGTCATAGACTCCCAGGGTACAATACATTGTGAGACAGAATATACTTTTGCTAACAACGGGCAACAACAGCCTGAATTGCCCTGGGTGTGGGAAAAGGCGCTGTGGGATTCGATCGAGCAAATTCCCCCAGCAATCCGCAATCAGGTAAGGGCGATCGCCATTGACGGCACATCTTCCACTGTCATGCTGTGCAATACCGAGGGTATACCAGTATGCGAGCCGATTTTATACAATGATGCGCGCGGTGCAGCGGTGACAGAGAGGTTGCGGGCGATCGCGCCGGATAACCACACAGTATTGAGTGCAACATCGAGTCTGGCAAAACTCCTGTGGTTGCAGGAGGGCGGGCACGGGGGCACCGCCCCTACAGTTTTCCTGCATCAAGCTGACTGGTTGGGATTTCTGCTGCACGGAAAATTGGGAATTAGCGACTATCACAATGCTTTGAAACTCGGTTTCGATGTTGATACTTTGTGCTATCCGAATTGGCTGATAGAGGGAATTGCGGGCGCTGCAACTCCTGAATTGCCGCAAGTTGTCGCACCGGGTACGCCTGTGGGAGAAGTGAGAGCTCAAGTGGGCGATCGCTTCGGTTTTCCCCGCGATTGTACAGTTTGTGCTGGGACAACCGATAGCATTGCCGCATTTTTAGCAAGCGGTGTTAATTTACCAGGGGAAGCAGTAACTTCTCTCGGTTCTACACTAGCAGTCAAACTGTTAAGTCATACCCGCGTAGATGATTCTAGATACGGGATTTACAGTCATAAATTGGGCGATTTCTGGTTAGTTGGAGGTGCTTCTAATACCGGAGGTGCGGTGCTGCGACACTTTTTTACTGATGCGGAGTTAGAGAATTATAGCACACAAATTGATCCAGAACAAGAGAGTTTGCTGGATTATTACCCATTGTTGAAAAAGGGCGATCGCTTTCCGATTAATGACCCGAATTTGCCGCCCCGACTCGAACCGCGTCCCACTGATTCAGTGGAATTTCTGCACGGTTTGCTAGAAAGCATAGCGCGGATTGAAGCGCGGGGATATCAATTATTGCAAGAATTGGGTGCAACTCCTTTGACCAAAGTTTATACGGCTGGCGGCGGGGCAAAAAATTTGGTTTGGAGTGCGATTAGAAAGCGTTATTTAAAAGTGCCTGTAGTAACGCCTATTCATACTGCGGCTGCTTATGGGACGGCGTTATTAGCAATGCGAGGTGTGATGGGGATATAATGCTAATTTTCGCGCACCATCCACACTAAAAATCCCAATATTTTATCTACTGGAGGTAGCGGATAATCGGTAAGATCGATCGTCACTATTTGCCCTTCCAGCTTGAGAAACCGCCAAGCTGTGCCACTGGAAACGCTGCCGTAGATGACGGAAATCGATCGCCCTTTGGCTTCATTAAATCTCTGGGCCGCCACCATTTCAGCAATACATTGACCCAAACCTACTTTCAAATCTCCTTTTTTAGCTTCCACCATCACAATTACCGGGGCCTCAACGTCTAATTGTTCCGGGGAACGGCTGATGATAAAATCGCAAACTCCTGTAAGTCCAACAGCTACATCAACATTAAATTCCTCACCCGAAAACACGCTGATTTGTTGGTTCAGAATCCTGCGAACTTCCAGCAATACAGGGTTAATAATAGCTTCAGAACGGGCTTTTTCGGTGCTAGTGGCGATCGCCCAAGGCAAATTTGTCTCCAGCATGGTCTGCAAAGCTGTTGCGGGTGCGATCGGTTCGATTTCCGGCAGAAATCTGATTCCTTCCACTACTGTAAGATTGAAGGCTTCTTTAACCTTGCCGATAGTCGTAAATTGACTGTAAGACATAAGAGTTTAGGTTTTTCTTTCTACTTTTTACTGAGATAAAACGAAGGTTGAAACCGCGTCTACACAAACGAGAGCACCGACGTGTACTAAAGATAAAAACGTAATTTTTACCGCATTTTAACCGCCCCTTCTTCAACCCGCTATTCTAGATTTTGCCTGTATAGACGCGGTTTAAACCGCCGGATTTTCTATTACACTCGCTGCAACTTTGCCGTCCTCGGATCGATAATTTTTCTGCCCAAACCAGAAAACTTAATTGCCAGATTAATTTTGTCGCCCGCCCCTAAAACGTGCGTAATTTCTCCAACTCCAAAAGCATGATGAAAAACCCGATCGCCCGTTTGCCAATCCGCCGATTGTCCATTGTTTCCCGGTTGAGAACTGCCGGAAGTAGCTGCTGAATTATTAGTTTTTCCCTTAGATGCAGCCGTTTTCCCCGCTGCCGTTTTCTTCGCACTTCCAGCCAGCAAATGTGTCGGCAATTCTCCTAAGAATAGCGAAGGGGTGCAGTGTTCCCGGAAACCTCCCCAAAGGCGGCGTTCGCGAGTGTGGGTGAGAAATAGCAATTCCTGGGCGCGAGTGATGCCGACGTAGCACAAACGGCGTTCTTCTTCGATCGCTTTCGGGTCGTCCAAACTGCGGAAATTGGGAAATAAACCCTGTTCCATCCCGACTAAAAATACCACGGGAAATTCTAACCCTTTTGCTGAGTGCAGCGTCATCAGCGAGACGCGGGAATCTTCTTCCTGCAAGTCATCTAAATCGGATGCTAAAGATGCTTTTGCTAAAAATGATGTCAGCGTCGGTTCTTCGTTTTGTTCTTCAAATTGTAGCACTGCATTGTACAATTCTCTGACGTTTTCTATCCGATTTTCGGCTTCGTCGGTTCCTTGATTTTTTAAATCTTGAATGTAGCCTGAATCTTCGATAATTCCTTGGACAATTTGCGAAGCCGGCAGAGTTTCGACTTGGGATTGCCAACGACCAATCATTTCGGCAAACTTAATAATAGCTTTTGCCGATCGCCCTGCTAGAGTATTGACAGAAGATTCATCGCTGAGGATTTCCCACAAGGGAATGCCTAACTGAGTTGCAGCGTCTTCGATTTTGGAAAATGTGGTATCCCCAATGCCGCGACGGGGAGTATTGATGATGCGTTTGAGGCTGACGCTATCGTCTGGATTGGCGAGCGCCCGCAGGTATGCTAGGATATCTTTGATTTCTTTGCGATCGTAAAACTTCAGGCCGCCGACAATATTGTAAGGAATGTCTAAACGCATTAACGCTTCTTCAAAAGAGCGAGATTGAGCGTTTGTGCGGTAGAGAATCGCAAAGTTACTGCCGTTTTCGTATTCGGAGTTTTGGCGCTTTAAGGAATGAATTTGACCTGCTACAAATTCCGCTTCATCTAATTCGTTGTCGGCGCGCCAGACAACAATCGGAGCTCCCGGTTCGCGAGTGGGGCGCAGAATTTTTTCGATGCGTTCGGTATTGTGTTCGATCAAGTGGTTCGCCACTTGCAGGATGTTTTCGCGCGATCGATAATTTTCCTCTAATTTTACCATCGTCTGAGTTTTCTCGTCGGACAAACCATCTCCGAAATCCTCTTGAAATTCCAGCAAGATAGTATAATCTGCCATCCGAAAGCTGTAAATTGATTGATCGACATCGCCCACGACAAAAATCGAGCGGTTTTGCCATTTATGGAACCTTTTAGGGTCGGCGTTATTTGTCACCAACATCCGAATCAAATCATATTGAGTGCGGTTGGTATCTTGGTATTCGTCAACTAAAATATGGCAAAACTTTTTATGCCAGTAACTTAATACTTCCTCGTTTTGGCTCAAAAGTTTAACGGGAACGAGGATTAAATCGTCAAAATCTAGGGCATTGTTGGCTGCTAAAGCGTCTTGGTAGCGACTGTAAACATCGGCAATCACACGACCTCGATAATCCGGTTCTGCTGCTTGGTATTCTTGAGGCGATAACCCTTTATTTTTAGCGTTGCTGATGATATAGCGGACTTTTCGCGGGTCAAATTTCTTGTCGTCAAGGTTCAGGATTTTGGTGACGATTTGCTTGACGAGACTTTGAGCATCTGACTCGTCAAAAATCGAAAAGTTTTTCTTCCACTGGCGGCCTTTTTCGTCTTGGTATTTTTCAATATCGTAGCGGAGAATGCGGCCGCACAAAGAGTGAAAAGTCCCCATCCAAATGTGTTTGGTAATTCTTTGGTAAATGTGCGATCGCAATTTCGTCTGCACATTCGGGGCTAAGTCTACCAAAGGTTTGCCATATTCCGCTTCAGCTTGCTGAGTTGCCAGCAATTTCTCAATTCTTTCTTTCATCTCCCTGGCGGCTTTATTTGTAAATGTCACCGCCAGAATATTTTCAGGATCGACTCTATGGGTGCGAACTAAGTTAGCAACTCGGTAAGTTAGAGCTCGGGTTTTGCCGGAACCAGCGCCCGCTACTACTAACAGCGGCCCGTTATAATGGGCGACTGCTTGGCGCTGAGATGGGTTGAGGTGGCTGAGGAAATCAGTGGTTTGAGTCATAGCTAGAAAGTTAGTTTAATTTTTTAAGGGGTAAATAATACTTGGTATGCGATACCGCGAGTTTTTTTAACGTAAGGTGCGCTGCACCCTATATTATAACTAGAACGGTGATTTTTTAAACTTAAAATATTTTTTGGCCAAGCGAGTTGTTTAAGGTAAGGTTCTCGGCGCGCACCCTAAACGATAACTAGATAGGTAATTTGTTTAACGTTTAAATATCCGTGTCAGCCACATTGCTGCTAATATTCCCAAGCCAATCCAAATGGCAATAATTACAGCAGCGGCAGCCCGATTTATCGGTTTTCCCCGCTCTATTTCTGCGGCTGCTTTTTCCCGACACTCGGCTAAAACCTGTGGTGGAATCATCTTCAGTACCAGCCAAATTCCCAAGGGTACAATTATCAAATCGTCCAAGTAGCCGAGAACCGGTATGAAGTCAGGAATTAAATCGATCGGGCTAAAAGCATAGGCAACCGTAAGGCCTGCTAAAATTCTGGCGTACCCAGGTACTCTCTGGTCTGTACTGGCTAAATAAACAGCGTAAGTCTCTTTTTTTAGTCGGCGGGCAACTTGTTTTAAGGATTGCATATAATGACTAATGACTAATGACTAATGACTAATACTTTTTTTAGTTGCTAAAAATGTAACAAGCCGGATATTTAGCAATTTCAGTGGGAAGGTAAAGTATAGCATCTGTTGTATGTGAGGAAAATCAAGTTTATGAGTTCAAATTTGCAACGTGGCGATCGCATTAATTTCCGTAGTCTGCTAACAGCCTTGTGTTTAACCTTAACTCTCGTGAGTTTCGTGGGATTAGATCCGGCGGTGGCTCAAGAACAGCGGATCAGAACGCTGACTGTTACTGGGCGGGGCGTGGAAGCGATTCCGACAACTCAAACGCAAGTGCGGCTGGGGGTTGAGGTGCAGGGGAAAACGGCGGCCCAGGTGCAGCAGGAAGCGGCGAGGCGATCGTCGGCTGTGGTAGAGTTGCTGCGATCGCGCCAAGTTGAAAAACTCGAAACTGCCGGCATCACCCTGAGCCCGACTTACAGTTACGAAAACAACCAACAGCGCTTGACGGGCTATACGGCGACGAATACCGTCAGTTTTCGGATTAATACTGCATCTGCTGGCACTTTACTCGACGATGCGGTGAATGCCGGAGCCACACGCATCGACGGTGTGAGTTTTGCCGCCGCCGAAAGTGCGATCGAATCTGCTCAAAAACAAGCAATCAAAAAAGCAACTCAAGATGCTCAAGCGCAAGCGGATGCAGCTTTTAGCGCCCTCAACCTCAAGCGGGGAGAGATTCTCAGCATTCAAGTCAACGGTGCTAGCGCGCCGCCTCCTATGTACCGGCAGTTTGCTGCCGATCGCGCTGTGGCTGCTAATGCTACAACGCCAGTGGTTGGAGGGGAACAGCAGGTAGAAGCTTCTGTCACTTTGCAAATTGGATATTGATTGCGATCGTACTTGCCAGTGATTTTTATTGCTGGCATAAAGTCATACCATTTTAGATTTTAGACTTGCAGAGGAAGTTCGATCGCAAATTCGGTTCCCTCATCGGCGGTAGATTTGCAGCACAATTGACCGCCGTGTTTATCTTTCACAATCTGCTTAGCAATGGACAATCCCAGCCCGGTTCCTCTACCCACCGCTTTTGTCGTAAACAGAGGTTCAAACAAATGTTGTTGAATCTCCTCCGCCATTCCCAGCCCGTTATCGGCAATTCGGACGATCGCACTTTCGCGCAACACTTCCGTGCTAATTGTAATTTTCAGGGAACGTTGGTCTTTTTCCCAGGCATCTTCCAGAGCGTCGATCGCATTTGCTAACAAATTCATAAACACTTGGTTCATCGGCCCAGGATAGCATTTAATCGGGGGCAATTTACCGTAGTTTTGAATGACTTCAATGGCGGGACGAGCGCCTCGATTCTTCAGCCGATGTTTTAACAGCAGCAGCGTACTATCTAAAGTTTCGTGCAGATCGATCGCAGTGGCAATATCTCCATCAGAACGCGCAAAATTCCGCAGCGAGAGCGAAATATCTTTAATGCGTTCAGTGCCTATTCGCATTGAATCCAAGAGGTGAGAAAAATCCTCTATCACAAAATCTAAATCTATCTCATCAATCTTGATAGCGATATCTGATGCAGGTTGAGGATAGTGTTTTTGATAGAGGCTAAGAAGTTCTGTAATCTCAGCCAGATATTCCTTTGCAGGCGCAATGTTGCTGACCATAAAACTCAGCGGGTTGTTAATTTCATGGGCGACTCCTGCAACGAGTTGTCCCAAGGCCGAGAGTTTTTCTTGTTGCACTACTTGTACTTGGGCTTGTTGCAAAGCGCCGGTGCGTTCTGTAACTTGCTGTTCCAGATTGTCGGTTAACTGTTTGAGCCGCCAGTGAATGTTAACTCTGGCAATTACTTCCTCTTGTTCAAAGGGTTTAGTGATGTAATCCACTGCACCTAATGACAAGCCTTCTATTTTGCTTTGGGCATCTGCTAAGGCTGTCATAAAAATGACCGGAATTGCTCTTGTCGCGGGGTTGGCTTTAAGCTGGCGACAGGTTTCAAAGCCGTTAATTCCGGGCATTTGCACGTCTAACAATATTAGTTCTGGGAAAGGGGTTTTTCTTGGATCGAGCGCGCATTTTTCCAGCATCGCCATCGCTGATTCGCCGTCTACTGCGACTCGCACTTTGTAGCCTGCTGTTTTTAAGGCCTGCGACAGAACAGACAAGTTTGTGGAACTGTCATCTACTATCAAAATAAATTTTTTGTCTGACTCAGACATGATGTTTTTCCTTACGCTTTCGATAAATGTTCTTCAATCACTGCCAGCAATTGTTTGACCTGAAATCCTTCTGCCAAAACGAGTATTTTTTTAGCAAAAATAGCTTGTTCTGGATTGGCTGTTTGAATCCGATCCGCAATCTCGATTACCCCGTCCAAATCGCCAGCTTGAGCCTGTTCATTTAATAAATGCAAAATCTCGATCGCAGGCAGTTGCATTTTGCTTTGCCCGATCGCCTCTTCCCCTTTTTTGCCCGCATCTACTGTTTCGTCATACACCCAATCCAGTTGCAAATATTTTTGAACTAACCCCAGCAACAAATTTGCCTGCACTGGTTTCGGCAAAAAATCATTGCTGCCTGCATCCAGACTCTTGTGGCGATCGATGTCAAACACGCTAGCAGATGTCACCAACACGATCATTTCTCGGAGTTGAGGATGAGCGCGGATTTGGCGCAACAACTCCAACCCGTCCATCACGGGCATCGCTAAATCGGTGAGGATTAAATCTGGCATCATCGCTAAAGCTCGATCGAACCCTTCCTTGCCGTCAGCAGCTTCTATCATCTCAAATCCTAATGGTTCCAGTAAATTCACCAGCACAGCCCGGTTTTCCCACCTGTCATCCACCACCAGAATTTTGCGTTTTTTGCCCAAATAGCTTAGTACAGCCCCCTGTTCCATAATTCTCGAACTATCAGCCCAATCCTGGGCCTCCGGGAGTTCCACTTCAAAGGAAAAAATACTGCCAACTCCTGCACGGCTTTCCATCGCAATTTCACTCTGCATCAAACCCACAATCTTTTGACTGATCGCGAGTCCCAATCCGGTGCCTTCCGATTGCTTTTGAAAATCACCTACTTGCTCAAAAGGCAAAAAGATTTTATTAACTTGTTCTGGCCTCATTCCCGGGCCTGTATCTTCGATTCGGAAGCGAATTTTGTATAATTTTTGACTTGAGTTTTTTAACTGTGAAGTTAAATCGCAAAAGTCAGCATTTCTGACGACATTAACCTGAAAAATAACTCTGCCTTTTTCCGTAAACTTAACCGCATTTCCCAGCAAATTCAGCAGCACTTGGCGCAAACGTTTTTCGTCACCCAAAACCCCTATAGGAAGTTGCGAATCAGTCTGCAAATCAAAGGCAATTCCTTTTTCCTCAGCGCGAAGCGTGAAGATTTCGGCAACACTTTGGATGAATGAAGGCAGATGAAAGGCGACGGGATGCAGTTCGAGTTTTCGGGCTTCGATCTTCGACAAATCCAACACATCATTAATCAGCGTTAGCAGGTGCGAACCGCACTGATAGATGATATCAACGCCGCCGCGCCCTTTGTGCGTCAGAGGTTCGCTGCGCTGGAGAATTTGCGCGTATCCTAAAATGCCGTTGAGGGGAGTCCGCAATTCGTGGCTCATGTTAGCCAAAAATTCGCTTTTGGCGCGGTTGGCGCTGTCTGCCATGTCTTTAGCTTGTTTGATCTCCACGGTGCGTTCTTCGACGCGCTGTTCGAGTTCGGCGTTGGTGTTTTCTAGAGCTCGGAAAGAGTCGCGCAGTTGCTTCGTCATGTCGTTGAAGGATTGCGAAAGCACGCCCAATTCATTCTGCCCGGAGACTTCCACGCTGCGATCGAATTTCCCGGAGGCGATCGCGGATGAGGCATTGCTCAAGAGTACGATCGGCTCGGTAATCAAGCGGGAAGTGTAAAAACCAACAACCGTTGCCACAACTAAGGCCCCGAGGCAAAATAGAATCGTGGTGCGGCTATTGGCATTAATCTGTGCCATGAAATCGGATTCAGGAACCGCAACAACTACCAACCAATCCAATCCCCATTCGTCTTTCCAGGGCAAAACTTGGACAAACTGCCGTTCTTTATTAAGCCAGAAATCAAGCTGTTGAGTATCTTTGATATTGTTGAAGCCGCCGAAATGCTTTACTAAATATTGAGATGTCGATCGGATCAGTCGATCGCTGCTTTCCAACGCGTTTAACCGTTCGGGATTGTTATTAATCAGTTTGAAGGGTTGCTCGTTGCTGGAACTCGCAACAATTAGCCCGCTGCGCTCCACAATAAACGTTCTGCCGGATTTGCTGACTTTGATGTGACGCAAGAAATCGCTAATTTGCGAAAGACGCTGGTCGATGCCGATGACACCAATCAGTTGATTGTTCTTGTCATAAATCGGGCGATTTGCCGAAACAGCCAGAGGATACGGCGTGATTTCCCACTGATATAAAACCCATGTGGGTTTTCTAGCTTTAACCGTGTTTGAGTACCACGGTTCTTTCTCGAACTCGTAATTTACGATATCAATAATCTCAGTCTTGTTACCCTGACTATCTGCCTTGTAGACGTAATTATTTCGATGACCGCGTTGCTTGGGGTTACTGGTGTTAACAACAATATTTCGATCTGTGTAATATCCAGAACCCGCAAACTCGCCTCCTGGAGCGCCAAAGCTTATGTAGCCGACATTAAACAATTGTATTTGTTTCCAGAAGAAACGAGCCACATTATCTAAATCTTTGGGAGCGATCAATCCCACGTCGAAGGCATCTCCATTCACCTGAGCAAGGTGACGGGCTGTGTTGAGTTGGCTGTCTAGATGCAGGTCAATGCGGCTGCTCACTTCAGTCCGCAGTTGAGATGCCAAATCGTTGACTGCTTTCTGTCCGTTGCGGAAGGATAAGTAGCCAACAATGCCGACTGCACCGATAATTTGTAGCACGAACGGAACAATCAAAACGGTTCGCAGCGGCGCATTACTAATCAGTTTCTTGAGGATTGAACGCTGAGATAATGACATGGCAACTCACGATTGCAGCATGAAAATACTATTGTAATCCTGTGATTTGCAGCTATGCTTTCAGGATTATCCAAAAAACCAAAAGTTAAGAAAGTACGGAGGCGGGTATCATTTTCTATCGAGTAAACTGGGTTCATCTATTTTGTTTATAAAAAATTATCGGGCGATCCCCCTTTTTTTAGAATTCCCTAATTTGTGTTTATATATTGATATTAACCCAAAAATGATTGAAGCAAATATTTGGCGCCCTCCAATCCAATATTTCGCCCGATCGCACACACAGCAGCACTTCTATAATTTTGGATAAACTCGATCGCAGCAACAACAAACTCAGCAATAGACGCTTTCAATTAAATTAGGACTTGCGCACTCTTAGCCTAGAAACTCGGTTTCTTTCTGGATGCTTCGCTGCTAAATCTAAGATCGATCCGAAAAACCGCGTTGGTGAGGCAAGCAGGTTCTATAGGTGTTGTTCACGCTTTCGGGGCAAATAAATATCAGGGAATTATAGTAGCGGTTTTGCCCACGAATAGATACTTGATGGTGGGCTGCCAATGCTTAAGGAAACAGCCTTAGTTGAAACACTCACCGGCAATCAGGCACGGTGATTCTTGACACTTCATTGGGGTCTGCTACCTTCGGTAGTCTTACGTCCCCTCTGTGTCCATTTAGAGTCGTGGCGGTTCCCCATCCCGACTTGATCTATATTTTTTGCAGCGTTCTCGTCTCTATCGTGAGTTGTAGCACAATTTAAGCAAGTGATGGTTCTAATATGAAGTTCTAATTTGCCCCATTTGTAACCACAGCGCGAACAAACTTGGCTAGTGGGTTCCCATCTGCTGAGGGTGCTAAAAGTCCTGCCAAACTTGTCGGATTTTGCTTCACACAACATCCTGAACTCGCGCCAACCGGCACGGCTGATGGCTCTGGCTAACTTCTTGTTTTTAACCATTCCCGAAACATTTAAGTCTTCCAAAGTAATTGCTTGGTTTTCGCTCACTACTTTGGTCGATAGTTTGTGCAGGAAGTCTTTTCTCGTATCAGATATTTGGTTGTGCAATTTAGCAATCTTTAATCTCGTTCTATATCTTCGACGAGAACCTTCCTTTTGACGTGCTAATTTGCGCTGCAACTTTCTAATTTTTTTGTCGTGTTTGGAATAGTTGGGACTTCCAAACTTCTCACCCGTACTCAGAACAGCGAAAGTTTTTAACCCAAGGTCGATGCCCACAGACTGATTGAGCGGCTCGACGATGGACGACTCAATTTCAACCACAAAACTAAGAAAGTACCTGTTGGCGCAGTCTTTAATTACCGTTACAGAGCTAGGTGCGGTCGGCAACTCCCTAGACCAAACAGGCTTAATATCACCTATTTTGGCCAGGGTAAGCTCATCTAATTTGGTATAAATTGTACTTGACAAAAAACCGCCAATAGACTTTATATCTGTGAAGCGAACTCAAACCTATAATCAAGTTTGAATCTTAACAAAGT
>JACJNY010000032.1 GCA_014695295.1 Microcoleus sp. FACHB-61 | reverse complement strand
TTGTCGGTGGATGTTACCCAGTTGCAAAACTGCTCCCACAGATTGGCGCTTTCGCGCTGCTGTAAGGTTGTTGTCATCTGTTTATGATTGCTTTATTTGGTTTTCAATGTTCGTGACGGCTTTGTGTTCCGCCATGTAAATAAACATAAAGCATATTCTAAGGTTTGTAAAGTATTTTAACAACAGATTAACTGATGAGAGCGATAAGACTGAATTATCAATATCACCAATGGTGGATAAATTGGAAAGAATGCACAAAAAAGTAGGTAAAGCCTGGAAGCGTGTCGCCTTCAGGCATGGAAATATTAAGATACAGACTTTTGCTGGCTGGGTATCATAATCAGAGCCCAATAGGGAACTTCAGCGGGCTCGACCTCTGCGATCGCCCGAATTCGCTGATTCGGCATAGTTGCGCGTTCTATATACAGTGCTCGATCGAACTGTCCCAACTCAATCAGCACGTCCCGGACTTTCGCAAAATGCCTCCCCAGTTTAATAATCACAGCAGCATCAACAACCGCCAGTCGATCGCGCAAAACCTCAGCATCCAGCGTCGCAGGCATAATACTTAACACATCGTTACGATAAGTTAGCGGCACTCCCAACGCAGCCGCACTCGCCATTGTCGAAGAAATTCCCGGCACAACTTCAGTGGTAAATGTCCCCGACAAACGGTTGAATAGATACATAAACGAACCGTAGAGAAAAGGTTCGCCCTCACATAGCACCGCCACATCCCGCCCCTCGCTGAGGTGTGCCGCAATTTTCTCCGCTGCAATATCGTAATAAGGTTGAGACGATCGCGTCGGACTAAAAGGCAACGGCATCGGAATCTCAATTTGCTCCGGGCGCAGATAATCTGCGACGATCGCCCGCGCCAGCACCTTACCATTTTCCATCGCCGGATATGCAATCACCGGCACCGATTGCAAAATCCGATAAGCTTTCAAAGTAATCAACTCTGGATCGCCAGGGCCAATACCCAAACCGTACAATTTACCAGTAGCCTTAGTCATAATTCATCCTTTTTCGCTAACGCATTCACGGCCGCCGTTGCCATTGCACTGCCACCGCGCCGCCCGTGCAACGTAATAAATGGCACTCCCCGACTGTTGGCGGCCAGTTCGGCTTTGGATTCGGCGGCCCCCACAAATCCTACCGGGAAACCCAGAATTAAAGCCGGTTTGGGTGCTCCGGCATCCAGCATTTCCAGCAGTCGGAACAAAGCAGTCGGGGCATTGCCGATCGCCACAACCGCACCCTGCAAGTTGTCCAGCCATAAATCAAGCGCCGCGGCCGATCGAGTATTTCCCATTTGTCGCGCCAACTCGGGGATCTCGGAGTGCCAGAGGGTGCAAATCACCGGATTGTCAGCGGGAAGGCGTTTGCGAGTGATGCCTTCGGCCACCATCCGGGCATCGCACAGAATCGGCGCACCTGCGGCGAGGGCGTTGTGTCCAGCGGTTGCGGCCCCGGGCGAAGCTGCTAAATCTGCAACAATATCGGTCATGCCGCAACTGTGAATTAGTCGCACGGCTACCAATTCTAAATCGGGCGGCAAGCTTGACAAATCTGCTTCGGCTCGAATTGTGGCGAAGGATTTGGTGTAGATTTCTGTTCCGTCTCGAATGTAGTCAATCATTGTTTAAAACTGCTATGGGAAGTTTGTTGGATTTGTGAAATAGATTTTTTGAATCAACTGCGAAGATGGAAAGGAAGCGAAGGAAGAAACATCAAGAGAAATAGAAAGAGAAATGATTAAAAATTGTCAGTTTGAATGGGATATTTTTTTACTTTAAATTCCCATTTTCGGTGCTCAATAACTCCTGCAATTGGTCGATCGCCCACCGATCGACAAACTCACCAAATGACTCCAAAGGCTCTCGAAACCGCTGATATACCTGCAACATTCGCTCGATCGCACCGGGCATCTCGGCCGCACTCACCGCCGGAAAAATTGGTCGCCCGAAGGGCAAATCTTTTCTACCTGCATAAATGTCGTAGCCTTCGATCGTCTCGTGTCCCCGCTCAATCTGAATTCCCACCAGCGTGATATCAATTGGCCGGTGCTGGGCGCAGGACTTTTGGCAACCGCTGAAATGAATGTTAATCGGCAGGTCGAGCGTCAATTTTTGCGCTAAATCCCTCGCCATTGCTAGGGCGTGACTTTGAGTATCTGTCGCCGCCGAGGCACAGCCGCTGCTGCCGGCACAAGCCACCAAGCACGAATCTAGGCGAGTCGCCGACGAGTGCAATCCCAAATCGGCGACTTGCTGTTTTACCTCAAAAAGCTGGGAGTTGGGAATATCAGAAATCAACAGATTTTGCCACGGCGTAAGTCTCAGGGTACCGCTGGCTAGATTTTGGGCTAAATTTGCCAAATTCCGCAGTTGCTTTGATTCTAGCCTACCGAGAGGCAGCGCAATTCCCATGTACGATAAATCCGACTGTCGCTGAGGGTGGATGCCGAGATGTCGGGATTGTTCGATAGCCCTTGCAGATGAGTCGATCGAGCGGGCGGGCAAGATGCCCACCCCACAAGGAAATTCACTCTTTGTGGAACAGGCATCTTGCGTGTTTTTGGGAAAGGTGCAAGATGTGAATTGCAATAAAAATGGTAAATTCTGCTGTACCCGTTCTAGATAACTTTCAAAACCCCAATCTGCCAGCAGGTGACGCAAACGCGGTTTTTTGCCATCAATTCGAGGTCTATTTTTTGTGTATTCAAGGTAGGCGCTAGCGAGGGCGGCTAATACTGAAATACATTGCGATTGTTCGATTAAAATCCCTGTATCGCCGTTTATATGCAGCCTAAAAACGATTTGGGATTTTGCCGATTGCCCTTCAGCAGCTAATAAAATATCGTTGCGCAAAGCCTGGATCGAAACCGATTCCCCGCCATCCAAGCCAATACTGAACTTAGGCGAAAGTTCCGACAATTCGGGATGCGTTTGCAGGTAATCATCCCAAGCTTTCACTAGCGGGCGAGTATCGAGTAAGTGCTGGCGATCGAGCCCTGCTGTCGGACTTGCCATAATATTGCGAATCGGGTCAACTTCAACGCGGCGAGACGCTATCCCCAATTCCTGCAAGCGGTTCCAGACTTCCGGGGGAATTTCCGAGTGCACTTCTCGGATTTGCAAATTTGCCCGATTCGTGACTTGCAAACAGCCGGTACTGTATTGATCTGCCAAATCGGCGATCGTCCAACACTGCTGCGCGTTTAAAATTCCCCCCGGAATCCGCATTCTCGATAAAACTCCGTCTCGGGCTTGGGAACCGTAAAATAAACCCGGACAAGTCGGCAAATCAGTCAAAGCTAACAAATAATCTCCTCCCCGTGCTACGCAGGGAATCCAAAAGTAAACGCCCACAAAGCGCCCCCGAAATCGGCATTCTGACTTTTACAGTTGCGGCACAGCGCCGGAATTGCACCGGACTTTCCCGCTTTCAGGTTTTAGAAAGGTATCACGAGCTGACCGACAGAAAGCAAAACCCTCAACTTTCTTAACAAAACCCCTGGCGATCGCCCATCTCTCTCTTTTCATCAGCTTTCCTAATCGCAGTCATCAGTTTAACTCTCGCTCAACCCCTTTACAAACCTTAACAACACCGTTAATAATATAAACATCATCCGAACATTGACAACCAAATACAGCAATCATAAAACCATGACAACAACCTTACAGCAGCGCGAAAGCGCCAATGTCTGGGAACGCTTCTGCGAGTGGGTAACATCCACCGACAACCGCATTTATGTAGGTTGGTTCGGCGTCTTGATGATTCCTACCTTGCTCAGCGCCACCATTTGCTACATCATCGCCTTCATCGCTGCCCCTCCAGTGGACATCGACGGCATCCGCGAACCAGTTGCTGGTTCCTTGATGTACGGTAACAACATCATCACAGGTGCTGTTGTTCCTTCTTCAAACGCCATTGGCTTGCACTTCTACCCAATCTGGGAAGCTGCTTCCCTCGATGAGTGGTTGTACAACGGCGGCCCTTACCAATTGGTAATTTTCCACTTCCTGATCGGTGTATTTTGCTACAT
>JACJNY010000031.1 GCA_014695295.1 Microcoleus sp. FACHB-61 | reverse complement strand
GGAAGAAGGAAGAAGGAAGAAGGAAGAAGGAAGAAGGAAGAAGGAAGAAGGAAGAAGGAAGAAGGAAGAAGGAAGAAGGAAGAAGGAAGAAGGAAGAAGGAAGAAGGAAGAAGGAAGAAGGAAGAAGGAAGAAGGAAGAAGGAAGAAGCAATCCACCGCATTAGTTTCAGGAATTAAGAACTTCCTAAGCGTCGGGCGCGGTTGCTATAAAAATTCAAACATTTTTCAGGCGGGCGAAGCGTAGCGGTGGGCAGTGGTGTTAACTTAGGCCTAAAAGCTTTGATAAATTTCGCTTTGACACGAGTCTCGATCCCCCTAAATCCCCCTTAAAAAGGGGGACTTTGAGAAGGCTCCTGTCTCCCCCTTAAGAAGGGGGGCTAGGGGGGATCGAAGGCCTAACCGTCAAACAGCAGAGGGGTACTACATCTACGGGTTCGCGCCCAGGACTTTACCGATTACAGTGCTCCGGCTGCTGTTTTGTCAAAAACGCCGCCGCTCAAATGAGTTGTCACATTCATCGCCTGCAATACCGGCAAACCATCGGGGCCGTGGGGATAATCAATCACGCTAACGGCTCCGTTTCCTTGTTTGAATTTCCAGAAATGTTCGGGTTCCAAACCGAATAGGTGACAGAGAATTGCTTTGTTAATGGCATCGTGAGCAACGACAATCCCAGTACCAGAAACAGATTGTACTATTTCTCGCCAAGATGCGATCGCCCGAGTCCAAACGTGCTGCAAATTCTCTCCCTCGGGCATTTGCACCGTTTCAGGAGATGTTTTCCATTCGTGTAACAAACCCGGATAGGATTGTTCTATTTCTGATTCAAACTTTCCTTCCCAAAGTCCGTGGCTGATTTCTCTTAGCTCATCGCGGAGTTCCAGTTGCAAACCGCCGTGATATTTGAGAATAATTTCCGCAGTTTCTTTCGGGCGCAGCATCGAACTGCTGATGGCAAAATCCAATTTTACCTCCTTCAGAAATTCTGCCGCCCGCCGGGACTGTTCGCGGCCGTTATCGTTGAGAGGTACGTCTATTTGCCCTTGAAATTTACCTGCTTTATTCCAGTCGGTTTCGCCGTGACGCACCAGCAACAATCGCGGGCCTTGGTGTCCGTCCCTCGGTTTGGGAAAAATTTCCCCGGTATGGGAAGTTAAATTCAGCGATTCTAATTGAACTGCAACTTTCTTTTTTGGTTCTCCGAGTTCGTCGTTGGTAACAGGGGAAGTTCCAAAATTAATGACGCTAATTCCGCAATTTGACTGTTGAATTGATTGATAGTAATCCGGGGTAATTTCCGAGGCGGTGGCGATGAGAGCGCGGTTGATTCCGTTGTGACCTACTACTAGAATTGTGCCGTCCTGGTGACGCGATAAAAGTTCTTGCCAAAAATGACGGGCGTTAGCAAAAATTGCCAATACGGGAAAGTGTTCGATGTCTCCGTCAGCAGATGGCAGTTTCATGGAAAATTTGTCTGGCTGTCTTTGCCACTGCTGATATGCTTCGGGGAATTTGTCGATCGCATCTTGGCGCAGCATTCCTTCCCACAGAGGCAAATCGATTTCCATCAAATTATCAGTTGGCTGGAGTTGTGGCGGATTTGTCAAGCGCGACAGGATGATTTCCGCTGTTTCTTTGGCTCGTTGCAGGGGACTGGTATAGGCGGCATCAAAGGCGATACTGCTGAGTGTGTCGCCTACTTGCAGGGCGGCGCTGCGGCCTGCTTCTGTCAAAATTGATTTATCGAGGCGGCCTTGGATGCGGCGTTCTTGATTGTAGGTGCTTTTGCCGTGACGGACTAAGATAATGCGAGTCATTCGATTTTAGATTTTAGATTTTAGATTTTAGATTTAGCCTGCTACCCCGCTGCGGTTGCGCCGTGCGGATATTACCTGATACATCGCGGGTGCTTATGCCGCACTACTCCTGTAGGGTGCGCCATAAGCACCGTTGGGCTAAGGTGTGAACCTTACGCATACATGGCGGAGCGAGGATTTGTGGCGTAAGTCTTGTTGAGGCGAGTCAAAAAGATGAGCCAGTGAAATTTTACCAGTTGTCGGGATACTCTCGTCTGCAACAACCTATGATTAAAGACGGAAAAGATTTAGCCACGGATTCGCGCGGGACGGAAAAGCAGGAATGACACTGAAGCGGGTTATTTTAGGTATTTTAACGGCGATCGCGATCGCCTTGGTCGGTTTATCTTTAGTTGCTAGTTGGAACCAGCCACAAATTCAAAGCCGGCTGGAACTCTACCAGACAAATTTGCTGCTTCACGCCTCCGAGTGGCAAGTAGAAAATAATCAGAGTGCTAATTTAAGTTCGGCGCGCAACAATATTATCGGTGCAGATCCTTTAAATACGGCTTTGACGCAGTATCAAGAAGCGCGACAATCGACTCGCAAAACTCTCGAAACAACTCAAGCGCAATTTAAAGAAATTCAGTCTGCCCTCGCCTCCAAGTCTGAGGATAATAGTCTGAATTTGGCTCAAAATAAGGCTTTGTCAGAGTCGATCGCTCAACAGTCAGCGCTGCTAAACGAACTTGACTTGCGGTTAGGAATTTTGCAGGCAAGCACCGGCAAAACTCAGGTGGCGATCCAAACTTGGAAAAATTTAGTCGATCGGTACAATACTCAAATTGATTACGATTCTTTGGCGGTAACTGCTAAAGTTTTAACGGGAATTTGGAGCAATCCGGCTCAACTGCTGCCGGATGCCGAGCAGAGCATTCAAAAGTCTTTGGATGGCTGGTTTCGCTATCGCGCTCTAGCTAAACTTTACAAGCTGCAAGAACGTTCTAAAGAGCTGGTGGCGCTGCAAGCAGCAGAGCAAGCAACGGCTGAGCAAGCTGTAGAAAAGTTGGCAATTATAGTTGGCGTTCCGGCGATCTCACTTTGTATTGGTACGGTTTTGTTGGTTGGTTTGACCGTGCAGTGGCTGTTGCAGCGGAAGCAGTTAGATACAGCAGATCCCGGCCCGGTGTTGGCGCGAAATGCGAGCTTGACTTGGGATGTGCCTTGGGACGGTGAGATTGTTTGGCAGGTGCTTGTGGTCGGCTTTTTCTTTGTCGGGCAAATCTTGATTCCCTATTTGTTGCTGCCTGTTTCTCTGGCTGTTTTAAAACTCAATCCTGCTACTTTTGACCCGCGCGACAAGGCTTTTTATATCTTTGCTACTTATTTGTTGCTGTCGGCTGGGGGGCTTTCGGTACTGTATTTTTCGGTCAAGTCTTTTTTGCCTTTGCCTGAAGGTTGGTTTCGGATTAATTGGCGGGGAAGTTGGTTTTTGTGGGGTTTTGGCGGCTATTTTGTTGCTTTGCCTTTGGTAGTTTTGGTGTCGCTGATCAATCAGCAATTTTGGCAAGGACAAGGTGGCAGTAATCCGATTTTGCCGATCGTTCTCGAAGGTAGGGACAACGTGGCTTTGGCGGTGTTTTTCGGCACTGCTGCGATCGCGGCCCCGGTTTTTGAGGAAATCGTGTTTCGGGGCTTTCTGCTGCCTTCTCTGACTCGCTATTTGCCTGTTTGGGGGGCGATCGCAGCTTCTGCTTTCTTGTTTGCGGTGGCTCACTTGAGCGTCTCTGAGATTCTGCCTTTGGCGACTTTGGGTGCGGTTTTGGGGTTTGTGTACACGCGATCGCGCAATCTCCTCGCTCCTATGCTTCTCCACAGTCTTTGGAACAGCGGTACTCTCCTGAGTCTGTTTCTTTTGGGCGGCGGCGCGAGTTAATTCGGGCGGTTGTTAATAATTGTGAATTAACCGATTTTTTTTGACAGCGATTTTCAGGGCGATCGACTCTTGCCAAAAACAGCACTAGGGTTGTCGGTGCGCCCCTTATATCTAGTCCGGTAAAATAACCCGCATTTGATTAGGGGCGGCTTCACCCTAATCTGTAATATCAGCAACAGATCCCGATTTGCCCGCCCCGGTCGCTTACTTTAGCGGAAAAACTTGGTTTAACATGGAAGTAATATCTTGTCCGCTGATGATTGAGAGACTGACCCGGGCGATCGCACCAAACGGAAGTTGACAATCCGGCTAATTTATAGGTAAATTTTAATTTAGGATGAGGCTTAAACCCAATGAGCAATTTCAACAGCCGCAAGTTAGAGGGAACGCCGAGTTGGATGCGTTTCGCACCCTACGCAGCCTTAGGCCTTTTAATATTTTCTTTCAATTCAGGCAGCGAACTAAATTATTTCTTGAGAGGCTACTTGGTCATTCTACAAGCTCAAGCTGGTATAGTTCTGCTTTATTTTGCGATGTCTAAGTTTCACAAAAACCCAAATAAATGAGTAAAAATTAGTAAGATTACTTAGCTCGATAGTTAAAGGTCGATCGCGGAAGTTAAAATTAAAAAACAGGGGAAAGTAAAAATGGTAAAAGATAAAACGGTAGCAGTTGCGTTAGCTTTCTTTGTAGGAGGTTTCGGAGTTCACAAATTTTATTTGGGCAATAACTTAGCAGGGGTATTATACTTGCTATTTTCTTGGACATTAATTCCGTCAGTGATCGCATTTTTCGATTTTATAGGCCTGCTGCTGATGTCGGAACAAGCTTTTCAGGTACAGTACAATGGCGGAATGTTGCCGTCTGGGTATGCCCTCAGAGCGGCAAAAGATGTAACAGGGGCGATCGGCGAATTGAAAAAACTTTACGATATGGGCGCAATTACGGCCGAAGAATATGAAGAAAAACGCCAAAAATTGCTGCGAGAATTGTAATTAAGAAGGAAGAAGGAAGAAGGAAGAAGGAAGAAGGAAGAAGGAAGAAGAAAGCCCACTATTAAAAAAGTGGGATTGAAATAAGTGTGAGATCACAGCTATTTAAGGATAAAATTAAAGTGTCTCAAGATTTATACTGGCTGCGTCAAACTCCAAACTGGGTGTGGTATTCTTTTATTCCCTACTTCGGCGGATTGGCGATCGCCTATGCAGGCCAAAAGTCAAATATTCGCAGTTGGATGGGATGGGGTGTTGCCATTACTTTAGCAGCACTAGCGGTATCTTCTTCAGTTAATTTGGGTACGCTCGTTTGGATCGCTCAAATTGTCACTGCTTTTAGTTTGAAAAAGCGCTATCTCATCAAAACTGCACCCAGAGGTATACTGGTTCCGGCCAGTGCAACAAATGCCGAAGAACTGGCAAACGTGCGCGGCAAAATAGATATTAATGAGTGTACCAAAGACGATATGGTCCGAATCTTGGGTTTGCCGATCGTCTACGCCAACGATATTGAATCTTTGCAAAACGAAGGCTACATTTTTACCCACGCCGAAGAGTTATCAGAAATAGCCGGAGTTCCCGAAAGCCACGTCAGACGCATCGCCCCGATGATTTGCTTCAGCTACAATTACCAAAAAGAATTGCAGTTTACTTGGAAACGGTTAAACATTCTTTCGCCGGAAGAGTTAATCGCCAGCGGTTTAGATCGGACTGTGGCAGAAAAAATAGTTAGAGAAAGGCAAAGAAAAGGCGCTTACAAATCAGTTGTAGAAGTCAAGCGGCGGACGGGACTGCCTTTTGATTCATACCGCCATATTTGTTAATTTGCAGTTGTTAGCACGAACAGCTTATGACAACAAAATTATAAGTTGACTGGCAAGAAGTGTATGATACAGATTACCTCGGATGGATTGAAACCACGGTAGAAAAGTTGCGGGTTCGCGACTATTAAAACATCGACTGGGAAAATCTGATTGCAGAAATAGAAGAAATGGGTCGAAATGAACGCCGGAGTTTAGAGATTAATCTGGTGGTAATTCTCCGCACTTGCTCAAGTGGCAATTTCAACCGGATCAAAGAAGTGGTAGCATCTCTTTAATCTAAAATCTAAAATCTAAAATCTAAAATCGATTGATTTTCTGCCAGATGAGATGATTCAAGGGTAGCATGGCAAAAAACTCGATCGCCTCCTGGTAATTGACATTCAATGCACCTGCTGGCAAAAATCTCCCCCAGCAGGCGGGTTCAGCAAAATTATAAAAAAAAGTATTTATCCTCTTGACATTTACACAGAATAATGATATTAAAATAACTTGATGAAACCCGTACTTTTCCCTAGCATCAACTCCAAGACGGGGTAAGTTTTCAAGACGATGCCTTTAATATCAGTGGTATCCTATCAGAATTATTATTGAAACGCAGAACGACACAATAGTAGCAGTACCGCTAACATCACACTTATGTCTGACTCTCCTCCATCCCAAATCTCCCCAGAAGCCGCACCGGAAAGTGCTGCTACCGAAAACCGCAGTGCCAAAACCAGGCAACTGTTGGGCATGAAAGGGGCCGCTAGCGGGGAAACTTCCATCTGGAAGATTCGCTTGCAACTGATGAAACCGATTACATGGATTCCCTTAATTTGGGGCGTGGTGTGCGGGGCTGCGTCTTCTGGAAACTATGTTTGGAACCTAGAGAATTTCTTGATCGCAGCAGCTTGTATGTTGATGTCAGGGCCGTTGCTGGCCGGGTACACTCAAACTTTGAACGATTTTTACGATCGCGACATCGACGCCATTAACGAGCCCTACCGTCCGATTCCCTCCGGTATCATCTCGATTCCCCAAGTAGTAACGCAAATTTTGGTATTATTAGCGGCTGGCATTGGGGTGGCTTATGCTCTAGACTTGTGGGCGGGCCATGAATTCCCGATAATGACTGTTTTGACTCTCGGCGGCGCGTTTCTAGCTTATATCTACTCTGCGCCCCCGCTGAAACTCAAGCAGAATGGCTGGTTGGGAAATTATGCCCTGGGTGCTAGCTACATTGCCCTGCCTTGGTGGGCCGGTCAAGCTTTGTTTGGTACACTAGATCCCACGATTATGATTTTGACGCTGTTTTACAGTTTGGCCGGGCTGGGGATTGCGATCGTCAATGATTTCAAAAGTGTCGAAGGCGATCGGCAATTAGGGTTAAAATCTTTGCCAGTGATGTTTGGCATCAGCACAGCAGCTTGGATTTGCGTGTTAATGATCGACATCTTTCAAGCTGGGATTGCAGGCTACCTGATCAGCATCCACCAAAACCTTTACGCTGTCATACTGCTGCTGCTGATAATTCCCCAAATTACTTTTCAGGATATGTACTTTTTGCGCAATCCCCTGGAAAATGATGTTAAATATCAGGCAAGTGCTCAGCCTTTCCTGGTTTTGGGTATGCTAGTAGCAGCCTTGGCACTGGGTCATGCGAGTTAAGCAGAGTTTTGAGCTTTGAGTTGTGAGGTTTGAGTTAAAGAGTTTTTAATTCAAAAAATCTAATTCAATTCAAAAAAAAACACCAAACTCCGCAGCGTTAAGAAAAGTTTTGAATTTGGATCGGTGAATTAAAAAAAAATTAATTCAAAAAATCTAATTCAAGGCAGCGTGTTATTCAAGAAAAAATGTCGAATTAAAAATTAAAAATTGAAGAAAGCTAACTTTTTTAATTTTTAATTTTTAATCGGACTTGATGAGGTTTGAAGGTCTGAACGTGGCAGAATTTTTCTCAAATATCAAAGATAAATTGAGCAAAGTCACTAACGCAATAAGCGGTAATTCCGATAGAGAACCGCCGAAGGCTGCGAAGGGTAATAAGCTCAACTCGCCCGAATCGGAGGCGAAAGTTTTTACGCGGACAACGGCGGAAGGCTCGGAGTATGTGGTAGAAGAAGATCCTGCACCTCTAGAAGAGTCGGAATTAAATTGGGAATTAGACCCGGAACTTCAAAGGTATCAAATAGTTAAGCGCGATTGGGAAGGGTTGAAGCGCTTAATCGCTTGGTTGGAAATTGAACCTCAAGTTACCAGCTTGCAAACCAAGGGAAAAGAATTGTTGCGGCCGAGATCGAGTTTGGTGCGGACTAAATTACCCACAAAATCGGATAGTAGCCAATTGCCGGAAAATAGCGCACTGCAGAACACCGAATTGCAGAGACATACGGAACTACAGGAAATTAGCGCACCGCCGGAAATTAGCGCACCGCCGGAAATTAGCGCACCGCCGGAAAAGACTAAAAAACGGATCTCCCGCCGCCCTAAATTTTGGATACGTTTAGGTGTTGCCAGTATAGGCGGGGGCGCTTTAATCTACTGTTTATGGATTTTGTACACCTTAGACAAAGGTTTGCCGGATGTTAACGATTTGTCCGCCTTTAACCGCGACGGAACACTGACCATTAAGGCGGCAGATAATACGATTTTGTTGCAGTCGGGGCCTGCAACTAGAGATAAACTGAAACTTAATGAAATTCCCGAACTGTTGGTTAAAGCTTTTATTGCCATAGAAGACCGCCGTTTTTACAAACATCGCGGGGTGGATTATCAAGGTATTGTGCGATCGATTGTTTCTAATTTGATAGCGAGAGATTTAGTGCAGGGCGGCAGTACAATTACACAACAATTGGCTCGCGTTGTTTTTCTCAATCAGGAAAGAAGTATTAAGCGGAAGGTTCGGGAAGCTCTTTTAGCTCAGAAAATTGAGCGGGAGTTGAGTAAAGACCAAGTTTTAGAACGGTATTTAAATCTGGTTTATTTGGGTTCGGATGCTTACGGAGTGGCGGATGCGGCTTTGGTTTTCTTTAGCAAAACAGTCGATAAATTAACTTTGGCAGAGATGGCTACTTTGGCGGGTTTGCCGCCGGCACCGAGCGAATATTCGCCTTTGGTTAACCCCGATATTGCTAAGAAACGCCGCAATCTTGTGCTGCAACAAATGCAGGAAGCAAAGGTAATTACAGAGGCTCAGGCGAAGGAGGCGATGGCGGAACCTATCGCCGTTAAACCAAGTGCGCCGA
The DNA here is from genome assembly GCA_014695295.1 of Microcoleus sp. FACHB-61. Lineage (GTDB taxonomy): Bacteria > Cyanobacteriota > Cyanobacteriia > Cyanobacteriales > Microcoleaceae > Microcoleus. Next base: position 29,492 of record JACJNY010000031.1, on the reverse strand, counting down.
AGCGATTTAAAGTAGTCGCGCCTTATTTTGCTAGTTACATTCGGAAGGAATTGCCGCGCTATGTTTCTCAGGATGCTTTGGAAGCTGGCGGTTTGACTGTCGAGACGACGGTGGATTTGAAGTGGCAGAAAATAGCGGAAAAGGTGGTTAAAAATGCGATCGAAGTTGATGGTCGCAGTCAGGGTTTTGAACAGGCCGCTTTAGTTTCTATGGACACTAAGACTGGGGAAGTTAAGGCCCTGGTGGGCGGCGGGAGTTTTAAGGAAAGTCAATTTAATCGCGCTACGCAGGCTTTGCGGCAGCCCGGATCGACGTTTAAAGGGTTGGTTTATGCAGCGGCGATGGCGGCTGGTTTTTCTCCCTATGACGGTTACGAAGACGAACCAATTATTATCGACGGCTATCAACCGAATAATTATGGCAAAAAATTTAGCGGTTGGCGATCGATGTCTGATGCTTTGACGCGTTCGGTGAATGTCATAGCTGTGAAGGTGTTGATGGATGTGGGGTTTGAACCGGCGATAAAATTAGCCAACGATATGGGAATTAAGTCTAAATTGAGTCCGATTTATTCCCTGGCTTTGGGTTCTTCGGAGGTGAATTTGCTGGAGTTAACCAATGCTTACGGTACTTTAGCATCGCAAGGGAATTTTATTGAAGCCCACGGAATTAAGCGGGTGATTAATCAGCGGGGAGATGTGATTTATCAGGCTAATTTTAAACCGAAGCGGGTTTTGGATAAGGATAGTGCTGCGATTACTACTTGGATGTTGGAGGGCGTTGTGCAAGACGGTACGGGGGGGCCTGCTGCTTTAAACGATCGCGCTGTAGCGGGCAAAACCGGTACTTCGGAAAATGTCAGGGATTTGTGGTTTATTGGTTACATTCCACAGGTGGTGACTGGGGTTTGGCTAGGGAATGATGACAATTATCCCACGTGGGGAACTAGCGGTACGGCGGCGTATAATTGGCGCGATTTTATGAGTCAAGCTGTTAAGGGAATGCCGGTTGAGAAGTTTCCGAAGTTGCCGGAGTTGGAGGGCCGCAAAGGCAGTATTAAGGCCAAACCGGTCGAGCCTAAGAGGATTATTCGGGGGATGATTGTGAATGAGGATGGTGCGATCGTACCGTACAATCCTAATCCTCAACCGAAGTATTACCCACCGCAAGAGCCTGCTTATCAAGAGCCTGCTTATGAAGAACCTGCTTATCAAGAGCCTGCTTATGAAGAGCCTGCTTATCAAGAACCGGGATATTAAACTATCGGTTTGTAGTAAGGACTTTAGTTTTTTTTCAATTGCTTTAGCCTCACCATAAAAAAGCCGTCCATGTGATGTCTGTGCGGCCACACTTTCACCCATCCTTCGGGTGATGGCTGTACGGGTAAATCAATTGTTGGCGGTTCTATTTGCCAGTGAGGATTGCTATCCAAGAACGATCGAATAACTGTTTCATTTTCCAAGGGATGAATTGTGCAAGTTGCATAAACTAATACACCGCCGGACTTGACAAATGTCGCTGCATTTGCTAGCAATTCCGATTGCAGTTGAGATTGTTGTTGAATGTTTTCGGGCGTGTGATGCCAGCGGGCGTCGGCGCGGCGGTGGAGAGTTCCGAGGCCGGAACAAGGTGCGTCTAGTAAAACTCTGTCTGCGAGGTTAACAAACTCTGGGAAATGGCGGCTGTCTCCGGTATGAATTTTAATGGATTTCATCTGGAGTCTGTCTGCATTTTCTTTAAGTTTTTTGAGTCTGCTGGCGGTTTTGTCGCAGGCATAAATTGTGCCTTCATCCTGCATTAATTCGGCGCTGTGGGTGGTTTTTCCCCCGGGCGCGGCGCAGGCGTCGATAATGGTTTCCCCTGGCTGGGGCGCTAGTAAATGGGTGACTAATTGAGCGCTGCTGTCTTGGATTGTCCACCAACCTTCGCTGTATCCGGGGAGGTTTTGAATTGCGCCGATGCTGCCATTTAGTCTTAATGCTTGGGGCAAGTTGGGGATTCTGCTAGTTGAGATGTTGTGGGATTTGAAGGCAGCTTCGATTTGGGCGATCGAGCTTTTTAAAGGATTGATTCTTAGGTCAATTGTGGGGGATTGGTTGAACCATTCACAGAGTTGTTCGGTTTCGGTTTCGCCTATTTGTTCGATCCACAATTTTACCAGCCATTCGGGGAAGCTGTGCAGAATTCCTAGGCGTTCGACGGTTGATTTATAATTCGTAACTGTTAATGGGTTTAAGTTGTTATCTGTTAAACGGATGTATTGGCGCAACAAACCGTTGACAAAACTGCTGAGTCCTGAAAATCCGTTTTCTTTTGCTAGTTGAACGGTGGTGTTGACGGCGGCGGAGGGGGGAATCTGGTTGAGATATTCGAGTTGATATAAGCCTAAATGTAGGATGGTGCGGAGTTCGGGCGGTTGTTGGGAGGATTTCTTTGTTGCTAGTTTGTCGATGATGAAGTCGATCGATCGCATTCTCCTGACGCTACCGTAAACTAATTCTGTCACTAAACGCCGATCGAGGTCGTTGAGTTGAGAATTGCTGAAAGCGCGATCGAGTGCGGCATCTGCGAATGCACCTCGGCGGTGGACTTCGCGGAGTGCGAGAAAAGCTATTTGGCGGGGATTTTGCATAACATATTACATAAAAGGACTTACACAATGTTAAGTGTATAGTGTAAATTGCTGCTTATCTAAATTATTGCAAGTTTAGTTTTCTGTTTATTCTGGTTTTGTTGACACCAAGGGTTCTAATAAATTGCGTTCTTCTATGGGAAGTTCTAGCAAAACTCGTCTATCGCCCTTGGTTTCCTTATAGCGGACAGCCGCATTCAGCAGGCGGATGGGAATTTTGAATTGTTCGTCGTAGTTGCTGGTTAGTTCTTGCCACAATTCTAACCAAGTGCGTGCGGCTTTGTCGCTGACCATTTCTGACATTAGCGCGGGGATGTTTCGCACAATTCCTTGTCCTAAAACTGAGAGATATTCGTATTTTTTGTAAACTGCAATCAGGCTGGTGATGCGAGTTTGAGATATCGCTAGATCCTGCGTGATCGCAAATAGGTTGTTGATAATTAACTTGGCATCATCTGCCTCAGCTTCATCGCCTGGTTCTAGGCGTTGGAATGCGTCGTCTAAGGCGGCGATGCCTTCATCCCAGCGATTCAATCCGAGAATGGCAATGGCACGGTTGAAGAAGACAGATGAATGTTGAGAACCCAGTTCGATCACTTTGTCGCAAGATATTAAAGCTTCTTCATACCGACCGAGATTATCCAGCATCCAGCCTCGGCTAAACCAAGCCCACTCATAATTGCTGTCAAGTTCTATCGCCCAATCGTAAGATACTAAGGCTTCTTCATAGCGTTTGAGGTTGTCGAGTACATCGCCTCGCTTAGCCCAAGCCCACTGATAATTGGCATCAAGTTCGATCGCCCTATCAACGGATTCTAAAGCTTCATTGTAGCGTTTGAGGTAGGTGAGTACATTGCCTCGATTAGTCCAAGCCCACGGATCATTCTCGTCAAGTGCGATCGCCCGATCAAAGGATACTAAAGCTTCTTCATAGCGTTCGAGGTTGTTGAGTACATCGCCTCGCTTAGCCCAATCCCACTTATTATCGTCAAGTGCGATCGCCCGATCAAAGGATACTAAAGCTTCTTCATAACGTTCGAGATTATCGAGTACATCACCTCTCCTAGTCCAAGCCCACGGATCATTGGCATCAAGCTCGATTGCCCGATCTAAGGATGCTAAGGCTTCTTCATAACGCTTGAGGTTGTCGAGTACAATGCCTCGTAAAGCCCAAACAGGCTGAAAATTGGGATCAAGTTTGATCGCCATATCGTAAGATTCTAAGGCTTCTTCATAACGTTCGAGATTATCGAGTACATCACCTCTCCTAGTCCAAGCCCACGGATCATTGGCATCAAGTTCGATTGCCTGATCTAAGGATGCTAAGGCTTCTTCATAGCGTTTGAGGTTGTTGAGCACAATGCCTCGGCTACACCAAACCCACTGATTATTGGCATCAATTTCGATGGCTCTATCGAAGGATTCTAAGGCTTCTTCATAGCGTTTGAGGTTGTTGAGTACAATGCCTCGTAAAGCCAAAACAGGCTGACAATTGGCATCAAGTTCAAGCGACATATCACAAGATATTAATGCTTCATCATAGCGTTCAAGGTTGTGGAGTATATAACCTCGCTTAGCCCACCACTCGCGGCTATGGTTGGAATCAAGTTCTATCGCCCTCTCGTAAGATTTTAAAGCTTCTTCATAGCGGTTGAGATTGTAGTATGAATTTCCTAGAATATCCCAAAACCTCGCATAAGCATAATTGGGTTCAATTGCAATAGCTTTCCCTAAACATTCTAAAGCTTTATCGTAGCGTTCCAGACTAATTAAGCATAATCCATTTATCAACCAATCATCGAAATCGCCGCGACCTGTTACCAATTTTTCCGCATATTCTAAAGCTGAAACATAGTCTTTCTGTTCAATACAATTTTCAATTTCATCAAAATAAGCCTTCAGACGCGGGTCTTCCTCATTTCTCTCAATAGCCTCAAGCGCCCGCGTATAATATTCTCGTTCCATCACAGCATCAGGTGGAATCGGTTTCAAACCTTGCCGATACATAAAATGACTTTCTTTCTCCGCCAAATCAACATCCGCCATCCTCAATCCCAATCGCTGCTGCAATTCTTTCCGCGTATACCAAACCCGAATAAAATCCACAATTAATCGAATGGGTTGATTTCGCTGCTTCTTTACCTCCAAACAAAAACGCATCAATGGTTCCCGCAATTCATACCACGATTCCCGTCCTATCTCTTCAGTTTTGACATAACCCTTATCTCGCAAATCTTTAAGTTGGCTAGATACAGTTCGCTGCTCAATAAAACAGCGTTTAGCAATTTCTTTTACTGGTGCGGCACCACCTCGATCACACAAAAAGTCAACAATCTTTCGCTGCTGATTTGATAGATATTTCATCCGATCCTGATAGTAGGGCGTGAGGCTATCCAGCATTTCCATGAACGGTTCTACCAATTTATCGAGCGAGTCAGGAGTCATCAGAAAAGCCGAAAAAACAATATAGACGCGAGGACTGCCACCAGAAAGGTAATGCACAACTTTAATGCGATCGCGCCCTGTGGGAGTTTGAATAAAAGATGCTAAATCATTATTTCCTTCTAACGTGGCAATATGATTTAATAAAGCTACAGCATCATCGAGCTTAAACTCATCTAATTCATGTAAATCAAAAAAACCATAAAAAGGATTATTAGAGAGCTTGACTCCATCAAACAAGCTTTGTGATGTTGCCAAAATTGTCAAAAATGAATAATTTTGAATATACGCCCTCAACTGCTTCTGCCCGAAATCCCCCAAGCCGCTAAACACGTCCTCTAAATTTTCGACAATCAACAACAGCACCCGCTTGCCAACAAAGTCTCTCAGCAATTCTGCCGCCTTAAATTCAGCTTGCTCTGGCGACAAATCATACAGTTTTTCAACATCATCATCTAACTCAGCTTCATATTCTGCCGGATATTCTTTAGCAATTGCCCGGAATATTCCCCGCAATAAATCCAAAAAAGACGCAATTCCCCATTCTTCTTCCTGCAGCCACGCAATTAGCAATTTATCCCGCAAATCTTCCATGTTGTCTACGCGGTGATAAATCAGGGAAACCAAGTGCGTTTTGCCAATGCCGCGCGGCCCAATTAGTAGTTGAAAATGCTTGTTATCTGTTAGGGCGCTCACGCGAATTAGCTCTACTAAACGTTCTGCTAATGCGTGACGCTTTACTAAGATAGCTTCCAGGGTTTCTGGGGCCATCAAGCTAGGAGTAAATCGAGAGATAAATGTATTTTTCATAATATCTATTGGGTTTAACTGGTTCCCCGGCTCTGCCTGGGAACCGATATCCAGAGGCTCCGCCTCGCTTGTCTGAAAACTCACGGGAGGCAGAGTCTCCGGATCTGCGTCCCCAGGCAGAGCCGGGGAACGAGGAGAAAATGCTTGTTATACAAGGCTTTGAGAACTTATACGTCTAATTTACCATAAGTTTAAAAAATATACGTTGTTTTTGTTGTATATTTTTTAAAGCAGTGTTAGACTGCCCTTAACAAGCAAACAAGCGCCCCTAGCTGTAACTAGAGACGCTTTCGATCGCTTATCAGTTTTTTCGGGAGCCACTGGCTGCAACCAGTAGGACTCTCATGTTGTTTATGGTCTATATAGACCGAGGATTTCTCATGACTAATTATAACAGCGAACAGCTCAATTTGTTCACCCAGCCGATCGCAGTTTTGGTGGAAATGGGCTGCACTGTTGAACGTGCCGCCGAATATACCAAATGCTCAAAAAGCTCAATCTATGATCGGCTAAGGAAAAATAAACCGTATCTGCGGCAGGTTCCCACAGGTACGTGGCAAATTTACTCTACAGGCAAAAAAGATGGCTCAATTCTTGTGAATGTTGCCTTCATTTATTCTCCAAAAGATAAGAATTGGAGACTTGCTTGAACTCAAATCTCAAGGCTGCGTTAGTCCAAAGCTTAACGCAGCCTTCTGCCTCTTCGGTTGCTGAGGAAAACAGAAAGCAGAGCCTCCAAATCTGCGTCCCCAGGTAGAGCCTGGGAACAAGAAAAAATCTGAAAAATATTCCTTAAGACTTGTTACAATACACAAAACTTCATACTTTCCCCAACTCTGGATGACCTTTTTCAACGCCTCCGAACCCCTAATCCGCTGCAAACAGGAACATCTCGACGTACAAGACCGCGAAGGCCTGTTGCAACTCCGCTGGCAAATTGGAAATATTACTCTTTTCTCAGGATTTTATACCCGCATCGACCAAACTTTTCTGCTTTGGGGTTTGGTGACAGCGGGGATTTTTTTCACCGCTCAGTTTTTCCCCATCAGTTGGAGCTTTCAGGCGATTCTGTGGTCAAGTTTGACTCTAATTGGTACTGCGGGAATGGCTGTTTTGACTTTGTTTTGGGTAAGAGTCGAGCGAGTTAGCTGGATTCTTTACTCTTGGGCGATTTTGATGATAACTGGTTTGGTTCTGACGGATTGCAGTATTTTTGCCGGTTGGGGAAGTTTGTTGCTGCACCTTTGCGATTTGTGGTTGGGGTTGAGCGCGATCGGCTATTTGTTGACGGGATTAGGTTTGCGATCGCGCACTTTTCTCCTGAGCGGACTAACTCATTTATTTAGCATCCCTCTATTAACTTTTGTTGCACCTTGGCAATATCTAACCACAGGAATAATTATGGCGGGCTGTTTGTTGTTATTGTCCGAATTGCAGTGGGATATGCGTCCGCCGATCGACAATACTTTGCTAAGCGCAGAACAGAAAGAATTTAATAGAATTCAACAGCAACTGCGACAGAGTGGCGCGATCGTATCCAAATAAATTACAAATGTAAAGAATTCTGTAGGAGTGCTAACACTTTCCATAAATCGTACACAATAGAAAGATACAGCATAAATAAAAAACAAACTTTAACCAGAACAGGTGTTTTGCTGTTTTACCTGTGAATCGCCCACCTTAGGGGAACGGTGTCCGGGAGGCGACTGGCTAACAATGCTGTACTTGCGACGATAAAAGTTAATTCCGGTTGAGAGTAGTTGTTAAAACAAAAAAAGTGGTGCAGGGTTTTTACCGTTTCCCCTGCTTCGCAGTCTCTGAGGAGAGGCTAAACCCTCTACTAGAACAGCCCGACGAGATTGGCACAGGTTTTGACAGTTCTCATGCCGATTTATGAGTTCAGTGTTTAAGAAAATTGAGGAAATGCTCGCTTAGGAGCATTGCAGGACTTAGGATTAAATAAGTCCTGCTTTAGTTTGGGAAATTTAAGTTCTGTTTTACTCTGACGTGCGTTTTCGCAATATTTCCCTTACTTCCATTAAAATCTGTCCCAAGATATTTTTGCCGCTGCCATCTTTACCGCAACCCCAATAGTAATCACTAGGAGAATTTTCGACTATTTCCTCATCGCCAGTAGCTAGTAAAATTTCTCTAATTTCGGGATGAGTTTCAAATTTGCGGAGTACGGCTTTTCTCATGATATCATCTTTTACTTCTTCCCAATCTTGGCGGAGGGGACGAGAGCGATCGCGCCCCATTTTTGCGGCATCTTTCGGCGTTTTTGCTTGGCGAATTTGGTCACAATGAGCCGTTTTGGGAAACTTTTGTGCTTGAAAATAATGTTCGGTAGTCGCCCAATATTCTCCGTCTAACTCGAATCCATGAGAGGAAAAGTTAGAAAAACAGCCGTATTCGCTGCGAGTGCTGTAAAAGTAGATAGTCATAATGTCTTCGATTTTAACCGCCCTAATAATCTTGGGCGATCGTCAGCTCCAGCGTTCTTGATAGTTAAAACCGTAACGCAGAACTTGTACGATGCAACCAGCAACAGCAAAGAAGAGCACCCAAATGCTGAGAGAGAAAGCAACTCTCTTCGGCGAAACAGAAATAAGGAATTTCATCAAGTTTTTGATAAACTAGAACAAGCAAAATCAAACTATAAAGTAAAAAGTTAGAAATCGCAAGAGCGGCGCAATCCGCCACCTCGGATTTTTATCTACAAAAAATCACCACTCACTGACAATGCACGTTCAAATTGAAACCTTCACTGTCCGCAAGCGGTTTGCGCTTACCATCAGCCGCGGTACAACAGCCCAAAGTACCAATTTATGGGTAAAATTAGCACACGAAGGCATCGAAGGCTGGGGAGAAGCTTCGCCGTTTTCCACAGGTTCTCGGCCCCAAAGTACCGAAATTCTGCTAGCTGCATTGCAGGAAGTTGCACCGCTGCTAGAAAAGTTTACTCCGTTCGATCGCCAAAAAATCGAACAAGTATTAACAGAGGTCAACTTACCCTCAGCCGCCCGCGCCGGCATAGACATGGCAATGCACGACTGGCTGGGCAAAAAAGCCGGCTTGCCGCTGTGGAAAATGTGGGGATTAGATCGATCGCGCATCGTCCCCACCTCCGTCACAATCGGCATTAATTCGCCGTCTGGTGCAAGAGAAAGAGTGCGCGATTGGTTTGGCAAAGATCCAGCAGGTATCAAATACCGCGCCGTCAAGGTCAAATTGGGAAATCCCGCAGGAATCGAAGCCGACAAAGCTATGTTAATAGCAGTGCTTGACGAAGCACCAGCTAACCTTAAAATCAGTGTTGATGCTAACGGCGGTTGGAGTTTAAAAGATGCTGCCGAGATGTGTCACTGGCTAGAAAAATCTAAGATAAATTATGTCGAACAGCCGCTTTCACCCCTCGCAGATATGGAGGAATTCTCAGAACTGTACCGTCAATCGCCCCTGCCAATTTTTGCTGATGAAAGTTGTTTTAATAGTTCCGATATACCCAAGTTAGCGCACTGCGTCCACGGCATCAATATCAAAATGATGAAGTCAGGCGGATTGACCGAAGCCATGCGGATGATTCACACAGCAAAAGCCTGCAATTTGCAAGTAATGTTCGGCTGCTATTCAGATAGCGCGATCGCAAATACAGCAGCAGCACAACTTTCCCCCCTAGCTGACTATTTGGATTTGGACAGTCACTTAAATTTATTAGACGATCCTTTCACCGGTGCGATCGTCGAAAATGGGTGTTTGATGCCAAACGAGCGATCGGGATTGGGAGTGCGGCGAATTGAGATTAGAGAATAGAAGTAAGTAGGTCGGCGCCAATAAACTTTACCATGTAACAGAATATCGAGCTATCATAACCTTGGCAATTGTTTTCCTTCGGCTCGCGAAAGCTAAAGTTTCACTTACTGCGTCCAGCCCTGATGTATTTTCAAACTTCATCTACTTACAGTGAACCAATGACTAAAAACTATCCGATCAAAAATGGCAAAGTTGCTATCTTACTGCATGAGGGAATTCTCGGCCCTTCCGGCAAAACAGGTTTAGCATTTTTGCGCTACAGCGAAGCACAAATTGTAGCAGTAATAGACCGCCAATGTGCAGGACAATCTTTACCTGAATTAACCGGCATTCCTCAACAAGTGCCGATAGTTGCTTCCGTTGCAGAAGCACTGCAATTTGCGCCGGATATTCTGTTAATTGGTATCGCTCCTTCCGGCGGTGTTTTGCCTGCGGAATGGCTGCCAGAGATTAATCAAGCGGTAGCAGCAGGTTTGTCCGTTGTCAACGGTTTGCACGCGAAACTTGCACCTTTGATAACAGTTCCGTTAACCGAAAATCAATGGATTTGGGACGTGCGTCAGGAACCGAAATCTGTCGGTGCGATCGCCTCTGCTGCTGCTGCTAAATTAAGCTGCCGCCGCGTGTTAACCGTCGGCACAGATATGAGCGTTGGCAAAATGTCAACCAGTCTGGAACTCAATCGCATTTGCTTGCAGCGGGGTTTGCGTTCCAAATTTTTGGCAACCGGTCAAACGGGTTTAATGATCGGAAATGAAGGCATTCCTTTGGATGCAGTGCGAGTTGATTTCGCCGCTGGTGCTGTCGAACAAATGGTGATAAAATTGGGTTCTGAATGCGATATTCTGCACGTAGAAGGGCAAGGTTCGCTATTGCATCCGGGTTCGACGGCGACTCTGCCGCTGTTGCGGGGTTCGCAGCCAACTCACTTAATTTTAGCGCACCGAGCCGGACAAACTAGCATTCGCAATCACCCGCACGTATCGATTCCCAGGCTATCAAAAGTAATTGAATTGTACGAAATGGTAGCCGCTGCTGCGGGTGCTTTTGCAGGGGGAAAAGTGAGCGCGATCGCCCTCAACACTCATCACTTAAATGAGGCAGAAGCGCTGTTAAAAATAGCTGAAGTTCAAGCGGAAACGGGATTGCCTTGTACCGATCCGGTAAGGTTTGGCGCGGAGGTTTTGTGGGAGGCGATCGACAGTTGATATGCTACAATCAACACCAACCAGCAAATAGCTACATAAAACTATGACACAAAGCATTCAAGCAAAAACACTGACCCTGCTAGATGTCGAAACAAAATTTAATTTTCAACTTTGTGAAGACGAGCAATTCTTCCGGGAGTGGATTGACGATTTACCGGAAATTAGCGATGACAAAAAGCGAGCGCTCGACAACGTAAAAGCAGGTTATATCAACAGTGTCAAGTACGCGATGCTGGAAGATACCGTAAAAATGGTGGTACTGGCTCCCTTGCTATTTTTAGCAGATTTCTACTTGACTCCCTTTCACATAGAGGCAGAAAAATCAGTAGAACTGACTATTGAAGATGAAGATACAATTGTCAGGGGTAGCATCGATGTCCTGCTATTGCTGAAATCTTTTTGGGTAGTTGCGATCGAAGCCAAACGCTCTCAATATTCCGTTGAAGCTGGGCTTCCTCAGTTACTATTTTATATGCTGAATGACCCCAGCCCAGAACCAGTAACATTTGGGCTTCTGACAAATGGTAGCAGCTTTCGATTTATCAAAATGACCAAACGAGACACACCGCAGTATGCCGTCTCTAAACTTTTCGATATTGCGAATCCCGGAAACGAACTTTACGAAGTATTTCGCATTTTGAAGCGGTTAGCTCGTATAATTTCCAGTGACAGCAGTTATACTTAAATACACCATCTGGAACTCGACTCGGAAAATAAGAATAAATTTACTAAAGCTCATTTTATGGAATCATAATGAATGAAAGTTTTTTTTCGTTGCCGTCTGAATGCGCCATCCGCCCGGCCTCAGCTCAAGACATCAAATCAATTAGAATGTTAGTGTGGAGCGCCCGACTCGATCCAACTCAGTTGCGATGGCAGCAGTTCTGGGTCATCGAATGCGGTGGGGAATTGGCAGCTTGCGGGCAGTTGCGGAACTTTGCGGGCGCGCAAGAATTAGGCAGTTTGGTGGTGGCGAAAGAGTGGCGCGATCGAGGTTTGGGAAGCTACCTCACAAAATATTTAATTCAACACGCTACACAACCGCTATATTTAGAATGTTTGGGAAAGCGACTCGCATCATTTTATACTCGCTTTGGCTTCGTAGAAGTTTCCGTACAAGAATTGCCGCAGTCGCTTAAATTCAAGTTCGGTTTGTCTCAATTAGCTAAAACTTTATTCAAAATTCCTGTAACAATTATGCAGTATCAAGCAGGTTGTCTATAATTATGACTTTTATGAATTTAAGATTCTGAATTTATGAATGGATTGTAAGTTCGACCTGTTCAATAATTGGATAACAGGGTGCGATCGACCTGCATCGATCAAAAACTCCTACCGCCTCCTGATATCTGGGTAAGTCTCGATCGCCTATTTTCTATGCCTAAATAGGTAGGTACAAATCAATATCGCATGGGGAAGGTGGGTGAGTTGCCAAGTTTACTTGCTTATATCATAGATCCGCTTACGGGCCCCTAATGGCGCAGAGGGTGCCAGAAACCGGGTTTTTAGGGGTTTGGTGCGTAAGTCACGGACTAGATATGTATGGATATTCCGGATTGGGCGATCGAGAGTGCGTAAGTTCATAATTCACCGTTCGCGGTAGTCCAGTTGGCTGAATTGGCACAGCTACCAGCCTGATAGGTAGGCAGAAACCCTTGCGAAATCGTTGTTTGCAGGTTTGGAAGTGTCCTGTGCCAGTACCAGACTCGGAAAGTGGACTGGCGATCGCACCAAAGATATTGGACTCCTGGCAAATTAGTAAGTGTAAAGCAAGTGAGTCACAACCCAATCAAAAAACTAAACCCAAAAATTCAAGCCAAAAATAAAACATCTTCACAGCAGCAGTAATGCGGAATCAGTCAAGCGCTAATGTAGCTAACAACATCGACCCCTGAGGTAAATCCAACCAACGGCTCAACCATAAAATCCTTAATTCAATACCTCGGAATTACTGCATTTAGATTCCCCCCAACCGCTTCTTAAACCCCCTCAACATTTCAAAAATTCTTTGCCTTTTATCCCGATATAACGACGCAAGGTAAGAAGAATGAAATATTAGGGCTATCAATCAATCTCAACTGAGGAAATGCAGCCTCTCAAATAGCATAAACAGACAATTACACATCCATATATTTGAAAACAACAGGAGTAAATATCATGTTCAACGTAGTAAAAGCTTTCGGCTCGATTTTCTCTACCCAAGGATACAGCGGAGCTAACAATATGCTCATCAAAAATTACATCAACACCAATTTTAACTACTTCAACGAAGAAGCAGTCGTTGATGAATCGATTTACCCGAATCAAACAGGTCGCGTCCGCTTCCAAGGTAGCTGGTGGCCCGCACGGTGCGATCGCCAAATCACCCTCACACCTGGAGACACGGTTTATGTCATCGGCGTTGACAACATCACTTTGTTAGTTTCCCTCGCACCCGCCGACTAAATCAGAGCATGAACAACCTGGTAATCAATTTCAACCAGGAAATGCTACTTTTCAAAGATCACAAAATAGGCGATTAAACTTCGATATATTTTAACACAAAAGGAGTCAACAAAATGTTTAACGTAGTAAAAGCTTTCGGTTCTATTTTTTCTACTCACACCTACAGCACAGAAAACAATCTCTTAATGGATAACTACATCAACACCAATTTCCACTACTTCAACGAAGAAGCAGTCGTTGATGAATCGATTTACCCGAATCAAACAGGTCGCGTCCGCTTCCAAGGTAGCTGGTGGCCCGCACGCTGCGATGGCCAAATCACCCTCACACCGGGAGACACGGTTTATGTCATCGGTGTTGACAACATCACTCTGTTAGTTTCCCTCGCTCCCGCAAACTAAACTAGAACTCGATCTAAACCTTTTCACGGTCAGAACCCTGACTTCTTCAAGAAGTCGGGGTTCTGACTATTCTGTTTTTTAGTGACAATTTGGCGATCGCTTCCACTCAACACCTGACGCAAGACAGCAATATCTGCCTCTGTTTATTTGCCAGTAGAAATATGGCAGATCGCGCTACAATAAAATGGCATTTTTGAGAGCTTGTTTGTTGAGGCGATCGCGGAGTTGAGATTCGCTACTTTCTCGGGTGACTGCTGCTTTTTCTGATGCCTTAGCGATCGGCGGTAGTGGTTCGAGCAGTTTGGCTTGAGCTTCCTGAATTGAAGGGTAATTTTCAGCCCAGGATGAAATCGCTTCTGAAAGGAGATCGATCTCATCGGATAAGGGTTCAATTAGCTGCGCTAGTTCGGTTAATTGTTCGGCCCCGAAGAGCGATCGCTGCTGAGTTAATAGTTCGATAAACGAGTGGATCTTTTGTTCGGGGAGTGACATCGATTCCCGTTGGATTTTGTTAATTGTTTGCCGAACAAATTCGAGAGACAAATCTAATAATTGCGCGATCGTCTCTAAATTCATTCCAAACGCTATCATCCGACGAATGGCTTCTAACTTCGCCTGTCGCTCACCTTGTTCGAGTCCTTCTTCTAAACCTTCTTGCTTGACTTCCTGATAAAATCGAGTTTGTCTGAGTTCGCTTAAATTCAACATGGCGGCAATTTCCTCGCGGCTTTTTTGGGGAAGTTTGTAGACGATAATTGTTTCGATGAGGTTAATTAAATCGCGTAGAACGGTTGGATCGGACAACTGTTGTCGGGCCATTGCGATCGACTGCCGTGCTTGTTCTGCTGCTGTCTCTGCTGGCTCGATTACCAGTTTAACAACTTTGACTCCCAGCGATCGATCGGCAGCTTCTGGCAATTCATCGAGGTAAATCCGTTGGACGCGCTGACTGGTTAAGAGCTCCTGAAATTGCAGCATCTGTTCGTGTTCGATGCGGCGATTGGGATAGATGACAACCACCCGCCAAGGATTGAGGGGTTTGTATTGTCGCAGATAGAGAAAGAGTTCGCCAAAGATGCGGTAGTACAAGTCGGCATCGGGTTGAAATTGAACTTCAGCTAAGTAAAATGGTTTTTCGGGTTCTTCGGTTTTGGGGAGAAATAACCCGTCGATGCGGAATGCGAGTTGTTTGATTTCGCGGGAGGTGAATTCATAGGCGGTGGCTTCGTCTGGAGGGCGATCGATCAGTTCAAAGAAGAAGCTGGGAAATTCCTGAAACAGGCTGTAGAAAATGGTGTCTGTTTTCATGAGTTGTCGATGCGAATCGAAGATGGGTACTATACCATGCCAAGAGAGGAACAACCATGACACAAGAACCCATTATGGGAGAAATCGCTTTTTAGGCTGGGCAACATTCTATGCTATTGTCAAACTTGATTTTTACAGGAAATTTCGTATAAAATGGTCGATAACAAAGATACTATAGAAGTGCCTTTACGACCTCTTGTTTGGATGGGAGACTCTCGCAAAAATATCCGCGAGTTTCCTGAAGAGGTACAAAAAGCGGTAGGTTATGCGCTACAACTGGTGCAAGCTGGGGAAACACCTTTGTCAGCCAAGCCCTTTAAAGGGGTGGAAAGCGGTGTGTATGAAATCGTCAAACGTTACGATACGGATACTTACAGGGCGGTTTATGCTGTCAAGATTGGTGACAAAATCTATGTGTTGCACGCTTTTCAGAAGAAATCAAAGCAAGGGATTAAAACCCCACAGGCTGATGTTGACTTAATTAAAAAACGCTATCAATACGCACTAGCGAGGGAGGAACAATTATGACAGAAGAAACCATTTTTGAAGAAAGCAGCGGTAATGTATTTGCTGACCTTGGATTGGCAGATGCTGACGAACTTTTTGCGCGGGGTAAAATCGGCATTCAGGTACTTCGTCTGTTGAAACAGCGCAACTTGGAACAGCGTGAAATGAGCGAATTACTGGGCATTCCACAACCAGAAGTCTCTGATTTAATGAACGGAGAGTTTCAACGGTTCAGCGAGGGAAAACTACTGCTTTTCCTCAAGCGACTCGATATGGAACTTAAGAAGCACTTTACTTTTTCAGGAATATTTAAAAAATTTCACGAAGAAGATACTCAGCCGATACAAATTAATGACGCTAATATATATTGCTATGTAAACGGCAATATTTTGATTGAAATTAACTCGCAAGTAAATCAACACATTAATGAAAAAAGATTTTATGAATCTGAGCCCATTTATCAGTTGAAAGGTGTGACCAGAGAGCAACCAGATATTCGGCAATTCTGGGAACTCGATGGACTTGAAAGAGAGATAGTTCAACAAGCATATGAGGGTGATTACGAGATTGAAGGCAAAACTGTTGAGGGATGGAAAATAAAGGCGATTATTGCTGATGCCAACTTTCAAGTCACGCTTGGGGTTGACAACTCGGAAAATATTGAGCAAGAGGGTAAATCTCTAGTTAGACTTAGGGACTTGGACATTGATTACAATTTAGATTCCTTAGAAGAGGGAGGAACCCAAGAAATTGTGTATGGTCTTGCAAATATAGAAGTTATACACAATTTGTCAGCTCAAATTGGAAACCTTGAAGCTGAAATGTGTATTGAGTCCGTTTCAACTAGAGAAAGCACAAATAAAAGTGGTATCTTAAGCGCAGAGATGACACTCAGAAAGATTCGTGAAAATGAACAATATTCCTATGAGACTTATTGTGCTTGGCTCATATCACTTCTTTCACTTGCATCGGGGCATTGCGTTGATAAAATATATAGCATCAAGGGTGTGAGGTATGAGCATTTTCAGATAAAAAGTGAATACTGGTCAGGGAGAAAACTACGTAGTGAAGCAAGGGGAATAGCTGTTATACAATCACCTCATTTATATCAATTCATGCAGCAGTGTGCTAAAAATTTGACAGGGGAAACCTTCAGCGATAAAGGTGTAGGTTTAGCCTTAAGCTGGTACATTGATACATTTGTTAGCCCTATGGCTGCAGTGAATTTCTTACTTTTATGTACGGTTTTAGAATCCTTAAACAAAAAACATTCGAGCCATGCTAGTAAGAGCCTTCTTCCTACGAATATTTACCGACAAATCAGACACCAGATTTTAAAGGTTGTATCGGACTTCCCGCAAGGTATTAATAACCAAGATGATCTTAAAAAATATAATATTTTTGCGCTTAAAGTTGAAAAGTCTTTTGCTAGTGGTTCCTACAATCAGATAGGAAATTTACGAACTAGCCTCAAGGAAATGTTTAAGACTTATAGTGTGCCATATGAAGACTTATTTCCAGAATTAGAGTTCATAACAATAAGAGACAAGATTGTTCATGAAGGATTTGGTGGAGTGGATGTAGCTCTTGAACTTCGCAAGTTGTCAAACCTAGTTGTGCGGGTATTTCTGGCAATTCTGGGGTATCAGGGTAATTATATGGAGTCTATAAAAATTGAGATAGATGATCCATTGGGACGAAGTAAACACGGATTGATTTGCAGGTCTTTTCCTTTTATTGCCTCTGAGGATAACACAGAGTCGAACTCGATCGATACTTGCTGCTAGAACCTTGGGTGCGCTTAGCCAAAGCTCATGCTTACAAACACTTACAGACAGTAGCATGAGTTATGTATCAGCCGCTTTGCGTCAGTTAGTGACTCAACGCGCCCGATCGCAATGCGAGTATCGATCTAGAAAACATTGCTATTATCCATCGCAATAACTCGATCGATACAATATACCTGAAAAAAGACCTTAAATATCCAGCGATACGTTCAGCATCTCTTATCTAATTTCGGCAGGGTTTATTTCAATCAACCCTGCCTTGAGTATGCTTAAATAAGCTTAGACACTCGCTAACCATATTTAAACCAGTGAACTTTCAATCAGTCATTGCCACCTTAAACAAATTCTGGAGCGATCGAGGATGCCTGATCGCCCAATCCTACGACACAGAAAAAGGTGCAGGAACCATGAATCCCCACACCTTTCTCAGAGCAATCGGCCCCGAACCTTGGTCTGTCGCCTACATCGAACCCTGTCGCCGCCCCACCGACGGACGCTACGGCGAAAATCCCAACCGCTTCCAACATTACTATCAATATCAAGTTTTAATTAAACCCTCTCCTCCCAACATCCAAGACATCTATTTAGACTCCCTCAGAGCATTAGGAATTAGCCCAGAAGACCACGACATTCGTTTCGTAGAAGACAACTGGGAATCGCCCACCCTCGGAGCTTGGGGCGTCGGCTGGGAAGTCTGGCTCGACGGCATGGAAATCACCCAATTTACCTACTTTCAACAGTGCGGTAGCATTGACTGTCGCCCCGTCTCCATTGAAATTACCTACGGACTAGAACGCCTAGCAATGTATCTCCAAGAAGTCGATGCCATGACGAAAATTCAATGGAAGGATGGCATAACTTACGGCGACGTTCACCTGCAAGGAGAAATAGAACAGTGTACTTATAACTTTGAAGCTTCTAATCCAGAATTGCTGTTTACTCTATTTGGACTGTACGAGCAAGAAGCCGAACAATTGACCAAAAAAGGATTGGTTTTGCCTAGTCTTGATTATGTGTTAAAATGTTCTCACACTTTCAATTTACTCGATGCTAGAGGTGTGATTTCGGTAACGGAAAGAACTCGGTATATCACCAAAATTCGCAATTTGGCGCGGCGAGTTGCTCAGCTTTATTTGGAACAGCGCGAAAAGCTGGGTTATCCTTTAGAAAAAGCTGTAAAAGTTTGAGTTTGGGTTTGATTGTGTGGCGGGCATCTTGCCTGCCTCAAGAACGAGCAAGATTCCCGTTCCACAAAGAGTGACTTGGATTGGAGAGTGGGCATCTTGCCTGCCTCAAGAACGGGCAAGATGCCCGTTCCACGAAAGCCATATTTTTAATTAATTAAATGCCTAATTATTCCGAAAATAATACAGAAACAAATCCTCAACTGCGAATTGATAATGTTAGTTTAAAAACACCGATCGCCTCAAGTCATTTGTTGGAAAATATATCATTTCAGGTACACAAGGGATCTCGCGTGGCAATTGTTGGCCCTTCAGGTGCCGGCAAAACAACGCTGTTGCGGTTGCTAAATCGGCTCAGCAGTCCCACCAGCGGCTCGATTTATCTGGAAAATACAGAATATCGCCAAATACCTGCGATCGAACTCCGCAAACAAATCACCCTCATCCTGCAAGAATCGAAGCTTTTGGGAATGTCGGTGCGAGAAGCATTGGCTTATCCTTTGAAGCTGCGGGGGGTGACTCCATCAAACATTGCTGAGAGAATTAGCGGGGCGATCGAACAACTGCACATACCCCAAGAATGGCTCAATCGCACCGAATTGCAGCTTTCCACAGGCCAAAAACAGCTCGTGGCGATCGCCCGCGGCATCATCCTACAACCAAAAATCTTGCTTTTAGACGAGCCAACATCCGCCCTAGACGCAGGAAAAGCCGCCCACCTTTTGCAAGTATTGATACAGCTAACAAACGGCCAAACCACTATTGTAATGGTAAACCATCAATTAGAATTAGCCGAGCAATTTAGCACGCGAATTCTGCATTTACAGCGCGGAAAGCTCATCGAAGATTTGCCCTCTCATCAAATAAATTGGGTGCAACTGCGGCAAAATTTAATCCAAGCAGAAGCAGAAGCCCAACAAGAATGGTGAACAAGCTAAAAAACAATTTCTGATTCTAGATAGGCGGTGGAAATCCCAGAACCTTCTTCTAAATTCGCTTGGTTTAACCTCTGGTTGCGTAATTAATTTGGATGTTTTAACCGCAGAGGGCGCAGAGGGCGCAGAGAAAGAGAAGATAAGAGGGAAAGAGAGAAGTTTACAAGTTGCTGAGGATTGCTAGAGATACTGTCAGATATTAGCTTTGGGAATGTTGTTTAATGTTGGCATTTGTGATTTTAGGCTAAATTGTTACTGCGGAATTAAACCCATTTTTTGATAAAGTGGCCGGACGAAGTTTTTTAAAGCTGGCAACTGTTTGGTAAAAACTATCGAGCCTAAAACACAAATTATACCTCCAATGATGACTGTATTGGGAGCGCCGATATAATTTGCCAATCCGCCGGCAACTAAATTCCCAAACGGTGTCACTCCAAAAAATGCCATCGTGTATATGCTCATCACTCTTCCGCGTTTGTCGTCTTCCACAATTGTTTGCAAAAATGTGTTCCCGCCTGCAAATTGCAAAATGAAACCAAACCCCACAAACAACATCATGATTAATGACAGCCACAAGATGCGAGACAAACCAAAACCTATCAGCCCGAATCCCATAATTGCGGGTGAAATCGCAATCCATTTGCCGATGCCAACTACACTTTTGCGCGAAATCAAATAAATCGCCCCTGCAAAGGCTCCGACTCCCGAAGCAGCCATCAAAAAGCCTAGGGCTTCTGGGCCGCCGTGCAGGATTTTGGTGGCAAAAATCGGGACTAAAACTGTGTGGGACATTCCCGCAAAACTTACTAATGCTAATAGCAGTAAAATTGCTCGAATCGGGGGAAAACCGAAGGCATAAACGAATCCTTCTTTTAATCTTTGTAAGGGTTTGGTATTAGTTGCGGCAATTTTACGGGCTTTGATCTGCATCGCTAATAAGCCTGCAATTACAGCGATGTAGCTGAGTCCGTCAATGAGAAAGCAATAACTTGGGCCGACTGTAGCTATTACCAAACCTGCAATTGCTGGGCCGATTAGTCTGGCTCCGTTGAACATCGAAGCGTTGAGGGCGATCGCATTTGCTAAATCTTCTTTCTTTTCTACAAGTTCCGGTACAAAAGCTTGCCGTGCCGGCGCGTCAAACGCATTAATTGCGCCTTGAAAGAAACTCAGTACCAGGATCTGCCAAATGTTAACGACTCCTGTTAGCGCTAAAAATGCTAGCGCTAAGGATTGAAGCATCGCTAATATTTGAGTGGCAATTATGACTCGGTGGCGGTTCCAGCGATCGATTAAAACTCCTGCAAAAGGCAGTAAAATTAATGTGGGAATTTGACTTGTAAATCCCACCACGCCGAGCATCCAAGGTGAATCGCTCAAATTGTAGACAAGCCAAACAGTAGCGACTTGCGTCATCCAACTGCCAATCAGTGAGAGGCCTTGTCCTGCAAAAAACAGGCGATAATTTCTCGATCGCAGCGCTGGAGGAAGTTGTATTGTTTTGATTTTTGCTAGTAGATTCATGCTGCAAGTACGGCTAGAGCAATCCTATTTGATTGGTAAACATTTTTTAGGGGTAGCGCCCCTAAGCCAACCCCTAATTAGCCAAGGGCAACCATCGGGGGACTGCCCCTAAACTTATTTTACGAATCCTTGACAATTGCGATATGAGCCGGAGGTTCTATTTTACAACTCCCGAAAACCAGGATTTGAGTAGAGTTAAATTTTTGTCCGTAGCAAAACGATCGCAACAGTTAAATTTTTCTGTCGCGATCGCTTGACTAACGAGAAATTCCTTCCCCGAACCCTTCCCTCAAGTAATGCTCAACAGCCAAGTACCGAGGTAACGCAGCAAGGGAACGTCTCCGGGGGTGCGGATGCGCACGTTGAAATGGTACATTCCGCCTGGAGAGGGGTTTCTGACGTTGGAGAGTACAACCTCAACATTGTTGCCGGCGGCAATTGGTTCTGTGGGATAAATTTCTATGAAACGATTTTCTTTGTCCCAAATTACTTCTTGCAATGGGATTGTTTTGTCTTTGACGCGCACTTTAATGTCTTTTTGGTCGAATTCGCCTTTGTAGTAGTCGGGATAGGATATGTTGAGTTGGGCGATCGCCAGACTTACTTTCTTGGAAGGAATCCGCAGCCGATATCTATCGCCGCTCATCCCGGCTGTACCGTAATCCAAGCGATAGCTTAATTGGTTGGCGCGCTCTGGGCCGCCGAAAATCGTGAATCCTGGCATGGACTGGGCTAAACTGAGGGCGGGTAATCCACCCACCAAGCAACCTGTAACCGCTAGTGCTGAAAATAATCGTCGCATAACAACTCCTCTAATTAAACTCTTGGTGAACCTTAAATATGGCTCGCCCGAAATTTGCGATCGTGCCTACAATAATATCGAATGTCTCAGCAATTTGATGAGGGCGAGCGACCGGCGGCTGAGGTCACTTTTTTTTGCGTAATTTTTGCGTAATACTGATAACAGACATTCAAACTACAGAAGTAGGCGACATAAAATTATATCATAATCGGTGGCAAACTTAACAATTTAGCGAATTTGAATGTATAAGATAAGTTAAAGATACGGGTCGAATTTGGGCGATCGGCTTTAGTATCAACGAGAGAAGTTTAGGGCAACGGCTGCTTCAATGTAAAGCAAGGCATCGGGCGATTAAAAATCGCACTTCAAGAAACCTGCGGAGGCAGGTTGTGTCTGTGTAGGCGGGGTTTCAACCGTCCTAGGAAGGCTTAAATAAGGAGAGTGTATGAAATTAGCGATCGCAAAAGAAATAGCAGCAGGTGAACGCCGGGTGGCTTTAGTACCCGACGCTGTAGCCCGATTAGTCAAACAGGGCGTCGAAGTTTGGGTTGAGGCCGGTGCCGGCGCAAAATCCTTTTTCTCGGATCTTGCTTACGAAGAAGCAGGAGCTCAGGTTGTCGCCGATACAGCTAGGCTGTGGGGCGAAGCCGATGTCGTCGTGAAAATCGGGGCCCTGCAAGAATCAGAAGTTCATCAACTCCGGGAAGGAGGCGTTTTCATCGGATTTTTGAATCCTCTGGGAGATCCAGCTTTAGTGCAGCGTTTAGCCGATCGCAAAGTAACGGCATTCAGCATGGAAATGATCCCGCGCACCAGCCGCGCTCAAAGCATGGATGCGCTGTCATCTCAGGGTAATGTCGCCGGTTACAAAGCGGTACTGATCGCAGCCGCAGCTTTGCCAAAGTATTTTCCGATGCTGACAACGGCGGCGGGTACGATTCGCCCCGCGAAAGTATTGGTAATGGGTGTGGGCGTTGCTGGCTTGCAGGCGATCGCCACGGCGCGCCGTTTGGGTGCGGTAGTCGAAGCCTTCGACATCCGCCCGGAAACAAAAGAACAAGTGCAAAGTTTGGGCGCTAAATTCCTTGATGTCGAACTCAAGGAAGAAACCGTCGCCGCCGGAGGTTACGCTAAAGAATTATCAGAAGCCGCCAAAGAATACACCCGCCAAGTGCTCACCCAACACGTCAGCGCTTCCGATGCAGTGATTACAACCGCTCAAGTTCCCGGCAGAAAAGCACCTATTTTAGTTACTAGAGAAATGGTTTCTCAAATGAAGCCCGGATCGGTAATTGTTGACCTCGCGGGCGAACAAGGCGGCAATTGCGAATGCACGGAAGCGGGGAAAGATGTTGAATGGAACGGCGTTAATGTCATCGGCCCGATTAATGTGCCCTCCTCGATGCCTGTCCACGCTAGCGAAACTTACTCGAAGAATATCTCCTCTTTACTTCAGTTGATGGTGAAAGATAAGGAACTCAATTTGAATTTTGAAGACGATATCATTGCTGGTGCTTGCGTTGCCCGCGACGGTGAGATTAGCAACCAGCGAGTTCGCGATGCTTTGGCAGCTCAGGCATCAGCAGTCAGCTAACAGGTTTGTAGTAAGGACTTTAGTCTTTTCTCTCGTTACAATGCTCTGCATTGTAATGTACTCCAGGAGGCTCTGCCTCCAGTCTATATCGAAGGCTCTGCCTCCAATGAATGCGTTAAGAGCATCGGGGATCTTAACGAGTCATTACCAATTACCCCTTGGTGTCAACAAACAGGTCAAACGCAGTCACAGAATGTTGTTTGGTGACTAGGGCCAGATCCCCCCTAGCCCCCCTTAAGAAGGGGGGAACAAGAAGTATTCAAAGTCCCCCTTCTTAAGGGGGATTTAGGGGGATCGAGACTCGGCAACAAACGAGAGATATAAAGGACTTTAGCGTTAATTTCACACCAATTTCCAATTACCAATTACCAATTGTTATGGCAGAAGGATTGATTGCAGGTTTAGTGGTGTTTACTCTGGCGTCGTTTGTGGGATTTGAAGTAATTAATAAAGTCCCGCCGACGCTGCACACACCTTTGATGTCGGGATCGAATGCGATTTCGGGAATTGCGGTTTTAGGCGCAATTCTGATTTCTGGCCAAGGCAATGTGACTGTTACTTCGATTTTGGGGACGATCGCGATCGCCCTGGCCACAATTAACGTTGTCGGCGGTTTCTTAGTAACCGATCGAATGCTGCAAATGTTCAAGAAAAAAGAGGTTAAAGCGTGAGCGATTTTCTGCCCAGTGGCATTCAACTAGGTTATTTAGTTGCCGCATCTTTGTTTATTATCGGTTTGAAACAGTTGGGTTCCCCTGCAACCGCGCGTCAAGGGAATGTGTTAGCTGCGATCGGGATGTTAATTGCGATCGTCGGTACGTTGCTGGAAAAGCAAGTAGTCAGCTACGAATTGATTGCTGTCGGAATTATCGTCGGTTCCATTTTGGGAACAATTATGGCGAATACCGTGGCGATGACAGATATGCCGCAGATGGTGGGTTTGCTTAACGGTTTCGGGGGCGCGGCTTCTGCACTCGTTGCTGTGGGCGAATTCTGGCGCTATCTCAGCATCCCGGAATCGCCAACTCCAGACGCGACAATCACGATCCTTTTGGGTGTGTTGATTGGCGGAATTACTTTCACTGGTAGCCTTGTGGCGTTTGCGAAACTGCAAGAATTGCTACCGGGCGCGCCAATGACGTTTCCGCTGCAACAGCCGTTTAATGCCATGCTGGCGATCGCACTTTTAGCCGGCAGCGGTTATATGCTGTTTAACCCGGAGGATGTGCCGGTATTCCTGGCTTTGGTGGCGATTTCCAATATTCTGGGAATCATGTTTGTGCTACCCATTGGCGGTGGCGATATGCCGGTGGTAGTGTCGCTGCTTAACTCTTATTCGGGGATTGCGGCGAGTGTGGCTGGGTTCATTTTGATGAACAATATGCTGATTATCGCTGGTGCATTGGTGGGCGCGTCGGGGATTATTTTGACGCAAATCATGTGCAAGGGGATGAATCGATCGCTTTCTAGTGTGCTGTTTAGCGCGTTTGGTAGCGGTGGCGGTAGTGCTGCGGCTGCTGCTGGGGCTGCTGGTGCTACTGACAAAACTGTTCGCAGCATCAATCTCGAAGAAAGTGCCATGATGTTGGGTTATGCGCGATCGGTTGTAATTATTCCCGGTTACGGAATGGCTGTAGCGCAAGCACAGCACGCCGTGCGCGAGTTAGCCGACGGTTTGGAAAAAATGGGTGTTGACGTGAAATACGCAATTCACCCGGTGGCTGGGCGGATGCCGGGGCACATGAATGTGCTGTTGGCGGAAGCAAACGTGCCTTATCCGCAGTTGTACGATATGGACGATATCAATCCGCAGTTTGACGAAACTGATGTTGCTTTGGTAATCGGGGCTAACGATGTGGTGAATCCGGCGGCGCGTCACGATACGGCGAGCCCGATTTACGGGATGCCGATTTTGGAGGTTGATAAGGCCAAGCATACGATCGTGATTAAGCGCGGGATGAGTGCTGGTTTTTCGGGTGTAGATAATGAGTTGTTCTACAAGGATAAGACGATGATGTTGTTTGGTAGCGCTAAGGATGTGGTTGCCAAATTGGTTTCTGAGGTGAAGCAGTTGTAGGATTTTTTAACCGCAGATGAACGCGGATTAACGCGGATGATTAAACCCGGTTTCTTGGAGAAACCGGGTTTTTGTTGGGGTTTTGTTTTGATATCAATATTCTTCAGTCTCAAGCGAGAGGGACTTCGTTTGACTCTTAAGCGATTGAAATCGCCTAGTCTTATAAGCTAATAGTTTGTATGCAGCCGATTCTTGACTTCCGAAGGATCTGCTGTCTCAAAAAATAGTTCCAGCGCCTCGATCAGATTTCGTCGCGCTTCTTCTATATTGTCACCTTGGCTGGCAATATCAAGTTCTGGGCAAAGGGATATATATCCGTCGCCTTCTCGTTCAATAATTGCTGTAAACTGTTGTGTTGACTTCATAATACTATAATAGCATTATTCGACATCGGGCAAGTTTTCGGGAATCAGTTACTGGGCTGATGTAGAAATTCTCAACTTATGATCGCTCTTGTCGTCTCTCAAAATTTTATCGAGGATTCTGTACCGTGAGTAATAGTGGAAATTTCTTTAACGTCGCAAACCTGACTATCGGTGTACTAGGTTTGTTAGCGGCTGTTGGCGGTGCGGGAATTGCTATTGTTCAAGGTTGGCCGCCCCTGTTGGTTGGACAAAACGCTCGTTTTTCCTGCCAACTTCAGCCAGATACTCAGCGGGGTAGTGAAGTTTGGACTGTCATGTACCGTCACGATAAAGGTCAACAACCTTGGCTGAAAATGGTCACAACTTTAGGCGGTGATTATACGCCTGTAAGACGCTGCCAAATAATTTCTGAAAGCTTGAACGGTTATCGCAAAGATGGTTTAATTAAGTTAGCTTATAGAAATGAGCCTCAAACGCCAAAGCAATACGTGATTTGTGCGAAAACTAAGTTGAGTGGCGAGGGTTGTCCGCTGGTGTTGACGTTGAATCCCGGTAGCGATAAGGAGGCTTATCAAGCAATGCGAGATATGACTGAAAATTTGCTGAATGGTACTGGGGTTTATCAAAATAGTGAGGGTAAGTTGGCAACTTCTAAGTTTTCTCCGTCTTCGCCAGAGATTGATTTAACTCCTTTTTTGGCAGAGGAGGATCGGATTGCTGGATCTAATTCTGCTAAGTGATATTAAACTTATAGGAATTACGCATGGGGTTCAGAAACCGGGTTTTTTACGAAAATACTTCGTTACATCTCGCAGATTCGGAAAAAAACCCGGTTTCTTTGGTCGGAGTGCGTAAGTCCTGATTCATTAAAAAGTTTATTTTGGCTAATTGTTATAACCCTCAAGTTGCTGGAAACATCCTGGCTGGAAAGTCGCAGTGCCAGGTATCGGAAACCCAGACACCACATGATTTCGTGGATTTTAACTCCCTCACAACTCTTAATAAAAACTTTAAGCCTTTATAGGTTACACTCTACAAGTCTCGACACGAGAGAAGAAGATCAGCCGGCCACGCCAACCCGGCAGAACGTATCAACTTATAATATTTCTCTTCTTGCCCTTTCCCGCCCTTGCCTTTTGCCGAATACCAGGGGGGCCTTGCCCAATCCCTGGGCAGGTGGGCTGATGGTGCATTGAATTTATTGTAAGTTAGTTGAGAGTCTGACAAAAATTCTCCTCCTTTCTTTTTCCAGCCGACCTTTTCATGGAAACGATCCCACACCTCCCAATTATTATACTCTTTGGTGCCGCCAAGACTTTGATAAATGCGCTTCTGCACGGAAAAGCCGAAGCGTTCATCACTATATTTTACCCAAAGTCGATCCATGTCCCGCAAATCTGGACAGGAAAAATTTTCGATATCTTCCCGTTCCCACAAACCTTCTGGTTGTCTCCCCATCACTTCTAACATTTTGTTAGTAGTTTCCACATCTGCTTCTTTCCACTTACCCACAGCCAGTAACTGTTCCAGTTTAGTATAATCTGGTTTAGCAAGGGGTTGATTTGCCCAAGACTGATTTGCCTGATAAGTTTTAATAGGAATTCCCCACCGAAAAGTATTAATTTGTACCCCTCCAGCCACTCTTGCCGCCGCTTGTTGCAGCGCCGCTTGCTGCAGCGGAGACAAACTTGCTTGATAACTCTGCAAATCAGCAACAATTTGAGCGTCTGTCTTCCCGTGAACTGCAACCACTTTCCCGCTAGTATCTAAAACAGGCCCGCCGCTCATACCGCCAAAAGTAGAAGCATCGTAGGAAATCCCATAACCCTGTTCCAATACATCCAACCCCGATACCAAACCTCGCACAAATTGTCGCACTAATTTGCCACCACCAGCCCTGTCTGGAAACCCAGAAATGTAGATTTGGTCTGTTTGTTTCACGCTATCGGAATTGCCAAGATTGAGACTCGGATAAGGACAAGTTGCCCCAGCAGGCTCAAACGTTAACACTGCTAAATCCAGATTAGGGCTTGCTTGGATTCTCTTAGTTTTATGAAGTTTTTGATCGTTAGTTTGCAGGTTCAAACTGCGCCCTTCCACCACATGACGTGCCGTGAGTACCGTGCAAACTCCCGTTTTACCCGGCACAATAAAGCCCGTACCGTGTCCGGCTTCATTCTGGTAGGAAATCAGCACGATGCTATTTGCAACAGCTTGGGCAATTTCTTGAGATGACTTCGGCTGGGAGCAGCTTGTTAAGGAGAGTCCGATGAGGGTAAAAATTAGCCAGCAAGAGCGGGATTTCATAGATTTTGCTGATAGTTTTAGGGAATAAGGGAGTAAATGAATAATTTCTACAACAGTGATGTGTTGTTTTCCAGGTAGGAGATAAACAGGAAATCATACCATTTTTTTGAAGTCGTAGCTACGGGTAAGGACACGGTAGTGCCCAGAGGTGACAAATTAAGATTTAGGACTTACGGACTCCGACAAAGAAACCGGGTTTTTACCGAATCAGTCTGCAGCAACAAAGTATTTTCGTAAAAAACCCGGTTTCTGGGCCGC
Organism: Microcoleus sp. FACHB-61; assembly: GCA_014695295.1. GTDB lineage: Bacteria > Cyanobacteriota > Cyanobacteriia > Cyanobacteriales > Microcoleaceae > Microcoleus. The sequence goes on along the minus strand of JACJNY010000031.1, from coordinate 1,093 downwards.
CATGCGTAAGTCCTTATAAATAAATCCCCCATTGCTCCCAAGATTAGGTAAAATTATTGGCGTGTCTGAGGATAAACTATATGCGCTGGGTTCGATATATTGCGATCGCGATCGTCAATGGTTTCGGTGTCGTCATCGGTATTATTTGGGTTGCAGTCCCCACAACAGTGGCTCAACCTTCCCTAAACTACCAACTCGCACTCTCTGGGCGACAGCCAGACGGCGAAACTCCGCAATCCCTTTCCGAACTCTACAAATTGCGCGATCGGCTGAAAGTACAATTAGATAACCTTGCCAAAACTTCCGACAGCGCCCCGTTTCCTGCAGAACTTTGGAAATCTGCAATCCACCGTCAGCAATCCCAAACTCTGACGCAGCAACTCCAAAACGTTCAAAGTCAGATTCAAATAGAAGAAAGAGCCAAATATAATTGGGACGATGCTGCTAAATTAGCCGCCCAAGCAGTCTTAATTGGACGCACTTCTAATCCTTCTTCTGCTACTTGGGAACAGTCCCAGCGGCTGTGGCAGTTGGCTATCAATACGTTGCGACTCATTCCTCACGATTCTTTGTTGGCTGATGGGGCGATCGACAAAACCATCGAATACCAAGGAAACCTCAGTGTCGCTACCTATGAAATGCAAGTTGCACGTTCTATTGAGAAAGTTAGAGCCGAGGAAGAACAGATAAGAGAGCGAGCCAGACAAGAGCAAGAGAAAAAAGAATTTGCTCGTCGAGAAATAGAGAGAAAAGAGGAAGAGAAAAAAGAACGGGCTAGAAAAGAACTTGAAAGGCAAGAATTCCAAAGGCAAGAATTAGCCAGAAAAGAACTTGAAAGGCAAGAATTAGCCAGAAAAGAAGTTGAAAGACAAGAATTGGAAAGGCAAGAATTAGCCAAAAAAGAACTTGAAAGGCAAGAATTTGAAAGGCAAGAATTAGCCAGAAAAGAACTTGAAAGGCAAGAATTAGCCAGAAAAGAGCTTGAAAGACAAGAACTTGAAAGGCAAGAGTTAGCCAGAAAAGAACTTGAAAGACAAGAACTTGAAAGGCAAGAGTTAGCCAGAAAAGAACTTGAAAGACAAGAACTTGAAAG
>JACJNY010000030.1 GCA_014695295.1 Microcoleus sp. FACHB-61 | reverse complement strand
TGTTCATTTAAGGAGTGGATAGGTTTTATTTTTCACCCTTATTCTCTCCCGGCGCGGTGGCTCTAGTTCTTCTTTGGCCACCGTTCTCATCTTTATTTAGTCTAAACTACAGTAATAAGCTTTTACGCATTTAAACCACTAACGAGGTCTGTAGGGTGCGTCAGCTAGAACACTTACGCTTACAAGGGAAACGAGAAAGGGCTGACGCACCCTACAATACTATTTTAAATGCGTAACAGCTTAAGAATTAAAAAAAACTAACACTTTGGGAAGATGCCACAATATTTATCTATGATAAAAATATAGACATTTGTCTAAACAGTGCATTAAATCCTTTCAGAAGCGCCAAAATATTCTAATCAATACCAAAAAAACCATGCAATTTTTGCCCAAAACAATCCCCGAAATTCAACCCGAAATCATACCAGTTAAAGAATCACCGCCAGAACTTGTTACTTTCGATGTGGGCGGGATGAAATGTGCCGGCTGCGCGAAAGCTGTGGAACGCCAACTCATGCAGTATTCAGGCGTAATTTCAGCTTGCGTTAACTTGGCCGTAGAAGTCGCTACGGTTGAGTGTCAACCGGGGGCTGTCGATGCAGAGGCTTTAGCGAAAAAGTTGACTGATAATGGATTTCCCTCTCAGTCTCGTTCAGGTGAAAATCAGCGGGAAGTAGAAGCGGCAACAATTGAACGGCGGCGGCAAGAAATTCGACAGCAAATCAACCAATTGACGATCGCCCTTATTCTAATTATTTTATCCGGTTTAGGTCACGTACTCGGCACAAAAGCCCCAATTCTCAGCAATATTTGGTTTCACTGGGGACTGGCCACCCTAGCTTTGCTGCTACCGGGCCGCCCGATTATTGTTGACGGGTGCCGCAGTTTGTGGCGAAATGCACCCAACATGAATACTTTGGTAGCTTTAGGCGCTGTTACAGCTTACACCGCTAGCAACGCGGCGCTGCTGTTTCCACGGATGGGATGGGAGTGCTTTTTTGACGAACCGGTGATGCTGCTGGGCTTTATTTTGTTGGGCAAAACTCTCGAACAGCAAGCCAGACGGCGCGCTGCATCAGCTTTGCAAGCTTTAATCGCATTGCAGCCGGCGAAAGCCCGCTTAGTTGATTTTAAACTCCCGAGTTTAGATTTGCGATCGGAAGAATTGCCTTTAAACTCGACATCTGCGGTCTACGATCCACAATACATTGAAATTCCAGCCGATCGCGTCCGAGTGGGAGAATGGCTGCAAGTTTTGCCCGGGGAAAAAATACCGGTAGACGGCGAAATTTGCGAGGGCAAAACAACCATAGATGAGTCGATGCTGACTGGCGAATCAATGCCGGTTTTGAAGCAACCAGGAGATACAGTTGCGGCGGGAACAATCAATAAATCCGGGGCAGTTGTGATGCGGGCAACTCGCACCGGTAAGGAAACAACTGTAGCTCAAATGGTGGCTTTGGTGCAGGCAGCCCAAACTCGCAAAGCGCCGATTCAAAATTTAGCTGATACTGTCGCCGGATATTTTGTGTATGGGGTAATGGCGATATCGGTTTTAACTTTCCTATTTTGGTATTTTGCCGGGACTCATATTTGGCCTTCTGTGCTTTTAGGACAAGGGGCAATGAACATGGGACACGGGGCAATGAATATGGGAAATGAATTGCCAATTATTCATTATCAATCGCCTTTGCTGTTAAGTTTGAAATTGGCGATCGCAGTTTTAGTCATCGCTTGTCCTTGCGCTTTGGGACTGGCTACCCCAACTGCAATTTTAGTCGGTTCTGGCATCGGGGCGGAGCGCGGGCTTTTAATTCGCGGCGGTGATGTTTTAGAACGGGTGCATCAATTAGATACGGTGGTTTTTGACAAAACTGGCACTCTGACAACCGGAAATCTCACACTCACAGATTATTTGCCGATTTTCCAGAATTCGGAGTGGGATTTGAGCTCAGATATTAATTTGGGAAACAGGCAAGATGCCTGTTCCACAAGTGAGGGAGTTTCTGGAGACAAACAAGATGTTTGTTCCACAATTGATGGAGTTTCTGGAGACAAACAAGATGTTTGTTCCCCAATTGATGGAGTTTCTGGCAGGGTTGACTCAAAACTGCTACAAATTGCGGCGGCGGTGGAAAGGGGCGCTTGTCATCCCATCGCCGCAGCGATTTTGCTGGAAGCTCAACAGCAAGGTTTGCCGCTGCTAGCTGCTGAAGATTTCTGCACGGAACCGGGCTTCGGGGTTTCTGCTTTGGTCGAGGGCCGGCGGGTATTCGCGGGGAATGCCGAGTGGATGAAGGAGCAGGGGGTCGCTGTGGCGGCGCAATTGTCGGGGTCTTTGGAAGGCAAAACGGCGGTTTACGTGGCTTCTGGGGGCGTTTTGCTGGGGGTAATCGGGCTAAAAGATACTCTGAGGCCGGATGCTAAGGCGGCGGTGGAACGCTTGCGGGGCATGGGATTGCGGGTGATGATGCTGACGGGCGATACGGCGTCTGCGGCGGCTGCGACGGCGCAGCAGCTAGATTTGACGGCGGCTGATGTTTTGGCCGAAGTGCGGCCGGAGGGGAAGGCTCGGGCGATCGCGACTTTGCAAGCCCAAGGCTGTAAAGTGGCTGTGGTGGGAGATGGTATCAATGACGCCCCGGCTTTGGCTCAAGCTGATGTCGGTATCGGTTTGCACTGCGGCACTGATGTAGCAGTTGAAACTGCTCAAATTGTGCTGATGCGAAATGCTTTGATGGATGTTGTTGAGTCGATCGAGCTGGGGCGCGCTACTTTCAACAAGATTCGCCAAAATTTATTTTGGGCTTTTGGTTACAATACTCTGGGAATTCCGGTTGCAGCGGGTATCTTGCTGCCTGCAACCGGAATTCTACTCAGTCCTGCGGCGGCCGGGGCATTTATGGCGTTTAGTTCTGTTAGCGTTGTTACAAATTCTTTGTTTTTGCGGCGGGGATTTCGAGCTTAAATTTAGGGCTTGCAGATAAACATCGGAGGTCATCAGCCATTAGCTAGGAACTAATGACTAATGACCTCACTCAAGGATGGATATAAGCTCCTGACACCAGAAGTCGAGAGCAAAAAAGTTTCGAGGTTAGTTCGAGGCCCCAGATTCATCTGTGGAGTCAATCTAAAATCTAAATCTAAAATCGACTGACGGATGGCTACAGTGCCATACTTTCCAAGAGTCGCCAATTATTGTTGTTCATAACTGAACGACTTACTAGCTCGAACATTTGACGGCAGTGGTTGTTGGTCTGCAGTGGCAGTTCCTCGTTTTTAATCACGAAGTTCATGCGAACCTCTGAGTCGCTGGCCGTGTTTTTCTCAATTAGGACTTCTGCGGTGACAAGTTTGGCAAGCGAAACTTGACCGGGGAGCTCGCGAGCCATGACGGAATCTCCTGTATTGTAGATAATATCAAGATTGCATGACTCTAAAATTTCAATCAGGGACTGACGGAGACGGTCGATCGGAACGGCAACGATAAAAAAACCAGTATAGCGAGCCATAGACAACTCCAGCCGTGCGGCATTTAGACTTTATTATCATACCGAACCTAGAAGCGCTGCACAGAACAATATAGATTTATTTTATTCAGGTGGGAAGTTAGGGCAATGAAGGGCAAACTTATTGTGTTTGAGGGGGTTGAAGGTGCCGGTAAAACTACGCAAATGCAGCGGCTGATACATTGGCTGCAAGCAAGTTGCTTTCTGACAGTCCGGTTGGTGGCTACTCGCGAACCGGGGGGTACTGAGTTGGGAAGGGGACTGCGACATTTGCTGCTGAAACAAGATTCGGAGGAGTTGGTATCCGATCGAGCAGAATTACTCATGTACGCTGCCGATCGCGCTCAGCACGTCGAAACTTTTCTTAAACCAGAGTTATCGAAGGGAACGATTGTTTTATGCGATCGCTTTACTGACTCTACGATTGCTTATCAGGGCTACGGCCGCGGTCTTAACTTAAATTTAATTAAACAGTTGAATGAAATTGCCACGGGCGGCTTGGAAAGCGATCTGACTTTGTGGCTGGATATTAATGTGGAAGCGGGTTTGGCGAGGGTAAGGGCTCGGGGAGGGTGCGATCGGATCGAGCAAGCCGATTTGAAGTTTCACCGCCTTGTGCAGCAAGGTTTTGCGGAGTTAGCCGAGGAAAATAAATCTCGAATTGTCCGGATAAATGCCGATCGCCCTGAATATGAAGTCGCTCAGGAAATTCAAGCTATTGTAACTCGCAGGTTAGAAGCTTGGGGATATTTAAATAATACCAATTCTGAAAAATAGCGCTAGATAATGTGTAGAGACACAGCAAGGCCTTGTCCGGCTCCGGCAACTTACAATTTAACATTCTTAACTCAAAACAATTATTTAGCAGTCTGTTAAAACACAATAACCTTTTGGTATGATAGCAACCGTGCCCGACGGTTAGGATCTTCTTAATTACTGCTGAAACCCTAGATTTTCTTCCTTCTTCCTTCTTCCTTCTTCCTTCTTCCTTCTTCCTTCTTCCTTCTTCCTTCTTCCTTCTTCCTTCTTCCTTCTTCCTTCTTCCTTCTTCCTGAGCAAACATGGATTATTTTACATCATTAATCGGACAAGAGCGAGCAGTAGAATTGCTAACTCAAGCAGTCGAGCGAAACCGAATTGCTCCTGGTTATTTATTTGTTGGTTCTAACGGCATCGGCAAAAGTTTAGCGGCTCAGTGTTTTATTGAGCTTTTCTTCTCAGCCAATCTTCCCGAAAGGATCTCGATCACCTCAGTGCAAAATCGCGTGAGGCAGCGAAATCATCCAGACTTACTTTGGGTTGAACCAACTTACATGAACCAAGGTAAACGGCTTTCGACAAAGGAAGCAGAGGAAGCCGGTTTAAAGCGGAAAGCACCGCCACAAATTCGCTTAGAACAAGTTCGAGAAATCGGTGAATTCCTCAGCCGACCGCCACTAGAAGCTGCGCGTTCAGTCGTAGTTTTGGAACAAGCACAAACAATGGGTGAGGGAGCCGCTAACGGCTTGCTGAAAACCTTGGAAGAACCGGGAAAAGCAGCGCTAATTTTAATTGCTCCGACTGTGGAAGCTTTGCTGCCGACTTTAATTTCCCGTTGTCAAAAAATCCAGTTTTCTCGGCTGAATCCCGAAGCAATGGCACAAGTTTTGCAGCAAGCGGGATTCGCAGAGATTTTAGATCATCCCGAGGTAATGGGGATGGCTCAGGGAAGTCCTGGGGAGGCAATTTCTATTTGGCAGCAACTCCAATCAATACCCGATGATTTGCTGCAAAAAGTGAAGCAGTTGCCTCAAAACCTGCGGTCTGCTTTGGAATTAGCCAAGGAAATTGATAAAACTTTAGATACTGAATCTCAGTTGTGGTTAATCGATTATTTACAGCACTGTTACTGGCAACAATTTTTGGCAGGGGGAATTAGTCGATCGCCCTTAGAACCCTTGGAAAAAGCGCGACAATATTTGCTAAACTACGTACAGCCGCGATTAGTTTGGGAATGCACACTGATGGGGATATGTCAAGCATAACCTAGTGCCAAGTTTTATCCCAATACGATGAGTAACACAATGGAAAAAGCCACATTTGCCGCCGGTTGTTTTTGGGGAGTTGAACACAAGTTTCGCGCCGTTGCGGGTGTCGTCTCGACTGCTGCGGGCTACGCAGGAGGTCACTGGCCGAATCCCTGCTACCTCGACGTTTGCGCCAGAGTCACTGGTCACGCTGAATCAGTGCTGGTAGAGTACGATCGATCGCAAGTGAGTTACGAAGCACTGCTAGATGTATTCTGGAACTGTCACGATCCTACCCAAATCAATCGCCAAGGCCCCGACAGAGGCGAACAGTACAGGTCTGTGATTTTTTATCACAATTCGGAACAAGAAAAAGCCGCTCGCGCCTCCAAACAAAAATTGCAAATTTCCGGTAAATACGACAAAGATATTGCCACCGAAATCAAACCTGCTGGTGAATTTTATATGGCAGAGGATTACCACCAGCAATATATTGAGAAGAAGCGGCATTCGTCAGAAGTCATTAGTTAAAAATTAGGCAGACGCCACAAAAAATAAAATATCGTAGGGGCGGGTAAGGCAATGATCTATACTAGCGCCCAGTTTATTATTAATGCAAAACCATGCCTCCCCCACGCCCTGTTTATTTCCACCTACTTAGTAATAAATCATTAGTCATGAGATAGTGTTTGGTAGGGCAATTCCCCCGTAGTAGCCCGATTCTATGGGGATGCGGTGCAAGTCTCAGCTTTGAAAATTGGCAAAAGAATATAAATGCGGGGCGGGCAATGCCACTCTGAAGAAGATAGATCGCGTGTTAAACAGCTTGTTACGCAAGTCATAATATTATAAAAATGCTGTAGTAGTTGGCCGCGTAAAACCCAAACAATTTTGCAAGAAAGCCTAAATGAAGATTGGGAATTTCTGTTTTAATTTTCTTGAGTCATCCCACTTTTTGCGTTCCCGACTGTAGTCATTACTCAGCAATTAGTAGTCATTAGCCAGATGACAGAAGGAAAAGGGAAGAATATCTAGTTTGGCAGTCTTGCTTGTTTATTTGCTAAGCTAGAGGTGGCGTTCTGTCATCAATAAACTTTAGATTTATGCACAGGTTATTAACTGGGAAACTGCGAATAGAGTATTTAACAATACCAATCGCTAATCTTCCAGCAAATCTATCCGGTACAAAAATTGTACAGCTTACTGACTTTCACTATGACGGGGTGCGGCTGTCGGAATGGTTGCTAGAAGAGGCGATTGCAGCAGCAAATGAAGCCGAACCCGACCTGATTTTTTTAACTGGTGACTTTATTACCTACGACCCCGCACCTATTTACACCTTAGTGCAGCGATTGAAAAATTTGCAAAGTCGGACGGGAATTTACGCGGTTTTGGGCAATCACGACCACTATTGGCCGAGGGCAAAAACAGAGGTTGCTAATGCTTTAAATAGCGTCGGGATTCGGGTTTTGTACAACGAAGCAATCTATCCTTTGGGGTCAGAATTGGCTTTAGTTGGGTTGGCAGATTTTTGGTCGGGCGATTTTGCGCCTAAACCTGTAATGGCATCAATCAATCCCGCGATTCCTCGGATTGTCTTGTCTCACAATCCTGATACTGCTGAAAATCTGCAAAATTGGCGGATTGATTTGCAGTTGTCTGGGCACACTCACGGCGGTCAAATCGTTATTCCCGGTATCGGGCCTTTGTACGCTTGGGTCAGAAAAATTGGCTATTTGATTCCTAAACAAATCCGAAAGTTCATTCCTTTCCTGTCGGCTTGCGATCGAGTAGTTACTCACTGGGAATGGGCTAGCGGTTTGCATCAGGTTGGGAGTAATTTGCTGTACGTGAATCGCGGTTTGGGAACTTATGCGCCTGGGAGGCTATTTTGCCCGCCGGAGGTGACAGTAATTACTTTAGTTTGTCAACATCCGTAAGGGCTGGTTTAGGGTGCACACTTTCCTGACCAAAGATAATATTTGTACAAAACCAGCCCTGGTTTTTTTGAAAGTAGATAAAGTTATATATGCGGCAGGTGAGTTGTGCATGGAGTCCTACAATATTTTGTGGCAATTCCTATTATTATTAGCTGGCTTCTCCAAAGCGATAGCCTTTGCCGTAGACTGTGTGAATTAGCACAGATTCGCCAGGGGCTTCTATTTTTCGCCGCAGCAGGCGCATTTGAGCTGCTAATACATTGCTGCTGGGTTTTTCTGCTTCACTCCACAAATATTGGTGGATTTGTTCGTGTGTTAGCAATTGACCGGGATGGCGCATTAAGTATTCTAACAAGTGACATTCTTTTTCTGATAAATCAATTGTGCGATCGCCCCGATAAGCTAATTGATTGTCGTAGTCTAGCTGTAAATCTGCAACTTGCAGCCGCCCGACAGCAACCTCGGCATCAAAAGTAGGAGGCCGCCGCAGCAATGCGCGGACTCTGGCTAGCAGTTCTCGCAGTTCAAAAGGTTTGACTAAATAGTCGTCGGCACCGGCGTCGAGTCCTTGTACGCGATCGTCTACGGTATCTTTGGCGGTGAGAAATAGCACTGGCGTACTCCGTCCTTGCGATCGCAACTTCTGGCAAATTGCCAGTCCGGTTTGTCTCGGCAGCATCCAATCCAAAATTAGCAAATCGTAATTGCCCTGCATGGCTAAATTGCTACCACTTGCTCCGTCAAATGCCACATCAACTGTATAGCCTTCGCGGCTTAAAACTCGACTCAAAGGGTCAGTCAACTCAACTTCATCATCAACTAAAAGAATCCGCATCCTGATTTAAAATTTGAAATTTGAGATTTTAAGTTAAGTAAACTAATTTTTACTATTTTTTAAAATGTGCAATACTTTCCGATTCGCTGCAAGCTGCTGCTACCCATTCCTGGATTGCAGGTAGTGCCAAAATTGCATCAGCATAAGCTGTTGCTTCTGAATCTAATTTGACTTCGTAGGTGACAAAACGCATGACAACGGGGGCAAACATAGCATCAACAATAGTAAATTTTCCGAACAGCATATTGCCGCCTGTTCCGAATTTTTGGCGGCATTCGCGCCAAATGGCAAAGATGCGATCGATCTCTGCTTCTACACCGGGAGTCATCCCTTCTCCCGGATAGCGGTTGCGGCAGTCCATCGGCATATTTTCGCGCAAATTTAGGAACCCTGCGTGCATTTCGGCACAGACGGAACGGGCTATCGCCCGTTCCGCTACATCAGTCGGCCACAAATCATTAGCAAAGCGTTCTGCAACGTATTCGCAAATTGCTAAAGATTCCCACACTTTTAGGTCGCCGTCGATTAAAACTGGCACTTTTCCCGAGGGAGAATAGCGCCGAATTTCCTCATGGGTTGTCGGCCCGTCTAAGGGGATTCTCACCTCGGCAAATTCAAGTTTAGCTTGTTTCATCGCCAGCCAAGCACGCAGCGACCAAGAGGAATAATTTTTGTTGCCTATAACAAGTGTCAATTCGGTCATAGTTTAGCTGTCAGCTATTTGCGATCGCCCGTTAAATTTTAAGTTTTAGAGTTGAATATACAAAGGCGTGACACACAAGGGCGATCGCGCGAGCGTCCATTTCTTTCAACCAGCCTCTGCAAGAATTTTACCTTAACAGCCTCCCAGCGTTCCACGTTTTTGTGCAAACTTCATTTTACAGGCATCATCCAACACGCTGAATTTTATATGGGATGAGAAGCCTGTGTGCCTGGGGATTCGGGCCTGGTTAGCAGTAGGTACGGCTACTGTATAGTCCATTTCCTCGTCCTCTACACCGCCGCCTGATAGGATTTCATCTAGTGTAATTTTTTTAGGGAATCCCGGTCTACACTGTGAAATTCTCCGTCAAATTCTTCAGTGTCAAAATCTTGATTGTTTTCCATACTGATCGCCCTTTAAAAAAGTGACTTAATATAATATATACCCAAACAAAGGATCGAGCAATACCCGGAATTTATTTTGATCTGTGAACTCTATGTGTTATTCTGAGTTTGGCAAAAGCTGTTTCTGCTTGTGCCGCGATCGCCCTCTTCCCAAATTGAGCAATTTACACTCTAAAAATTGACATGATTACTGTTGCACTTCCCAAAGGCGGACTGTTAGGAGATAGCATTCGACTGTTTAAATCGGTTGGATTAGACTTCAGTGCTTTTCTCGATTCCTCTAACCGACAACTTCAAATTTATGACCCTACCGGAACTGCTAAAGCTTTGCTAGTAAGGACGCACGACGTGCCGGTTTATGTGGAATACGGTCAAGCCGATCTGGGAATTGCTGGTTATGATGTTTTGCGGGAAAAAACTCCGAAAGTTGCCAATTTAATTGATTTAAAATTTGGCAAGTGTCGGCTGTCAGTGGCGGTGAAGGAATCTAGTTCTTACCGACGAACGGTGGATTTGCCTCCTCACGGTAGAGTTGCTTCTAAGTTCGTACACTGTGCAAGGGAATATTTTCACAATTTGAATTTGCCGGTGGAAATTGTGCCGCTTTACGGTTCTGTGGAGTTGGGGCCGATTACGGGTATGTCGGAGGCAATTGTGGATTTGGTTTCGACTGGTAAAACTTTGCGGGAAAATGGTTTGGTGGAAATTGATGTTTTGTTTGAAAGTTCCGCTTATTTAATAGGTCATCCTTTGAGTTACCGTTTGAATACGGGGGGGGTTAATGAGCTGATCGGGAAGTTGAGAGAGCAAGTTTTGACGACTGTTTAATGGTCTAAAATTAGAGTTTTTTCATAATACCTACAATCTTCAATCTTATACCAATTATTAAAAGTAGGGACACGGCATTGCCGCGTCCCTACAGCGCCGGACACGGCATTGCTGTGTCCCTACAGATGCTCGCGTACTTTTCATAATTGGTATAGGTTCGTAGCCAGGACTTTAGTCCTTATTTGCGCTAAGAAAGAGGACTGAAGTTCTCACTACGAACGGGATGATTTTAGCTTAGCTTTTATTTGGGCTAAGAAAGAAAACTGAATTACTCACTACGAAATGGTTCTATTTAGATAATTTCTGAGCTCTTATTTGCAGGTATCAAACCTAGTTTTTCCTGGCAGCGGTTGATATAAAAACTGACGACTGTATCAGCAGGATTTTGTTGGATTAGTTGTTGAAAATATCCCAAGGCGGCGACAAATCTTTCGGATTGCCATCCTTGAATTCCTTTGTCAAATAAAACCTGGGTAAGCTGCTTTGCCTCCGAGTCGGGACAGGAGGCGCTCCAGATTTCGTAGATTTCAATAGCTTGCTGCTTGCCACGCGGGGTTACTCGATCTATCCAGCGATAGTAATAATTGTTCCTTGGCAAATCGCTGTCGGCAGCAGTCGCCCGAGAAGTAGAAATAATAGTCTCCTGTGTTTCCGCTTCCAAATCGCACTTTAATAATAGACTTTCTTTTGAGTTTGGGCTTATGTTATTTAGAAATTCTCTCGCATGAACGATCGCATTTTCGCTAACAATAATTTGGCAGCCGTATATTTTAGTTAAATTTTCTAACCTAGAAGCTGTATTGACTACATCGCCGATGACTGTAGAGTCCATCCGGCGATCGGAACCCAAAGTGCCGATCATGCCGATACCTGTGTTAATTCCCGTACCGATATTGAGTGGATATTCTAAATTGTATTTTTGGCGGCTGGCATTAAATTTCTGCAAACTTTCTTGCATTGCTACTGCGGCTTCGATCGCATCCATAGCGTGAGAATTCGGCTTGTCAAATACTGCCATGATTGCATCGCCTAGATATTTGTCAATAAACCCTCCGTGGGATGTTATGCAATCGTTCATTTTAGTAAAAAAAGCGTTCAACCATTCAAAAGTCTCGCGAGCTTCTTGAGATTCTGCGATCGCAGTAAACCCGCGAATGTCGCAAAATAAAATAGTCAGCTCTTCTTCTGTGACATTGCCCAACTGAATAGATTCTATTCCTTGCGGCGCAATTCGCCCGAGAATTTGCTCCGGCACAAATAGCTGAAATTTTTCTGAAAGATATTCGTTTGCCTCCCAAGCTGCGGCGATTTGCCGCTTGCTTTGCTCTCTGACTTGCTGGTTGAATTGGGAAGATACAGCTTGCGCTCGCATTTGACTCAACTGCAAAATATTTTCAACTTTAGCCAGCAGCAAGCGACTGTTAAAAGGCTTTGTCAAATAATCATCTGCCATAATTTCTAACCCTCTGATGCGAGAGGTATCGTCATCGAGAGCAGTCAAAAAAATTATCGGTACAGTTTGCAATGCTGCATCCTTCCGCAGGATCTCGCACACATCAAAACCGTCCATCTCCGGCATCATAATATCCAGTAAAATTAAATCGGGTCGAGATGCACGGGCGAGGGAGAGGGCTTCATGGCCAGATTGCGCCGATACTGTGGCGTATCCTTTCATGTGCAATAACTCTTCCAGTAAAGTCAGATTATCAGGCTCGTCATCAACCAACATGATGCAGGGCGACTTGTTTGACATGGAATATATATATTGAATTTAGCTCGGGACTTGCGCCTGGGGAATCTCGAAAACTGGTTAATTCGTTTATTTCTCGTTACTAAACTCGCTATTTTTCGTAGGAACCGGGTTTTTGAGGCAAGTGTGCGCAAGCCCTATAGATATTTATCTACTATTGAGTTTAACCTTTATGGTTATCAATTATCATAAATGGCACTGCTGGAACTGCAAATAATTATTGTTATGTGAGAAAAGAACGAACAGTAGCGATCGTTAAATTCAAATCCAGCGGCTTGCTCAAATAACCAGAAGCGCCAGCTTCCAAACATCGATCGCTATCACCTGGCATCGCCATCGCCGTCACCGCAATCATCGGTACCGAGTCCCAGACAGGATTTGCTTTAACTCGGCGCATCAACTCAAAACCGTCCACATCCGGCAACTGAATGTCCATCAAAATCAAATCCGGCAGCAACTCCGGGGCAGCAGAGGCGGCGAGAATACGATCGGCCATCGCCTTCCCATCCGCGAGTATCTCTACCCCGTACCCCTCCAATTCCATCACCTCAGAAATTAACATTTGGTTAAAAGGCTGGTCTTCGACAACCAAAATCCGTTTGCTGCCAATTGGTAAAGCAATCGCAGAAGCAGGGACTAACTTGGAATCCAAGGCACAAGAAGCAAAGTTTGCCAACTCTTGACGCATCTCCGTCAAAGGCAGCCAAACGCGGAAAAGACTTCCCCGATCGCAAACAGATTGAAAAGAAACAGTCCCCCCGTGCAATTCTGCCAGTCGCTTAGTCAAAGCCAAACCCAAACCTGTACCTTCGTGGCGCCTAGTCAGGGAAGAATCCACCTGTTGAAAAGGTCGAAATAGCAAGTGCCAGCGGTCTTTAGGAATGCCGATACCGGAGTCTTTTACCTCTAAACAAAAATAAGGAGTGCTGGCATTTACAGGAGAACAATCCGGTCGGTAGTCGCCGTCTATTTCGCTGCCGTAGGCCAGACGCCCGCTGAGTTTAACTTGTCCCTGTTCCGGAGTAAATTTGATGGCATTGGAAAGTAAATTAATCACAATTTGTCGCACTCGCCGTTCGTCGAGCAAAACTTTAGTAATGCGGTAGTCGAGTTCTAAAGACAAACCTATCCGCTTTTTGTCTGCCCGCGGCTGAATCATTTTCAAACAGTCTGTCGCGAGTTCGTGAACGCGAACAGGCTGTAAACTTAGTTCTACTTTCCCCGCTTCAATTTTAGAAAGATCGAGAATATCGTTGATTAGCTGCAACAAGTGCTGGCCGCTTTTTTCGATCAGTTCTACATAGTTAATTTGTCGATCGCTCAACTGTCCGGCCGTTTGCCGCAGCAGCAAGTCAGAAAAGCCGAGAATGCTGTTGAGAGGCGTCCGCAATTCGTGGGACATTGAGGCTAAAAACTCTGATTTCAACTGAGAAGAATACTCTAATTGTTCATTAACTTGGCGCAGGTTTTCTTGTGTCTGAGCCCGCTCGATCGCCGCCCCCAGAGTCCGGCAAGCAGCCTCCAGCACTTCTTGGTGGACGGCGGCTTGCAGTTTTTTGATGTTGCGGGACTCCAGCGTCAGCACTCCGATGATCGTGCCGTTGGTAGCTGCGATCGGAAAAATGCCCAGTTGTCCGATTCCCGGATGCCGAAATTCCGGCACGGCATTGGGATGTTGGGCATAATCCTCGACAAACAAAGGTTTACCAGTTTTCACCACTTCCCACAGCAAACCCATGCCGTAGGGAATGCCTTGGTCGAGCAATTCTTGCATTCCTGCGACTACGGGTTCCCCGTAACTAGCCAGAAATTTAGTAGAAATTTGGTTGCAAATCGTCCCCGCTTGCCGATCGTTTCCCTTGCCGCTAATCACCTTGACATCTCCGAAAGCTGCATTCATTGCCTCTACCAGATAGGTGAGGGCAAACTGACCTATTTCCCTCAAACTGTCAGAGTTTTGCAGCCGTTCGGTTAAACCTAAAAGAAAGCTCAGTCGCCTGACTTCTGCGTTCAAGCTAGCTTGGGAGTTTTGGTATACCGTAACGTCTCGAAAGGTAAACAGCCGTCCGCCGCTGTTGGTAATCGTGGCGCACACCTCCAAACAAACCCCATTGGATTGCTCGAAATAAAATGATAAACTTTGATCCTGAGATTTTTCCAGTGCTTGCTGAAACTGTTGCCACTGCTGAACGGACAAGTAACCTCGATCGACAATTTCCGCAAACAGCAAATGGCACTTGGGCTTTGTTGCCAGCCATTCTGGGGACAGTTCCCAAGTTGTGGCCAATTTTTGGTTAAACAAAACTAAGCAGTCACACGAGTCGAACAGAGCGATCGCATTATCTACTTGATTGAGAATCAGTTCTTGGTCTGCCCTCAACTGCTGCCAGTCTATCTCCATTTTCTTTGTGTCTGTAGCTCTTAGTTTTGTTGTCATAACTTTCTACGGATATGGCAAGAGTTCTGTGATAACTCTTTACTTAATGTTACATAATTTTACGTATATGGGTAGTGAGGGCGATCGATCGACCTTGTGATCTGAGACACTTGCTGCGTTGGGACGGGCGGAGCGCAGCCACCTTTGAACTGCATCGGCTACACTGCTTAATCATCAGGTAATAAGGAGGGAAAGCATGATGACAGAAGGAGAATCTTTTAATAAGAATGCTGTCGAACTTGATGGCATCTGACTTGAAACTATTGTGTCCGACCCAGTGCTAAATTTACCCATAATAAAAACTAATTTGGGTGATAATAAAATATCATATCTCAAAATGCAATAACGACCTTACCCTTAAATTGTATTAACAATAACTTGGTCATTTCGATTAACTGGTTAAGCAAGTGTTGCGTGCAATAAAATAGGGGTAAGGTAGGCCCTAAGCACGCGGAGAAAGTGATATCGTTTCCCGTTGCATCGGTATTGTTCAAATGTCCAAACAGTCAGTTTTCAGTTGGTATAATTTTAGTCAAGAGTCCACAATCATCTCGATCGTGCAACGGGAATTGATATGATATCAGTTTCAAAAAAGCAACTGTATGCCCGTGTCCCCAACCCATACACAACCAGTTATTCCTAATTATTTAATCTAAAATTCTGCGGCTGAGCAATCGCGCCGCCGTCTAAAATCTAAAATGCTATGAGTTATTACGATCGCACTTATGAGTAAGGTGCGCAGTGCGCACCCTACAAATGTGAGTTCGATCGCAAGTCTTGTTAATGTTTCTTAGGATTTTTCGGAAAAGGAATGCCCAAACTTTCGTGGAAAACAACCTGAGTTTTATAAGTCAAGCGGCGGTTAACTTGTTTGATAATTTTTTCCAAAAGCGCATCGCCGGTTTTTTCTATTAAAGGTTGAGACATCGATCGAATAAACTTGGGAAAGCAAACCCCCACAGCCAAATCCAGCTTCCAGCTAGTAATGGTAATCGCAGGCGGCAGCTTAGCACGTTCCGAGCTCGGCCAATCGGCGGCAAACTCCTGAGAGGGTATCTCCACTAGCTTCATCGCCGATCGAAAATCCACCTCATACCCGGGCGAGGTATAATTTGGAACCGGAATAGTCTTAATCAAATAGCAGCCTTCAGCGTCAGGCGGCAGCAACTCTAAACCAATTCTCGCTTCAACGCGGTAGCCAAAAGCCCCAAAACGCCCGATTAATAAATCGTAGCCGTTTTCGCCGATCGGCTGGGCCTTCATCGGCGAAGCGCAGTGGCAAAACCAACTCTTGTGGTTGTTCAAATGGTTCCCCACCGTCTCCGCATCCGCGTACATCTCCATGCTGTCTTCAAAATGCGTGTGAAACCAAATCGGCTCAACTTCCTCTCCTGCATCCGCGCTTCCACTTTCGGGCTGTCCGATACTCGCATCTGGGTAGTAATTTTCGTCAGAAGCTTCAAAAGTTTGATATTCAGCGGAATCGTGCTTCATATTATGCTCTCCTGTTATACACGCCAATCAATCTGGTTGGGGATGTGTTAAGGAAGTTTCCTCCCTACAATTGAGAAATTGATAGTAACAAAACTTACCCTAGTTCAGCATAACTCGACTTATGAAAGCATTTGTAGCAGGAGCCACAGGCCAGACTGGCCGCCGAATCGTCGCAGAATTAGTCAAGCGAGGCATTCCCGTGCGCGCCTTAGTCCGAAATCTAGACGCAGCGAGGCAAATTTTACCACCGGAGGTAGAGTTAGTGACTGGGGATGTATTAAATGCGACTTCTCTGGGCGATGCCATAGGCGACAGTACGGTATTGCTGTGCGCGACAGGGGCAGCCCCTGGTTTTGACCCGACAGCGCCTTACAAGGTGGATTTTGAAGGTACTAAAAATTTGGTGGATGCAGCTAAGGTTAAGGGAATTGAGCATTTTGTGCTCGTGACTTCTCTGTGCGTCTCTAACTTTTTTCACCCGCTGAATTTGTTCTGGCTGATTCTGGTTTGGAAAAAGCAAGCCGAGGAGTATTTGCAAAAAAGCGGCTTAATTTATACCATTGTCCGTCCGGGCGGTCTCAAAAATGAGGATACTTCAGATGCGATCGTCATGGCTGCTGCGGACAAACTATCAGACGGTAGCATTCCCCGCACTAAGGTAGCCCAAGTGTGCGTGGAGGCGCTGTTTCAGCCGACTTCTCGCAACAAGGTTGTAGAAATTGTGGCGAAGTCGGAGGTTCCGCAAAAGAGTTTTGAGGAGTTGTTTGCTGCTGTGATTTGATTGAATTAGGCTCGTTTGGTAGGGTGCGTCAGACAAAAAACAATTTGATTTGGGTCAACGATTTGGGCTGACGCGCCCTACACCAATTTTCCGATCGCCAAATCTGGCAAAATCTTAATAGTTTTACTATTCGCCGTTGAAATTTCCCTCTCTCAGCATGAAAACTCTCAAGTGGCCAGCTTGGTTCCCCTATCCGATTTCGTGGTTAAGGGCATTTGCTCTCGCTCAGAGTTTTAGTTTTTTCCTTCGCAGGGGCATTCCTTTTGTCAGCGACGATATCGGCTTTCTGACTCTACTCCTGGCGGCTTGGCTGATTCAGTTGCCTTTGTTTTTTATTTGTCACTTTTTAGCCGTCAAAATCTTAAATCCCTTACTAATTAGGCTACCGGGCCGCTTTCGCGTTGCGCGCAAGTTCAAGCGGCGACACACTGGTATTCGATCGCACTTGCGAGAAGGATTGAATGCTGTTGTAGTGATTTTTTTTGCCTTTAATCTGTCGCTGTTGGTGCAACTTGCCATTTTTTATTGGCCCGCGCGATCGCTCAATCCGGCTGAGTTACTAACAGCAATCTCTACTCTGACAAATGTTGCGATCGCCGGTGAATTTGATTTCTGGCTCATCAAATTGGCGGGGGTTTTATCGAGTTTAACGCTGTTAGCCGCGCCGCTATATCAATACGATTTTCGGGTGCGCCGGATGCGGACGGCTCGAAAATTAGCCGAAATGGCGGAAATGGAAATGACTTGGCTAGAAGCTGAGAAATTAAGCCGTCGAAAAAGGGGTTTGCTGAGGCGATCGGAAATTCAAATCCTCGGATTTCTACTTTTAATCGGCGCTGTGATTGGCGGCGGTGTTTTTTTGGTTGCCAGTTTGCCTGCAAATAAGCAGTTGTTGCAGTCGGTAAGCGGGGTGAGAAAATTCCCGCCGCTGGCTATGAAAACCGGCGATCCTTACATTCGAGCCCTGATGCGTACTATTTCTGCTAGCGAGTCGAATGTTGCTCGACCTTATCACGTTGTTTACGGTGGTAAATATATATTAGATTTGAGCCGCCATCCTGACTGGTGCGTGAAGATTGTTAATGGCCCGAATCGGGGCAAGTGTACTACTGCAGCGGGCAGGTATCAATTTCTAACTACGACTTGGAAGGAGAAGGCTAAGCGCTATCAGGCCCCTCGTGCTAATTTTTTATTCTGGGAAGATTACAGTTTTGAACCAGAAGATCAGGATGCTGTGGTTTATGCTTGGTTGAGCGATCGCAAGTTTTGGAAAGCTGATATTCCCGAGATGTTGCGGCAGGAAAGATTAACTGAGGTATTGCGGATGCTTTCGGGAACTTGGACGAGTTTGGGATATGGAATTGAGAACAATTCGATGAGTTCTAGTTTGCCGAAAATTTACCGGGAAATGCTGCGGGAAGAATTGGAAAATGCTGGTTCTTAGGTTAAATTAACACAAAGAAGGGTAGGGACACGGCAGTGGCGTGTCCTAAATATCTCCGGTGCAATTCACCATATTTGATATAATTACTTCAATTTTGGTAAAAATGCTGTCAAACATTTGTACAATTCTAATCCCGGCCCAGCTTGCAGTGGATAAAGCTTGTCGAAATTAATAGGGCTTCCCGGCGCTAATTTCCACTCGGTTTGCTGTGATGTTTTCGGGGAAATTTCGCTCGCTACCGTGATGTTAATAATGTTGTTGTGCTGGGGTATTCCCCGGAAGCAGTAACTTTTTCCCGTGCGTTTGTCGGAATCGCTGCCGGTGATGTATCTATCTTGTTTCCGAAATTGGATTTCTCGGAAAGGTCGATCGAGGGCTCTTGAGTCTCGGTAGCGGTAGTCTCCGTCGCGCAAGCTTTGGACAGTCGGTCTGATTTGACTTATAACTGTTGCTGCACTAAGAAAGTGGATCATTGATAGGAGTTCCTGCTGTGAAATCGGGGATTTTGGGGGCGATTCCTTACGGGATAGCTGCGCTTCACGCATTTTTGGCTGCTGGTGTCTGCGCGGTCGCGGGCGATCGGTTTAACCAAACAGGTTCTGTAACAAATTAATAAGAGTTGTTATGCAGTTTAACTCGATCCCTGTCTATGGTGAATAATTATTTCATGATTTCACCTATATTACCGATCTGAGGAACAATAAAAATATTGAGCAAGCCCTGAGAAATTTTACGGGCGCATATCTAGGGATTAATTGAGGATACTGCTATGTTTTGCCGGACGCGAGAAACACAAAATTTAGGGCGGGTTGAAACCGGAAATTCGGAACGGCGAGGCTCTATAACCTCTGCGTCCAAAAGTATCCGCATTGTCCGATCGCGAGTTTACAAAGATGAGGCTTTGGTGTCGGCCGAGCTGGCGGGACTGCCAGCTCTTTTGGCATCCCTGGAAAGCTTTCGCGAGCAGTAGAACTTGGCATTTTCTATTGCTATATATGGCGCGTTGAGATTTGTGATATCGGCTGCCAACCAAGCAGCGGCTGTTTTGATTGCACCTACAATCCTCCTCGATTTGAGTAGAGTTTTGCTCTACAGCGCTCGAACGGGACGCAGAAACCTGGTGGTTTACACAAAAACCTTTTTACAGCCCTTTGTTCTGGTATAAAAACCAGGTTTCTTGGTTTTTTGTCCGTAAGTCCTGTGTTAACAAAATTTATTTGTGAGTGTCATCCGGTGCGATCGATGCCTCAACCTCTTGGGAGGAACGGCTTAACATAGAGTCGTGCAGGTGTTCGCTGTGCTGCCGTTCTTGAGCCATTAATTCTCTGGCTTTTTCTTCAGCAATTCCTTCGCTAGGTGTTTCTAGCTCGTGGGAGGAACGGTTGAGCATAGAGTCTTGCAAGTGTTCGCTATGCTGCCTTTCTCGTGCAATTAGTTGTCTAGCTTTTTCTTCTGCGTTCATGAGGAGTTTCTCCAATTGCTTGTTAGAATCAATTCTTATATTAAGATGCCACAATTAGAGGGTAAATGTAGCAAGATTTACAGAATTTTTTACAAAAATTTGTAGGATAAATAGTTGAGTATGCTGGGGGTGGGTATCGGGAACGGTGGTTGCCGAGCTAATTATTGCCAGACACCGGAAAAGATATTCTTGACTGCGATCGCAATTCGATTTAAGTCTTCCTTCAGCAGCGGTGGCCAAGAAACTCCTCTGCGGAGTCCAGCTTCAAATTGCTGCAAACCTTCTACTGACAGTAAATGCAGTGCCGAGATCAATTGTCGATCGAGCATTGGAGATTCTTGCAAGCCTTCAAACAATATTTTTAAAGCTAATAGAATTGATGTCACCTGTCCGGGTACGGGAGGCTGACCTTGTTTGAGACGCATCAAGAAGGCGTCGGGATTTTTCTTGGTTTCCAGGGCGGTTCCTTGGTCGATCAGAAAACTGCGGGCTGTTTTGTAATCCATTTGACGTGCGATCGATCTCCTGCAATTAATTAGCTGGCATTATATCACTTTTTGTCTCGCTCAATTTGGTAATATATCTCGATACAGGCTAAACTACAGCTACTCGTGAGGTGCGCCAGCCCTGTACCCGAAAGCTACTCGTGAGGTCGCATTGTCCTGCACCCGAAAGCTCTCGTAAGGTGCGCAATGCGCACCCTACAACTACTCTTGGTAGTTATAGGTGGGTTTTACAGAACGGAAAAATAAAACAATGGCAAAACACCAGAGAAATAGCAGAAAATCAAAGATTTATCGCTACTTGTGGCTGCTTTTTTTGTGTCTGAGCTTTCTGTTAGTTCCGCTCAGCAAAAAAATAGCTGCCGATACGCCATTTCCCCCGCCCGCTCCTATTGAAAATAATGCTACTTTTGGAGCGAGGATTCAAAGGACGATGGGGCTACTTGCCACTAGCACTCCAACAGAACGCCGCCAAGTGCGTATCCTGTTTTACGGTCAATCCATCACCCAGCAAGATTGGTGGAAAGATGTAGTAAAGGATTTGAAACAGCGATTTCCCAATGCAGATTTGATTGTGGAAAATCGCGCGCTCGGAGGATTTGCAGCCCCGATTTTAATCCGTCCCAGCGAACACGATTTGTATCCTTTTTATCCAGATTTGCTAATTTTTCACGTCTACGGAGGCGGTGAAGATTACGAAGCCCTAATTGCCAATGTCCGCAGCCGCACTACTAGCGAAATACTCTTGCATTCAGACCATATAGACTGGATGCCGACAGGCAACAGCGACGATCCAAATTCAGTCGGCCGATACGAATGGCACAACACTCATTCTACTAAATGGCTGCCGGAGTTAGCCGATAAATACGGTTGCGAAATCGCGGAAATTCGCGAACCTTGGCGCAGGTATTTGAAAGATAATCGCTTGCAGCCAAAACAGCTATTGAGCGATGAAATTCACCTCAACGATTGGGGAAATTTTCTCCTAGCGGCTCTCATAAAACCGCACCTGCGATACAAGCCAAATTCTTTTCAAGCGCCGCAGGATTTAGTGAAAACCTATACAGTGGGCAGCGATGTTAAGTGGCAAGATGGCAAGTTGGTTTTAGAATTTGAAGGGAATAGAATAGATGCGATCGCAGATAAAACCTTTAACGGCGAGGCAATTTCTGCTAGAATTGCGATCGACGGCAAAAAACCCTCAGAATTTCCTGAACTTTACAGCATCACCAGACCTAGCGTTAGTCTTGGCGTCGCTTGGCCGGCTATTCTCCAAGTATCCAGCCAAAAACCGCTAATCGTCGAAGATTGGAAAGCCGTAATTACTGAGATTAACAGCGACGCCAGCAAGTTTAAATTTGACGTTGTAGGTTCTAAAACAGGTTACGACGGCAGCGGTACAAACGACGAAATGTTTGTCTCAAACTCGGGCCGCGTCGTGATTGAACCGAAAAACTGGTGGCTGCAAAATGCCTATGAATACTCGAAAAAGCCTACGCCAAAAGGATTTGAGATTTCCTGGCAGGTGCGACCGATGTTTGTTGATTCCTACGTTCCGCCCCAAATTACAGATTCAAGCCAGGAGTATTCTACAACACTGGCTCAGAATTTGAGCAACTCCAAACACATCCTCGAAATTATCCCCGAAACTGATGGGAAAGTTTCTATTCAGGCAATTCGAGTGTATCGCCCTCCTTTCTCCAATCTAAAATCTAAAGTTGAGAGTGTTAAACCGCAGATATCAGCGGATGAACGCTGATGCAATTTTATCAGCGTTTATTTGCGTTAATCTGCGGTTTAAAAAATCTTCATGTTGATTTTATAGCAATCGTTTTGGTGGCGTCGGGCGTTGATGATTGTTCAAACGCTTAATATTTAAGCATCCTCATCCTGACTCCTGCTATAATCCCAACTCGTGAAACATCAACAGCGATAAAAAGAAATCCGCCACAAAAATAAACTGCCACAAAGTCACAACCGATCGCCCCAACCGCCCCAAAGCGAACCAATTCTCTAGCCGATAGAAAGGTAAAAATCATGCCGCCAAAAAAGGCTATTAGCAGCACGGATCGCAGAGAATCCAGGCCTACTGTTACTAAATGTTCCATGATTTTGCGGCGGTTAATTTTGCCTGGGAGTATGCGCAGCGGCACTTGGCCGCCCAGCAACAGCGTCACTAAAAACCGCTGAAATCACCTGTTATTGAAGGTTTCCTCTAAATGTCGATCGCGCTTTTCTTGGTATTTTTTAACCGATGACTGATGGCTTGCGATTAATTGCCAACAGGGCAAAGCACTGCCACATATGGATTTTCGGCAATCCTACAGCAATTATTGCACGATTTGTCAACATATATTTTCAGTCTGCCTGCCCTGCGGTTGGTGTGCTATACCTTTTTAGATTTTAGATTGGCAGTAATTGATTCTGTGGTAATCATCACTCATTTCCAAATCTAAAATCTACAATCTAAAATCTAAAACCCTAGGACTACTCCGCAAGTAATAAGTCGATAAACTTATCCAACTCTTCCTTATACTTTTCGGCTTGAGCCTTGCCAATTCTCACCAGTGTGGATATCTTCTCTTCCGAGGCATCATCAATCGGCAGCGGCTCTTCTTCGTGGCTCAAATCTGGAGTAATTCTCAAATATTGATTGGGTCTTTCAACCGCATCATAAATTTGGATTAGTTGATAATTTACAGTTTCAGCAACTCCCGTCATCATGATATTAATCAAAGGCTGAACCCACTCAACTTTACCCCAATTTTTCGCTTCTTCGTAGAGGTATTCTTGCTGAGCTTCTCCTGTCCCCAGCGATAAAATTACCATATCTTTTGCTGTCGGGCCTTTGTCGGGGCGATCGTCGGGAATTCTGAATTTATTTCTAACTTCTGCATAGGCACAAAGTGCGGGATTGTTTGCGAAAACTCCCCCGTCAATTAAAGCGTAGGATTCGTGGGTCAAAGAGCGGATTTTGGTAGCTTCAAAGAAAGTGGGAGCTGCAGATGTGGCTCTGGCGATATCTCTAATAAAATAGTCTTCGGCTGGATCTTCTTTAGCATCTATTTGATCAAAAAAGTGAGCTTTTCTCCTTTCGATGTCGTAACTGGCAATTAAACAAGGTTTCAGCAGTTGGCTGAGTTGGCAATCTCCAAAGTTTTCCAAAAAGAA
This sequence comes from Microcoleus sp. FACHB-61, assembly GCA_014695295.1. Lineage (GTDB taxonomy): Bacteria > Cyanobacteriota > Cyanobacteriia > Cyanobacteriales > Microcoleaceae > Microcoleus. The sequence continues at coordinate 12,587 of JACJNY010000030.1, read as the reverse complement.
TTGTTCTAAGCGCTCGCCGGGATATTTCTCATCTATCCAACCGTCTATAGAGCTGAGTTTTTGCCACAATGAACTCTTAAAAACATCGCGGCCGCTCTCAATCGAAAATTTAACAGCATCTTCGGCCGACCACCGAGGTCTGGTGGGATTTTTGGCGTCAGGATACAAATAGATGCAAGTTAAAATTCCTCCCGCACTCGTACCCGCGATTAAATCAAAATAGTCAGCTATTCTCGCCTCTGGGTTGCCGCTTTTTTGTTGCAGCATTGACTCAATGCTAACTACAAGTTGCGCCGGAATAATCCCTCTAATTCCCCCTCCATCTATGGATAAAATTCTGGTATATTTAGCCATTATTGTTGCCTATTCTAGATGTTTGCTCGTTTCCTAATCTCAAATTCCCAAGCCTCCGAATTCATGCACCGCTCAATCTCAGCTCTCCCATCTCAAATCTAAATTTAATTGGCGAGCTGCGATCGTATAGCGAAAAATATATTCTACAATTTCTACGTAATTGTAGGCGGCCGCTGGCGAGTCTGCCCAGACTGTGATGCCGTGATCGCGAATTAACAAAGCGGGTACAGACGGCGCTGAAACGGCAAAGAATTCGCAAATTTCCTTGGCTATTTTAGGCACTTCCAAATAATTTGCAAATAGGGGTATCGCCACCTGCGGGTTTTCCTCCCACACCCCCAAACCTTTCAGCATTTCGATCGCGGGTAAAGGCACTGCATCTCCTGCTGTTAGCCGAGAAACTAAATTTGCCTCGATCGAGTGAACGTGATAGCAAGCTTTAGCGTCTGGAAAACAATTGTAAACGGCTAAATGAATGCTGGTTTCGGCAGAAGGGCGGCTGTCGGGAACAGGTTGCTCGACAATAGCGCCGTCTGAGTTCATTCTGATAAAATCTTGTTCAGTTAACTGCCCTTTCGCGCGGCCGCTAGCAGTAATCCAAAAACTGCCATCTGGTAAGCGGGCTGAAAGATTGCCAGCAGTCCCAACCATCCAACCGCGATCGTAAAAATGTTTGGCTGCTGCAATTAAATCCGATCTCAAATCGCCACTCATTGTTTACAAATCCTCAGCTTTTGATCTACCTTTTAGGTTAATAGGAATTGCGCTGGCCTATCTAAACAACGTAGGGTGAGCCATGCAAACGTTACTGCCGCTCTAAATCTACCAGTGCAGACCTTACCAATACATATAGCTTGACACTCCTGGGCCTAAAGGCGTGAGGATTCTTAGTTCAAAGACTGGACTTAAATTAAGAACGTTGCCGCACCTAATCCAGAGGTCTAGTCTCCCTAAGCGTTTACGATCTCTAGGATCGAAGTTCCGACATGACCTGTCGTACCTATCCCGCGATTCAGGATGTTAATTGCAGCATTATGATCTCTATCGATTTCGCATCCACATTTACAAATATGAGTACGAGTGGATAGAGACTTCTTAACGATTTCACCGCATTTACTACATTCTTGGCTAGTGCAAGCAGGGTTTACTGCAATGGTAATCCGACCAAACACTTTTCCAAAATATTCTAAGAACATTCTGAACTGATACCAAGAAGCATCGCTAATTGAATTTGCCAGACAATGATTTTTAACCAGGTTGGACACCCTCAAATCTTCATAAACTACTACATCGTTTGATGTGATTACGCACCTTGCTAACTTGATAGCATGGTCTTTACGTTGCCTACTTATTTTGAGGTGTCGCTTACCTAAAATCACTCTAGCTTTGCGGCGATTTGAACTCCCTTTTGTTTTCCGACTTACTAAGCGTTGAGCACGTTTTAACTGCACTTCACCCTGACGCAGAAATCTAGGATTAGGAATCATTTCGCCATTTGAATCGGTGTAAAACTCCTTTAGCCCTACATCTAATCCGATAGTTTTCCCTGTTGATGGGGCTAACTCAATTCTGTCTACTTGAATGCAAAATTGAGTGTAATATCCATCTGCTCTTTTAACCAGTCTCACCCGTTTAATCTGCTCTGGCTGATAGAAATTTAGGTCACGAGTGCCTTTTAACTTTAATCTGCCAATCCCGCATTTATCGGTAAAGGTGATTGACTTTCTATCTGCTGAGAGTTTCCAAGAATTGGTCTTGTACTCCACAGAACGGCAGTCTTTTTGGAACTGTGGGAAACCAACTTTTTTCCCTTTAATCCCTTTTTTGACGTTTTCATGGAATCGAGAAATACTAGCCCACGCTCTTTCTGCACTTGCTTGCCGAGCCATTGCGCCTAACTTGTTTGCAAAGTCAAACTCTTTAGCCCAAATCGCACAGTACTTAGAAAGATCGAACCAAGATTTAGCCCCACCATCCATCCACAAGCGAATAGACTTGTTGCGAATGAATTGACAAATTCTAATCGCTTCATCAATCGCTTGAAATTGGTTCGGTTTTGCATAAATCTTAAATTCTAGAGTTAGCATCTTTTTTTCTCCTGTTATTCCTATGATAACATATCCATCATAGGAATAGATCAATTAATAAAAGTCCCCCTAGAAGGGGGAGGCTCTAACCCCGAATTTTTGGTATAGTCGGATTTTTTGGGCGCAATTGCTAGTTTAGTTTCAATTCCATTTCTGGGACAAACTTTCCAACACGTCAAAAAAATTATCCCATTTAGTATAAGGCTTTTGCTGTTCGTCTAGATACTCCGCAAGCCGATCGCGCGCAAACACCGACGAAGCCTGCAAAGCCATGTTAAAATCCGTCAGCGAATCTCCGATTGCCACCTGTTCCTGGGCCGGGTGCTGGCCCATCACCCGCACCTTAGACACCAATTCCTCATCTCCTTCAAACTCAGAATTGACTTGCAAGCGAGGGCCGCTAGCGTCCACATCCACAGCGTAAATAACCCTCGCCCGGTGTACCAAATCGCCCATTACCGTCTCTACCATGATCCGAAGACCGCCGGAAACGATCGCAAAATCTACCTTTCGCTCGTCCAAAAAATCCAGCAGTTCCAACAATCCCGGCCGCATCAGCTTTCCCCTAGAAAATTCCACAATTTCCCCGTAACGTTCCGAGGGAATAGACTCTAGTAACTGCCGCACTCCCGATCGCAAACTCAGCCTTCTAGCGTATATTTCAGGCATCAGTTGAGACGACAGTTCCGGTGCGAAATGCTTGAGCATAGCCACAAAAGTTTCTTCAACAGTTATCGTGCCGTCAAAGTCGCAGAATACCACCCGTTGCTGATTGTTCGGGATTGAAGATTTTTGCTTGTCATCGGTCATTGTCAGTCGCACCTTTGGAGAACGGGAAAAGTTTACGCAATTCATCTGTCTTCCCCCTTGGAGACCCCCACGCTCACCTTACTCAGGTCAGTGGTGGGAGTCCAAGGGGGACAAGGTTTATGCTGCATACGAATAACCATCCTTTCTGTGAATAATTGAACAATATTTGTGGCTAACCCCTGACACCAATTCTGATGCGGAAATATTAAATGAACCACTCGTTCTAACGGCAACACGCCCAACATATTTACCAACTTTCTTGCCAGAAGTAACGATTGCTTTGACAATATCTCCAGTTTGAAAACCTTTAACAAACTTAAGCCTGGGAACATAGCGACATGGAAATCCAAACTTATCGGTACGACACATTTGGCGCGTCCCCTGCCCAGTAGCTTTAATTAACAACGCCTTGTTTGTTAAAATTTTCAGCGATTCAACGTTCCCAACACAAGCTGCATCTAACCAGTGAGTTTTAGCTAGACTTAATCGAGTGCGATTGAACTTTGTTAATCCGCCACTGCCAGTAGAAACAGGCAAACCAGTCATGCTAAGCCGATTAAATAATGCCCAACGAGTTGAATTGACTGCTGTCGCGTCTTTTAAAGAACGCTTTGCTTGAGACAAAACCCCTTTTAAAACCTCTGGCTTTTTAGACAGGAATTGCTCAATATTTTGAGTTCCTTTCTTGATATTGCACTTTTCACAAGCAAGGCAAAGATTAGAAATGCGATTAGAACCACCCTTAGCTTTAGGATGAATATGTTCGACTTGTAATGGTGTATTTGTAACACCACAGTAAGCACACTTTCTATCCCACTTGTTGAGCAAGTATTCCCGAACCTCGTAGCCACACAAAACGCCTTGCTGGTACTCGATTCCAGAAATTTCTGGGTTTTCTAATTGTTGTAAGTCGAAGCGTACAAGTTCTTGAACAATAGAGGCAATGGGGGCAAGTTTCATCAATCTAGTCACCCATGTTAGAGTTGTTTCAACGCGGTGTTGCAAACTTGGCGCTAGCCAACCTTTAGGGCGAGTCCTATTTAGAAATCTAGCTGGACGATAGCGAGTATGGCGATTCCTCCGGACTCTACGCAATGAACGACGAGATTCAAGGCTGGCTTTAATAGCTTGACCTCGGTGAGTTAGTTCTGCACCAAAGATTACTTTTTCCCCTTGCACTAATGCGAACCCGCTGGTTCTAGAACCAGGGTCTATTTTAAGAGTGATTGGTTTTCGGGTTGCTGTTACCTCTACTTTGAGAATTAGTGTGAATGGATACCTTTTAAGAACAGCGGCTTTGCCATTAGTTAGCAACTTACGAGCTATTCCTGGGTGGATTGGATTGAGCGGTCGTTTTTGGGTATCAAGTACAAAAACAAAATTAGACATTTTTTAAGTCCTCCCTTTCGGGGTAATGTTCGCTTCGTCAATGTTTAAGGTCGGTAACTATCTTAAAAGCACTGGCTTAACCCTTACACTTGTTTAACTTTTAAGTTCTAGAGCAGAGAACTAGCAACGCATTCTCTGGTAGGTCTTTAACACTTGCCTTAAACGTAGTGATTTAACACTTAGACTGGTCAACTTGGCTTTTTCAAGCCCCCACTATATCGGTACTCCGATTAGTGGTGGGTGGTTGACCGTACACTGTCGAGCGATCGAGCGCGACTGCCCAAAACTAATAGTGACGCGCTGTTTGTTGGCAATTTCCCGCACGGTTTTATGCAGATTCTTCGATAGAATCTTCATCTTCCAGGGAATCTTCCAGGGAATCTTCCAAGGAATCTTCCAAGGAATCTTCTACGTCCTGCTTTTGGTTTTTTGTCTTTTGGGGGTTAGACTTAGCCGGCAAACAGATTAAATTATCATCCTCAGTATTAATCAAACCTTTCGATCGCAGCTTACCCATCAGCCGCGTCACCGTCACCCGCGTCGAGCCGATCGCGCTGCCAATTTGAGCGTGAGTCAAGGCCCAAGGTAGCCGGTAGCCCCGAACCACATCCGGTTCTGTATCACCTACGTAAGGTTCGCCGAACTCTTCGATCAATAAAGTGAGAAATCCCAGCAGTCGGTCGATCGTCCGGCGCTGTCCCAAAGTGCTCAACCAGAGAAGTTTCCGCTGGTGTTGGTAGCGAAACGCATCCAAAATTTCCCTGCGGAAGTGAGGCCAATTATCCAAGTCGTGCCAGTACATCCACACTACGTGAGTTTGATCGGCGTGGGCGTAAGCTTGGAGAGTAAACGGAGACTGAGCAACCAGTTCAAAGGGCTGGCCTGCGCCGACGAAGCCCAAAAAAGCTTCTTCTGTAGTTTTGTCAACGGATTTCGACTTCGCCGCCGCAGCGCTAACTTGAGCGCTACCTACGAGTCGCACAGAACCTTTTTGGACTAAATACAGCAGTCCGGGTCTTGCGGGAATCCGCTCATCTTTGCTAAAAGTCCGGCAGCGGTAGTGTTCCTGGGCCCAGTCGATAATTCGCTGCCAAGTGATAAACGGTCGATCGATAGTCTCTAGAGGTGTGGAAGTTGATTGCATAGGTGAGGCTCTGGGATATATTTAATCAGTGAGAAAAACAGCTTCTGCCAACAGTAGGATACAAAGTGAGACCACCAACCCCCGATCGAGCTTGCACGCTTCTTAACTGTGCTAACTTTTCTTAGTTTTACCAAAAAATTCAATGTAGCAAAAAATACATCAAAATGGTAGATTTCAGCAAAAAATTTATCGTAAATTATTGTATATTTAGCAAAAAAACCGCTAGAAAGCAGATTAATTCGATGTAGCCACGCCAGGGGGAGCAGATCGCCCATCTCTGACATCAGCAGTTTAACGTACAAGAACAGTGCAAGCGGTAACAGTCGCCCGTCGGTGTTACCGTAGGATCGGCCGATATGGATACAGCAAATATCTCCCAGTGCTCGGAAATTACATTGAAGTGTTTCTTGCTTTCCAGGTTCCAAAGGGCGATCGGCCAGCAGGGGACACTAGGGGAAATTCCGTTAAATAGAAGTAAAAATAGCGCGCGGGTGCTGTACGTGTCTGCGATCGCCCTGAAATTGGCTAAAACTTGGCAGCAGACACCGCAGACAATCGCGGCACAGCTTGCCGAAACTCTCGAACCGCTGTGCTACCCAGATTTCGTGGTTAAAGTCGCGCCGGCGGCAATTATTGAGCTGGAGTTGACTGATGCAGGTTTAGCCGTCTGGTTGCAGCGTTTAGCTCAAACGAACCTCCCACTTCCAGAATCTCGAATATTATCTCCTGTTGTGTCAGCCGATCGGCTATTTCCGATTCAGTACAGCCACGCGCGCTGCTGTTCCCTGCTGCGAATGGCCCACCGCGATCGCATCATTTCGATCGCGCAGCCGGATGTCGCGACAGCGCCGCAAATTTGGTCGCTGGCGAGTCCAAATCCTATTCCTTGGATTGACGATGGCGATCGACTGCGGTTAGTGCATCCAGCCGAATGCAATTTAATTTCGCAACTGTTAACTGTGCTAGACAATTTATATCCTATTTTTGAGGTAAAAGACCGCAAAATACCTATCAATTATTTCAAATTAGCCAATAGTTTGAGCGAAGCCTTTCAGATTTTTTACAGCCAGTGCCGAATTTGGGGTAAAGTTAAAATAGAACAGCCAAAACTCGCCCAAGCTCGATTAGGTTTAATATTAGCAACTCAATCTTTGCTGCGATTTATTCTAGAAAACTTGTTTAACGCTATTGCTCCTTTAGAACTTTGAATTAGTCACTATAAAAAAGTAATAACGAACATAAAAGAAAGTATTTTACTGTATTTTGGCGCGGGTTTCGGACAAGTTTAATTTTTGAACTCCCAGTGATAAATGAGTTATTTTTGCCAGCTTAAACGAATTTCCAATAAATCGCGAGAACCCGTTACTCTTAGACAGAGAAATAGCAGCAGCGCGATGCAGTTTAAAACAGTGTGAATTTTCCGCCAGCGGTGCGAGCGAGCATGATAAATTTCCGCTGCAATTGCCCACGAAAAAACCATCAGAAGCGTCCCATCGGTGTTGTAATAAAAATGAGCAACCAGCCATTCATCATCCCTGCGAAAAATCCCGTCTTGAAATCCCAAGATAATGCCTGCATCTAGTTTAAGGCGTTGCAGGCGAGATTTGCTTTTTTCGAGGTTGTGCGATCGGCAGCGTTACTGTAAATGTACTGCCGACGCCTTCTTCACTGATCAAAGTAATTTCGCCATTGTGCAAGTCTACGCATTTTTTAACAATGCTCAGCCCCAGTCCAGTACCGGGAATTCTACCGACATTTTTACCCCGATAAAATGAATCAAACAGCCGTCCTTGGTCTGCTACAGGTATGCCAATGCCTGCATCCTGTACCGAAAAAATAGCCTTGGTTTCAGTAACTTTTAACTCAAAGATGACTTCGGTATTTGGGGGAGAATACTTAATAGCATTTGACAGCAAATTGCCCAGAATGCGCCTGAGCAAACTTACCTCCAAAGACGCCATCGCCGATTGACAGTTGTGATTCACAAAAATCAGCGTCACCCGATCGGTTTGAGGTTTCAACTTCAGGCTGCTCTGAAATTCCCCTACCAACTCATTACAAAACTTTGCTAAGTCTAGCGGTAGCAAGCAAAACCCGGCTTGTCCTGACTCAACACGCCCCAGCAGCAGAACATCGTCTAATAACTGATCGATACCTTTGGCGGCTGCTTCAGTTTTGTCTAACAGTTCTTGTGTTTTCTCCTCTGTTAATGTCAACTTGTACTTGGTAAGAAGTTGTGTAGTGCCGATGATGAAATTCAAAGGATTGCGAACGTCGTGGGCAATCATGTACAGCAAAGATGTTTTCATCTCGTTGAGCTCTTGGGCTGTTTGCAAAGTGCGATCGAGTTGGTCGTGAGACAATTTAAGAGTTAAAGACAACTGGCGCGATCGCAGCAAAATCTCCACCCGCGCTTGTAATTCAATCTTCTCGATCGGAGCGATAATCAAATCGTCAATACTTTGCCAAATAAATTGCGTTGCCATCCCTACATCCGAGCGGGATGTAATCAAAAGAAAAGGCAAGCATACCGGGTGTTCTGCCTGTTTTTGGGCGGCAACCCATTGCCAGTGGCGTTTCAGGGAAATACCGTCAATTATCGCCAGGTCAAAAGATTGATTAAATGGTAAGAATTCCTCACTATTTTCTGTTGAGTGTGGCAGCAATACCTCATAGTAAACTGCTAGCCATTCTAATAACAGGCGACGATTTTCTTTCTGTTCGACAAGCAATAAAATTTGACTCACGCAGATTCTCCTAGCAAGCTGTGCACAATTCCCAGCAAATCTCTAACTATCAAAGGTTTTACCAATATATTCCGAGCACCGTGGCAGAGGCTTTCGTGCTGAATGGCAGCGCTTTGTTTGGGCGAGAGTATCAAAAAAGGGATTTGGTGATTTCGCAGTTGTTCGCAGCACTCCCAAATCCGGCGGTCGAAACCAGAAATATCTACTAAAGCCATCCCGATCCTAGCAGGCTGACTGATGGCTTGTGCAACGTCTTCAAAGTTATAAGCCGCGATCATCTGGTATCCTTCTTTGTTGAGAAATTGTGCTAATAGTTCCAAGTTTCGCTGATTGCGGTCTACGGCTAAAATTATTGAGTTGCCAGTCATTTATCAGCTTCCTATGAATACGGATTATACCATTTTAGATTTGAAATTCAAGAATTGAAGAATTTGGAATGGCTGATTATATATGGGTTTGGAGCTTGCATAAATTTAAAGTCTTTTTTAAATCTGGTATTAGCTTATTTTTCGGCGAGCTATTACATTGGTTTTCAGTTGAGTGAATTACAGATGTTCGCGCACAGGACACGGCCCCGTGCCCTGTGCCCATACTGTATTTCAGAGACTTGAAAACTGCTATAAAACTCGGAAAATACACAATTTTACCAATATATTTAATTTTTGCAGGAATTAGGCTAGTGGTGAGGTGCGCGGTGCGCACCCTACTGATTAGTAGATTCACGGCAAAATTAGCGGCAATTGCCCAAAAAAAACACGACAAACCCCGATTCAATCTTCATCCGCTCCCCCCTCAATCCACACCGGCGCCGAACTCAAAATGCCGCGCAGCCCCGCTATCGGTTTGCTGACTTTGATGCCGTAGCGAGTAATATCAAGTTCTCGCAGAGTTCTCTCGAAATTGCTGACTCGTTTTTTAATTACTCCGATCGCCTTGCGGATTTCTGTCCTATTATGCAGTTGGCGTTCCAGATAGCGTATAAACAGAAGATTATCCGCCAAATAGCTAATTCCGATCTCGGTCAGCCGAAAATCTCCGCTAATGGCTTCTACCTCATTAATCAAGATAACGGTGACTCCCATATTCTTCAGATACTTACACAAAGCGTGCAAATTGTTCACCAAATCTTGCCCCTGCATCGAAAGCTGATAGCCAGAAATACTGTCAATCATCACAATCCGCGTCTTTTCCTGCTCCACCTCCTGGCGTACCATACAGGCAAACTGATCCGGCGAGTAAAGCAAAGGTTCCACGGGTATCACCGAAAGACTTCCTTGCCCCATCATCGCCCCAACCGGGATGTTAACTGATTCGCAGCGCTGCCGCAGAGTAGAACTTGACTCCTCAAAAATGTAAACTACCGATCGCTCCCCCCTTCCTGCGGCTTCCTTCATAAACTGAATCCCCACCGTCGTTTTACCAACGCCGCTAGGCCCGCTAATCACCGTCACAGTCCCCCGTTCCAGTCCCCCGTGCAGTAGTTCGTCGATTTCTGGAACCCCAGAAGAAATCGCTTCAGCAACAAAATCCTGTTGAAAGTTGTCTGGAAGCAGTCGCGGAAATACCTCCATACCAGTCTGAGTCAGGCGGAGCGAATGGCGGCCGCTGCGGAAGTTGGAGCCTCGCAGCTTGGTGACAGACAGGGTGCGTCCTTCAGGGCGCAGTTCTAAATAAATTACTCCGTCGCTGATGAATTGCAAATCGTCATCGGGAGCACTTGAAGTGCCTTCGGAGGTGAACACCACCGTCGCCCCCCCTTCCACCAAAAACCGCAGAAAAGACAGAACTTGCTTGCGAAACTGAAACTCATCCGCAGCTAAGTAGCGAAATTGAGTGATTGCGTCCAAAAACACCCGTTGTGGCTTGACAGCTTCGACTCGCTCGATAATCTTTTGTGTAGTCGGTTCTCGCTCAACCTCGGAGGGGGAGAAAATGTCATAAGTCTGAACTTGGGTAAAAAATTCTGAGGATGGGCTCAAATCGAGGAACGCCATCGCTTCCATATCAAAACCGAGACTTGCGGCATTGGCGCGCAATTGCGCTTCCGGTTCTCCTAAAGTAATAAACAGGGGCGTTTCTCCCAGAGCCACACCTGCTGCCAAAAAGTGAAAGCCCAGTGTAGTCTTGCCAGTACCCGGGCCGCCGCGCACCAGATAAGAGCGTTGAGAAATTAGCCCGCCGCCAATCACTTCGTTGAGACCGGTAATTCCCAGAGAAATTCGGTTTTGAGACATTTGTTTCTTCATGTTTTGAATATCGGGCCCGTATTAATATTTAATGGTTTTAGGCAGTGTTTTGATAATTTTTTTTACCGGGCGTCTGATAATCTTCATGAAATCTTTTTCTACCGAAAAGTACGTTAACACACAAGAATTAGAAAGTATTGTCGGCACTGCTGGGATCTGTCTGCGACAGTACACAGAGGTATTTTGGCAAGAACGAGTAGAAAAAGCAGTTGCCCCGGGCACGAACATAGATTGTACCGTTTACCCGAATACTCAAGAAGAACTGGCGGCTGTCATTGCTTGGGCTGGGCAAAATCGCTGTGCAGTCTTGCCTTGTGGCAGCGGCAGCAAACTTGATTGGGGCGGTTTAGTTAAATTTGACTCCCCTAGGGAGAATTCACTCAAAGTGGGTCTTTTTAAGGGGGATTTAGAGGGATCTCCTGATGCAGCGGGGCTTGTGGCTGTCAGCACTTCGCGTCTGAACCGGCTTGTAGAACACGCTGTGGGCGATTTAACCGTGACTGCGGAAGCGGGAATGAAGTTTGCCGATTTGCAGCAAATTTTAGGGGCATCAGGTCAATTTTTGCCGATCGATCCGGCGTATCCGCAACAGGCAACTTTGGGCGGCATTGTCGCTACTGCTGATGCGGGTTCCTTGCGGCATCGCTATCGCGGGGTTCGCGATTTGCTGCTGGGAATTACCTTTGTGCGATCGGACGGTAAAATTGCGGTAGCCGGGGGTCGAGTTGTTAAAAATGTCGCCGGTTACGACTTGATGAAACTGTTTACTGGTGCTTACGGCACATTGGGGGTCATCAGTCAAGTAACTTTTCGAGTTTATCCGCTGCCTGAATCATCGGGAACCGTAGTGCTGACAGGGGAAGTTAATGCTTTGTCCCAAACGGCTCAAATCTTATTATCCTCTGCTTTGACACCAAGTGCGATCGATTTGCTGTCGCCGCAGTTAGTCGCAAAATTAGGCTTAGGAAAGGGCACGGGATTAATCGTCAGATTTCAAAGTATCGCAGAAAGTGTTAAACAACAATCAGCCCGCTTGCTGGAAGTTGGCGAAAAGTTGGGTTTGCAAGGCACTAGCTGCTGCGAAAATGATGAGTATCAGTTATGGCAAAGATTGCCAGAAACAATGTGGGATTCTGGCACCAAGTCGGCAATTATTTGCAAAATAGGAATCAGACCGTCGGAAGCTGTAACGGCCATTAACGAATTGCCGGTACAGGACGCTTTGATTCATGCAGGCAGCGGTTTGGGGGTTTTGCGGTTTGAGAATGCCACTGCGGACACGTTGTTGCAGGTACGCAGAGGGTGCGAAGCCAAAGGCGGTTTTCTGACTGTTTTAGCAGCGCCGGCCGACATCAAGCAACAGTTAGATGTTTGGGGCTATAATGGAAGTGCGATCGATTTAATGCGCCGGATCAAACAGCAGTTTGACCCGGAAAATCTTTTGAGTCCCCATCGTTTTATAAGCGGTATTTAGTTTAAAGTTTGTAGTCAGGACTTCAGTTTTTTTTAATTTCTAGTCGGAATTATTGGTGAACCAGATTTGTTTTTTAACCAACCGCGAAGGCGCGTTAGCGCTAGACCCCAAAGCAAGAGAAAAGAAGAGAAGTTTTTGTTGGGACGTTTAGGACGTTCTTAATTGCACTTTATCCATGCGGTCGATTGCTTCTGACTTCTCTCCTAGATAACTAATTTTTTTTCTTCTTCCTTCTTCCTTCTTCCTTCTTCCTTCTTCCTTCTTCCTTCTTCCTTCTTCCTTCTTCCTTCTTCCTTCTTCCTTCTTCCTTCTTCCTTCTTCCTTCTTCCTTCTTCC
>JACJNY010000003.1 GCA_014695295.1 Microcoleus sp. FACHB-61 | reverse complement strand
TGTTCATTTAAGGAGTGGATAGGTTTTATTTTTCACCCTTATTCTCTCCCGGCGCGGTGGCTCTAGTTCTTCTTTGGCCACCGTTCTCATCTTTATTTAGTCTAAACTACAGTTTATATCGTCCTCTGTTAACTTGTGAATATCGAGCTTATTTCAGATGGCAATTAGTAGAGATGTGCGATCGCGCGGGGTTCAGAAACCGGGTTTCTTACCAAAATCGGGCGTGAGGATGCCAGAATTATCGCAGAAACCCGGTTTCTTGGATGGTTGGGCGATCGCGTGGGGTTCAGAAACCGGGTTTCTTACCAAAATCGGGCGTGAGGATGCCAGAATTATCGCAGAAACCCGGTTTCTTGGATGGTTGGGCGATCGCGCGGGGAGTCAGAAACCGGGTTTCTTCACTAAATCGGGCGTGAGATGCCAAAATTATCGCAGAAACCCGGTTTCTTGGATTTGGGTAGAAAGGCGGTTTGTTTCTATTCTTCAAATGTTAAATGCTGGATTAATCGATCGCTAGTTAAATCTTCTAAAAAGTAACGATAAGCATCTGCTGACTGAAATTGCGATCGCACTCCATCTATTTTAGGTAAACTTCCCCGGCGCAAATCAATATATTCTTGATAGCTAGAAAACTCCCAATCCTCTGCTTTTTCAACTAAATTAGCACAGACTGGGTTTAAGTGAATATAGCGAGTTAAGTGTAATAAATACTCTTCTCTATCTACATGAATCGCCTGAAACCGATCCTGAAACAATGAACCCACCCTTTGATAGCGTTTATTGATAGCCTTGGCATAAGACAGAGTAAACGCCTGCATCAGCTTGGAAAAATGCTCCGTTTTCAGGTAAACTAATAAATGATAGTGATTCGGCATCAAACAATACGCAATAATATCTACACCATTCGCAATCAGATGGTTTCTTAATTGGCGTAAAAAATAAACATAGTTGTCTCGCTCAAAAAAGATAAGCTGACGATTATTACCTCGGTTATAAACATGGTAGTAATTACCCGCTTGTAAGATAACTTGGCGACGCGGCATTTGGCAGATCGGAGGGTAGGTGTGGGACTCAGAAACCGGGTTTCTTTCCACAATCTCGGCGATGATGCCAAAATTATCGCAGAAACCCGGTTTCTTGGATTTGGGGCGCGGAGGCTTCAGAAACCGGGTTTCTTTCCAAAATCGGGCGTGAGATGCCAAAACCATCGCAGAAACCCGGTTTCTTGGATGGTGCGCGGGAGTCAGAAACCGGGTTTCTTCCTAAATCTCGGTAAGATACCAAAATTATCGCAGAAACCCGGTTTCTTGGACTAGATGCTAAACCCTAGCTGCCGCCAATCCGGGCGACATCGCGAGCGTTTTCTTCAAACGCAGCCGTCAGCGCATCATCACCGCTTAAACCCGATGCGATCGCCCTTTCAATAGCCTGTAACACCCGCTTATAATCCCTCGGCATCACCTTCACAAACACCGGCACCATCTCATCCCACGCAGCCAGAACCTTCGATGCTTTCGCACTTCCAGTCAAATCAACGTGAGTCTGAAGCATCTGCCGCAAATCATTAATCTCCTCAACATCCTCCAGTTTTTCCAAATCCACCATCGACATATTGCAGCGAGTAGCAAAATCCCCCGCCTCATCCAAAATGTAAGCCACACCGCCACTCATACCCGCTGCAAAATTGCGCCCGGTTTCACCCAAAACTACAACTTTGCCGCCAGTCATGTACTCGCAACCGTGATCGCCCACACCTTCAACTACTGCATTCACGCCGGAGTTACGCACCCCAAAACGTTCGCCCGCCATCCCTCGGATGAACACCTCGCCGGATGTCGCGCCGTAAAGCACTACGTTACCGACAATCACGTTTTCTTCCGCGACAAAGGTAGAAGCCTGCGACGGATACAGGATGATTTTGCCGCCGCTGAGCCCTTTGCCCAAATAGTCGTTAGCTTCGCCTTCGAGCTCCAGGGTGACACCCTTGGGCACGAATGCGCCAAAGCTTTGCCCAGCGCTGCCTTGGAAGTGCAGGTGCACCGTGTCATCCGGCAAACCTTCCCAGTGGCGTTTGGTGATTTCGTTGCCGAGAATTGTGCCGACAACCCGGTTGATGTTGGTAATTGGCAGTTTGGCGTGGACTTTTTCGCCGTTTTCGATCGCACCTTTGCACAAATCCAACAACACCGTCATATCCATCGACTTTTCCAACCCGTGATCCTGCGCCATCTGACAATAGCGCCCGACATCCGCCCCAACCTCCGGCTGATAAAGGATTTTCGAGAAATCCAAACCCTTAGCCTTCCAGTGTTCCACAGCTTGCTGAGGTTCTAAAACATCAGTGCGGCCAACCATTTCATTCAGCGTGCGGAAGCCCAACTGCGCCATAATTTCCCGGACTTCCTGCGCCACGAAGGTCATAAAGTTTACCGTGTGCTCGGGGTCGCCGGTAAAGTTTTTCCGCAGCAGCGGGTCTTGGGTCGCTACGCCCACCGGGCAAGTGTTCAGGTGGCAAACGCGCATCATGATGCAGCCCAATGTCACCAGCGGCGCGGTAGCAAAACCGAATTCCTCAGCGCCAAGCAGTGCAGCAATTACTACATCGCGACCAGTTTTCATTTGACCGTCAGTTTCCACCACAATCCGGCTGCGGAGATTGTTGAGAACCAAAGTTTGGTGAGTTTCCGCCAGTCCCAATTCCCAAGGTAATCCCGCGTGTTTGATCGAAGTTTGCGGCGAAGCGCCGGTACCCCCGTCGTAGCCGGAAATCAACACGACATCGGCGTGGGCTTTCGCAACCCCGGCGGCGATCGTCCCGACTCCCACTTCCGACACGAGTTTCACGCTGATCCGCGCTTCCCGGTTGGAATTTTTCAAGTCGTGAATCAATTCGGCCAAATCTTCGATCGAATAAATGTCGTGGTGAGGAGGAGGCGAAATCAAACCCACACCCGGAGTCGAGTTCCGCACCTTCGCAATCCACGGGTATACTTTTTTACCGGGCAACTGTCCGCCTTCACCAGGTTTCGCGCCTTGCGCCATCTTGATTTGCAGTTCCCGCGCTTGGGAAAGGTACAAGCTGGTAACGCCGAAACGCCCGGAAGCAACCTGTTTGATCGCGCTGTTTTTCGAGTCGCCCCGATCGTTCGTCCAAGTGTAGCGATCGGGATCTTCGCCACCTTCACCGGTGTTCGATTTGCCACCAATGCGGTTCATCGCTACTGCTAGCGATTCGTGGGCTTCTTTAGAAATCGAGCCGTAACTCATCGCCCCAGTTTTAAAGCGTTTGAGAATAGATTCGATCGGCTCAACTTCCTCAATGGGTATCGATTCCCGCTGTTTGAATTGCAACAAACCGCGCAAGGTAAAATGCTGCTGGTTTTGTTCATTAACCAGCCCAGAATACTGTTTGAAAAGCGTATAACTGCCCTCGCGCACCGAATTTTGCAGCGCGTGAATTGTCTGCGGACTAAACAAATGCCCCTCGCCTCCTTTCCGCCACTGATATTCGCCGCCGACATCCAGAGTATTTCCGCTGGCTGGGCGGTCTGGGAATGCGTGGGTATGGCGTAAAATTGCTTCTTGGGCGATGACTTCGAGGTCTACGCCTTCAATCCGGGAGGCTGTCCAAGCAAAGTATTTATCGACTACGGATTTGTTCAAGCCGATTGCCTCAAAAATCTGCGCGCCGCGATAACTTTGAATTGTGGAAATCCCAATTTTCGAGGCAACTTTCGTCACGCCTTTAGTTGCGGCTTTGACGTAGTTTTTGCAAGCTGTTTTGTACTCGACATTTAGCAGCAATCCTTCGCGGATCGAATTGGCGATCGTCTCAAAGGCCAAATACGGATTAATCGCGCCGCAACCATATCCAATAAGTGTCGCAAAGTGATGCACTTCCCTCGGTTCGCCGGATTCGAGCACGAGTCCCGCCCGCGTGCGCGTACCTTTGCGGATCAAGTGGTGGTGCAGGCCCGCAACTGCCAGCAGCGCCGGAATTGCGGCTTTGTCTGGACTGATTCCCCGATCGCTCAAAATGATGATATTCACCCCGGAGGCGATCGCGCTGTCTGCTGCTGCAAAAACCTCTTCTAAGGCTTGTTCAAGACCTTTTACCCCGCTTTTGGGGTCAAACAAAATCGGTAGTGTAATCGACCGGAAATTGCCCTCATTTACGTGTTTGAGCTTAGCTAATTCTTCATTGCTGAGAATGGGCGTTTTCAGTTCAATCAAATGACAGCTTTCCGGTTCTGGTTTGAGCAAATTGCGTTCAGCGCCGATCGTAGTTTCGGCAGAAGTTACAATTTCTTCGCGGATAGAATCGATCGGCGGATTGGTAACTTGAGCAAACAACTGCTGGAAGTATTCGTAAAGCAATTTTGGGCGGTTGGAAAGCACCGCCAGCGGCGTATCCGCACCCATCGCGCCCACAGCTTCCACGCCATCTTTCGCCATCGGCGCTAACAGCAACCGCAGTTCTTCAAACGTATACCCGAAAGCCATCTGGCGCTGGATCAATGTTTCGGGGTCGGATTCTGGCAATGCCGGCGCATCTTTCAGTTTGGCGATTTCGACCATGTGCTGGTCGATCCACTGGCGGTACGGGTGTTCTGTGGCGATTTTGGTCTTAATTTCTTCGTCAGAGACGATGCGGCCTTCCTCGGTATTTACCAGGAACATCCGCCCCGGTTGCAAGCGGCCGTTGGATGCAATTCGTTCTGGGGCGATCGGCAAAACTCCCGCTTCCGAGGCCATAATTACCAAGTCGTCTTTGGTAACGCAGTAGCGGGAAGGGCGCAAACCGTTGCGATCGAGCACGGCCCCGATCGAAGTACCATCGGTAAATGCGATCGAAGCTGGGCCGTCCCAAGGTTCCATCAAGCAAGAATGGTATTCGTAGAAAGCTTTTTTCTCGTCACTCATCGACTCGTGGGCCGTCCAAGGTTCGGGAATCATCATCATTACAGCGTGCGGCAAAGAACGCCCTGCCAAAGTCAGCAATTCCAAAGCATTGTCAAAAATCGTCGAGTCGCTGCCTTCGATATTGATTAAATTGGGGATTTTCTTTAAGTCATCGCCGAATAGTTCCGACTCGAACAGCGATTGCCGCGCGTGCATCCAGTTAATGTTGCCGCGCATCGTGTTAATTTCGCCGTTGTGGGCGATGTAGCGGTAAGGGTGCGATCGTTCCCAGCTTGGAAAAGTATTCGTGCTGAAGCGCGAGTGAACTAGGGCTAGAGCGCTTTCCAGGTCGGGGTCGTGCAAGTCGGGATAGTAATCGCCGACTTGCACCGGCATTAACATACCTTTGTATACGATCGTCCGGCAGGAGAGTGTGGAATTGTACCAGTAGGGATCTGTGTTAGTCCTGCGGATGGCATTGTGAGCACGCTTGCGGATGACGTACAGTTTCCGCTCGAAAGCCGCCTCATCGATACCTGCGGCGCGCCGGAGGAACACTTGCTGCATGAAGGGTTCGCTAGATTTGGCGGTGTCGCCGAGGGACGAGTTATCTGTGGGAACATCGCGCCAGCCCAGCACTTCCTGGCCTTCTTCGGCGGCGATTTCTGCAAAAATGCGTTGGCCGTTTTCGCGTTCAGTTCGATTCGGCGACGAGTAAATCGCGCCAACACCGTACTCGCCGGCTTCTGGAAGTTCGATGTTTAGGGCCGCGGTTACTTTCTTGAGAAACTTGTGGGGCACCTGCATCAAAATACCCGCCCCGTCTCCGGTGTTGGGTTCGCAGCCGCACGCGCCCCGGTGGTCGAGGTTCAGCAGGATTGTCAGTGCCTGCTCGACAATTTCGTGGGATTTGTTACCCTTCATGTGTACAATAAATCCGACTCCGCAAGCATCGTGCTCGAACTGCGGATCGTATAGGCCTTGTTTTGCTGGCAGTTCGTTGCTGTTCATTTTGATGTTTTCCTAAAAGTGACGAAAAAATTGGTATCGACAGAGTACCGAGCTTTTTATTGTACCTAATCTGTATTTTCTAATCATGTTTGCTTGTAACTTTTAAGCTTAAGAAAATTCTTATATCTCAGCAGTCATGATTCATTAGCCATGAGTCATTAGTCATTAGTCAGAAGAAAAATTATCTCCCTCTCCCTGTCTCCGCCTGTCCCCCTGTCCCCACTCCCCCCTCTCCCCCTCTCTTCCCCTGTCCCACTCCCCCCTCCCACTCCCCCCTCTCCCCTCTCCCCGTTAAGCTTCTTTAAAGCACAGGCTTTTGAGAATGAAGATTTGATGTAGATTGGGGCGATCGCAAATAGGGGGTGACAACTGCTGTGATGATTTTGCTATGGTGGTCAAGGTGGGTCGATCGGGCAGAGCATACAAAAGTGCAAAACTCTACAGTCCGCTAACCGGTTCGCGCGATCGGACTTCGGTTTTAAAGATAAATTAGCTAATATCCAAACCCAACGTCGTTTACCAAAGGATTCAGCAAGCAATCCTCAAGGAGTGAAAATCATGGTACAGATTCAAGAAATTTCTCAAGTATCTACTCTGCACGCACCTGCTGCACCCAACGGAATAGCCGCTACAGAATTGCGGCCTTGGGGTTCATTTACGACTCTAGAAGAAGGCCCAGGATATAAAATTAAGCGGATCGAAGTTAAGTCCGGACACCGCCTCAGCCTGCAAATGCACCACCACCGCAGCGAACACTGGATCGTGGTTTCTGGTACTGCAAAAGTTACTTGCGGCGAAACAGAAATTGTTCTGTTTACAAATCAGTCTACCTACGTTCCTCAGTGCACTTCTCACCGCCTGGAAAATCCGGGAGTTATCCCGTTGGTTTTAATTGAGGTGCAGAATGGCGAATATCTCGGAGAAGATGATATTATCCGCTTTCAAGACGATTATGCTCGTAATGAAAAGGCTAAGTAACTCCAGTTGCTAAAGATATAGCGGTAAGGTGCGCTGCGGCGCACCCTATATTTTCCGGGTAAGGTGCAGGGCTAGGCGCACTCTAAATTCTCAAAACTCCACACAACTCCCAAATTAGCAATTACCAATTACCAATTAGCAATTACCAATTACCAATTACCCATAATGATTCATCTGAGCAAAACAGCAGCAATAGAAGTAACGCGCCTCAAGTCGAAGCATCCGAACCCCAATGCTTTATTTCGTCTCGGCGTGGAATCTCGCGGCTGCTCCGGTTTGTCTTATACAATGGCATTTGACGATACGCCAGCCCCAGAAGACGCTGTATGCGAGTCGGAGGGAATTTCCGTTGCGATCGACCCCCAGCACTTAAAATATCTCAATGAACTCACCTTGGATTATTCAGAAGACTTGATGGGCGGAGGTTTCCGATTTCACAATCCCAATGCCGCCCAAAGCTGTAGCTGCGGCAACTCCTTTTCTGCTAAGGAATAATCAAACTCTAGCGTGCGTCAGTTGCAGATAATTCTGCTAATTGTAAATATGGTAAAGACTGACACGCCTTACCAATTCATAAATAACCAATATGATGTAAAGTGCGTCAGTTGCAGATAATTATTTAATCTAAAATCTAAAATCTAAAATCGACTCACGCACCTTACAAATTCATAAATAACCAATATGATGTATGGTGCATCAGTTGCAGATAATTATTCAATCTAAAATCCAAAATCTAAAATCTAAAATCTAAAATCTAAAATCTAAAATCGTATGATGAGACTCAAAGACTTAGAAAAAGTCCAAAAAACCTTCAAAGAAGCCGATCAAGACTACCAAGTTGAACTAGAAAGCGAAAAGATTATCATTGTCGGGCCGCCAGATATTGTATCTAGTGAAATTGGCATTCGCTTGAGTGCCTTTCTTTTCCTTTGGGTGAATCCCCGCCGTTTGGGTCGAGTTTTTGGCTCCGCAGGGGGCTTGATTTTACCTGATGCTAACCTCACAGCACCTCATGTTTCTTTTGTCCGAGCCGCACGTCTCAGGCAAAGTCCCCGTTATTTCGCAGAAGTAGTCCCAGACTTGGTAGTAGAAATTAAATCACAGAGCGATCGCATTAAACCGCTAGAAAAAAAAATTAAGCATTTTATAGAACTCGGAGCGCAAGTAGGAATTTTGATCGATCCGGATGAAGAAACTGTTACAGTTTATCGTCAAGAAGGTGAACTGATTGTCTTAGGAGATGAAGATATTTTGACAGTACCCGAACTTTTTCCTGGTTGGGAATTGCCAATTTCTGAACTGTGGTCGCCAATTTTTACACAAGCTGAAACTAAAGCATAATTTCGCATTTTAATACAATTACTTAGAACCTACCACTTCGAGGTGCGTTAGCGAAACGGCGCGTAAGCGCTCTTGTCACAAAGGAAGAGAAGAGAAGAGAAAGATTTTACAACTGATGAGAGGATTGCTATATATACGTTGTCATTGCTCACTCTTGAGCGTTAGCGTAGCGCTCTCTTATAGGAACCCCAGCATCTGGTAATTAATTGCAACAGCAAATATATAAAATTTTAAAAATGGTAAAAGAATCAGAAAAATCCCAAGATTGGTATAGCAAATACATCGTTACCTACACTTCCGAACAGCGAAAAAACTGGTACAGCGAAATCGCAGATGCTTACAACAAAACAAGACCGCGCTATCCTCAACAACTAATTAATCGCGTTGTCGAATTAGCTGAACTTCCTGCGGGTGCAAACATTCTTGAAATCGGATGCGGCCCCGGAATCGCAACTGTTCCGTTTGCTGAATTCGGCTTTTCAATGCTTTGTCTCGAACCCAGCCAAGAAGCTTCTCAGCTAGCACGACAAAACTGTGCAGCTTATCCATCTGTAGAGATTCAAAATCTCACATTTGAAGAGTGGGAATTAGAGGCTGATAAATTCAATGCTGTGCTGGCGGCGACTTCTTTTCACTGGGTGTCGCCGGAGATTCGGTATCAAAAAACGGCGGCTGCATTAAAAAATAAAGGTTCTTTGATTTTGCTGTGGAATGCGGGAGTTTTGCCGCCGGATGAAGTTTACCGAGTTTTGGATGAGGTTTATCAAATTCAAGCTCCATCTCTCGCAGAATATCATGCCAAAGAAAGAGAAAATCAAGAAGAAAGTATCAAACAATTCGGACAAAATGTTATTCACTCGCGGCTGTTCGAGGGTTTGATTTACGAACAGTTAGTGTGTGAAATTACCTACAGCATTGAAAATTATCTGGCACTTTTGAAGACTTACTCAGTGTACATAGGGCTGGATGATAAAAAGAGAAACTATTTGTTGGTAAATTTGCGGCAAGCCCTAGAAAAAAACTGCGGAAATAGCATCCAAGCTTCCTATCTTTCAGCTTTTCACGTTGCCCAAAAAACCTAGTGCTTTTTCTCTTCTCTTCTTTCGTGACAAGAGCGCTTTCGGTAATTCCCGCCCGTCGCCCCTGGCGGATCACTCCGGACACTCCCACTCGTTAAAAGCTGGTTTGTAGTGAGAACTTCAGTCCTCGCCCACAACTTATTAAGTCCTGTAAAAGCTTAATAGACTATCAACACAATCAAGCTGGCGTACCGAGAATTGTCCACTGCATTAACTGCTGCCACTCGGGAGATTGAGCTAACAAATCTGCATCCAATTCATTTCCCGCATCCTGCGAAAACTCGGCGAAACATTCCACCCAATTAATTACTGTTTCCACAGGCAAATAAGGCGTATAATTCCAAGAACGCTGCAAAAATTCTACCATCTCAACAGAATGACCGGTGCGGTGCAAATACCAAGCAATCCAAACTAAGGTACTGTACTTAATTTGCTTTTCCAACAAACGTATTTTATCCGGCAATTCGGGGCGGGAAAAAAAATTGTCCATGACTGCTGCGAGGGATTTAGCCTGGGGTAAACCTTTGTACATGGCGCTTTGTTCGTGCTGGCGGTAGCAAACAGTTACTTGCTGCAGCCACTCTGTTTCGCATCCCATTAAGGCTAAACGCAGCACTAAATCTGTATCTTCCGCCGGTGGAAATCGAGGGTCAAATCCGCCGGCGCGCTCTAACCAATGGCGGCGAAATACCATCGCGCTCGGTAATACTGGTTTCCACCTGAGCCACATTTCTAAGTCTAATTTAGGGACGTTTTGCCAGGGTTTGACATCTTTTAAGGGTTCGCCTATACTATTAACTAAACGCCAGCCGCTGTGGACTATTCCTAAATTTGGTCGCGCTGCAAATACAGCCATTTGAGCTGCTATTTTGTCGGGGAAAAAGTAATCATCTGCATCGAGAAATGCGATGTATTCTCCTCGCGCTAGTTCGATGCCGCGATTCCTGGCAATCGAAACTCCTTGATTTTGTTGGTAAATGTAGCGAATTCGATCGCCATATTTCTCTAAAACTAATCGGGTGTCGTCTCGGGAGCCGTCGTCTACTACAATAATTTCCCAGTCAGCCATTGTTTGGTGCAGCACGCTATCTACTGCTTGGCCGACGTAAGCAGCGCAGTTGTAAGCCGGAATTACCACGCTTACCTGTGGGTTTCGCTCGCTCATAATTAATATCAAGTTTGATGGATTATACTATTTTAGATTTTAGATTTTAGATTTTAGATTTTAGAATTGGGAATGACTGATGAGCGTCGGGTTTGGATCTTGCTTACAGTTGCCTTCTTTTTTTGAACGGGTATTAGAATCAATACGCGCTGGGCGGGTTTACGGAAATTCGGGCTTTGAAATCAAGAAAAACCCTGCACCCGCCCCTACAAGATTTATTGGTAAAACCCCCTTCTGTCTTTATTGTACAATACTTATCGGGTTCCCCGGATGCTGACGCACCCGATAAGCGATGATTTTTGAGCATAAGTTGGGTTCAAGAATTTGCCAGGGTAAGTTGTCGTGAATTAAGTAAATCTTGGGGGCGAATTGTTGAAGGGTGGCGATCGCCTTTTACTTTCAAATACTTGTCAGCTATTTGCAAAACCTGTTCGGGATTGACTGGCTTGCTCAAAAAATCGGAAGCACCTGTCAATTTTGCTCGCGTGCGGTCAATTATACTATCTTGACCGGTCAAAAACACGATCGGAGTTTCCCGAAAAGCAGGTGTTTTTCGCAAAAAATTGCACAAAGCAAAGCCGCTTGTCTTCGGCATCACCACGTCCATAAAAATTAAAGCAGGCTTTTGTTTGGCGAGGAGGCCCACTCCCTGCATGGGGTCTTGAATTTTTAGGACTCGATACCCCTCCGGCAATAAAATTTGCTCTAAAAATTCGCATACTGTCGGACTGTCATCGATACAAGCAATCAAAGGGCGACCCGGCCCCGCGATCGCCGCGGCAAGGCGCCACTGTTCTATAGGCGACGGCAAGTCTGGTACTGTTCGGAAATTTACTAAACCCTGCTTGATGTAATTAACTAAAGCGCGAGTTGCCACTGTCACGCACTGCTTTTTCTTAAATGCAATATCCCAAAGAGTATTCTCGCCGTTGAATACGTTACCCAAAGCGATTAAAGAATTAGAACTAAATCGATTTTGCTGCAACTGTGCCGACGGTTTTAAAAGCGGTGCTTGTTCTGGATCTACCAGCCACAAACCCATTGCTTTCCACTTCTGCCAAATTTCTTCTGTAGAACACAGAATTTTCTCTACTTCTGTTAAAGACAGCAGCAAAGAAGAGGTAATTGTAGAAAAATATTTCTGGGACGGACGCCACTCCCGGCGCAAACCCGATTGACCGATCAGAGCAAATAACACTTCGGAAAGGCTGGTGTGGACGATCGCCTTAGCTTGTTCCAGACTCATTTCGCTGGCTGCTACCCCTCGCTGAAGCAGTTGATATTCCCACAGTTCTCCAGCATCGAGGTCTCTGAGATCCACTTGAAAGTTTCGACAGTGTTGACCGATCGCCCTATACCAGCGCCTCGATCTGTGCGCTCCTCCTGTGGCATAAACCAAACAACCCTGAAAAAAGTAAAGTTGCCACTGTTGTTCCCCTTGTTCTAACAGCAATTTCCCCGTTGCTTGTTTCTGGCACAGCACTGCCAGAGTATGAGACAACATTTTGTATCCGATTCCGGTAGCAGACATATCAACTCGCATCCCCTGTACTCTGTTTGTACCATTATATAGCTGCTGAGTTGTGAAAGATAACAGTAATATTACTGAATTTGAGTCAATAAAAACAACTATTTATGGGAATTCAATCCCCTCAGGGAGTGATTCCCCTCAGGACTTTTAGCTATAAGGATTCAACGCCTCTTGGCACTATTAACTAACAACTAAAATACTGCTTGTGACTAATAACTAATTGCCCTCGCTATCTTTGGGAGGTACTGGATCGTAGCCTCCTGGATGAAAAGGATGACAGCGCAAAATCCGCTTAACTGCCATCGAGCTGCCGCGGGCCGACCCAAATCTTTCTATTGCTTCGATCGCGTATTGCGAACAAGTTGGCTGAAATCTACAGGCGTTAGGCAGATAAGGAGAAATCCCCATTTTGTAGCCTCGGATTAATCCGATCAGCAATATTTTCACAATTTTTACCTCAGCGATTGATTAGATTAATAGGGCAATCTCGTCCCGTACCGCTGTAAGCTAGGTGAATCGAGAGCATTGCCAGCGGTTAGAGTTCCGCAAACTTTTCCTGTACCAATTATACCTATTTTCATTTTTATTTTAGATACTTAAAGCACAATTTGAGGAGACAATATGGTACTTGTCTCTGAGTTCGCTACTTGACCGATACCTAAAAAATTACCGTCTCGATCGTAAACCTGCAAGGGATAGGGAGGTTGGGGTATTGGGTTGTGGGGGGGATTGTTCCTACTTTCCTCCTCTGGCCCGATCGGCGTTTCTGGAATCGGGAGGCGCTGTCCTTGAAACCAGCGTTTGGTATATTCAGGGGAAAGGACGATCGCACCTAAATGTCCCAAAACCGCCGATGGCAAAATCGGGCAGAATTTATCCTCCTGCAATTGCAGTTCCAATTCTTCAAAAGTTAGACTTTGGTCGAGCGAAAAACCGCTACTTTCGGTGCGAGTCAAACAAGCCAAAGTACCGCCTGCATTCAACACAGCGCCCAAATCCCGCGCGATAGCCCGAATGTAAGTACCCGCCCCGCACGCGATCGACAAATCCAATTCAGGAAAATCCCCCGATCGCCAATCCAAGATTTCCAGTCGAAAAACCTCAACATTTCTAGCAGCAACTTCCACCGTTTCGCCTTTTCTCGCTAACTCATAAAGGCGTTTTCCTCCCACCTGAACCGCACTAAAACTCGGTGGAAATTGCTCGATTTTTCCTAGAAATTTTGGCAGTGCAGCTTGCACTTTTTCCAAACTCAACTCTGGCACCGGTCGAGAATGGATAATTTCTCCTTCTAAATCGTCAGTAGCAGTAGTTAAGCCAAACCGAATCGTGCCTCGGTAAGCTTTATTGTGTTGAAGATATTGCAGCAGTCTGGTTGCTTTGCCCAGGGCGATCGGTAAAACGCCAGTCACAGCAGGATCGAGGGTTCCTCCGTGTCCGACTCGCTTGAGTTTCAATAGCCGGCGCACTCGCCCCACGCAGTCGTGAGAAGTCATGCCGGCAGGTTTGTTGAGATTGAGAAAACCGTCAGTAGTCATTAGGAAGAAGGAAGAAGGAAGAAGGAAGAAGGAAGAAGGAAGAAGGAAGAAGGAAGAAGGAAGAAGGAAGAAGGAAGAATGCAACGGGCAATTTATGTAATTTAACTGATAGAAGGAAGAAGGAAGAAGGAAGATGAAAAGTTTTGATCTTGCTTTTTTGCGGAGCGCGAAAGCTAACGTTACTCGCAGCGCGGAAGCGGTTTTGAGTTAAAAAGTTCAGCCTTAAAAACTTAAAACTAAAAACTACCCGCAAGCGCAATTATCAATTCCCAATTCCCAATTCCCCATTCCCCATTAAAGAATAAAGTCTGCCTGAGTGATTGAAGTGCGGGCAACTCCGAATAAAGTAGCCAGAGTTTCCTTGGTGCTTGTAAGCTGAATAATTGTACTCGGCGAAGTTCCGGCCCCAGCGGAAATGGTGAGTTCGCCAAAGGTAAGGCCGGCAGTCAAGCGAATTTGATCCGTAGCATCAGTAAAATCTGTAATCACATCCCCATCTGCCAAACGCCCGATCGCAAAAGTATCGTTTCCGGCGCCGCCAGTTAAAGTATCTCGGCCGCGATCGCCCGATAAACAGTCATTGCCGATGCCACCAAACAGCGAGTCATCGCCGGCACCCCCAAAAAGCGAGTCATCGCCGGCGCCTCCCAACAAAGTATCGGTGTCTTGGTTGCCAAACAGCAAATCATTGCCATCGCCGCCCAGCATTGAGTCAGAACCTTTGCCGCCGTAGAAAGTATCGCCGCCGGCGCCGCCCAAAACGCTGTCACGGCCGGCACCGCCGAACAGTATGTCATCGCCAACGTCGCCCAGCAGTGAGTCATCGCCGTCGCCGCCGTAGAGGGAATCGTCTGCGCCTAAGCCCAAAATGCTGTCAGGGCCACCCAAACCAAATATCAAGTTAGCGCCCGCAGTACCTCTGAGGGAGTCGGGGCCGCTGGTGCCGCGAGTGCCGCTAGCTGCCCCTCCGGGACTGGTACCGCCGGTGGAGGTGGGGGTTGGGGTTGTGACGGGAATTCGTTGAACTGGCACTGCTGATGGCATGATTCTGAAGATGGGTAGAAATTTGCCATTCTAACTTAGCTTAAAAGCGCAAGTTATACGCTCGCCAACCGCCGAGATCAGAAATATCGATCGCATCCGCCACAGCATAAGGTTCGCACAAAAAGCCCTGCACCGTGGAGCCGTCCTCCAACACCAGCGTACCAATTCCCAAGGGCGGGGGAATTTTAGCGACAAATCCGCCGAAAGCCGCGATCGACAACTCCCAAACTTCCACCTCGATCGCGCTACCGCCCTCTATCTGACGCACCAATCCCGGCTTGCCCAGAGCAGTACCCGTCAAAGCATACAGCTTGTAAATCGGGCTGGTACGGCAGGCGCGAACCAAAATGCCTCCCCCCTCGATTAGTTGATAATTCAGCGGCTCACCGCTCAAATGAGCGCCAACCACGGCTATTTTGACTCGTTCTTCAGAGGAAGATTTGGCTGCGCTGGCGGGTTCCGGGAGGGTTGGCAGCGGTAGGTCGGTTGCACCCAAAGTTCCCCCCAAGCTAGCGTGGAAAGCAGCTCCCAGGCGGCAGAGCGATAAATCGTGCCACGCAGGAGCCATCAGTGTCAATCCTGCGGGCAATCCGCTGCTTTGAAACCCGCTGGGAACTGCGATCGCGCACAAATCGAGCAAATTCGCAAAGTTCGTGTAGCGCCCGAGATTGGTGTTGAGCGCGATCGGCTCGGCTGCAACTTCTGCGACAGTATAAATCGTACCTGTCGTGGGAACAGCCAAAACATCCATTGACTGCCACTGAATTTCTGCTTGCTGGCGGAGTTCGGCCAACCGGTACGACGCGCGGTAAGCCGCGACGGCATCGTAGCGTTTGCCGCCGCTGATAATTTCGTAGACGATCGGATCGATATCTTCTGGGTGCGCGTCGAGGAAATCGCCGATCGCGGCCAACCTTTCTGCTACCCAAGGCCCGCCGTAGAGGAGTTCGGCAGCATCCGCAAAGGGTTTGAAGTCAATAGGTGCGATCGTGCAGCCTAATGATTGCAAGCGCGCGAGAGCCTCTCGGTAGCGCTGTTCGGCTTCTGCATTCCCGAAAAATTCGAGTTCGCCGTCTGCGGGAACTCCCACCCGCAAGCTGGATAAATCCGGCAAAACTTTCGTTTCAGGGTGACGAGAAAACGCATCCTCAGCGTCAAAACCGCTGGCTACTTGCAGCACGGAGGCCGCATCCGCACAGGTGAGAGCGAACACAGAAACGCAATCGAGCGATCGCACCGCCGGCAGCAGGCCGCGAGTGCCGATCGAGCCGCAACTTGGCTTCAGCCCGACAATGTTGGTAAAAGCAGCGGGAACCCGCCCCGAGCCTGCGGTATCGGTACCCAGAGCAAAACTCACCAATCCGGCCGAGACTGCTGCTGCGGAACCGGAACTCGATCCGCCAGGAATGTAGCGCGAATCGAACGGATTGCGACAAACTCCATAGGGCGTGCGGGTTCCCACTAATCCTGTGGCAAACTGATCCATGTTTGTTTTGCCGATCGCGATCGCACCTGCCGCGCACAGGCGCTCTACGACTGCGGACGATCGCGCTGGAGTGCGAGCAAACGGAGGACATCCCGCCGTAGTGGGAACGCCCGCCCAATCGAGATTATCTTTGATCGCAAAAGGTATTCCGTAAAGCGGTAACTGCTGCGGGTCTATGTTTTCCAAAGCTTTGGCGCGTTCGAGGGTTTCCGCCAGCGGTGCTAAATAAATCCATACCGCCGGATCTGCATAGCGTTCGATCCGATCGTACACGCTGGCGATTACATCTGCAGGCGCGATCGAGCCGGTGCGGTAGCGATCGAGCAGCGAATGAATGTCGAGACTGTTGCTGTAGTTAAATTTTTCCATAGTGCACCGTCAGTCGATTTTAGATTTTAGATTTTAGATTTTAGATTGAACAATTGAGTTTACAGGCTTTGCTGGGCGATCGTTATTACTCACGCCCAGAGTACCATTCTCAAGAACAGGCTGTCCGGCCTGTTCCACAAAGAGTTTATTTCTTTCTTCTTGTGGGGTGGGCATCCTGCCCGCCCATAAAAGGCTTGTTGAGAATGGTGGAACATCTCAGTTATTAAAAATAGAAGGTTAGTTTACCGCATTGTCGATCGTACTCGCATCCAGTCTAGGACTCGAACTATTTCTTGAGAAATATTCAACCCTGGCCTTGCGGGTTTCGTCTTTTTGTGCATGGAAACTTCGCGATTTCCCATCGCCCCATCTCATCGCCCGGTTTAATCTTCCAAAAATTTTAATTTTACAAATTCCAGAAAAACCGTTTTTTGTAACATTTTACACATTTTCGCATCAAGTTTGCTGTTACCGTTTGAAACGTAGCAATCTAGTAAGATTGCAAACTACAGTATGCTTACCTTTCAAAAAGCTAAGTGCATTGCTGTTAGTGACAGTCTCGCATAACTCCTTGGGTTGCAAACAGGACTTATACAGACAAAAAACAAAAAAATTAACCGCTTCTAGGGTTCCGATTTGAATTAGTTTCTAAGTCAGCTTAGAAAGTTCAAGTGCTGGTCCGAGAGAAGCAGACTGGTTCTCCCAAGATTTTAATTTTAGGGAAACACTAGCCAGTTACACGGCGGGATAAAAGCCCGGGAGAAACGCGATCGGTCATCAAGACTCGGTTCGTTAGCTCTCGGGCTTTATCCTTGTATATCAGGGGGGTTTGCAGAAGCTAAGGAAGCCAAAGAAGGTGCAAAAGCTCGATCGACATATTCACCTCTAACCAGCAACCAGAATATGCTATGAATATCCGATATTGCTTCCCAAAAATAACGCGATCGCCATTATCCTACTGCGCCCTATTTTGCATCACTTTGTTTTTCGCTGTTGGCTGCGTCAACCCCGCAATTTATATCAAAACCACGACAGAAAGCGAAGCAGCTTCTTCAGTAAGTGCTGATGCAGTTAGCCTCGGATTCAGCGCGTGGCCCGGCTGGTTTCCTTGGCAAATTGCCAAAGAACAAAAAATATTTGAAGCCAACAATGTTGCTGTAGACTTAAAATGGTTTGACGGCTACTTAGAATCCATCAGCACCCTCACAGCAGGACAGATAAATGCTAACAGCCAAACCCTCGGCGATACCGTAAACTCTATATCAGGCGGCGCCGACCAAGTAATTGTTTTAGTCAACGACAACTCGACCGGAAATGACAAAGTGATTGTCGCCGAAGGCATCAATTCCGTTGCCGATTTGAAAGGTAAAAAAGTGGCAGCAGAGGAAGGTACAGTCGATCACTTTTTATTGCTGTTAGGGCTGAGAAAAGCAGGTTTATCAGTGCGGGACATTCAATTTGTACCGCTGGAAACCGGCAAAGCTGCGGCGGCTTTCGTCGGAGGACAAGTCGATGCGGTGGCAGTATTTGCGCCGTTTACCACCCAGGCATTAAAACGAGCGAACAGCAAGGAACTGTTTAGTTCCAAAGATTTTCCGGGGGCGATTTCCGACCATTTGGTATTCACCCGAAAGTTTATCAGCGAACACCCAGATCGAGTGCAAGCCCTGGTCAATTCATGGTTTGCAACATTGGAATACATGAAATCAAATCAAGACAAATCTTACCAAATTCTAGCAAACCGCGCCGGAGTCAGCGTCGAGGAATACAAAGAATATGAAAACGGCACTAAGATATTTACGATCGAGGAAAACTTGAAAGCCTTTCAACCGGGAAATGACATGACATCATTACAGTTTGCGGCAACCGAAATGACTAAGTTTCTCGTAGATGTAAATTTAGCAAAAACCCAACCCGATATCAGCACATTATTTGACGATCGCTTTATAAAAGCTTATTCCGAAGGTAAAAGCTAAAAGGCATAATTTACGATTGTGCAGACACAAAAAACCTAAAAAAAAATACTTTTTATAATCCCCAAAATCTACTTCCATTACTCGCTCAACTGTTCTGCAATTAAATCATGCCACCAAATCCCGATCGCCGATCGATCCAATCCCACCTCAAGCAAAAAAGCCTAAATCCCACCGTTTTCTGGCGGATTGCGGAAGAGATACCACAACCCCTCAATATTGGGTTAACGGTAACATCGATCGCACTGCCGGTGCTGCTGTGGTGGCTAGTAACAACCTTCGCCGATGTAGACCCCAAATTTTTGCCTTCCCCCAGCAAAGTTTTAGAGGCATTTGGTCGGCTGTGGAACACTCGCGAACTTTTGAAAGACACGGTAGCGAGTTTGTGGCGGGTGGGAGTGGGCTTTCTGTTCGCCTTGGTTTTTTCCATACCAATTGGCGTGCTGATGGGCAGTTTTCCCAGTATTCGCGCCTTGCTGGAACCCATGTTCGGCTTGATGCGATATATGCCCGCACCAGCATTCATTCCCCTGCTAATTCTCTACTTGGGAATCGGCGAAGAACCTAAAATAATGCTGATATTTATCGGCGTCTTTTTCTTCAATTCGCTGATGGTGATGGATACGGTCAAGTTTGTTTCAAAAGACTTGATCGAAGCTACTTATATGTTGGGGGGGAATCGCTGGGAAATCCTAACTCAAGTTATTTTTCCCCACGTTTTGCCGGGAATTCTTGATGCTAGCCGCATCAACCTAGCTGCGGCTTGGCAATTGGTAATCGTCTCGGAATTGATTGCGGCAACCGAAGGCTTAGGCCGCCGGATCAGTGTCGCAGGTCGATTTCTCCGAACCGATGAAATTTTTGTGGGGCTGATTGTCATTGGGGCGATCGGACTGGCTTTTGACTTGCTTTTTCAATACCTGCTGCGGGTTTCTTGTAAATGGTCAAGTCAGAAACAGTAAGCAGATGTTGAAGGAAGAAGGAAGAAGGAAGAAGGAAGAAGGCAGTGGTGTCAAATAAAATTGAAACCCATGCTAGATATCGTTATTCGTCCTAAAACTTACAGATTTTGGGAATGAAAAAATCAAATTTTTACTTACATTACAGAGGATTTACTCATGTTTCTGCAAATCAACAATCTGCACAAAAACTTTGAAACGAAAAACGGTAAATTAGTTGTCCTCAAGGACATCAATATGAGCATCAAGCAAGGCGAATTTATCTGCGCGGTAGGCGCATCCGGTTCGGGCAAATCTACTCTGTTGAGGCAGATTGCGGGATTGGACAAGCCGACAAAAGGGGAAGTTAAAATTGATGGCAAAGAAGTTGTTTCGCCTGGGCCGGATCGAGGTATGGTATTTCAGCATTACACTCTTTATCCTTGGATGAACGTGCAGGAAAATGCCGAGTTTGGCCTCAAACTTCAAGGCGTGTCCAAGAAAAAGCGGCGCGAACAAGCGAGCTATTATTTGAGTGTGGTAGGATTGACGCAGTTTGCTTCGTCGCTACCGAAGGAATTGTCGGGCGGGATGAAACAGCGGGTGGCGATCGCCCGCGCCCTCGCTTCTGAACCTAAAGTGTTATTAATGGATGAACCTTTCGGCGCCTTGGATATCCACACTAAAGAATCGATGCACGAATTCATGCTGGATTTGTGGCGCCGCACTCAGATTACAATCTTTATGATTACCCACGATGTCGAAGAAGCGGTGTTTCTTTCCAATCGGATTTATGCTTTGGGCGCTCGTCCCGGTACAGTGAGAAAGGAAATGTCGATTAATTTGCCCGATCGCACTCCCAGCGTTAAACGCCACACCAAATTCCACGATTACCGCGACGAACTCATGGATTTAATGCGGAAACACGGTCAAGAAGCAGTCGCAGCAGTGGCAGCTTAAATTAGGACTCACGCAATAAGTTTGTAGTTGCGCTTTAGCGCTTTCATACAGCGCTAAAGCGCAACTACAAACTTAAAAATCTGCCAAATTGTGACACTTGGCATTAGTCCTGCCTCAATCAAAAAAGTTAATAAAATGTAACGAAAAATACTTTTTTCTGGCGTTGGCTTGCTTATAATAGGTGCTTGGGTGTTGAGCTAAAACTAAAAAAATATCAGTCAGTCATTCCAAAGCCTAAAGCATCAAAGCTCTGTTAGAGACTGAGAAGGCAAACATAAAAATAGCAAGGGAATCGCTTCTAGGGTTCCGATCGAGTTATCTAACGAGATGTCTGGTCCGAGAGAAGCAGCCGAAATTCAAAAATCCTGACGGTAAAGGGCGATCGGGAAATTGAATCGGTCACACGGCGGGAGAAAAGCCCGGGAGAACCACACAGTATGGGTTACTGTTGGTAAACTCCCGGGCTTTTGCAGTTAGAGTGATGTTCACACCGCAGATTGCCCGCACAATATTTGGAGGAAATCACAGTGCAACTATCATCGATCGACCCAAACTCACAAATCGATTCAAGCCTCGTATTAATCGAAGAAACCGTACCGGGCGGCGCGTACTGGTCGGGAGTCATCAAGCGGGGAAACACCCTGCGAATCACCGATTTAGAAGGATCTCGCGGCGTTTCCATGCTGTGCTACAACGCCGACAATACGATCGAACGTTTCAACGCAGCAGACACCGCCAAAATTCAATTCAACGCCTTTCTCAAACAAGGCATGGTGATCTACACAGACATGGGGCGCATCCTATTTTCTATCACCCAAGACACCTCCGGCTGTCACGATTTGCTAGGAGGATGCAGCAACGCCATTAGCAATGCCAAAAAATACGGCGAAGGAGACTGGAAAAACTCCCGCGACAACTTCCTCAAAGCCCTAAGTCGGTGGGGACTGGGCAAAAAAGATATCATGCCCAACCTCAACTTATTTACTCGCATTGCCGTCAAACCAGACGGC
Source organism: Microcoleus sp. FACHB-61 (assembly GCA_014695295.1). Classification (GTDB taxonomy): domain Bacteria; phylum Cyanobacteriota; class Cyanobacteriia; order Cyanobacteriales; family Microcoleaceae; genus Microcoleus. The sequence goes on along the minus strand of JACJNY010000003.1, from coordinate 5,474 downwards.
ACGATGGAGTTTCGCGAAGGCTGCGAAAAACCGGGTAGTTTTATCGATTTGCGAGCAGAAATGAACGTATTGACCATTATCTCTAACTGCCCCCACATCCTGCATCCGGGTTCAACTTACGATCCAAAACCCATCCAAATTCAGATTGTCAAAACCCCCGCACCCGCACCAGACGACTTGTGCCGCACCGCCAACCCGGAAGCCGTGCGCGGCTTTATCAACACTGATGCTTTGTTCGTGCAATAGACTCGATTCCAGCACTCAATCTTGTCCGCACCAATCGGCGGTAAAAAATTCTGCAATTCCATCACAAAAAGTGAACCATGACTGCAACTACCCAACAGCTTCTCGATCCAAAAACAGCAATTTATAACGAAGTTTTACCAGCCAGACATCCCTGGTCTCGCGTCATCAAAAAAGGACAGATTCTCCGGATTGTAGATTTAGGCGGAAATCAAGCAGTAGATTTTTTAGTTTACAATGCCGATGACCCTTCCGAACGCTACAGCGCCCCCGATACGATCGTCAATCAAGGCAACATCTTTGTCACTACAAACAGCCAACTCATTTCCAACGAAGGGCGAGCCATGATGACCATAATTGCTGACTCCTGCGGGCGGCACGATACCTCCGGCGGCGCCTGTAGCTGCGAGAGCAATTCGGTGCGGTTTGGGCTAGATAAAAAATACCAGCACGCCTGCGTTGAAAATTTCCTCGCCGCAATTCTTCCCCACGGTTTGGGTAAGCGAGATTTAGTCAGCAATATCAACTTCTTTATGAATGTTCCGGTTAGCGAAGATGGCACGCTTGAAATTGTTGACGGCATCTCCGATCCGGGAAGTACAGTTGATTTGCGAGCAGAAATGAACGCGCTGGTTGCTATTTCTAATTGCCCGCAAATGAACAATCCTTGCAATGCTTACAATCCTACGCCGATTCAGTTGATTATTTGGGATGCGGTGTAAATGTAGGGTTGGCACTGTCTCGGCAATTTTTTTAGGGGCGGGCTAGAAGCCCACCCCACAAGAAAATTCACTCTTTGTGGAACAGGCATCTTGCCTGTTCTTCAGGATTGTTTTAGGGGCGCAATTTTTTTAGGGACGGGCTAGAAGCCCACCCCACAAGAAAATTCACTCTTTGTGGAACAGGCATCTTGCCTGTTCTTCAAGATAGTACAAGATGTAAAGAGACACCCATTACCAATTACCATTAACAATTATCAATTACCAATTACCTAAATGTTTAACAAAGTTTTGATTGCAAATCGCGGTGAAATTGCCTGCCGAATTATCCGCACGCTCGATCGCCTCGGAATTGCTTCGGTAGCAGTATATTCTGAAGCCGACGCCCGCGCCAAGCACGTTTTCGCCGCCAGCGAAGCCGTTTGTATCGGTGCAGCCGCCGCAGCCGAGAGTTATTTGCGGTTCGATCGCATTCTCGAAGTTGCGCGCCAAACTAAAGCTCAAGCTATCCATCCGGGTTACGGCTTTTTGAGCGAAAATGCTGAATTTGCCGAAGCTTGTGCAAGCGAAAATATTGCATTTATCGGCCCGACTCCGAGTCAGTTGCGCTGCTTTGGATTGAAGCACACCGCGCGGGAAATAGCCGCTGCAAATCAAGTGCCGCTAACTCCCGGAAGCGAACTTTTAGCAAGTTTAGAGGAGGCGGAAAAAGCGGCTGGGGCGATCGGCTACCCGGTGATGCTCAAAAGTACCGCAGGTGGCGGCGGCATCGGTTTGCAGGCTTGTTTTGGCGAGCGAGATTTGGCAGAAGCATTTGAAAAAGTACAGCGTTTAAGTCAAAGCAATTTTAAACAAAGCGGCGTTTTTTTAGAGAAATATATTCAAACAGCCCGGCACATTGAAGTCCAAATCTTTGGAGATGGCAAAGGAAATGTCATAGCCTTGGGCGAGCGAGATTGTTCGGTGCAGCGGCGCAATCAAAAAGTAATTGAAGAAACCCCCGCCCCTGCTATTACCGACGAACAGCGAAATCAGTTGTACGGTGCCGCCGTGCGGTTGGGAAAAGCGGTAAATTACCAGTCCGCCGGTACTGTTGAATTTGTCTTTGATGTCGATGCGAAACAGTTTTATTTTTTGGAAGTCAACACGCGCTTGCAAGTTGAACACGGCGTTACTGAAGCTGTCAACAACATCGACCTTGTTGAGTGGATGGTAAAACAGGCTTCTGGAGATTTGTTCCCCCTGGAAGAGTACCGCTATCGGCCGCAGGGACACTCAATTGAGGTGCGAATTTATGCGGAAGATGCCGGCAAGAATTTTCAGCCGAGTTCCGGGTTGCTGAATAAAGTTGCGTTTCCCGAAAACGTCCGCTGCGACAGTTGGATAGAAACCGGCACGGAGGTTACTCCTTTTTACGATCCGCTGCTAGCCAAAGTAATCGTTTGCGGGGATAATCGCACCCAGGCAATCGTAAAACTAAAAGCTGCTTTAGATGCCAGTGAAATAGCGGGAATTGAAACTAATTTAGATTACCTCCGCCAGATTTTGGACGATTCCCGATTCAGCCGGGGCGAACTGAGCACGCGCTTTTTAAACTCTTTTGAATACGCACCTTTAACTATCGATGTATTGGATGGGGGAACCTACAGCAGCATTCAGGATTATCCGGGGCGGATCGGCTATTGGGATGTTGGCGTGCCGCCTTCTGGGCCGATGGATCATCTGGCATTTCGATCGGCAAATCGTTTAGTAGGAAATCCCGAATCGACAGCAGGATTGGAATTCACAGCAACAGGCCCAACTCTGCGGTTTAATGCCGATACAGTTATTAGTTTGACCGGTGCAATTATGAAGGGAACGCTAAACGGCGAACCGGTGCCGTTTTGGACGGCAATTCCCGTAAAAGCTGGCAGCATTCTCAAGTTAAAAGCCATTCAAGGCGGCGGCTACCGCACTTATTTAGCGGTAAAGCACGGCTTTAATGTCCCCGATTATTTGGGCAGCAAATCAACTTTTGTACTGGGCAAATTTGGCGGACACGCGGGCCGCACGCTGCGTCCGGGAGATGTGCTTAAACTGCATCAAACGGCAACTCTGGAAGCGGAATTATCTTTGCCTCCGGAACTAATTCCCACCTACAGCAATAATTGGGAAATCGGCGTTTTGTACGGGCCTCACGGCGCGCCGGATTTCTTTACTGAGTCAGACATCGAAATGTTTTTCTCTACAGAATGGCAGGTGCATTACAACTCGACGCGGACGGGCATTCGGCTGATCGGCCCGAAGCCCACCTGGGCGCGTCAAGACGGCGGAGAAGCGGGTTTGCACCCGTCTAACATTCACGATAATGCTTACGCGATCGGTACGATCGATTTTACGGGCGATATGCCTGTAATTCTCGGTCTTGACGGCCCGAGTTTGGGAGGTTTTGTCTGTCCTGCTACTATTGTGCAGTCGGAATTGTGGAAAATCGGGCAACTGAAACCGGGCGACAGCATTCGCTTTCACTGTTTGAGTTTTGCTGAAGCTTTGCAGCGGGAATTAGCACAAAATAGGCAAATTGCTACTTTTTGTTTGCCTGTTTTTGGGGAAAAGGCGGAGGAATTGCCCGCAGTTCCCGCTTCTCCAATTTTGCACGAAATTCCAGAATCTCCGGGACAGGTTGCTGTTACTTACCGTCAAGCGGGGGATAAATATATTCTAGTTGAATACGGCCCGTTGGTGCTGGATTTAAACTTGCGTTTTCGGGCACACGCATTGATGGAACAGTTGAAAGCAAATCCGTTGCCCGGTGTTATCGAATTAGTGCCGGGAATGCGATCGCTCCAAATTCACTTTGAGGGCCGCCAGATTTCGCAACAGCAGCTAATGCAGGCGCTGATTGCGGCGGAGGCGGAACTTCCGGCGATCGAGGATTTGGAAGTGCCGGCGCGAATTGTGCACTTGCCTTTATCTTGGGAAGATGAATCGACGCTGTTGGCCATTGAAAAATATATGCAGTCTGTGCGATCGGATGCACCTTGGTGTCCCAGCAATATTGAGTTTATTCGCCGCATAAACGGGCTGGAAAGCATCGAACAAGTCAGAGAAATTGTATTTAATGCTAGCTATTTAGTGATGGGTTTGGGAGACGTTTATTTAGGCGCGCCCGTCGCAACTCCCCTCGATCCGCGCCACCGTTTGGTTACTACTAAATACAATCCCGCCCGCACTTGGACTCCTGAAAATGCCGTTGGCATTGGCGGCGCGTATTTGTGCGTTTACGGGATGGAAGGGCCTGGAGGTTATCAATTTGTCGGCCGCACGGTGCAAATGTGGAATCGGTTCAAACAAACGGCGGATTTCCAGTCTGGTAAACCTTGGCTTTTGCGCTTTTTTGACCAAATCCGATTTTATCCGGTTTCTCATGAGGAATTGCACCGCTGTCGGGAAGCATTTATCGAAGGGAAGTTTAAATTAAAGGTTGAGGAAATCACTTTTAATTTGAGAGAATACAATGAGTTTTTGCATTCTATTGCTAACAGTGCGGCTGAGTTTAAAGCGCAGCAGCAGGCCGCATTTAATGCAGAGCGCGATCGCTGGGCCGCATCCGGGGAATTTGACGCTGAAGCGGCCGCAGAATCCTCGGCGGATGTGGGTTCTGAAACGGCTGCGGAGGTTACTTTGCCGATCGGTTGTGAGGCAGTTGTCGCTCACGTTTCGGCCAATGTTTGGCAGGTACTGGTTAATGTTGGAGATGCGGTTGCAGAGGGCGATCGCCTGTTAATTTTGGAAGCGATGAAAATGGAAATTGCTATTACTGCTGATGTTGCGGGCACTGTGGCCCAATTGTTTTGTGAAAAGGGGCAAACGGTGACAGCCGGACAAATTCTCGTGGCGGTTCAACCCCATTAAAGAGCCTTCATATCAACTCCGGTAGCATCGGAATTAATATTACTCACAGTCAGGACACGGCAGTGCCGTGTCCCTACAATTTATGGGGGTAGGGACACGGCACTGCCGTGTCCTCTATATCCTTCCGATGCAACCGGAAACGATATCAAATCCCCGCAGTAAAAATCTTTTTTCCCCAAACAAAAAGCGCCCCTATTTCTAGGAGCGCTTTTTGTAATCTCAGACTAAAACTTAGCCATTGATAGAAGGAGCAACCAAAGCTACGGGAGTTGTAACACCCGCTGCCAAGTCGAGAGGGAAGTTGTGAGCATTGCGCTCGTGCATTACTTCCATACCCAAGTTAGCGCGGTTGATGACATCAGCCCAAGTGTTGATGACACGACCTTGCGAGTCGATAATCGATTGGTTGAAGTTGAAACCGTTCAAGTTGAAAGCCATTGTGGAAATACCCAAAGCGGTAAACCAGATACCGACAACTGGCCATGCACCTAACAAGAAGTGCAAAGAACGGCTGTTGTTGAATGAAGCGTATTGGAAAATCAAACGACCGAAGTAGCCGTGGGCTGCAACGATGTTGTAGGTTTCTTCTTCTTGACCGAATTTGTAACCGTAGTTTTG
>JACJNY010000029.1 GCA_014695295.1 Microcoleus sp. FACHB-61 | reverse complement strand
CATTGCAGCGTAGTCTTCGTCAAAAAATCAAACAGGCTTCTATGAATAATGATTATATGATGACTGTTCTCAACTCCTTTTGTAAAGCTTGATTGAGATGCTCTTACCCTGGTTGCTATATAACAGCGGTAATCTAATTTTAGGCGCGCTCTACATTAATAATTGTTGAGTATAAGAATTTTTTGTGATTCGCGATCGGGCTTTTTTTTACGAACCGCGAAGACGCGTTAGCGAAGCGGCGCGTAAGCGCTAGGACACGAAGGAAGAGAGGAGAGGAAAAGAGAAGAGAAAGTGTTCTGCATTTGTGCGAAAATTGCTATTTAAATCTTACTTTAGGCAATTACCAATTACCAATTCCCCAAAAAATGAATATTCTGAAACAACCGCCAAATTGGTCGATCGCCCTAGTGTTAATTATTGGCGTTTTAGCAGTCTCAACTTCCTCAATCTTAATCCGGCTGGCTAACTTGGAAGCAGGCGCGGCCGGCTTCGGTTTCAGTCTGGTACTCGCGGCCTCTCGCCTGAGTTTATCTGCTTTAATTCTGCTTCCGGCTTGGCCGAAAATTCAGTGGGACGCCCTGCAACCGGGAGCTCGGCGCTATGCTGCTGCTGCGGGTTTGTGTCTGGCCCTGCACTTTGCTCTGTGGATAACCTCACTTTCTTATACTTCGATCGCCGCCTCGACTGCCCTCGTCACCACTAATCCTGTCTGGGTAGCGCTTTTGTCGCGCTTCTGGTTCGGGGAAAAACTCAGCAAACTGTCGATCGGTGGCATTACTATAGCCCTTGCTGGGGGAATGGCGATCGCCTTCGGAAGTGCGGGCGCAGCCAATGCCGGCAGCAGCCAAATCCTGGGCGATTTCCTGGCTCTAGCTGGTTCATGGACGGTCAGCTTGTATTTGCTCCTGGGCCGGGAAGCTCAGCGGCGGGGACTGGGAATTGGTGGCTATATCGCGATCGCCTATACTATTGCTGCGATCGTCCTGCTGCCTCTCCCCCTCGCCTTCGGAACCAGTTATACTGGCTATCCGCACATTGTATATTTTTATATTTTGTTAACGGCCGCTTTGCCTCAATTAGTCGGCCACAGCATTTTGAACTGGGCCGTAGTGCAGATTTCCCCAACTCTGGTAACTCTTGCCATCTTGTTTGAACCGGTTGGGGCGAGTGGTGTGGGCTATTTGCTGTTTGGGGAAGTGCCGGCGCCGGCGGTACTCGTAGGTGCTGCGGTGCTGCTGTTGGGGGTAGCAACCGCTACCGTCGGAGCCAAAGAAGTCACAGTCAACAGTTAACAGTTAACATTTTTCAACATTGCCACTACAGTTGCCGTGAGTCAGAATAAAACAGATTAGCGCTTAAAAACAAAAATAACTCGTCAGTTAAACATCGGTTCCAAACTATCAAATGTCTGACTAATGACTAATGATACTCGGGGCCTTTGGGAGAATAAAATTATGCTGCCAGAACAACTACAGCGCATCATCGGCTACTTTATCGAAGAAGCAACAGAATACATCCAAATCATCGAAGAAGGCTTGCAGGGCTTGCAAAACACCGTGCCAGCTCCCCACAGGATACACCACCTCATCAGAGCCTCGCACTCGATTAAAGGGGGAGCCGCTATGCTGGGATTTAGCAGCATTCAGCGAATTGCCCATCGCTTGGAGAATTATTTAAAACTGCTCCGAGAATGTCCCATCGCCGTTGATAGCAGGCTGCAATCGCTGTTAATCGAAGTTTTTGATATTTTAGCAGCCCTCGTGTACAAGGTTTCTAAGGGTTTTGGGCTCAACCACGAAGAGGCAAACCAAATGCTCTCCCTCGCGGAACCGGTTTTTGACGAACTCGACGCTTACCTGAGAGTGCTGATTCCCACTCGCCTGACTGTCAGAGCTACTACGGACGAACACATTCACGTTTTCTCCGGTTACTGCACTTCACTGGGCGAATTTTCCTCGGCTATTGCCTCGCGCGTCAGTTTGCTCGGAGGCATTATTACCCGCCACGAGCAGGAAGACTTGGGCATACGCCTTTGTATTGACATTTACCTGCCGCCTTACAGCAGGATCGAAAACATCCGCCAAGCTGTCGAACTCTCAGGCGGTATTATCGGGACAGTTCAGACGCAGCGCGACTTTTCGCTGTTGCCGACTAGAGATTATCCGGTTTACCAAAGTGCGATCGAACCTCCCGCAATTTGCACCGGATGCCGCTACTATTACGGCAGAAGCGACGGCGGCTACCTGCTCAACTGCACGATCCATCCCCGCGGCCCGGAAACAGAAGATTGTCGCGATCGCGAACCGGAATAAGCATTAGAAAATCTGGACTCTGAGCCCAGATTTGGAACCAGGGAAAACTTTCTTCTCAAACCAATATTCTCCCTGAGATATTTCACGTTACGCACGGCCACATTCTTTTTGAGATTCTGGATAACTAAATCCTTTTCTCCAAGATAACTAAATCGTTCTTCCTTGGGAAAGCTCGCCTAACAACTGATACGGCAAATCGAATTAAGTGCATCATGCTTCCAGGATGAGCGATCGCCCAGACATTGGTTGTCAGACACGTAATTCCCATAACTAGCAAGATGTATGTCGGAGGCATTACTACCCCGATCGCGAACCAGGTAAAAACGTGAATTATCATTGCTGTAGCCCAAAGGCTTGCCACAACCGCAGACGCCCAAACTTGTATTCGAGGTCGCTTTAGTCCTGTCAAAATCACTGTCTGCAAAGTAGTCAGCAAGTTTGCCGGAACTAAAAAGGCACAGATAGCTATGCAGTAGGTACAAGAAAACTCGGTAACTGTATTGAAGTCGATCATCAGTCTAATTGTCGGGCCTGTTGGATATAATACTTAAAGAGCGTAACCTGACTTGACTTTCAGATCTTGTCACCCTTACCTTAACTTAATATTTCCCTCAGTAGGTCATTCTGGAGACGCATTTCTCTCCCCCTTTTCCGGCTGGCAACATTTTACCACAAAGATTAAATTTGTGAAAAATCATTAAAAATTGTTGAAGAATGCCAATAATTGCTGCGATAATTAACATTGGCGATCGAGCGTATACAAAAGCCAAGTCGGTTAAAATATCTAGAACGCTGAGGCCGGTATCGCAGCAACACAACGGCAAGCTCATTTTCGACTCAATCATTTTCGACTCGCTGATTCTCGGATGATTGATTGTCACCGTCCGTCAAAGGATAGAGCCGTAATGCGATCGAACAATATGAGATTATTATGGAAAAGCCAATTAGAGCTCAACTTTCAAATCAATAGAACCCTCTAGAAATTTTACAGCGGAAAACAAAGAAAATGGATCGACAAATCACAATTCCCGCCCTCGAAGAAGTTGACTTGACAAACTGCGACAGAGAACCCATTCACCTATCGGGACACATTCAGCCACACGGGGTGCTACTTGTGGTACGAGAACCTCAACTAGAAATAGTGCAAGTCAGCAAAAATACGCAAGATTTGTTAGGAGTCGATCCGGAAAGTGCGATCGGTCAAGATTTGAGCTTATTATTCAATAAAATTCAACTAGAAAAACTCAATGCCTGTTTGCGGAAAGAAAACTTAAAAACCGTCAATCCCATTAAACTCTCTATCGAAAGAGCAGGTAAATATTTAGAATTTGACTGCATTCTTCACCGAGAAGAAGACGTTTTGATGGTGGAGTTAGAATTAGCCACCAGCCAAGAAAATCTTTCGGTTTTTAGCTTTTATCATTCAGTGAGAGCGACTGTCAGCAAAATTCAAAGCGCCCCGAATCTCAAGGAATTATGTCAACTGACTGTAGAAGAAATCAGGCAAATATCGGGGTTTGATAGAGTTATGGTCTATCAATTTGACCCCGAAGGCAACGGCGCTGTGATCGCTGAAGCTAAAGCAGAAAAGCTGAGTCCTTTCTTAGGATTAAACTACCCGAGCTCAGATATTCCCAAACAAGCCAGACAACTGTATTCGTTAAATTGGTTGAGGTTAATCCCAGATATTAATTATCAACCAGTCCCCCTTATTTCAGGCAAGAATGCGGCTTCCCTCCAGCCCCTAGACCTCAGTTTCACCGTGTTGAGAAGCGTTTCTCCCATTCACATAGAATACCTGCAAAATATGGGCGTTGCAGCTTCGATGTCAATTTCTTTAATCAAAGACAAAAAGCTGTGGGGATTGATTGCTTGCCATAACTATACACCAAAATACCTCAACTATGAATTGCGCGCCGCCTGCGAATTTATCGGGCAAGTAATGTCCTTAGAACTGCAATCAAAAGAAGGAAACGAAGACTACGATTACAAACTACACTTAAAATCTATTCTCACCAAGATTTTTGAAGACATATCCACCTCCGAAAACTTGTCACAAGTGTTACTTAAATGTCAGCATAATTTGCTGGAAGCAGTCAACGCCCAGGGAGCAGCAATAGTATTTGGAGACAATTGCTATCGAGTCGGGCAAACACCTCAGGGAGAAGCGCTCAAATACTTAACTCAGTGGGTGCAAAATAACCTAAACAAAGAAATTTTTTATACAGACTCGCTGACCAAATGCTATCCAGAAGCTGAGGAATTTAAAGACACGGCCAGCGGGTGTTTGGCCGTAGCAATATCGCCGACTCAGAAAATATACGTTTTGTGGTTTCGCCCGGAAGTAATTAAGACGGTAAATTGGGCGGGCAACCCCAACAAACCAATTGAAAAAGATGAAGATGGCAACCCTCGACTGTCTCCTAGGAAATCCTTCGAGCTGTGGAAAGAAAATGTGAGGTACAAATCGTTGCCTTGGAAACAATGCGAAATAGACGCTGCATTGGAACTGAAAAAAGCAATGATTAATATAGTGCTTTGCCAAGTCGATAAACTAGAAAAATTAAATACAGCACTAGAAGCATCCGTCGCCAGAGAACGCGAAAAAACTGCTCATTTAAAAACAGCGATGTCCGAGCTTAAGCGGGCTCAAACTCAATTGGTGCAAAGCGAAAGAATGTCAAGTTTGGGACAGTTGGTGGCGGCGGTAGCTTATGAAGTCACTAACCCGATTAACTTCATCTACGGAAATCTTAGCTATGCCAACGAATACAGTCAAAAAATGATCAATTTATTGCAGCTTTACGAGCAGCAATATCCGTCGCCTTCGCCAGAAATTCAAGCACAAATTGAAGCAGTAGAATTAGAGTTTATAGTTGAAGACTTACCGAAGTTGCTGGGTTCAATGAAAGTAGGAGCTAACCGCATCCGCGAAATAGTTCAGTCGCTGCGAAACTTCTCTAGAATTGACGAAGCAGAGATTAAACCAGTTGACATTCACGACGGATTGGACAGCGCTTTGCTGATTTTGAGCAACCGACTAAAACCGAAGCCCGATCGCCCCGCAATTCATCTCATCAAAGAATATGGCTCTTTGCCTTTGGTTGAGTGTTACGCAGTTCAAATCAACCAAGTATTTATGAATGTACTGACCAATGCAATTGATGCTCTCGAAGATGCCTTTGTCAACAATAATTTATCGTCGCACTGCGGGGACGAAGAAGAGCCAGTCAAGTTCGGACAAATTCGGATCGTGACTGAAATTTGTCCGGGAGAAAAAGCCGTAGCAGTTCGGATCAAGGACAACGGTTGGGGTATGGCCCCAACCGTTCGCCAGAAAATTTTTGAGCCGTTTTTTACCACAAAACAGGTGGGCAAAGGTGCGGGGATAGGTTTGGCGATTAGCCACGAAATTGCGGTGGAACAACACGGCGGCAAATTGAGCTGCATTTCAGCCCCCGGAGAGGGAACCGAGTTGATTATTGAGATTCCCTTGAGCCAAACTCATCCCAAACCGATTGTGAAGTGAAAAAAACTCCGCGCGCGAAGCTATCCCGTTCGCGCGCGCCTTCGGTGAAGGGTAGGGAATCGCCCAAATTCAAAAATCGAAAATTCAATTAAAATACAAAAGTAGCTAAGTAGATTTGAGCCAATTCTGAGGAAGCGACTGTGACTGAAAAAAATACCGCCCAATGGGATGCCGGCCGGTTTCTCAAAACCTTGGCTTATTTCGGCGTCATTCCCTTCATTGGCAGCATTAGCTGGCTGCAACAACTCTTTGGAAGCAGCAGCAACAGTAAAAAAGACCAACCCAAACAGGTACTGGTAGCCGGTGCTACCGGCGGCGTCGGGAAGCGAGTTGTCAAGCGGCTGCAACAGCGGGGATATAGAGTGCGAGCCCTCGTCAGAGATACCAAAAGAGCAACAGAAATTCTCGGCCAAAATGTCGAATTAGTCGAAGGAGATATCACTCTGCCAGAAACCCTAACACCGTTAGTAACCGAGGGCATAGAAGCAGTTATCTGCTGCACCGGCACCAAAGTTCAACCGGTAGAAGGAGACACTCCAACCAGGGAAAAATACTATCAAGGCATCAAATTTTATATGCCGGAAGTTGTCGATGTTCCCGAAATCGTGGAATACAAAGGCATCAATAATTTAGTGCAAGCTGTTCGCCGCCAGCTAATTCAAGCAGGCGAAAAAACAATTTTTGACTTCACAAAACCCAGCCAAGATTTAAAAGAAACTTGGGGAGCCCTCGACGACATCGTGATGGGTGGCACCAGCGAAAGTTCGATCCGGCTGACAGGCAATACTGCTTTATTCACAGGCAATGTTTCTACTGCCAACTCGGGCGGCTTTGCTTCGGTGCGTACCCGCAACTTCGATACTCCGCTCAATCTCGCAGGATTTAGCGGGCTCCAACTGCGTGTCAAAGGCGACGGCAAGCGCTACAAATTGATTGTTCGCAACGAAGCTAAATGGGATGGAATTGGCTATTGCTATTCGTTTGATACTGTTTACAATATCTGGATTACTGTCACTGTTCCCTTTGATGAGTTAATCCCAGTATTCCGCGCTAAAACTGTTAAGGATGGCTCTAAATTTGATGCCAGCAGTATTTTTTCTTTTCAGTTAATGTTGAGCAAGTTTGAATATGACGGCGCGCTCAACCCGAAATTTACACCGGGTATTTTTCAACTGGAGTTAGAATCTATTAAAGCTGATGGGGGACAGACTTTGCCGCGATTTGTGATGGTGAGTTCGGCAGGAGTTACCCGCCCTGGCCGCCCGGGAATTAACTTGGAAGAAGAACCGCCTGCCGTCAGAATGAATGATATGTTGGGGGGGATTTTGACTTGGAAGCTGAAAGGGGAAGATTGTGTGCGATCGAGCGGCATACCTTATACTGTTGTCAGACCTTGCGCTTTGACTGAGGAACCGGGAGGCAAAGCTTTAATATTTGAGCAAGGAGACAATATTAGGGGCAAAGTCAGTCGGGAAGATATTGCAGAATTGTGCGTGCAGGCCTTGGAACAACCGCAAGCTTGCAACGTTACTTTTGAGGTGAAAGAGGGGGAAAATGACAGTTCTCCCGGAGACTGGCAGGGTTTGTTTTCTGGAGTTAAATAACATATAGCACTTCTTATAGCAATCCTAAATGAGTCGTAAAAAGATGTAGGGGTAGTGCCCCCGTGCCTACCCCGGCCTCATGGGGGCAACCACGGGGGGTTTGCCCCTACAAGAATTACACAAATGATTTAGGATTGCTATAGTAAAATGAGGTACGCTTGGTGATTGGTAATTGGTAATTGGTAATTGAGAAAAAGGCTCTCGCCTGCCAGCATACCTCACTTCTTTGAGAAGTGCTATGTGATAACCAATCTTGAGTCAAATTAAATGAACCGCGAAGACGCAAAGGACACGAAGGAAGAGAAAGAAAAAGATGCAGTTCTTCCTTCGCGCTCTTCGCGCTTTCGCGGTTTAATCATTCCGATGCAACTCGATTTGGTATGATGAGTAAAACAATCACCAATAACTAATAACCAATAAGTAATAACTAATTTATGCCTTTGACTTTTTTGCGACGCAACCTGACTCCTTATTTGTTTTTGCTACCTGCTTTATTTATTTTGACTTTGACTGTTTTGTGGCCGGCGGTGCAAGCTTTTTATTTGAGTTTTACCAACTACGAATATGATTTAACTCAAATGCCGCAGTGGGTGGGTTTAAAGAATTTTTACAGGTTGTCGGGCGATCGAGTATTTTGGCAAACTTTGACGAATACGCTGCTGTATCTCACCTGCGTTGTGCCTGTATTGGTTGTTCTACCGTTGGGAATGGCGATTTTGTGCAACCAAAAGCTTAAAGGAATGAACTGGTTTCGAGCCGCATACTACACGCCTGCGGTGATTTCAATGGTTGTCGCCGGGATTGCTTGGAAGTGGCTGTTTGCTGAGACTGGACTGCTGAATCAGTTGGGGGAATTGTTGGGTTTACCTCCTGTTTCTTGGCTGGCTAATCCGAAGTTAGCAATCTTTAGCGTCATGGCAGTTACTATCTGGAAAGGATTGGGCTATTACATGGTGATTTATTTGGCGGGGCTGCAAGCTATTCCGGCAGAACTTTATGAGGCGGCTGCTATTGATGGTTCTGAGGGCTTGGGAAAGCACTGGGATATTACTGTGCCGCTGATGAAGCCTTATTTAGTTTTAGTGGCGGTGATTTCGGCGATTTCTGCTACTAAGGTTTTTGAAGAAGTTTATATTATGACTCAGGGCGGGCCGCGCAATAGTTCTAAGACAGTGGTTTATTATCTTTACGAGCGGGCTTTTAACGATTTGGAAATTGGCTATGCTTGTACGATCGGGCTGGTGTTGTTTTTGCTAATTTTGGGTTTGTCGATTTTGCAAGTTAGCCTTCAGGGTTTGGCTCGCAATGATTAAAATTTATGACAGATTAGGACTGGCGCACTCCAGGGCTCATCAAGTCGGTTTCTCGTTCTCACTTCTGTTATTCCCAAGATTTCATTACATTCAGAAACCGGGTTTATTGGTCTAATTTCTACTAATTTTAGACTTAAATATTGAAGTAATGCGATCGCTCACGGTTTTGGGCAGGTCTTATTGGTGAAATCACAGGTATAAATATAGGGTTTCTGCCAGTTCAGAGGAATTTCTAATAAATCCCTGGTTCCGGTCATTCCCTGTCCCAGAAAGAGCAGCACAGCGATCGAACTCAAGATGACATGGATAGTGCGCCAGCGATTTGAGCGGTCTTTGTAAATGTCTTCAATGATGGCCAGGGAAAAAACCATAATTAGCGCAGCGGCGATGCCAATGTAGTAGTGAGACCAATACCATTCATTGGTTCGCCGATAAACGCCATCTTGAGCGCCAAGAATCACCAAACCCGTACCTGTTAGGGTCGCAAATATGCCGCGCCATAAAGCGGGTGTAGCTCGATAAAGCATGACCAAAGAGGTGATAGTTGCAACAAACATCAGCACAATGAAAATGACCTGAAAGGAGTTTTTGCTCCAAACCTGTTCGCTCCAAATATGCTCAAAAATCGGGTAGGCTAGACCTAACAACGTCACTCCTACCACAGAACCTGACAGAATTCGACCTGCTTTGAGGTGTTCTGAACCGACTACAGGTGGAATTTTGCTCTTGGTGTCGATCGCAATTTGCTTCCGACGCTGCATGGTTTGCCACCCCATATTGAGAACAACACCAAGCATAGGAAAAACAATCGCTACAGCTAAAATAGGATGCACCAAAGCCAGAAAATCTTTAAATTCCATAGTTCACCTTTTTTTTGAGGAGGGCTGGCTTCATCAACCCGGTTTTTGCGATACATAATATCATATTCGGTGTTCTAACCACAGTAATTTTGTATTCAGGACTAATAGTGATTGTTCACCCGCATAGAGAGGATTGAAGTCCTGACTACAAACACGCTTTATGAAGGGTAACTCACCGGAAATGTTGATAAATCAGAAGATATAGCAGTTGTCAATTGGGTGAGGTACAACTTTCTCAATTACGCAATTACGCAATTACAATTATCTTATTTTCAGGGAGATAAAAACTGCTGTAGTTAATGTAAGTGCCGGTTAGCGGCTAATTGCCTGCATCACTTTGAGCTTATCGAAACAGTTCTTTGTTATTCAGAATAGTAGGCTAATTTTTGCTACCTAAAGCAATGTGACGAGGGATATTCCCCATCCACTGTGCTGGTACTGTTTTATCCTAGGGCGTCGGTTCAGTATTAGGAGTTGACAAAACAAACTGAAAATGATATGTGAATTGAAAATCCTGTTAAATTCTGACAATCAGGAAGAAGGAAGAAACCTTATGCGCCCTCCCTTATGGCATCCTCCAATTGAACTATCAGACCATGAAGCGTTGATTATCAAGCGCATTAAACGAGCCAAGTTATTCACGTTTCTTCGACTGAACCGTTCATTCATATTTAATGATGAGTTTCAAGAAGAACTTGCTACAATTTTTAAAGACAGCACAGTAGGTCAGGGCCCTGTTCCTCCTGCACAAATTGCTCTGGCAATTATTCTGCAAGCCTACTTAGGCATTTCTGACGATGAAGTAATTGAAGAAATGCTCATGGATCAACGTTGGCAGTTAGTTCTCGATTGTCTAAAGTGTGAAACTCCCCCTTTTAGCAAAGCCACTTTGGTGAGATTCAGAAATCGCTTAATTAAAAAAGAACTAGACCAACGTTTAATTAACCGCACCGTAGAAATTGCCAAACAAAAAGGTGGATTTGGCTCATCTCAACTGAAAGCAGCTTTAGATTCCTCACCTTTATGGGGAGCTGGTAAAGTCGAAGATACATATAATCTATTGGGTCATGCTTTGCGTAAGGCGGTGAGTATGATAGCTGCTGTGCAGGGGCGGGAGCCAGCAGAAATTGCCCTGGAAGCAGGTGCACCCATCCTTAATAGTTCCAGCTTAAAAACGGCTTTAGATTTAAACTGGGATAATCCAGTAGAGCGTCAAAATGCACTCTTAATTATCCTAAGTAGCTTATATTCAGTGGAAGAATGGATGCAAAGCCAGTCTGATTGTGATGAATTTGAAGTAGTCCAAGAGACTCTGGATGTTGCCCGAGTCATTGAATCCCAAAATGTGACTTTCGACTCACAAGGCGTTCCAAGTTTAAGTAAAGGGGTCGCCAAAGATCGTCGCATTTCTATTGAAGACCCAGATATGCGGCATGGGCGTAAAAGCCGCTCTAAAAAAATAGATGGATATAAACGCCACGTTCTTAAAGATTTAGAGAGTGGTGTAGTTTGCGCGGTGGCGCTGACACGCGCCAATACTCCAGAATCTGCTGCTACAATTGACCTAGAACGTGACTTGAAATTTCAAAATATTCACCTATCTGAGTTACATATCTATCGGGCTTATTTATCTAGTCATTGGGTGACACAACGGAATGATAAATTACAGATATTTTGCAAGGCGTGGCCGGTCAAAAATTCTGGACGGTTTGATAAAAATTCTTTTTTCCTTGACTGGGATACGCATTTAATTAGCTGTCCCAATCAGGTAAGTATCCCATTTGAACCGGGGAAAACTGTTCATTTTCCTCAGAATGAATGTGCAATTTGTCCTCTGAGGTCTGGTTGCACGAATAGTAAAAGAGGACGGACTGTATCAATTCATCCTGATGAAGCCTTAATGCAAGAGTTGCGAGCACGTCAATCCACTGCTA
Source organism: Microcoleus sp. FACHB-61 (assembly GCA_014695295.1). GTDB lineage: Bacteria > Cyanobacteriota > Cyanobacteriia > Cyanobacteriales > Microcoleaceae > Microcoleus. The sequence continues at coordinate 19,682 of JACJNY010000029.1, read as the reverse complement.
TTGGTCGCCAAGACTTGAGAAAACGTACTACAGTTGAACACTCTCTGGCTCATATTGGCCATTGGCAGGGGAACCGTGCTCGCTATATTGGACTGCGGAAAAATCTCTTCGATCTACGGCGAGTCGCTGTTGTTCATAATCTTCATGTCATTGCTCGAATGGATAAGGTTCGACCAATTACACCAGGCATAGAGTCGAACTCATGCACTGGCTAATTTCATAAATTCCTTTTTTTGTCAACTCCTAATACTGAACCGACGCCCTAGTTGAGATAAAGCTTCTCATTAACGATTTTCCAGGCGTCACAAGGGTTGGCTTGTGCAACCTTGGATAAAATGGTTGTAGAGTTTAAGTTTGTGGAAGCCTTATTAACTATCAGCAGCAAGCACTGGAAACAGCCGTTGACCAAACTAAACCCACGGTTCGGATGTTAGAAGATTTGCTCGATTTGGGACGAGCTGATAGTGGCAAGTTGCAGTTTCGTTTGCATCCGGTGATGCTGAATACTGTGGTGGCTGAGGTGGCTGAGATGAGTGAAAAAGTTAGCAATTGGAAAATTATTTATGTGTCAACTAATGAGGATGTTGTAGCCTGTGCGCATCAGGATTGTTTACAACAGCCTTTCAGTATGGAAGAACTCTTAGCGAGAGTGAAAGCACGTCTGCGCCTAACTCAACCAAATTAGCCGCATAAGTTATAATTTGAAGCCCTAACTTTTAACGGTTTAACGCCTTAAATTTATCGAATTAATCAAGTAATTGAGCTCACTACAAAATACTTTAATTTGTTATAACTTATGCTACGAAATCCCCGGGGATTTATTACCCGCGAGCCAATTTTATAAAAAATCTGGAGTTACGATTTTATGGGTGAGTCAAACTTTATTAAAGTGTATATTCGTGTGTTACGGGTTAAATTAGAAGCAAGTAACTCAAAACGCCTGCTGCATACTGTTCGGGGAGTTGGATATGTGCTGCGAGAGCAAAAGTGAGGAGGGGCGGATTTACAAATACTTGGGATATGAAGTATGGATACTGGTGAACCCGCTCCTATTATATTACCTATTTTTTGGTAAAAAATAGACTTAGAAATCCGGCCGTTCCTGATAATCTTCTGCAGAACTCGGGTCTAATTCCCACCGACTTTCATCTCGATGTTCAAGCATATCTGTGGTGTGCAAAATAGCCCCATCTGGCAATTCTATGCCCGCAGCGGCTCCGAGTTCGTCAACAATATCCAGGTCGGGAGTAGGCGTGGTTCCGCCCACCGATTGCTCGCCCGTGGCACTTTCTTGTTCCGCAGCAGGATCGCCATCCTCGCCACCAATTCGGGAACTGGTGGCAGAGTATTCTGAACTGCTGTCCTGCAAAATTGTTATGTCGTCTTGGCTCAATCCCGGTTGATCGATGACGCCGGTACCGTAAGATTCGGTAATTTCTTGAGGCAATTCGCCCAAATTATCACCATCTCTTGTTGTTTTTGCGTTGCGTTCCTTTTGCTGTGCCACGAGACTTGCTCCTGTTTGTTTTTGAACTCAATTAAATTAAAAATGTCCGAATTTCGCTTGAGCTGAATTATTTTTAGTTATTGCCAATTGGTGTCATTAAGTGGCATCATAATTGCTATTTAAGCTAAAAGCTTCTATCCCAGGAAATATATGGATTACGATCGGCTATTTCATTGGGAATACAAAAAGCGATCGCCCTTTTGAAACTGGCGATCGCTTTTTAATAAGGAGGCTAATTCTATTCGGGAAAATCAGGAATTATCCATTTCGGGGGTTCCGTGCGTTTCCTTCTCACCGCTTCCTCTGCTATTTCTAGCATTTTATCCAGAGAAGTATTTTCAATAAAGTTGGACGTTGCTTCTGCGTATTCCCGCTTCGGGCACTTGTCGCCCAGAACGCAGCCATTGACGCAAGCTACAGCACAATCGACAGTGTTCTCCACCATAACTTTTTTCCTTTGACGGTTCCAACAACTAGCAGGCAGATGCTTTGGGTTAATTTGTCAAGAAACTGCCCTCTATCTTTATTTTACTTTACAAACCGGCATCAAAGGTCGATCGCCAGCGCAAAACTGTTATAAAATCAAAGCAACCTACCTAATCTGCCGATCGTGAGTAATTTTCTGCGGCGCTTAAAACTTTTACCTTGGCGAGAAATGCTGCAAATTGCCGCTCTCGTCAACTGCATCGTCGTTGGATTGGAGCTATTTTTAGCCTGGGGTTTCACGCAATCGCGGGTAATCCGCAACGTCGTGACGCTTCTTTACGGCTCCTCCCTCGAGATATTGATACCTGTTGCTGCTGCAGTGGGAATGGGAGCTTTAGCAGTGTACTTTTTAGAGTATTGGCAACAACAATTTTTGCTCAACCAAATTAGTTTGTGGGTTTTAGTTTTGTGCGTGTTCTTGGGTTTGGTGTTAAAGTCATTCCTACCCATACCTCCTTTATTAGCAAGTGTATCGGAAGCTGCACTAATCGGAGTTACGGTGGGAGTTTTTTGGAAGGGCCGGCCTTATTGGCGATAGTCAGGCGATTTTAGATTTTAGATTTTAGATTTTAGATTGGCCATGACTGATGAGGGTCGTGGTTTCGAGCTTGTCTAAAGTCGCATTCTTTTTTGAAGATAGTATCATTAGTCATTGGTCATTGGTTATTAGTCTATATGTAGGGTGCGCACTGCGCACCTTACCGCTTCAATCAAGAAATTACTTCTTCCTTCTTCCTTCCATCCGTTAAATCCCGTACAGTGATCGTTGCCGAACTTCCTTCTTATTATGGCAGCCAAAAATCAGGAATGAAACTTTTAGTCAAACTGCGAGTAAACTGATTAATCTTTCTCCCGATTTGAATGTGCGGTTCGTCAGCTTCCACGGGAATAATTGCCGCTTTGTTCCCAAATCGAAAACGCGAAATTACCAAATTTGCCGCCTCCAAGCCAGTAACATAAGCCTTTTCCTGCGACCAAGAACCGTGACGGGTTACAACCCAATCGCCGCTCATGAATACATTATCATAACTTGTTACCGCTGGCAACAAATACTGATAGCTGCCAGGGGCAAAATGCGTTACCGCTCGCGACAGCCGAATCGCGCTGCTATCAATTACTTTTGCCTCCCGAAAAGCCGGAATGCAAGTCGCTAAATCCCGCTGAACTAGGGAAACAATTTCCTCATCTTTCAGGGGAATTAATTGATTTGCGTGATAAAAGTCAGCTTCGACAACTGTTCCCGGTTCGTCTCGAAATTCGTCGTGCAAAGCATTCAAATCAAAAAACGTCCAACCCGTAGTTGAACTAAACCCAAAACAGGCATTAGAAGGCAGCGGAATGTCAATTTTTCGGTCAAACCACAGGCGAACAGCTAACACGTCAACTGCACCCAAATTCATCGCGTCCCTAAACTCTTGGCGGCTTTGCAAAGCTGGGCTGCTGCTGATAATTTTTTGCATTCCCGTGACGCCAACTGCAAAAATAACCGCATCTGCATCGAAGGTTTCCTCGCCGCAAACAACGCCTGTTGCTCGGTTGTTGCTGTCAACTCTTAAATCAGTAACTCGCTGCTTTGTCAAGACTTTTGCGCCGATTTTTTCCAGGCGATCGACCCAGGGGCGAAAGATCATTTCTCCGACTGTCCCGCGACACCAAACTACATCAAAATCCGGTTGATGGGCTAAGATGAAATAATAAAGCATTCCCAAAGCTGCGGCAGCAGAACATTGTTCTCCGGGTGCAAATAAACCTACTAATAACATCGGCTCAAAAGCATCGCGGTACAGTCTTGCAGAAACGCCAAACTGTTTGAATAGTTCGCGGGCTGTGACGCGATCGTACCTGCGCCAAGCTTCGTCGGAATTGTCGAAATCTAGGACGGCATATAGTAAGGGTAAGGCTGAAAGCCGATCGACTAATGGCAGCCTTTTAAATTTGGTGTAAAGAAAGGTTCCTAACGGTGTGGGAAGGATCGGTTCGTCCTGAAAAATCGGCGATTCTACTTCCAATCCGGCCGGTGAATACTGACAAGAACGAGTCCAAGGCGTGAATGGATCGAGTCCTAGTTCCTTGACTAAGGAAAAGATATTTTTGTAGGGATACCAGAAGCCATGAATGCCTGCTTCTACGGAACGCCCGCCGGCGGTTTTCCACCCTGCAACTAAGCCACCCGGATAAGGGCCTGCTTCTAACAAAGTTACGTCATAGCCTTGCTGGGCTAGGTGATAAGTAGCGCCTAAACCGGCCCATCCTGCACCGACGACGACTATTTTTGGGGTTGACGATTCTGCTGACATTGCGTACCTCTTGATAATTTATTAATGATGACATAATTCATAAAATCCGGATTTGATATAAAATGTGTTGAATTATGTGCTAAATTTGGCTTGACTGAATAATGAGTGTCAAAAACCGCCAGCAGACTAACCTGTTGCTGCTCTTATTTCCCGCTACCGCATGGCTGATCGTTTTCTTCATTTTGCCGGTGCTAATTGTACTGTTGTACAGTTTCTTAGAACGCGGTACTTACGGCGGGGTTACTTGGATATTTACTCTCAGCAACTACCAGCGTTTGTTCAGTGGAGTTTTCTTAGGAGTGATTGGGCGATCGCTCTGGCTGGCTTTTCTGACAACCGCCGCTTGCTTGTTAGTTGGCTATCCCCTAGCATTCTTCATCGCCACCCGTTCTACCCGCTGGCGAAATGCTTTGCTTTTGTTGGTAATTATTCCATTTTGGACTAATTTTTTAGTGAGAACCTACGCCTGGATAATACTCCTGCGCAGCGAAGGAGTAGTTAACACAGCCTTGCAAAGCCTGCTAATTATTAGCGAACCGTTAAACTTGCTTTTTACGCCTTTCGCTGTGGCGATCGGTCTTATTTACGGCTATTTACCTTTCATGGTTCTGCCTTTATATTCTAGCATAGAGCGCTTCAACTTTTCATTGGTTGAAGCCGCTCACGATTTAGGGGCAAATGACATTCGTACTTTTTGGCGCGTATTTTTACCATTAACAAGTCGCGGCATTGTTGCAGGCTCTATTTTAGTTTTTGTTCCCGCCGTCGGCGCTTTCATTACACCGGATATATTGGGGGGATCAAAAACAGTTATGGTGGGAAATTTGATTCAAAATCAGTTTATGAAAGCCCGCGATTGGCCTTTTGGGTCGGCGCTTTCTATGCTGTTGACTGTAATCATATTGATTCCGGTTTTAATTTACTTCCGCGTGTCTGATGAAACTCAATAAGGTAAGGTATACACGAATTGTTGCACCCTGCGTTTAGGTTAAGATGCGCTAATGATTAATGACTACTGAACTAATGACTAAAACAAAACTAGATTTACTCGTGCGGGCGATCGGCAAAAAGTGGCTTTGGGTACAAGCTGTACTAGCATTTGCCTTTCTTTACTTGCCAATTCTCATCTTAATTATTTACTCCTTTAATGCCTCCCGATTCAATGCGGTTTGGCGCGGTTTTACCCTTGACTGGTATCGCAGTTTATTCGGCGGTGCAGGTACACTCGGACTCGGAACACAGCTAGGAATTGCTAGCAGCAGCAGCGCCGGAATCATGACTGCACTCAACAACAGCTTGCTAATTGCAGCTCTTTCGACTGTGTTAGCGACCGTTTTTGGTACAATGCTCGCGTTAGCACTGGAACGCTTTCATTTCCCAGGACGCAAAGCAGTAGAAGCTTTACTGTTTTTGCCGATTATCATGCCCGAAATTACGATCGGCATTTCGCTGCTAGTTTTCTTTACCCTAGTATTTCGGATCGTAGAAAATCTCACGGGAATTCGCCTCAATCTCGGCTTACCTACAGTAATTATCGGCCACATTGTCTTTAATATTTCCTTTGTGACTATTACTGTCAGGGCCCGTTTAGCGGAACTCGATCCTCAATTTGAGCAAGCAGCTTTTGACTTAGGCGCTAACGAATGGCGGGCTTTTTGGCGCATCACTCTCCCTCTAATTTGGCCCGCTATTTTCAGCGCGGCACTGCTGGCTTTTACTCTGTCGCTGGACGATTTTGTCGTGACATTCTTTACCACCGGCGTCGGTTCGGTGACGCTGCCGCTATTTGTTTACGGCATGATAAAATTTGCAGTGACGCCAGCGATTAATGCCATTTCAACTTTGATGTTGTTGGCTTCCTTATTGCTGGTTTTATCATCGCTTAAACTTCAAAAAAGTTAAAATAATTGCTTTTTGTGTCATAATTATTCTCGTCTGCAACTAACAAAACCTATGAAACGCCTGCTGACTTTCCTACTTTTGTTTGTCATGAGTGCAACGGTAGCTTTCGGCTGTAGCCCCACAGGCGGCAACCAGCAGCAAGTGCTTAGCATTTACAATTATGCAAGTTATATCGCCCCAGAAGCGATCGCCCAATTCGAGAAAGAGAACAATGTTAAAATTCAATACGACACTTTCGAGAACAGCGACGCACTCTATGCCAAACTCAAACAGGGAAACCCCGGTTACGACTTAATATTTCCCGCCGATTACATGGTGAAAATCATGATCGCAGAAAATATAATTGAGCCGCTAAATTTAAACAATATTCCCAACCAAAAAAACCTAGAAGCTAAGTTTATCAATCAAGCTTTTGACCCAGGGAATAAATATTCCCTGCCCTACCAGTGGGGAACGATGGGAATTGGCTACAACTTGAAAGCAACCAAGGGCGATATCAACACTTGGGGGGCGATGTTCGACCCGAAATATACCGGAAAAGTCGCGTGGCAAGACGATGCCAGATACACATTTGCAGGAGTTTTAATGTATTTAGGATTTGACCCAAATACAACAAATCCCGAAGAGATTAACAAAGCCCGCGATGTGCTGATTAAAAGTAAAAATATTATTGCCGCTTTTGTCCCCGACACTGGTCAAAATCTGCTAGATCAAGGAGAAGTAAATCTGACGATGGAATGGAGCGGCGATGTTTTCCAAGTGATGAAAGAAAATCCCAATCTCCGCTACGCTATTCCCAAAGAAGGAACAATTATCTTTTCTGACAACATGGCAATTCCCAAAGGTGCGCCCCAGAAAGAGTTAGCCGAGAAATTTATTAACTTTATTTTGCAGCCTGAAGTAGGCGCTAAAGTTTCTAATTTTACCCACTTCGGATCGCCCAACAAAGCAGCAATCGATCAAGGTTTAATTGACCCGAACGATTTGAAAAATCCTCAAATTTACCCGCCATCTGAGGTGTTTGCTAAAATGAAATTATTGCAGGATGTCGGGAAAGCAACTGCATTGTACGATCGAGCTTGGACGGAAGTTAAAGCAGGGGCTGGAAAGTAACCTATTCCACATTTAACTTGCATATTTGGGGTGGGCTTCTAGCCCGCCCCACAAGAGTTAAATTATTTATTGACAAGCAATTTAAATCCTGATTAGCTGAGATAGAATTCGTAGGCTGCGTCAGCCGATATTAATTTTCTAGATAAACTATAGGCTAATCGCTGACGCACCCTAGCAGGATAGATAACAATGCACGCTGTCGAAGTTTTAGAAGTTTCCAAAGTATTTAAAAGTGTCCGCAGTCAAGATTTCTTAGCTGTAGACAACATCAACCTGCAAATTTACGATCGAGAATTCTTTTCTTTACTCGGCCCTTCCGGCTGTGGCAAAACTACAACTTTGCGAATGATCGCGGGTTTTGAAATGCCCACAGCGGGCGAAATTTACATTCACGGCCAACCGATGCAAAATCGCCCACCCTTTCACCGCCCAGTGAATACGGTATTTCAAAACTATGCTTTATTTCCGCACATGACAGTAGCACAAAATGCTGCTTTTGGGTTGGAAATGGAGAATTTGCCTCAGAAAACAATTCGCGATCGCGTTGCTGAAGCCTTAGCATTAGTACAGTTAACCGATGTAGAAAAACGCTATCCCCGCCAACTGTCAGGGGGACAGCAGCAGCGAGTAGCACTAGCAAGAGCATTAGTCAAACAGCCGTCTGTTTTGCTGTTGGATGAACCTTTAGGAGCGCTGGATTTAAAATTGCGCAAAGAGATGCAATTAGAATTGAAAAAAATGCAGCGAAAATTGGGAATTACGTTTATTTATGTGACTCACGATCAGGAAGAAGCACTAACTATGTCGGACAGAATTGCAGTGATGGATGGAGGAAAACTGCAACAAGTCGGGACGCCTGTTGATATTTATGAATATCCTAAAACGCGGTTTGTTGCTGATTTTATTGGCGACAGCAATTTTTTAAGCGGGCAAGTAGTAGAGAAGCAAAACAATCAAATAATAGTGTTGGTTGACCAGCAGTTGCCCGTGTTAGTTGCGACAGCAGAAGATATGCCCGCTGGGAAAGTTGTCACCCTAGTGTTGCGGCCAGAAAAAGCTGCTATTTACCCGGCTGATTATGATGTTGAAAATAGCTGGCCGGGAATAGTAGAAGAAGCTATTTATATTGGCACTGACACGCGCTATACGGTGCGGTTGACTGCTAAAAGTTCGATCGCCCTTCGCCGACAAAACTTGCACAGAGATGACTTGCAGCGGCACAAAGTCGGCGACAGCGTTCGAGTTGCCGTGCCGCCGGAAAGTATCTGCATTTTATGAAAGGTTCTGCTTAATTCAATATCCCTTACTCCCGTGATGGCGGAGGACTTTCCGCTTCGGGTAAGGGAATTTCCGCAGGAGTCGATTCCGGCGACGGCGAGAGACTCTCGGCATCGGGCGAGGGAATTTCCCCAGGAGTCGATTCTGGCGATGGCGAGGGACTTTCGGCCCCGGGCGAGGGAATGTCCGAAGGGCTCGATTCTGGCGACGGCGAGGGACTCTCGGCCCCGGGCGAGGGAATCTCCGAAGGACTTGGGGCGGGAGTTTCCGGCGGTGGCGGAAGTTGTTCGGGTTCGGGCTGGGGGCTTTGCAGGCTGCGCACCCACAAACCTAAAGCGCCACAGGCTAACATCAGTCCCAACAGCCCCAGTAGGGGCAGGGGAAGCTTGGATCGCCGTTTTTGAACGGGTTCCGGGGCGGGGGAAGTTTCGGGATACAGCAACTGTTTGGACGATTCAGAAAGCTGAGATTCTGGAATCCTCCCGGACTTCTGTAGGGATCGGGGCAGGGACGGCGGCAGCGACACCGAGGCTGACACTGGCCCTGACGCCGGCGCTGACGCCACCGCCGGATCGAACAGTACCAATCTCTCCGGCGACATCCGACAGTGAGTGGCCACCACGGAGGTGTTGTCATAACCGTTTTTCTCGTTGGCGAGACGAATCCAAGACTGAACCGCGGCTTCCAAAGACATTTTGCCCTCAAGCACCTCTGGGCCGTAATTCTCCCAAGATTGCTCTACCCAGTCGTTGTCGCTCAAACCGTCGGAACACAGCAGCAGTAAGCCTTCCTCTTCGACAATAAATCGCTGAATCGTCGGGCGCAGGAAATCGGCGTCCCGCGTCCCCAAAGCTTGAGTCAGGGCTCCTGCATCGGCTCGCAGTTGAGTTTCCCAGTACAAACAGTGTCCTAGCTGGACTTCCCTTGAGGCTACGTCGTCGTCCACAGTCAGCCGCTGACAGTAATTTTTGCCAATCCAATAAGCGCGGCTGTCTCCAACATTGACTAAATAAAGTTCGTGGCTGTTATTCGACGGCAAATCCTCGGAAATTTTCACTTTTTGAGGCAACTGGAGGGCCATCACCAAAGTCGTCCCCATCCGCTGCCGCAACTCTTTTCCCTGCTCGTTATTTTGAGCGGAAATCACATTATTCACAACTCTCACTATTTCTTCGAGTTGCTTGATGACCATTGTTGGCGTCATCAACTCTTCTTGTTGAGTGATTTCTGCGAGCAAATTTTGGATTAAAGCTTTCAGGGACTGGACGGCTAATTGACTGGCAACTTCTCCTCCTTCGTGGCCTCCAACCCCGTCGCAAACCATTGTCAAGTAAGGAATTAGTTTGTCGTTCCCTGAAGTTTTGCTAGATTGAAAATCAGCAGCAGTCGGATAGCAACTGTCTTCATTTTGGGAGCGCTGCGGCCCGGTATCGGTCATGCCGACAACTTCTAAGTGCAGAGGCAATTTAGCGGCTTGTTCTAATAGTAAATCGTTTAGTTCCAGGGCGATGGCGTCGAAATTCATGCTGCTGCGGCGCATAAACTGACAAATTTCTCCGAGTCTCGACTGCACCTCGGGCTGCGCCGATTCCACCAAACCTGACCACACATCTCCCAAATCCCGCAGCGTCGGTACAAAATTGCCCCGGTGCAGTTCCAGCAGGCGTACCCGCCAACCTTCCACGCGCAAATTTTCCGGTACCAGCAAACTCGAAGCGACTCCCTGTTCCGACAGCCGCGTCCACAGTTGGAGCATTTGCCACAGCCAGTAAACTTGCCGCGTGGCGGTTGTCCCAGACCAAGCTTGTAAAATAGAAGGATACAGGCTGCCGAAATTATTGATTGGCACATTTTCCAACAACAGCACCTCTGCCGCTTCCGGTGCTTCCCCCAAGGCACAATAACCGTATACTTCGGGCGTATGCAGGCGTTGGGGATACAAATGCAGGTAAGGCATAATGGTATCTGGCAGTTGTTCCGGGACGCTCGGAGGCAGAGCTGGACGGCTGTCGAGCCAGATTTGGGGTGCAATGACAAAGTATCGATCGGCTATTACCTTACCCGCCGGCACTTCTTCGGCTGCTTGCCCCACCGCCCACAAATAGCGATAAATTAAATCGGTTTCGCAAGCTGCACACTGCTGGCGACCAAAGGTATTGCGGGGATCGCCACAGCTAAGATTCGGGCAATAAATGGGTTCGGAGAAACTGCTGATCATATCGAAATAGTTTGTGTAAAAAGATTCTGAAGATATATGATTCGCAAGCCCAAATTCATGAGCTTGAGAATAAACTGATTTTAGCCCCTATCAATTTCTTAACTGCCTTTGGGCCCCTAGAAATTGTAGTTTCTGCCAGTCTGCATCGGCTAAAATTGTAATTTAAGTTACTAAACTCTGACTTGGAGTAGGATGGAAGCCTCAACCTGGTACGGCTGCGCGACAAATCGCGAGGAAGGCCTGCAAGTCGCAAACCCTTGCAGAGTCAGTAGTTGGTAATTCTTAAATCTTAAATTTCAAATCTAAGATCTAAATAGTATCACCTATTCTTTTTATGATCTTGACTCCTACGCTTCTTTGGCTGCTAGCTGGGTCTTTGCTGTGTTTGGCAGAGCTATTTCTCCCGACTGCTTTTGTCGCTTTTATGATGGGACTGAGCGCCTTCGCCGTAGCTGGATGCTCTCTAGTTCTACCTTACGTTAATTTACAAATATTTCTGTGGATGGTATTTTCGACAGTTTTTGTGCTGCTGTCTCGGCGGTTGATACCAAAAGGCACGGCAAGGGCGATCGCAGATTCTCAGGAAGCCAAAACTTTAACAGAAATTCCCCCCGGAGAAGCCGGCCGAGTCATTTATGAGGGGAATTCTTGGCAAGCTCGCTGCGAAGACACGAACGCCACTATCCCCCCCAACCAAAACGTAATTGTCGTCGGACGGAAAGGCACTACTCTGATAGTTTTGCCAGAAAATTTATTGCATTCTTAAACAAAATGCGTAATTAATCACAGGCAATTAGTAGTTACTCATCAGTCAAAAGTCAACAGTCAAAAGTCAACAGTCAAAAGTCAACATTTATAGGAGGCGACCGTGGAACAAATTTTTTTACTTGTATTTTTAGCTTTAGGCGGCTCAGCCCTCGCAGGTTCCGTCAAAATTATCAATCAGGGAAATGAAGCGCTGGTGGAAACTTTAGGTAAATACAGCGGCAAGAAACTGGAACCGGGTTTGAATTTTGTCACGCCGTTTCTCGATCGCGTCGTGTACGAGCAAACCATTCGGGAAAAAGTCTTAGATATTCCTCCGCAAGCTTGTATTACCCGCGACAACGTTTCCTTCACCGTTGATGCTGTGGTTTACTGGCGCATTGTAGACTTGGAAAAAGCTTGTTACAAAGTAGAAAATCTCCAGTCAGCAATGGTAAATATGGTGCTGACTCAAATTCGCGCCGAAATGGGTCAACTGGATCTCGAACAAACCTTTACTGCTCGTTCTCAAATTAATGAAATATTGCTCAGAGATTTAGATATTGTTACCGATCCTTGGGGAGTGAAAGTAACGCGGGTAGAATTGCGCGATATTATCCCTTCTAAAACTGTACAGGAATCGATGGAATTGCAGATGGCAGCCGATCGACGCAAGCGGGCGGCAATTTTGACTTCCGAGGGTGAACGCGAGTCGGCAGTTAACAGTGCCAAAGGTAAAGCTGAAGCGCAAGTTCTGGATGCAGAAGCGCGCCAAAAAGCGACTATTTTGGAGGCGGAAGCTCAACAAAAGGCGATCGTCCTGAAAGCTCAAGCAGAACGCCAAAGTCAGGTTTTGAAAGCTCAAGCTACTTCGGAGGCCTTGCAAATTATTGGCAAAACTCTGCAAAACGACCCCAATGCTCGCGAAGCTTTACAATTTTTGTTAGCTCAAAATTATTTGGATATGGGTCTAAAAATTGGCACCAGCGACAGCAGCAAGGTGATGTTTATGGACCCGCGCAGCATTCCTGCTACAATGGAGGGATTGCGATCGATTGTTGGGGAAGAAGGTAATAAGGCTGAATAGCGAGTTGGCAGTTGACTGTTGACTGTTAACTGTTGACTGTTTTGATTACCTATTACCTATTACCAAATTTAAGATTCTTGAGCCAAAGTACATCGATCGCACAACCCAAAAAACTCCAAAGTGTGATAATAAATCTTGAAAGAATGAGATTGTTGTAGTTGGCTTTCTAAGTGGTGGACGGGGCATTCGTCGATCGTAATGGAGGTGCCGCATTCCAGACAAGTTAGGTGGTGTTGGTCTTGGTGGGCAGCACCGTATAGAGACTCGCCACTAGCGAGAGTTCTGACGTGAACGAACCCCTCTCGCTTTAAACCGTCGAGAGAGCGGTAAACGGTTGCTAGGCCCATGCTTTGGTCGCTGTTACGCAGTTCTAAGTAGATATCTTGCGCTGAGAGCGATCGATTCAGGACTTTGAGCAAGTTTAAAATACGCTCCTGACTGCGGGTGTGGTTGGTTCTCATAATTTTTTTCTCGAATCTGCTGGAATCACATCTGTCCCTATTTCTAGGCTATCTTACTTGGGCGAACCAAATGGCGATCGGCGCGCAGCTCGGTTGTAGAATACAATGGGGCTAACTTTCACATCACCTACCGCAACATTCCCGTGACTCAGAAATATCTTGCCCAAATCTATGTTACCCTCCGCCCTTCTGTTTTAGATCCCGCCGGAACAGCCGTACAGTCTGGTTTGCAACACATGGGATACGACAATGTTGAGGGCGTTCGTATCGGGAAGTATGTTGAATTGACGCTGACTGCTACTGGTGAGTCGGAGGCCCGCGAACAACTCGATCGCGTTTGCGACCAACTTTTGGCCAATCCAGTGATTGAAAATTATCGCTTTGAGTTGACTGAAATTCCTGTTGCTGTGGAGACAGCGGCGGCCTAAATTCGATGCCCCTAGGGTGTGTTTTTTCGCCCCGGAGATCCCCCCTAACCCCCCTTAATAAGGGGGGGACAAGAGTGTTCAAACTCTCTATTAAAAAGGCGAGGACAAGAGCGTTCAAAGTCTTCGTTAAAAACACGAAAACTCGCAGCACTCAAAGTCCCCCTTCTTAAGGGGGATTTAGGGGGATCGAGACTTAGATACAAGGGAGAAAAACATAAGATTTTAGTCTTATGTTGACACCTCTTCCTTCTTCCTTCTTCCCTCTTCCCTCTTCCCTCTTCCCTCTTCCTTCTTCCTTCTTCCTTCTTCCTTCTTCCTTCAGCTTATGAAATTTGGAGTTATTGTTTTTCCGGGTTCAAATTGCGATCGCGATGTGGTATGGGTGACTCAAGGGTTACTCCACCAACCAACTCGCATGATTTGGCACGAAGATACCGATATTTCGGATATTGATATCATTGTAATTCCCGGTGGTTTCAGTTACGGAGATTATTTGCGGTGCGGCGCGATCGCCCGTTTTTCTCCGGCGATGCGGGCTACTGCGGAACACGCGAAACAGGGCAAACTTGTACTGGGTATTTGCAACGGTTTTCAGGTGTTGACTGAAGCTGGTTTGTTACCCGGTGCTCTGGTGCGGAATGCGGGATTGAATTTTATTTGCGATCGCGCTTCTTTGAAAGTCGAACGCGGTAATACTCGTTGGACTGCGGCTTATACTTCGGGTGAAATCATCGATTTGCCGATCGCCCACGGGGAAGGCAACTATTATGCTGATGCCGATACTTTAGCAGAACTAGAAGAGCACAAGCAAGTCCTGTTTCGCTACTGTACTCCGGCGGGCAAAATTAGCGATGCTGGCAATCCCAACGGTTCGTTAAATAATATTGCGGGTATTTGCAACCGCCAAGGCAATGTGTTAGGAATGATGCCGCATCCTGAACGGGCTTCCGATCCGATGTTGGGCGAAACTGATGGGGTGAAATTGTTTCAAGGGTTGTTGATGGCAAGTGTTGCTGCTGTTTTGTAGTTGATACTTGTCTCTGATTTTATGAACAGGCAAGATGCCTGTTTCACAATACATCAAGTTTATTGTGGGGTGGGCATCTTGCCCGCCCAAAATCAACAGGCAAGATGCCTGTTCCACAGTAGATTAAATTTGTTGTGGGGTGGGCATCTTGCCCGCCCAAAATCAACAGGCAAGATGCCTGTTCCACAATACATCAAGTTTCTTGTGGGGTGGGCATCTTGCCCGCCCAAAATCAACAGGCAAGATGCCTGTTCCACAGTAGATTAAATTGATTGTGGGGTGGGCATCTTGCCCGCCCAAAAAATACAATTTAGATGCGGGACAGCTTATCAACTTTTGAAAAGAGGAATATTTATTTTATGCCACTAATGGACTTAGCTAATTTTAAAACTAGGGTAATTGGATGCAGTGCGGTGATGGCTATTGGACAAGTTATTTCAAATGCGATCGCCAATCCGGCAACTCAAGCAGCAGCGGGTATTATCGGCGGCCCGATCGCACTTGGGGGAGTTTCTATCTTAGCAGCGATTGCTGGTAGTCTCGCTGAGACTATGGCCGCTGATGAACTGGCAAATCGGATGACGGAAGGGTTGAGCAAAAATCCGAGGATTCTCGATAATCACGATTTGATTAAGGCGGCGGGTGAGGCGATAGGCTATATTTTGAGAGAGGTTGCTTCGTCCGATCGCCTAATTGCGATCGCCGAAACCAAAAATTTGCCTTATCCAGAAACAGCACTCAGTCAATTAGCCGAGAAAACTCCTGAATACTGGCTGGACATTAACACGAATACAGCCGACTTGTCAAGGGGTTTACAGATTTCGGAAGAGCAGTTAACCAAGATTTTTTCTGCGGATGCCGAGGAGTTCGATCGAGTTACCGGCTTGACAACGGCAGATTGGGCAACTTTCGTCAACGAATTCGCGGCCAGCGAGGGCAAATCCTTCGATGCGGAAATTGTGGAATTTGTCGCGGACAAACTGTACGCAACTTTCCCGAAAGCGTACCGCGAAGTGCTGAAACTCGATGCGGCGAAGGGAGGAGAAAAGTTTGCCGCGATGCTGTTGAATCTGCACCAAATTGCTTTGACGGAACTGAAAGATTTGGGGCTGCAAAATGGGGAAATTCTGCAAAAGTTGGAGGCTGTGGCAACTGGGCAGCAGATTTGTCAAGTGATGGTGAAATTGGAATCCATAGAAATTGGCATCCGATCTGATTTGGCGCAAGTTCAGAATTTGCTGGGACGATTTATCGATACTTCCGCGCCCCGATTGCCGCTTCCCTACGAGTGCGAAACGATTATTGCAGACCGGACTCAAGACTTTACCGGCCGCCGATTTGTGTTTGCAGCAATTGCCGAATTTTTGCAGAACAATCGCAAAGGCTATTTTGTTTTAGAAGCAGATCCGGGAGTCGGGAAAAGTTCAATTATGGCCAAGTTAGTGCTGCTGCTGAAGCGGCGCTGTGTTGCCCATTTTAACTCGCAATCTCAAGGCATTGTCCGCGCCGAACAATTTCTCGAAAATGCCTGCCTTCAGTTAATTCGAGGCTTTCAACTAAATTATCCGCAACTACCGGAAAATGCGACCAGAGATGGCAATTTTCTGAGTCGGTTGTTGGGGGAAGTGAGCGCTAAATTGGGTGGCAAAAAGTTGATTTTGGTCGTGGATGCCCTGGATGAAGTGGATCTCAGTTTGCAGGGGCACGGCAGCAATGTCCTCTATTTGCCTGATGCTTTGCCGGATAATGTTTATTTTATTGTCTCGAAGCAGCCGAAAACTCTGCCTTTGCCAAATCATCAGCCTTTTGATTTGATGCAGTACAGTGTAGAAAGTAGGGCGGATGTCAAGGTTTATATTGACAAACGCACGGGGAACAGCGCGTCTATTCAGAGTTGGATTAACCGTCAAAATTTGCAGCGCGAACAGTTTGTGGCGACGGTGGCGGAAAAAAGCCAGAATAATTTTATGTACCTGCGCTACGTGCTGAATGATATCGATAGCGGCAAGTACAGCGATGTGAATTTGCAAGATTTGCCGAGGGAGTTGGAAGGATATTATGACAAGCATTGGGCGCGGATGGAAATGGCAGTGAGAGATAAAGAATTGCGCCGCCGGAAGTTGAAGGTGATTTATTTGTTGACGAAAACTCGCAAGCCTGTTTCCTGCGATATTTTGGCGGATTTTGCTGAGGAAGATGCTTTGGATGTGCAGGAAGTTCTGGATGATTGGGAACAGTTTCTGCGGCGTAGCGGTGATAGTCCTCCCGATTACAGTATCTATCACGCGAGTTTCCAAAGATTTTTGCATCGTATAGATGTAGTGCAGAAAGCTGGGGTGTCGCTGCGGGATATTGAAACGGCGATTTCTGATAATTTGTGGGAGGATTTGTACGGGGATGAGTAAGTTTAAAGAACGGTTGGGGAAACTGTCGCCGAAAAAGCGGCTTTATGCTTTGGAAACTCTGCCGGGGCATTTGGCGGAGAGTGTTCAAGGGGAACGGCTGCATCAGTTGTTGACGGAGTTGGATTTTATTGAGGCGAAGTTGGATGCGGTGGGGGTTCAAGCGTTAATTGAAGATTATGATTTAGCGAAAAATTCTGATGTGTTGCTGTCGGAGGGGCAAACGGAAACTTTGCGGTTGATTCAGGGGGCAATTCGCAAGTCGGCGCACATTTTGGAAAAGGATAAAACGCAACTGGCAGGTCATTTGTGGGGGAGGTTGGTGGATTTTGAAATGCCCGAGATTCAGGTGATCGTGGAACAAGCTAAGCAGTCGAGAAATAGTCCCTGCCTCTGGCCTTTGAGGGCTAATCTAGAACGGTCGGGAGAAGGATGTCTGCGAACCCTCACCGGTCATACTCACTTCGTAAGAGCAGTGGCGATCGCACCAGACGGCAAAACCGCGATTTCCGCTTCAGACGATTACACCCTGAAAATTTGGGACACCGAGACAGGTACCGAAGTTAGAACCCTCACCGGTCATACTAGCCATGTAAAAGCAGTGGCGATCGCACCAGACGGCAAAACCGCGATTTCCGCTTCAGTCGATTACACCGTGAAAATCTGGGACACCGAGACAGGTACCGAAGTTAGAACCCTCACCGGTCATACTGACTCGGTAAGTGCAGTGGCGATCGCACCAGACGGCAAAACTGCGATTTCCGCTTCAGGGGGTAAAACCTTGAAAATCTGGGATACCGAGACAGGTACCGAAGTTAGAACCCTCACCGGTCATACTAGCGGGGTAGAAGCAGTGGCGATCGCACCAGACGGCAAAACTGCGATTTCCGCTTCATGGGATAAAACCCTGAAAATCTGGGACACCGAGACAGGTACCGAAGTTAGAACCCTCATCGGTCATACTGCGTCGGTAAATGCAGTGGCGATCACACCAGACGGCAAAACCGCGATTTCCGCTTCATCGGATAAAACCCTGAAAATCTGGGACACCGAGACAGGTACCGAAGTTAGAACCCTCATCGGTCATACTGCGTCGGTAAATGCAGTGGCGATCGCACCAGACGGCAAAACCGCGATTTCCGCTTCATGGGATAAAACCCTGAAAATCTGGGACACCGAGACAGGTACTGAACTGCGAACCCTCATCGGTCATACTGGGTTGGTAGAAGCAGTGGCGATCGCACCAGACGGCAAAACCGCGATTTCCGCTTCATGGGATAAAACCCTGAAAATCTGGGACACCGAGACAGGTACCGAACTGCGAACCCTCATCGGTCATACTGACTCGGTAAATGCAGTGGCGATCGCACCAGACGGCAAAACCGCGATTTCCGCTTCATCGGATAAAACCCTGAAAATCTGGGACACCGAGACAGGTACCGAACTGCGAACCCTCATCGGTCATACTCACTTCGTAAGAGCAGTGGCGATCGCACCAGACGGCAAAACCGCGATTTCCGCTTCATGGGATAAAACCCTGAAAATCTGGGACACCGAGACAGGTACCGCAGTTAGAACCCTCACCGGTCATAGTAGCAGGGTAGAAGCAGTGGCGATCAAACCCGACGGTAAAATAGCGATTTCCGCTTCTGAGGATAAAACGCTGAAAATTTGGGACACAGCAAGCGGCACCGCACTTAGAACCCTAACTGGTCATACTGAGGAGGTAAATGCAGTAGCGATCGCACCAGACGGCAAAACCGCGATTTCCGCTTCATTGGATAAAACCCTGAAAATCTGGGACACCGAGACAGGTACCGAAGTTAGAACCCTCACCGGTCATACTAACTCGGTAAATGCAGTGGCGATCGCACCAGACGGCAAAACCGCGATTTCCGCTTCATACGATAAAACCCTGAAAATCTGGGACACCGAGACAGGTACCGAAGTTAGAACCCTCACCGGTCATACTGACTCGGTAAGTGCAGTGGCGATCGCACCAGACGGCAAAACTGCGATTTCCGCTTCACGGGATAACACCCTAAAAATCTGGGATTTGCTCAGTGGCAAAGAAATTGCTAGTTTCAGCGGAGATTCTAGCTTCAATTGCTGTGCAATTTTGCCTGATGGGTTGACAGTTGTAGCGGGCGATGAGTCGGGCCGGGTGCATTTCCTGCGATTGGAGGGAGTTAGCGGCGGGCGATAATGGGATTTTTGGGTCGATGCGGGCGATCTAATTTGAAATCCTCGGCGGTTGAAATCCCGGCGGTTAGGAACCGCGTCTACACAAACGATGTCCGCCTACGCGGACGAAGAGGGTATTCGGAGATTGAAAATCATCGTGTGAAATCTTCAACCCGCGAAGGCGGGTTTTGTCTGTGTAGACGCGGTTTCAACCGCCGGGTTTTTTGGGTTTCAACCGCCGGGTTTTTGGTTTATGGGCGATCGGGTTTTTGGTTGATGGGCGATCAAATTTGGGAGAAACGGGTGATCTGGTTTTTGGTTGATGTGCGATCGAATTTGAGAGAAATGTGCGATCGAATTAGATTTGTTAGTCCGTTAGTTTGTCCGCGCAGGGAAGGCCAGTTGGTTCGTCCGCGAGTCCGCCAGGGGTTGAAACCCACATTCCGCACCCCCAACTGGCACATACGCGGATTGAGAGGGTAAAAGTGAATCATCCGAGATAATAGTGAGTAAAAACACCCAAAGAGCTGTGCAATTATCGCATCACC
>JACJNY010000028.1 GCA_014695295.1 Microcoleus sp. FACHB-61 | reverse complement strand
GTTTTCAAAATTAGCTGTTTAATCTCCTCCTTCTTGAGTTGTTGAGCAACAGCTTGCCTGATCTTAAAAGGCAGCTACTTTTAGCTGAACTCATTTTTTAGTCTAAACTACAGTTAAAAAAACAATGCAACTCTAGTTAATCTCCAAACCACGAGCCTCATAAGTCATTCCCAATTCTTCAATTCTTTAATCTAAAATCTCACTACTTCGGACAAAATTTGAGCGAGTTTTAGGCCTGCAACCCAATTCAGCCGTGGGGCGATATTATTTTCCGGCCTCCGATGTGCAGCTAACTTTGAAAACCTAGCTCGCTCCTGAAACCCTAAGCCCTGTAAGCTTTTTGAAACCGTTTAAAAAAATGTCCGAAGTATTGAAATTTCTAATATTAACTCCTATAATCTGTCATCTGTCATTAGATAGACTTACAAAAATATGAAATTTTTTACAGCAAATTGCCGTCTTATGTAAATTTTACAAAATATTAAAAAAAATCCAAACCTGAGACAGCAGACAAATTGAAATTGCCAAAAAACCTTGAATTAAAATTGTTTACGTAAACTTATAAAACTTAATTAAAGAAAATGTAAAGATATCAGTGGAACTACGGAAATTGATAGATATAATAGGTGGTACGGACGTGCATCTACTGCGGTGATTTGAATAAGGCTGTGAATACTATGCGTACTTTGATTCAGCTCACAACAACGGCAACTCTGGCGGCCTGCCTGCAAGTGAATACAGTCGGCACCGCAAATGCGGCTCCACTTGCCACCAACTCAACCACCTATTTAACAAAAGACCGTAGCTTGCGGGGCGGGGCGCCATCGACCTCCACAGTTTTGACAGTGGCACCAACCTCTAGGTTTCCAAATTACCCAAAACAATACGAACCAGACCCGAACGGAACCCCCGAAAGTGACGGTACGGGGACGCGCTGACCCCTATTTTTCAATCTTCTATTTGCCCAGATTGAGCAGCAGATTTGTACCAATTGAAGTAGTGAATTAATGTGTGCGTGCACCAATCCGGCTCTGTGAGAGGATAGTCCACCCGGTAGTGACCGCCGCGGCTTTCGGTGCGAAACGCAGCACTTTTGACAATTAAGTAGCCGATATCCAATAAATTGCCAACTTCTCCCCAATTTCGCAAAATCGAGCTGTTCTCCGCATCAGCAGGCGAAAAATCAATAATTTGTCCGGGCCGTAAATTATCAAGCGCTTGACTCAAAGGCAACGAAGCAAATTCTTGCCGCCAAATCTCAATTTGGACGATCGCACTTTCCAAATCCCGCTGTCCCCGGCAAATCCCCGCACTCTGCCACACCAAATTCGGCAATTCGACCCGCAGCTTTTCGATCGCCTCAATGTCCTTTTCAGAAATCGATTTTTCTAAGATTTCCCCTGCGGCTTCCGGATCTGCGGATGCCTTGGATATTGGACTTTCTACCTGCAAAAGTCCCATCTGCGCCCCAAAAACCAGACATTCCAGCAGCGAATTGCTCGCCAACCGATTAGCGCCGTGCACCCCCGTGCTCGCAGTTTCTCCCACCGCGTACAACCCCGGAATCGACGTTTGGTTGAACTTGTCAGCCACAATCCCTCCCATCCAGTAATGGGCAGCGGGCGTCACAGGCACCGGTTCGGAAAAAATATCAATTCCCCAATCAGCGCACACTTGAATAATATTCGGAAACCTGTAGCGCAGTCGATCGACCGCAATCGGGCGCAAATCCAACCAAACATGAGGTTCCCCCGTCTTCTGCAAGTGGCGGAAAATAGCGCGGCTGACAACATCCCGAGGGGCGAGTTCGCCGCTGGGGTGAGAGTCAAAAGCAAAGCGATATCCCTTACTGTCAACCAAATGAGCTCCTTCTCCCCGCACCGCTTCGCTAATCAGAAACCGAGGCGCGCCCGCAGTGCTCAGCGCTGTCGGGTGAAACTGCACAAATTCTAAATCTCGCAGCAGCGCCCCGGCGCGCCAAGCAATTGCCACACCGTCCCCGGTACTTACCGACGGATTGGTCGTTTGAGCAAAAACCTGTCCGCCGCCGCCTGTCGCCAGCACGACGGCCTGGGCCTGCAGCCACTTGACTCGCGAGCCGCAAATCGAGCTAATGCCCTGGCAGCGCCCGGTTTCGTCTAGCCACAGACTCAAAGCAAAGGCAGGCGATACGAGTTGAATGTTTTTGCGGCTCAATACTTTTGCTGTCAGCGTACTGATAACGGCTTTGCCCGTAGTGTCGGCGGCGTGGAGGACTCGGCGGCGGGAGTGGGCGGCTTCTAGGGTGAGGGCTAAATCTGGGCCGGTGCGATCGAATGCAACGCCCATTTTCACGAGGGAGTCAATGCAAGCACCAGCTTCCTCGACTAAAAATTTCACCGCATCCAAATCGCAAAGACCGGCTCCCGCAGCCAGTGTATCTTGAACGTGCAGCGCTGCGGAATCTTCAGGGGCGATCGCCGCAGCAATTCCTCCTTGAGCCCAATCACTAGCGGAAACAGGCAGGGTATTTTTATTGATCAAGCCCACGTGCAAATGCTCTGGCAGGCAAAGTGCTGTGTACAAACCCGCCGCGCCAGCACCTATTACCAATACGTCAAATTTGTCAGTCATAAGTCTGCCGCCAGTCGATTTTAGATTTTAGATTTTAGATTTTAGAATTGACTCCACAGAGAAATCTGGGGAGTTGAATTAATGTGAGTCGATCGAGCTTATATTTTAGATTTTAGATTAAAGAATTGAGTCTACAGAGGAATCTGGGGAACCCGCTTATTTCAATCTAAGGAATTTTTGCAGGCTTTTGCCGAATGGTGGTTGAAAATAAGTCTTGAGAAATTAAAGGCAGAAGTCATCAGCCTGTAGAAAAAAAATCTTTTCTTTCGGCCGTTTGCCTTCTGCCAAATGACTTCTGCCTTCAAATGAGGCCCGCTGCTACCTAGTCGTAGAGACCATTATTCAACCTGTTGTCTCCTTCATTAAAGACTGATTCAACATCAGTTACGGTGAATTTGTCCAGGTTAGCTTGCAGCAGTTTTTTCTGAGCTTCCGTCAAGCCTGAAATATTGAGTATGTCCTCAACATTTTCGTAAGGAGCATTCTTAATAATTACTCGAGCTAAAGTGGGATACAACCCTCGAAATTCCCGAAAGTCCCGGACGGCGCTGTTGTTCAAATCAAGTTTTTTGCCGTATTCTGTGGCAAGCTTGTCATCGGCGCGATTGGTTCTAGCGGGAGCTTCAACAGCTAGGAGCGAGGATGATGGCAAGACGATACGGCTCAAGGTCGCCGCGATCGCGCTTTGGTCTCCAGCCCATGCAAAGCAGCCCAGCACTAAGCCCAATACTGCCAATAGACGACCCAATCGTTTCATGAAGTTTTGTCTCCCAATTTCATACACAGCATTTATGTAGAGACTACCATTTTGCTTATGCAGTTTTTCAGATAAATCCGCAACAGGTAGAGGGCTGTTATAAAATTTACATTTAGGTATTGACACCACGGACGATATATGATAATTATCGAAGTTTAGGCATTGCAGGCGAGTTTATAAAAGGCACTCCAAATTAGAAACTCGGACTGCCTTTTTAAAGGGTTAATTTTTGCCCTGCACGCAATTTTCTAGCTATTGAGAACTCTTTCCTTTCGTTTTGAGAAAAGCGTTCAAGTCAGCATAAGTACCGCCGTAAGCCACGCTGGGATTGTCGTAACCCTTCAAAGCAACAGTGTGCTGCTCGAAAGCCCCCTGGGCACCCAATTCCGTCAGGTATTGGTAGGTCGTTGCTCCCACAGCGATATCCTTGCCGAGTTGCTTGGTGCAAGATTCCAGGCGAAATGCTGCGTTTACAGTATCTCCCAAGGCGGTATAGTCCGATCGGTCGCTGCTGCCAGAATTTCCCACCATTGCATAACCGGTATTGATCCCGGCGCCGACTCGCAAAGGAAAAGGCAGGGGGTAACGGCTGCTGAGTTCGTCTGTTGCTTTGTGCAGTTCGCTCAAAGCTTGGCAAATCCGCATCATTTCCTCGCTGCTGACACCGCTGGTTTTGTGGAACCAGACGGCCATGATGGCATCGCCGATGTATTTGTCCACCCAACTGCCGTGTTCGCGAATGATCAGTCCTGCTTTGCGGAACCAATTGCCGATCACTTCTGAGAGTAGGGTTTCGTCTAGCTGCCTAGTCAAAACTGTAAAGTCTCGGATGTCCATTACCATGACGCTAATCAGGCTGCGCACCGTCAAAGTCGCAGTAAAATCGTCAGAATCTGTCTCGTGTATTGGATCGTGTTGGTAGCCGGCGGTTGGGTTGTAGAAGTCCAATTCGGTTTGACCAAAAATAATCCGATCGCCATTTTTGAGAGTGACAGGAATACTGACGCGCCGCCCGTTGACAAAGGAACCGTTGCGGCTGCCCAAGTCTATCAGGTAGAACTCTCCTGTCTCCATTTGCTGTAACATCGCGTGATTACGGGAAATCCAGCGATCGGTCAGTACAAAATTATTGTCATCGCTCCGCCCTACTGTCCAGCAATTGCTGCCGGAGAGCGGCAAGTAGCGATTGCCGCTTTTTTCTGTACGAAGTACCAAATGTGGATTGGCTTGCAAAGTCACCACAGCCCTAGAAACTACATCAAGTCAACCGGTTTGAGGTTTTAAACTTTAAATTTTAACTTTACCGCGCCGCTTATAACTGAGATTGCTGCTAAAAAACCTCCAATCTAAAATTGTTTAGTCGATCGTCGATGCACCGGACCCATACAGGATTGCCGAACCACAATTCGATCGCCAGCGAAGCTAGTTATTGTTAGATCATAAGCGAAAGTATCATATTTTTCACCCCAAATATGTATCTGGGCAGTTAAATTTGCTATTTTTTGCCGAAAATATAACTGTCTACCAATATTCTACCTAATGTCATGGCTCCTACTGCGATCCCAGTTTTATTTATGCTGAGGGGGCATAAAAAAACTGATAAATGCCTCTCCGGCTCAGACCGAGAATTGTTAAACACAAGGTATCTTTAAGATTTGTTGCTTAACTTCATTTTTTTGAAGAGATCAACAAAGCCTTTTCCTCGCTGCGGCGGTCAATAAATTAGAAACACGAGAATTTTATGTTGTCGAAAAGAATTTTGCCTTGTCTGGATGTGAAAGCCGGTCGCGTGGTCAAAGGTGTCAATTTTGTCAACCTTCAGGATGCTGGCGATCCGGTAGAAATGGCTCAGGTTTACAATGATGCGGGTGCTGACGAGTTGGTGTTTCTGGACATTACCGCGACTCACGAAGACCGGGACATTATTATTGATGTGGTGTACCGAACGGCCGATCGAGTATTTATCCCTTTGACGGTGGGCGGCGGTATCCAATCCCTAGACACAATTAAAAGTTTATTGAGGGCTGGCGCTGATAAGGTGAGTATTAATTCGGCGGCGGTGCGCGATCCGAGTTTAATTGACAAAGCGAGCGATCGCTTTGGTAATCAGTGCATTGTAGTGGCGATCGACGCCCGCAAACGGCAAGATGCGGATAATCCTGGTTGGGACGTGTACGTGCGCGGAGGGCGAGAAAATACTGGCAAAGATGCGATCGCCTGGGCCAAGGAAGCCGAACAGCGCGGCGCCGGCGAAATTCTGGTGACAAGCATGGACTCGGACGGCACTCAAGCTGGTTACGATTTGGAATTAACCCGAAGCATCGCCGAAATTGTCGAAATTCCCGTCATTGCTTCCGGCGGCGCCGGCAACTGTCACCACATCTACGAAGCCGTGACTGAGGGGAAAGCAGAAGCTGCACTGCTGGCTTCTCTGCTGCATTACGGGCAACTCAGTGTAGGAGAAATTAAAACTTATCTAGCAAAATGTCAAGTTCCCGTGCGACAGCAGTAATTCAGTTTAGTCCTGGACGCATAATTTCTATCTGTAGGGTGCGCAGTGCGCACCTTACGCTATAAGTAGCGCGTCAAACCATTTTTTCCAGATTTGTCTTGGACGCATAATTTCTATAGACTTGAATACTATGCCTTCGCTCTCCTATCTTGAAATGCCTCTGCCTTGCATCTGCGGTTTCCCTATCAATCAAAGATTTATGCAATAAGTCTAATATTCAACTAGCGGAAGACATAAATAAAAATCTTCCCTGAGAATGATTTCAAATCCCAGTTTTTTCAGCTAAATATATATTAGCTCAATTTTCAAGAGATCAACTTCTAATATCAGTTGCTTTTATCAGACTTGAGCTGAATACTGTGCTGGACTTGATTACATCTCAACCTGTTAACAATTTCAGCCATTAAAACTTGTAAAAACGGAGAAATTTTGTATGTCTTTTATCAGCTTTAACCTTCCTGCCAAGCGTTTAGTTCGCACTTTAATAGCTGTTTGTTTTTGTGCATTGATGTTTGTTTCTAACGCTTTCCCGGCTTTTGCCATTACCAGCAGCCCCACCAAAGGTGAAGACAAACTTTTGGGTATTGAAAAAGAATCTCAAGAAATTACCCTGAAAAAACCGATGTCCTTGGAAGAAACTCAAGAAAAGGCGAGCAAAGGGCCTAACGAAGTTCAGGGAGACGCTGACATTGAAAAAATGAAGAATCCTTCCAACACAAACACTACATCCTTTGAGCAACAAGTCAAAAAAGCTGTCAGCAAAATCAAAGACTAACTCAGCGCGCAGTAGTCAGCGGACATTTGTTAGTATAAAAGCTTAGGGACACGGCACGACGCCGTGTCCCTTGAAATGTCGTATCCAATCTAAATTTAGCTGTAGTTTTCAGAATTGGTATCAGATTGAATAAAAAAGTGGAAATGACTTGGCATCTTTCGGCTTTACGAACACTCTTTGCTGGGGCTGCAAGTGCAAGCTATCGAATCTTTCTCTCGTCAAATGAGCGTTTACTACTTGACCGTCATCTAAAGTTAATTCTACCTGAATTTCCCATCCCAAATGAATCAAGCGACTGATTCGGGCCGGCACTGTTGCACTATTTTCTGTAGTTTCAATTACTACGTCGTGAGGGCGCAAGAAAATCTCCGGGTTGGCTGAGTCAAAGCCGTTGTCTTGAAACATCCTCGAACTGCTGGGCAATACATTGACTGGGCCGATAAAACTCATGACGAAAGCACTCGCTGGATGGTCGTAAATTTCTGCGGGTGTTCCTACTTGTTCGATTTTACCTTTATTCATTACTGTAATGTGATCGGCAACTTCCATTGCTTCTTCTTGATCGTGCGTCACAAAGACTGTGGTAACGTGAACTTCGTCGTGCAGTCGCCGCAACCAAGCACGCAAATCTTTGCGAACTTTGGCATCGAGAGCTCCAAAAGGTTCGTCAAGCAGTAAAACTTTCGGTTCCACAGCCAGGGCTCTGGCGAGGGCAACCCGCTGCCGCTGACCTCCTGAAAGTTGCGACGGGTATCTATTGCCCAATCCTGCCAATTGCACTAAATTCAACAATTCTTCTACCCGCGATTTGACTTTCGCGGGCGGTAATTTCTGAATTTCCATGCCGAAAGCAATGTTTTTTCGCACTGTCATGTGCTTGAATAGCGCGTAGTGCTGAAACACAAACCCAATTTTGCGCTCTTGAACGCTAGTATTTGTGGCATCTTGGCCTGTCAGCCAGATTTTGCCGGAGTCGGGCATTTCTAAACCGGCAATCAGTCGCAGCAGGGTGGATTTGCCGGAACCAGACGGGCCCAGCAATGCGACTAGGGAACCGGATTCAATTTCTAAGCTGACTCGATCGAGTGCCTGGAAACTGCCAAACTGTTTTGATACGTTTTCTACAACTATGCCCATAGGAAGGAAGAAGAAAGAGAGAAGAGGGATGAGGGAAGAGGCAGGAGAGAGGAGAGAGGAGGCAAGAGGCAAGAGGGAAAAATGTTAATCTCCGGTTTGTGGATGGGTTAAGGTAAGTTTTTTTATAGCACGATCGCACATCCGTTTGTTAATTTTAGGGTTTTGGCGATCGGTCAGTCGATTTTAGATTTTAGATTTACTTGCAGCTTTGAATCTGGAAGATGGAACTTTGGTCTAAAATTTTGGGCTCTCCAGGAAAGGAGTCGGGGCTTTGTATCGGTTTTTGGGCGGTGTCAAACACCGGAAAATTAACAAAAATGCACTTCCAAAACAAAACAACACAATTCTTTGCCACCAAAGTTGGCATTTGGTACTACAATGCAGCAAAAGTTCAAGCGTTTTTGACTTCAACGGCTGAGGGGATAAAGGAAAATGGGAGATGTTGGACGTGTGCCTGTAGGAATTATCGGCGCTTCAGGGTACGGCGGCGTGCAACTTGTGCGACTGCTGGCGGATCACCCAGCGGCTGAAGTAGTCTATTTGGGCGGGGATAGCAGTGCGGGAAAACCTTTTTCCAGCCTTTATCCGCACCTGACTAACTGCATAGATTTGACAGTCGAGGCGATCGACCTAGACCAAATAGCGGCAAAATGTGAAGTTGTGTTTCTGTCGCTGCCGAACGGTTTAGCTTGCAAAATGGCACCGACGCTGATTGAAAAAGGCTGCAAAGTCTTGGATTTGTCGGCTGACTACAGATTTGAAAATCAGGAAACTTACAAAGCTTGGTACGGCGGCGATCGATCGGACTCTGAAGTAGCTGCAACGGCTGTTTACGGTTTGCCAGAATTGTATCGCGATCGAATTAAAGACGCTCAGTTAGTAGGCTGTGCCGGCTGCTACGTCACTGCTAGTTTATTAGCGCTGGCACCTTTGCTGAAACAAGGTCTCATCGTGCCAGAAACAGCAATTATCGACGCCAAATCCGGTGCTTCTGGAGGGGGCCGCAAAGCCGAAGTTAATCTCTTGTTGGCTGAAGCAGAGGGCTCTCTGGGCGCTTACGGCGTTGGCCGCCACCGCCACACGCCCGAAATCGAGCAAATTTGCAGCGATTTAGCCGGACACGATATTAAAGTTCAGTTTACTCCCCACCTAATTCCGATGGTGCGGGGACTTCTGGCGACTGTTTACGCAACTTTGCGCGATCCGGGTTTGGTGCGGGAAGATTTAATTACGATTTTCACCGCTTTTTACCGCAATTGTCCTTGGGTAAAAGTGTTACCGGCTGGGGTTTATCCGCAAACAAAATGGGCTTGCGGCACGAATCTTTGTTTTATCGGCATCGAAGTCGATCCGCGTACTGATAGGGTGATTGTGCTGTCGGCGATCGACAATTTAATTAAGGGACAAGCCGGTCAAGGCATCCAGTGCATGAACTTGATGATGGGCTGGGAAGAAACTTTGGGTTTGCCACAATTGGGTTTCTATCCTTAATTTGTAAGTGGAATCATTTGCCTAGTCGGGGCGGGTTTATCAATGTCTGAGATGTGAATCATAGATATTGGTGAACCCGCCCCTACATTCTGGTGAATTACCGATTACCGATTACCAATTACTGATTACCGATTACCGATTACCAAGTGTTATTTAGGCCCGTAACCGATCGACCCAGCATAAATTGCCCGATCGCCCAATTCATCCTCAATCCGTAACAAACGGTTGTATTTAGCCACCCGTTCGCTGCGACACAGAGAACCAGTCTTGATTTGACCGGCGCGAGTTGCTACCGCCAAATCGGCAATTGTGGTATCTTCAGTTTCACCGGAACGGTGGCTGATGACCGATCGATAACTGTTCCGTTTACCGAGGTCGATCGTATCCAAAGTCTCCGTCAAAGAACCAATTTGATTCAGCTTAATCAAAATCGAATTGCTAGCTTTCAAATCAATTCCTTTTTGCAGCCGCGTGCGATTAGTAACAAACAAATCGTCACCCACCAACTGAACTTTGCTGCCCATTTTTTGCGTCAGCGCTACCCAACTGTCCCAATCGTCTTCATGCAAACCATCTTCAATGGAAACAATCGGATATTGTCCGGCCAAACCATCCAAATAATCGATTAATTCTGCCGGCGAATGAGCCACACCGTCGTAAGTGTACTGCCCATCTTTGTAAAATTCGCTAGCAGCAACATCCAAAGCCAAAGCAACTTGTTCACCTGGTTTGTAGCCAGCTTTTTCAATAGCTGCAATCAACAAATCCAAAGCTGCTTGATTGGATTTAAGGTTAGGCGCAAAACCGCCTTCATCACCCACACCAGTCAGCAAACCCTCAGCTTTTAAGACTTTACTCAGGGATTCAAATACCTCTGCACCCCAGCGTAAAGCTTCTTTAAAAGATGGCGCCCCCACAGGGACAATCATAAATTCTTGAATGTCCACATTATTGTTAGCGTGAGAACCCCCGTTGATCACGTTCATCAAAGGCACGGGTAAAACGTTAGCTAAGGGCCCGCCCAAGTAGCGGTAAAGCGGAAGTCCTAAAGTCTCGGCGGCAGCCTTTGCTGTGGCTAAGGAGACTCCGAGAATGGCATTTGCGCCGAGGTTGGATTTGTTTGGGGAACCGTCCAAGTCAATCATGGTTTTGTCTACCAGCGCTTGGTCGATCGCATCCAGATTAGCCAAAGCGGGGGAAATTTTGTGTTCGACGTTAGCGACGGCTTTCAGAACTCCTTTGCCGCCGTAACGTTTGTTGTCGCCGTCGCGGAGTTCGTGGGCTTCAAAAGAGCCTGTAGAGGCACCGCTGGGCACTTGTGCGAGCCCGACAACACCGTTAGCTAGGTAAACTTCAGCTTCAATGGTGGGGCGGCCGCGGGAGTCGAGGATTTCTCTGGCTTTAATAAATTCGATCGCAGTGTCTAGCATATTAACGATTCCTGACGTTACTCACGGTTTGATGACATTTTGCAGTCTGTTGGCTTTCCCACGCTGACTGCTGACGGGTAATAGAGTACGCGATCCCCAGAATTATTGGTACACAGTTCAAAATATTTGCGGATTTGGGCGGCTTGATGTCAATAAGCTCAGCTTGTTGCATAAAAATCTGGGGAGATTTTGACAGTAATTTATTTTTTTTAACAGCAGCTTAACGCATAGTTTCTAATTGGAACCTTTGTTAAAATCAGAATGTCAACAAAGTCAATCAAACAAGGAGAAACCTAAAATGTTAGAAACCAATCTCCTAGAAATTAGACAATTAGCTGAAAATTCCGACCCAATTATTGCCGATCCCCCAAACATCCAATTGCTCACAGGGCCTTTACCCAATCCCAGCGACCCCAATTTTTTTGACCTTACTCCCAATGACGACGCAGTTCAATTAGCAAATGGCATTCTGCGCAACACTCCCGGAGGTTTGCGGGCCTTAGCCGGCAACGATTTTGTCACAGGTTCAGGCGGTGCGGAACTGATGAACGGCAACAGCGGCATAGATACTTTAATCGGAGGCTGTGGCAGCGATACTATTCGCGGCGGTCAAGATTTTGACATTCTTTATGGAGAATGCGGCAGCGACATTCTCAGCGGCAATCAAGGCGATGACTACGCCTACGGAGGAACCGCAAATGACTTTGTTAGAGGCGGTCAAGGGAATGACAATTTAGTAGGAAACAGCGGCAACGATACTCTGATTGGTGATGCTGGAATTGACAAACTTTGGGGAAGTGAAGGTGCAGATTTGTTTGTCCTCCGCCCAGAAGCGGGAGCAACTTCGGGGGAAATTGGTTCGACAGAGCCGCTTCCTACAAGCAATTTTAATCTAGATGAAGTGCCGGCAGATTTTATTCTCGATTACAATCCGACTGAAGGTGATGTAATTGGATTGGCGTCTGGATTGACGCGAAATGATATTGTTTTGAGCGAAAGGTTTTTGACGGTTGGTGATGCTAGAGATTTCGACAGCAGCGGCCCTTTTCCTCCGGGACAGCCTCGAACTCTGGAGTTGAGACTGTTGAATACTAAAGCGACGGTGATTAGAGAAGCTAGCACCGGCAATATCTTGGGTTTGGTGAAGGATGTTTCGCCGGCTCAACTTCAGTTTATATCTGTATCGGATGGGACGATCGCTCTAGGATAATCCTCATAGGTTTGTAGTCAGGACTTTAGCCCTGAGAGAGGCTCTAGAGTCCTGACTACAAACCATTTCATTCGTTTCCAAATTCTGCATTTCAAGACCAAAAATCGGTCACATCATATCCCATTTCGCTGAGCATTTTCCGCAGCAGAGGTAAGCTCAAACCGATCACATTCGTGTGGCATCCTTCGATTTGTTCCACAAATAAGCCGCCTTTACCTTCCAGTGCAAAACAGCCTGCACAGGCGAGAGGCTCTCCGGTAGCGACGTAGGCCGCAATTTGGCGGGAGGTAATTTCGGCAAAATGAACTTTGGTAACTTGACAGCGAATGAGCGATCGCTCCATTGCCTCATCAAAGTCATCGAACCTAGTATCAATTAAAGCATGACCCGTATATAATTCGCCAACCTTACCGCACATTTTCTGCCAGCGCGAGATTGCTTCTTCCGCATCCTTCGGTTTGCCGTGAATTTCGCCATCTATGAGCAAAATTGAATCGCATCCCAACACCAAACACGATTTGGGATTGGGGATGTGCGGGTGAGTATTAGCCAGCAAAAACTTAGCTACAGCCTCAGCTTTTCCCTGTGCTAAAACCTGCACTAATTTAGTGGCATCCTGCATTTGTATTTGCCCTTCATCAAAGTCGCTGGGGCAAACTACAGCTTGAATGCCGGCAGTTTCTAGCAGGCTGCGGCGCGCCGGAGAAGCTGAAGCTAACACAAAAGTTGGAATATTCATACTAATGATAAGTTTTGATATCTGGTCAGGTTGAAAAGTTATTGTATAATTTCACATCTGCTAGAGGCGGGTTTACCAGTATTTTTCATTTCAAAA
Source organism: Microcoleus sp. FACHB-61 (assembly GCA_014695295.1). Taxonomy (GTDB): domain Bacteria; phylum Cyanobacteriota; class Cyanobacteriia; order Cyanobacteriales; family Microcoleaceae; genus Microcoleus. The sequence continues at coordinate 17,065 of JACJNY010000028.1, read as the reverse complement.
CCCGGATATTTATCAACGCGCCTCTCCATACAGGAAAAATTCCACCGGGGACGATATGAGTGTTGAGTGTGAATCTTTTTAATAATTAGCAATTGGCTAGTAATAATTCAGGCTTTACGCACAGGGGATAAAGAAAGCGGGTTTTTAAACCGAGAACCCTCGCGCTCCACTACTGATTTTTGTGAAAAAACCAGGTTTATGCCTCCGTCCTATAATTTTAACCATTCCCAATTACCAATTGCCAATTATTAATTAGCACAGAACTAACCGCTCGCTTTATCTGCCACTTCTAAGGTTAATAAACAGAGAAAGATTTAACAACTTTCTCAAAAGCTTCTTTTACCTTGGGCCAGCGTTCTTCGGTAGTGGAAACGTTAAGCGTAAAAAGTTTGCCGCGGCTGATGGCTACGCTGGCTAAGTTGTGCCGTTCTTGGTTGGGCAACTTAACGGCGTATTCTAAAATGTAATAGTTTTTCGATCGCGATTCGCGAGCTTCAGCATTGACTAATTCAGCTTCGCGGCCGGAATCAGCCGGGGCGATCGCACTTTTGCTGAGCTTGTATCCCACATCCGTCGGCGTTCCCAAATCAGCTAGAGTTTTGTCCTTCGCGACTTGACTGATTACCACGCTGACGTTCTCGGTTTGCTGAATCAAATCGCGGAACACCACATCGGGCCCGTTGGAAACAGCGATCGGCAGCCAGCCGTTAGGATAAAGAAATTGATAGCCGTCGCCAGTATCAACGTAGCTTTTGAGTCCGGTGACTTTAGACACACAACCGGTCAAGGTGAGGCTTAGAACCACCAGAAGTATTGCCGCAATTCGTTTGAGCATTATTTTTACGGGTAGGGTAACACTAAAATATTTAATTTTAATTGTCTCACCAAACTTAGCTCCTAAAAATAGTTAAGCTATGGATCGCCCTTTGTGTATCGCTGGCAAGCCATAGCCGTACAGTTTAATTTTTAACAAAATCATTACAGGTGAGTCAGCCAGCTAACCAGTCCGTGCTTGGTCGAAACTTCTAAAGCCAACAGAGAAACAAAACCAATCATGGCAAGGCGGCCGTTTAAGCGTTCTGCGTAGGGGGTGAAGCCGGTGCGGGGTTCGTCATCGATGTATACTGTCGGCTCGATCGCAAAATTGTTCATTTTGCCTTGGTCGTCGAGCATGAAGCCTCTGTTAGTCATGTTTGTTTCCTAAATTGCTTTTGGTGTACTGTAAACAAATGTAACAGACTGATGAAGATATGTAAAGGATTGTGAGCTTTTTTTTTAAAAAACCTCGATCTGACACCAGTTTCCAAAAAAAATGCAACTGTAGGCAAGCTCTAAACCCTTATACAATCAGTCCTTCGCAATTCTTTAATCTAAAATCTAAAATCTAAAATGGTATGACGGTGGACAGTAGACTCTGGGCCCCGGAGGGGGGAGGATATAGTTGAGAGGCGCAAAAGTCGATGGTGTGTGGCAAACCAGTCTGGGTTTGACGAAAATTGTGGAACGGAGGAAAAATTTATGCGGGCCAGTCTGGAAATGCGGTGGTTTTATAGCGGTGCACTGCCAAAATCGATCGCTCAATGGTTTGGAAGCGACAGTCTCGGCGGGTATCTTTCGCCTCCCGAAGAGCGGGAAGACATATATTTGCTAATACCTGGCTGCGACTACTTGGGAGTGAAGCTGCGCGGGAAAACATTGGAGGTAAAGTGGCGGCAGGCAGAGTTGGGGGCGATGCAGTTCGGCAACCGCTGGGAAGGCAAGGCCGAAAAGTGGCTGAAGTGGGTATGTGCCGACACGATGGCGCCGGTGTCGGCGGATATTATAGCGACAGGAAAGTGGGTAGGAGTTAAGAAAAAAAGATCCCTGCGCCTTTACCACGTTTCGGAGTCTGGTGCGGTGATGTCAGTGCCAGTAGAAGCGCCAATTCCTCAAGGCTGCACCGTCGAAATTACTCAATTGAACATTAACGGCAGTGCGTGGTGGACTGTAGGATTTGAAGCGTTCGGTGCCGAAAGTTTATTGACGGAAACCTTGCAAACAGTAGCTACTTGGGTCAGCAAGAGTTATCAGGGGCAAAAGTTGAAAGCTGAGGATTCTTCTGCTTATCCGATTTGGCTGGAGACCAAGTAATATCAAATCCGGCATTAATAATACCGCCTGTATTTTTTAGTGCCCCTCTGCTGGGACGAGAGTTTGTGTAGGATAGGTTTCAATCGCCGAGTCCGATCGAGGGGGCTTGGAACTATTCCCCCTTTCTCCGATTCTCCCCCTCTGGCATTCTCCCCACTTTGCCAGCAGTTCTCAGAATTTGACAAGCCAAAATCCCCGCACCGAACCCGTTATCAATATTCACCACACCCACACCAGCCGCACAAGAATTGAGCATAGTTAAAAGAGGAGCAATCCCGCCAAAACTCGCGCCGTAACCCACACTCGTCGGGACAGCAATCACTGGACAATCTGCCAAACCCGCAACCACACTTGCCAAAGCACCTTCCATACCCGCAACCGCAATCAACACATCAGCACCAGCAATTACGTGCCGGTTGCTCAGCAAGCGGTGAATGCCGGCAACTCCGACATCCCACAAACGTCGCACCTGAAAACCGCAAAGTTCCGCAGTAACTGCCGCCTCTTCCGCTACAGGCAAATCCGCCGTTCCCGCACTGATAATAGTCACAGTACCCGGATGCTGCGGAGTTGGGGAATTAGCAGAAATTGCACAAATTCGAGCCTTTTGGTAGTAGCACAAATCGGGTATTTTTTGGTGCAATTGCTCGAAAACTTGCGGTTCAATTCGCGTCGCCATCACAGCAGAATTTCGCCCCCGCATCGCCTCCATAATCTCAACAATTTGGTCTGTGGTTTTCCCCGGCCCCCAGATTACTTCAGGAAAACCGGTTCTTAAAGTGCGGTGGTGGTCAATTTTTGCAAAATCCCCCACTTGTTCAAAGTCAAAATACTTTAATTTGTCTAAAGCTGCGATCGGACTAACATCGCCGGCGGCCACAGATTCGAGTAACTTCTGTAAAATTTCAGGTTCCATTAATTAATGACCGATGAATTTGACTGCTGACTGCTATACATTGCTCGGGGCGGGTTTATTTATGCGATCGAGCGATCGCACATACCGTCGTACCCGCCCCTGGAGACTAATAACGGCTGAGTGCTGACTAATAACTATTCTGTTATTTTCAGCTCGTACAAATTCCAGAAAGCGCCGCCGAGGGCACTGTAGCGAATTCCCGAAACGCGATCGCGCACCGCCTCAAAAGTCAGCGGATTCACCATATAGATAAACGGCACTTGTTCTGCTATAATCTGCTGCGTCTCCCCATAAATTTCCTTGCGCTTCGCCTCATCAAGCTCCTGAGAAGCTTTGACGTAAAGGTCATCGATTTTCTGCTCCCAGTCGTACACTTCCCAACCCTTAATCGGCGGTTCTCCGGCTTGCGGGCCCTGGTTGAAACTGTGCAGTGTGCCGTTAACAGACCAAATATTGTAGCCGCTGTGGGGTTCAGTACCTCCTGTAAAACCCCCCAAGTAAGTATCCCAATTCCGCGTCAGGCGCAGCTTTTCCACATAAGTGTTAAAACTCAGGAACTGCGTATCAACTTGCATCCCCAGTTTGCCCAAATCTTGCTTAATTTGCGTTGCCATTTGTTCCCGCACTTTTTTGCCCGCAGCCATCAACAAAGTAAATCGCACTTTGTTGCCTTCAGCATCCAACAATTCGTCGTTACTATTATACTTAAAACCAGCACTTAACAGTAACTCTTTCGCTTTTTGCCGATCGTAACTGTAAGTTTTCAATCCCTGTTCTGGGGACAGGTAGAACGGGCTTTGCGACGGAATTGGGGAATGCAGCGGCGCGCCAAGTCCGCGATAGATATTGTTAGTCATGGCGGATCGGTTGATGCCGTAGGCGATCGCCTGCCGAAATTCCTTAGTCGCGAACCACCGAGACTTAATTGGGTCTACAAATGGCTGATTTTGAGCATTGCGCCCCTTATTCAGATTGAAACACATAAACACGCTGCCAGTATCCGGGCCGCCGTTGAATACTGTATATTTGCCGCGTTTTTCCTCCCGTTTCATCAGCGGAAATACTTCCGGCTGCACGTCCAGAGTATCCAAATCGCCCGATCGAAAATTCAGCAGTTGATTGTCACTATTTTCGATAATTTGCCAAACAATTTGCTGGATGTAAGGCTGAACATTTCCCTCAGCATCTTTGCGCCAAAAATAAGGATTTCGTTCCAAAACAACGCGCTGATTAGGAGTATAACTCAGCATTCGGTATTGGCCGTTGCCGACAATTTTTTTAGGGTCAGTATCCGTGCCCCAAGTAGTCAGGAATTTAGGCTTGCCGTCTGCATCTGTATTTTCTACAGCTTCCTGTAAAATATGAGCTGGTAAAATTGGGATTCCCCCAGCATATCTAATAAAAGGAGCAAAGGGTTCTGCAACAGAAAATTCAACGCGGCGGCTGTCAATTTTTTTAACTTTTGGGAATTCGCGACTCATGCCAACCCTCAGAGTATCTTTCAAACCGCTAGGAATTTTGTCATTGAAATAAATCTTTTCATAGCTGAAGATAATGTCATCAGTAGTCATCGGTTCGCCGTCCGACCATTTCAAACCCTCTCGCAGGGTGAAGACAATCTTTTTGCCATCTTTAGAAACTTCCCAGGACTCGGCTAAACCGGGTTCTAGGTTCGATGTCAAGCCGTTTTCGTTAATCAATCCCTCGTACATATAGCCAAAAACGCTGTATGCAGATTGATTTAGCGGGTAGTTAAAGGTACCCGGGCCGCTGGGGGTGGGAACGATGAGTCTGTTTACTAAGTTCGATCGGGCTGGAGTACACGCAGACAGAGTTATAGTGGCAATTGCAACCAGTAAAATCGCCAGCCAGCGCAGTCTTGAATATAGCATCATAGAAATTTTCATAATTTTTTAGTTTACCACCTGCGTGCAACTATGACTGAGATTGTAACCAACCGAGAAAGTCTTCAGTGCGCGAAAAATACTTGGTTATCCCGGCTTCCCGCAAAGCATCTTGAACTTCCGATACACTAAATTCTTTTGTATTATTGCTCAAAAACACCTTGACTTCATTAGCGTGTAAGTGTGCGTGATTCAAGATGCAGTGGAGAATCAAATTATCTGTCGGGTCTTCTTCAATAAAAACTGTATTCAAGCTTTCTCGCAGTTTATCTGCTGTTAGTTCCATCATCTCCACATTGTCAGCCAACAATTCAAGAGCCTCAAAAAGACGTACTTTAATATTATTGAGCAATCCTTCATTTTCATTCAAAGACTCTTCTAAATGGAATAAAAGAGACTTAGCATAAGGCGAAGTAAGATCGCGCTTTAGCTGGCTAATTTGTTTTTTCTGTTCATCTGCAAAACGGTTGCGGCGCTTGCTCTCGTCTTCTAAAGCCGAGAGAGCTTCCATGCAGCAAATAGCAGGTATGGCAATGCGGACTGATGTTGGTACACTCCGTAACAAGTTATTGGCATCAGGATCGCGCCCTGTAGCAATACTCATCAAAAAGTTAGTTTCTATATATAAAATCGCCACCAATTTTTACCTCTGACTTTGTGGTTCCACCTGCTAGCAACGGCAGCAAACCGATTGCTGCTATCTGTTCCGATGCTGGTGGAATCTCAGACTTCCAATTATAAGCTAAGTCACGCAACCATGCTTCAATCAGCCTAGTTAGGTATGGCTCAAATATCCGCTGATCGCCTAATTTTGAGTCATAATACTGAAGGATTTCAGCCGTTTTTAACGATAAAACAGCTTCAGACAAAACAGTGCCGTCCCATTTAAAAACCATTATATTTTCGAGAGTGACAATCATAGCATAAGGAATTACCACATTTTTTTCGGAGAGCTTTGAGAGGAAATGTTTTATTTGTTTGAGCGCGCGAACGGTAATCCTCTGTTTGGCGGCCTTTTCTTTAGCTTGATTAGTTTTGACCTCGATTAGCGCGACTATGCGATCGTCCTTATCCAACGCGACAATATCCGCGTCTATGGGTAATTCTACTTCCAAGGTTTCAGTTTCCATGTTTTCAGCCTTCTTAGGGTATAGGTTTAAGTAAATTCAACTTCTACTATCAAACCCGAGTTTTATTTTTTGCTAAGCAAAACTACAGCATAGGCGGCAATTCCTTCTTCTCTCCCCACCGGCCCTAACTTTTCGTTTGTAGTAGCTTTGATGCCGATTTGGTCTGGTTTTAATTGTAGGACACCAGAAAGCCGATCGCGCATTTGCTGTATATGCGGTTTCAGCTTTGGACGTTCGGCCACTACCACCGAGTCAATATTGCCGATTTCCCAGCCTTTATCTAATATTAACTGATTGACTTGTGCCAACAATACGAGACTATCCGCACCCTTCCATTTCGGGTCAGTTGGCGGGAAATAAAGACCGATATCTCCTAAGCTCAGAGCTCCGAGCATCGCATCCATGATAGCGTGGGTAAGTACGTCGGCGTCGCTGTGCCCTAATAAGCCTAATTCGTGGGGAATGTGGACGCCGCCAAGGATGAGGGGGCGTTCTGGAACTAAGCAGTGAATGTCGTAGCCGTTGCCGATGCGGATGTTCATGTAAAATTGAGGTTTGGGAAGTATAGCAAAAGACAATTATTTCATATTTCCGGAGAGATAGCTGAAAAAGAAGGGTCTTGATTTACGGACTTTGCGGTAATTGTAGCAAAGACATACAGATGTCGGTTGGTCAGTCTGTCTTCGACAAAAAAGTTGTCTGGCATCTATCTTATAGCTGTCCTTATTGCGGGGAGGCAATCGCGTTAGATAATACTGATGCTATACCTAACGAAATGAAAAAAGAGATTTTAGCAAAAGAAGAAACTTGGAACTTGATTGTATTGGAAAAAGAACAACGTGCAACAGTTGTAACAAAAATCCTGCGTCAGGCTATGGAATTGTCATTAGCTGAAGCGATGAACTTAAAAAAGAAGATGCCTGGTTCTGTTTTTGTCGGAACTAAAGCTGAGACCGATCGACTAAGACATCTTTTAGCTGCTGAAGGCTTGAAAGCTTCAATAAGCAAAACTGTAACTTAGTGCTGCCAGGGGAATTCTATTAGCTTTAAAGTGCTAATCATCCCTGGAGATCCAACTAATAACGGCTACATCCTCAAACCTTATTCTCCCCTCTCCTGCAACCACCGATCGTACAAATCCGATCGGCGCGATCGAGTTCTTTCAATTTGCTGTTCCCTGCGCCAGCGAGCAATTTCTGCGTGATTACCCGACAGCAACACATCGGGCACCTTCAATCCCCGAAAATCCGCCGGTCGAGTGTATTGCGGATAATCCAAAAGTCCGTCTTCAAAACTCTCAAACTTCAGCGAATCTTCCTTCGCCACAGTTCCCCGCAGCAATCGCAAAACCCCATTAATCAAAGCCAAAGCCGGAATTTCACCGCCCGTGAGCACAAAATCCCCCAAAGAAACCTCGCGAGTTACCAAATGCAGGACTCGATCGTCCACACCTTCATAATGACCGCAAATCAAAACCAACTGATCGCGCCCGCCCGCCAACTCCCGAAACATCGCCTGCTGCATCGGTTCCCCCTGGGGAGTCAGCAAAATCACCTCGCGCTGCGGCAAAACCGGCAGCGACTCCACGGCAGCAAAAATCGGTTCCGGCTTCATCAGCATCCCCACTCCGCCCCCGTAAGGCTCGTCATCGACTCGCTGGTGTTTGTCTGTGGTAAAATCGCGGGGATTGACAAAATTCACCTCAGCAATCTTTTTAGCTAAGGCTTTGCCCATCAGTCCCGACTCCAGGGGAGCCCGGAAAAATTCTGGAAATAAGGTAACTACGTCAAAGCGCACAATTATTGGAATTTATTGATACATCACCTCTAGTTTGACCTTTAGAGGGAGTTCAGTTTTCAGTAATTGCTTTATTCTTTATAATTTCTTATAATTTCTGAAAATTTTGGCAAGTTAAATTCTCTTCCTTTGTCGGCGGGCCGGTTTTGTACAAAAATAATCTGTTTTTCATGACAGCGACTGCAAGTAAACTCGCCCCCAAACAACTGCGGGATAGTGCGATCGGCGATCGCACCTTGCTGGCACCAACAAATATTTATTCTTAAAAAGCCCTATTGTACCCACAGCCACGGCAAAATTGAATTTCACATCCAACAGAGGAAGACACACCATGCAGCAGTTGACATCTCAAGCCCTCGAACACAATATTCCCCAGCGCACAAAAACCTCGATTATGGTCATCGGAGGAGCCGAAGACAAAGTTCACGGGCGAGAGATTCTGAACACCTTTTTTTGCCGTGCTGGGGGTGCAAACGCTCGGCTGGCGATCATTCCGTGCGCTTCGCGAGATCCCGAAGGAATTAGCAACCGCTACCGCACCATATTTGACGAAATGGGCGTTAGCGCCGTCAAAGTAGTGGACATCCGCGAACGCGAACAAGCCGAAAACCCCGTCTGGAAAGATTACTTAGAAGATTGTACGGGCGTATTCATCACAGGCGGCGACCAACTCAGGCTCTGCGGGCTGCTGGCGGATACCCCGCTGATGGAGAAAATTCGCAAAGAAACTCTCGAAGGCAAGATTACCCTCGCCGGTACCAGCGCGGGTGCTGCGGTGATGGGATATCACATGATTGCAGGCGGCGGGAGTGGCGCGTCACCGAACCGCTCTTTAGTAGATATGGCAAACGGACTTAACATTATTCCTGAGATCATCGTAGACCAGCATTTTCACAACCGCAACCGCATGGCTCGCTTGCTGTCGGCTGTGGCTTGCCATCCCCATCGCCTCGCTATTGGTATTGACGAAGACACCTGCGCTTTGTTTGAGGGAGACGATACTATGAAAATTCTCGGTAAAGGCACTGTGACTATTGTTGATTCTAGGGAAAATTTTTATACCAATGAGTCTCTGGTAGGAGCCACAGAACCCTTAAGTCTGTTCAATATGCGCTTGCACGTTCTGTGTCACGGAGATTGCTACAATATGCCCCTAGGCAAACCAATGCCATCGGCAGCCTGTTCCGAGTCTGGCTGGCCGCCCGAATGCCGCACAGCCAACTAACGCAGAACATCTCTTGTCATTGATTCGGCAAACATTAGGTGGCATTGGGGCCGAATCATGGATACAACAATAGAATAGATTCCGAAGCAGCCACCGGCTGACGCCAGAAGGCAGAATCACAGAAAATTCTACCTTCGGGCTTCTAGTTGTTGCCGGCCATTGCCCTGTACTTGTTTCTAGCCGATCGCTGGGGCATGAATTTTCAACTGGGTGGCCCATAACTGGAAATTCACTCCCAAACTGTTCGCAGCGAACAGTCGATCGAGCAATCTAGATCGAAATTGAATAAATGCTCCAATTATCTATAAGATTTCGCGCCCCATACCCCTCTAACTGCCATGAAAATACTTAAAATCCAGACCTTACGCGGCCCCAACTACTGGAGCATCCGACGCCACAAACTCGTCCTGATGCGTCTGGATTTAGAGGAGTGGGCAGATAAAACCACATCTGAAATCCCTGGCTTCTACGAAGGGTTGACCGCCGCGCTCCCGAGTTTGAACGAGCATCACTGTTCTCCAGGCCATAAGGGAGGATTCCTGCAACGTGTCAGAGAAGGCACAATGATGGGACACGTAATCGAACACGTCGCCCTAGAACTTCAGGAAATGGCAGGAATGCCGGTCGGGTTCGGTCGCACCCGCGAGACTGCGACCCCAGGCATTTACCAAGTAGTAATCGAGTATCAAAACGAACAAGCAGGTCGCTATGCCGCCCGGGCGGGCGTGCGGATGTGCCAGAGGATTGCCGATACTGGCACTTATCCAACAGCAGAATTAGTCCAAGATTTGAGAGACCTTAGAGAGTTTGCTACGTCGGCGGCACTCGGGCCGAGCACGGAAACACTGATCAAGGAAGCAGAAGCTCGCGGCATTCCTTGGATACCATTGAACGCCCGGTTTATGATTCAACTCGGCTACGGGGTTCACCAAAAGCGGATTCAGGCAACTCTGAGCAACCGCACGGGAGTTTTGGGCGTAGAACTCGCCTGCGACAAGGAAGGTACCAAAAATATCCTCGGCAGCGCCGGCGTACCGGTTCCCAGAGGAACGGTGATTCATTATTTGGACGAACTGCAAGGGGCGATCGAAGATGTTGGCGGTTTTCCGATCGTCCTCAAACCTCTAGACGGCAACCACGGCCGCGGCATTACGATCGACATCAACTCCTGGGAAGCGGCAGAAGAAGGCTACGACTTAGCCAGCGCGGCATCAAAAACAAAAAGCGTCATTGTCGAGCGCTATTACACCGGCCGCGACCACAGAGTATTGGTAGTCAACGGGCAAGTCGTAGCAGTCGCAGAACGAGTCCCCGCTAACGTCGTGGGCAACGGCAGGTTTACAGTAGAACAGCTTATTGAAGAAGTAAACCGCGACCCGCAGCGAGGAGACGGACACGACAACGTACTCACCCGGATCACGATCGACAAATTGTCCCTGGATTTGCTGCAAAAACAAGGATACGCGATGGACTCCGTAGTGCCTGCCGGCGAAAGAGTATTCTTGCGCGCGACAGCAAACTTGAGTACCGGTGGAATTGCAGTCGATCGCACCGACGAAATCCACCCGGAAAACGTCTGGCTGTTTTCCAGAGTCGCCAAAATTATCGGTTTGGACATCGCCGGCATTGACGTAGTAACTCCCGACATCTCCCAACCCCTGCGCGATGTCAACGGCGTCATCGTCGAAGTCAACGCAGCACCGGGTTTCAGAATGCACGTCGCCCCGAGTCAAGGTTTACCCCGCAACGTCGCCGGTGCCGTCTTCGATATGCTCTTCCCCTCGCCTCAACCCAGCCGGGTGCCGATTTTAGCGGTAACGGGAACCAACGGCAAAACTACAACCACTCGCCTGCTTGCCCACATTATCAAGCAGACCGGTCAGATTACCGGCTACACGACTACCGACGGCACTTACATCGGCGATTATTTGGTCGAAACCGGAGACAATACCGGGCCGCAGAGTGCTCAATTGATTTTGTCCGATCCGACGGTAGAAGTGGCAGTGTTGGAAACGGCTAGAGGCGGAATTTTGCGATCGGGCCTCGGCTTCGATCAGTGCGATGTCGGCGTCGTCTTGAACGTCGCGGCCGATCACTTGGGAATTGGCGACATCGACACCGTGGAACAGCTCGCCAAACTCAAGAGCGTCCTCGTCGAGTCGGTAATGCCCAAAGGCTATGCAGTTTTAAATGCAGACGACCCGCTAGTATCACGGATGGCGCAGCGTGTCAAGGCTCAAATTGCATATTTTTCCATGAACCCGGACAACGAACTGGTTGCCAAACATACCGCTGCGGGCGGGCTGGCAGCGATTTACGAAAATGGGTACTTGTCGATCTTGAAAGGAGATTGGACGCTGAGAATCGAGCAGGCTGTGAACGTGCCGCTGACGATGGGCGGGCGCGCGCCGTTTATGATTGCTAATGCTTTAGCAGCTTGTTTGGCGGCTTTTGCCCAAGGAGTGAAAATAGAAGACATTCGGGCTGCTTTGTCAAGCTTCCAAGCATCGGTCGGTCAAACTCCCGGAAGGATGAACTTGTTTAATTTGGGCAACTATCACGCTTTGCTGGACTACGCCCACAACCCCCACAGCTACAAAGCTTTGGGCAGTTTCGTGCTGAATTGGCCGGGACAGCGGATCGGGGTTGTCGGCGCCCCTGGAGACCGGCGAGATGAAGATTTTGTCACGCTGGGCCAACTTTCGGCCGAGATGTTCGATCGCATTCTTATCAAAGAAGATCTTGACAGGCGCGGGCGAGAACCGGGTGTTGTGGCAAACTTAATTTGCCAGGGAATTGCAGAGGCGATTTCTGCAGGAACCGCAAAGAAATCTCAAGTTGAATACGAGTTGATTCTCGACGAAACAACGGCCGTTAACAAGGCTTTAGATGAGGCTCCTGCTGGCAGTTTGGTAGTGATTTTACCTGAAAGTGTAAACAAAGCTTTGAGTTTAATGGAGGCGCGGAAACCGATTAAGGAATCTGCCGTAAGTCAAAGCTTTGTCGATCGATCTAATGAAGAAAGTTTGAAACCGACCGTTGTGAATCAAGGCTAAATTCTGAATTTTAATTGAATTGGTAGGTTGGGTTTACTTGTGTTAAACCCAACCTATTTTTTTAAAAGGACAAGACTTACGCACCACTACGATTTTCTGTCATTGCGCAACGGGAGAGCAATCTCAAAGCTGGCTTTTTCGTGTTTAGTGCGTAACTCTTATGCTTTTTAAAATTTTAGCTTGCTCCTTCGCCAGTATGCAGAGATTTCAATAGTTGCTCTGCAATCTCAATCAGTTCGCATACAGAGTTTTGCGTAAGTTGTGTAGTTTTGAAGCCATGAGCAATTGCGTTACGCAATGAAAGTGCATTCATTAGTAACTGATACTCTGATTGGGAAATTACCCCCTCAGTTGCCAGTTGTTTTACTAAAAAAAGTGGCTGTAATTTTGTCAAACTTAGCTCTTCTTTTTCCGCAACAATTCTCAAAGTCGCCTCAACTAAAGACCAGGAATATAGCATAGCTGACTCTAGATGTTGTTGTGCTACAAGTTGCTTTGCTACTTGCAAGCGCGCTTCTATTTCATGCTCTTGAAGAGAACCCTCAGCTTTGGGCAAATAGACTGCATCCTCCGGGTTAGTCATCACTAACTCAAATCTCCAACCAGGATTTTCGGCTACTGCTTGGGCTAAATTGCGTAAATATTGAGTAGAGGATGAATTGAGTGAGGAGCGTGACTTGACTACAATAACTACTGACTCTTTACCCAGGCGCACTATCATATCGGGGCGATAGCTTTTCAGGAAGTCAGGTAAATCTTCAAGGTTGGGATGAAATGAAACCTCGTAACCTCTCTCACGATACTCCTCTGCTAATTTCAGTAATCGCTCTCTTTCTATGTTTGCAGTTGGGGTTGCCATCATGTCAGTACCTCTTGGTCAGGATCATCAATTACGACAATGTGCAAGAATTCATTGCCACGAGCAAATCCTTCCGCTAGGGTCGAGGTCATATTTTCTACTGTAAAGTTACCCGATAAATTCCTCTTGCGGACTAGAACATCGGTTACTTGATCGTCATCCACGTAGGCTATGCCAATAATTGCATCTTGAATTGGCTTTACTATGTTGTCCACATCAATTTTAACAGAATCGTAGAAATAAGTTATCTGGAGCATAACGAGCCCCGTAGCTGTTTTTTGCTCTGAAGACCAGTATTTTTCAGCCTCTTGCCTAACCGTCATTTTCCAAGCTTTAAGACGATCTCGCCTGCGAGCTTGTTGTGATACTGGTGGGCCATCTACTATGAACTCAAATCTCGCCAAAGTATTTATAAATAGAAGATCGGGGATTATTTTATAGGACTGCTAATGTCCTGACTGTGGCCTCCGACGGCTCGGGGTACGGTGACATACAATTTTATCGCAATTGCGGGATAATATTCTTGATGTTGAATCTCGTTTTTATTATCTTTTTAGCTTTTAACTACCGCCCACTGCGTCACTGGTGCAAGCGGCTTCCAACCATGAAAAGAGCCGATCGCCCCTACTCGCTGAATCCCAATTCTAATTAGTTCGCCGCCGTAGATATCGTGCCATTGCAAAACTTTAAACTCGCTCTCAACTGTCACCGCGTTAACAACTAATCGGCCGCCTTCACCTAAAGCATTCCAGCAAGTTTCCAGCACAGCTTCTGCGGTGACACCGCCGCCGATGAAAATAGCATCCGGTTGAGGCAAATTTGTCAGGGCTTCTGGCGCTTCTCCCGCGACAATTTGGAGTTCGGGAACGCCGAAAGTCGAGGCATTTTCGGCGATGTATTGCAGTCGAGTCGGGTGGCGTTCGATCGCGATCGCCCTGCACCGAGGATGACTCCGCATCCATTCGATCGCGATCGACCCGCAGCCCGCACCCACATCCCAAAGCAACTCACCCGGAATCGGTGCTAACGTTGACAGAGTAACGGCTCTAACCTCCCGCTTGGTCAACTGTCCGTCGTGGCGATAAGCAGCATCCGGCAAACCGGAGGTACGAGGGAAAATCACAGCTTCGCGATCGGCTGCAACTGCGATCGCGATCGTGTTCAAATCAGCCAAATCCGCTGCATTCCAAGCTGCTGCTACCCCCTCGATCCGCCGTTCCGAGTCCCCTCCCATCCGCTCAAACACAGTCATCAAACTGCTGCCAAACCCCCGCATTGTCAACAATTCAGCCACCTTTCCCGGCGTGTGTCTGTCAGCGCTCAACACCAGCAAGCGCGCGCCCGGCGACAAAGCAAGGGCGATCGATGCGATCGGGCGATTTGTCAAACTGAAAGTCTCAACTTGGGCCAGCGGCCAACCTAAACGGGCGCAAGCAAGACTAAAAGCGGATACCGCCGGAATCACAGTCATTTCCGAAATGGGAATCTGGCGCGACAGCGTGACGCCGATGCCGTGACACATCGGATCGCCGCTTGCGAGCACGCACACAGACTGTCCCCGGCGGCGGAGGATGTCGTCAACTGTTGTCTGCAAAGGCGATGCCCAAACCAATTTTTCGCGGGTGTCGTCGGTTGGTAGCATTGCTAGGTGACGGGCGCCACCAACAACGATTTGAGATCGAGAGAGGAGGGTAGAGGCGATCGGGCCGAGCCCCGAAAGTCCATCTTCGCCAATCCCCACCACCGAAAGCCATTTGTGCATTGCGCCTTTACTGCTAATTACTACTTATCGATTCTAAAGAATAATATCGGATTTCCATTCATAAATCTTTCTTTTACTTGTTTAATTCCGAGTCTTTCTGCGACTTTTTGCGACTCAATGTTTGGGCGATCGCAACTTGCGACAAGATAGTTAAAGCCAAGTTCATCAAAACCATAATCCAATATTTTGGTTGATGCTTCAGTAGCGTAACCTTTTTTAAGTGCTTTCGGCAGCAGTGCGTAAACTAACTGGGGCTGTGCTTCTTCAAAAAAATACCACAAACCAACAAATCCAATAGTTTCTCGATCGCTCTTAGTTTCGATAAACCACATACCGAATTGCTTGTCTGCAAACAGCTTTTTGTTTTCGGCAAGCATTTCTTCAACCTTTTGTAGCTACCAGATTTCGCCGTCGCACAGATATCTCCTCACATAGGCATCGATAAAAATTCTATGAAGCGTGTTGAGGTCGCTCTCCACAATCGGTTTCAAAACTAATCTCTCTGTTTTAAGTATCATGTCGGTTATTTTTTAGGATAACTTACCTATATTATTCGAGGTTTTTGTGCATCTATTCTATTACCATTGGCTGACCGTAATGTTATACTTAGCGATTCTACTTTACAATACCTCTTGCATAATTTTTTGATATGCCAACCACAGATTTAAGGCAGATGCAACAAAAGTAACGCAGATATTTTTAATAAATGTGAGTGAATGAAGGCTATTTTATCTGCTGTGAAATCACAAATTTATTCGAGATACTTTAGCGCAGTATTCCCACTGTGAAAAAATAATAGCATTTTATTTATCTCTGTGCCACTTTTCTCGGTGGCATACAAAGCTAGAGCGCTCGGCGCACTGGTTCATAAAGTTATAGATAGAAAAAAAACCAATATTAAATATGAATAACAAACAGAAGGAATTTATCGGGTTCGGCTGGGTAACTGCGATCGTCCTGTCAT
Organism: Microcoleus sp. FACHB-61; assembly: GCA_014695295.1. Lineage (GTDB taxonomy): Bacteria > Cyanobacteriota > Cyanobacteriia > Cyanobacteriales > Microcoleaceae > Microcoleus. The sequence goes on along the minus strand of JACJNY010000028.1, from coordinate 1,322 downwards.
TCGGATTCATAGGTATTCCGGTATGGAATTTTCTCGGCTTTGTAAGTGTATTTGACAGTTCCCCTTGCCTTAAATACAATTCTTCGGAAGTAGAGCCTTTAATTGTGGGTAAAACGACTAAGCTAAAAATCGGGACAACCGACTTTTCAGAGTGTATGGCAGGAGATTCTACGCAGTCGGAGAAACAGTGGGTGTGGTCGTCCGATAGCGCCGGAGTCGTCAAAGTTTCCGCAGAGGGAATTGTGACGGGTATTGCGCCGGGAAACTTTGCCGTGTTCGCAAAAAAAGGTGGAGAAACACTCTCTATGTCCGGTATTGTTTACCCGCCTGATTGGACGCTTCGGATTCTACCAGAAGTTGCAACCGTCCGCGTGGGCGATCGTATTACCTTTAAAATGATTTTCTCCGATTCAAAGGGGAGATTGCTTCCGCCAGTGACTAATTTCCCATTTTCGACTCCCTACTATCAGCAATCGATACCTGGTGCACCCAGCAAATCTCCCCATCCGGAGCCGTTGCTCGCTGAAACGAAATCAGCGGGCACATTTCAAGCGCTGCGACCTGGAACTGTTACTATTACTGGGGGAATGGGCGATCACACCAGAGAAGCGAAAGTAACTATTAAATAAAAAACAAAAATCCTTCCATTCCTAGGAATTTCCGGCAGCGAATCATTTGAACTGTTGCTGCTTATCGGCTGCTGGTATATGCCTTAGCTTATGTGCAAGTATGCTTAGACCCTGCGAGCGTCCCGCACAGCAAAGTTTATATATCTCGCTTCGTACTCTCACAGCCAACACTCCTCTAAAACCCAAATAGGGATGCTCCCCATGTTACCGAACTAGATATCACAATAAAGTCTCTAAAAATATTTTTCCCCAAACAAAAAGCGCCCCTATTTCTAGGAGCGCTCTTTGTTAATCAAAAACTAAAACTTAGCCGTTGATAGAAGGAGCAACCAAAGCTACGGGAGTTGTCTCACCAGCAGCCAAGTCAAGCGGGAAGTTGTGAGCGTTGCGCTCGTGCATTACTTCCATACCCAAGTTAGCGCGGTTGATGACATCAGCCCAAGTGTTGATGACACGACCTTGCGAGTCGATAATCGATTGGTTAAAGTTGAAACCGTTCAAGTTGAAAGCCATCGTGGAGATACCCAAAGCGGTAAACCAGATACCGACAACTGGCCATGCACCTAACAAGAAGTGCAAAGAACGGCTGTTGTTGAATGAAGCGTATTGGAAAATCAAACGACCGAAGTAGCCGTGGGCTGCGACGATGTTGTAGGTTTCTTCTTCTTGACCGAATTTGTAACCGTAGTTTTG
>JACJNY010000027.1 GCA_014695295.1 Microcoleus sp. FACHB-61 | reverse complement strand
CGCTCTGTAAAAATTGTTGCTTGAGAATAGACGCACGATTGGGCATACTAGAGAGAGATATTTTGGTTTGTAAGGCAATTATCTACGCAGATATTGCCTTACAGATTTTTTTTGCTCACTTTTTCAGTGCCATTGGACTTTAGTCCTCACTACAAACCTATAAATTGCTTTCAATCTCTCGCGCAAAACTTTTCCACGCAGCGCACAAACATTTCTACACCCATCCCCAGCGCAGTTTCATCAAAATCAAAGCGCGGGTGATGGTGCGGGTAAGCCAAGTTTTTCTCTGGATTGGCCGAACCTAAAAAGAAATAGCAACCTGGCACTTCTTGCAAAAAGAACGACATATCCTCGCCGCCCATTGTTTGACATTCTGGAACGATTCCCGCAGGAGTTTCTACAACCGATTCTGCCACGCCGCGCACCAATTCAGCTATTCTCGAATCATTAATAACCGGCGGGTAAAGCGAACAATAATCTAATTGGTAATTGGCCCCGTGACTCTGACAAATTCCGGCAATTACTTGCTCGATTCGCTTGTCAAAATAACCTTGATATGCTGGATTGAAATAGCGCACCGTGCCACCGATTTGAGCGGTGTCGGCAATGACGTTGTGGGTGTGGCCTGCGTGGAATTGGCCGACAGTTACTACCGCTGAGTCGATCGGGTCAATATTCCGCGCGACAATTGCCTGCAAAGCGCTGACAATTTGGGCTGTAACTACGATCGAGTCCACAGTCTGATGTGGCATTGCGCCGTGCCCACCTTTGCCAAAAATCGTGCAGTCAAAAACTTCGACAGCCGCCATCAGCGCGCCGCTGCGGACGCCTACAGTGCCTAAAGGTAGATTGTTCCACAAATGCAAGCCGACGATCGCATCAACATCAGGATTCTTTAAAACTCCCGCTTCAATCATCGGTTTTGCGCCTCCTGGCCCTTCTTCGGCGGGCTGAAAGATAAATTTTACTTTACCCGAAAAGCTGTGTTTGTGCTTGGCCAGATAACAAACAGTACCGAGGGCGATCGCAGTATGGCCGTCGTGGCCGCAAGCGTGCATAATTCCATCATGCTGCGATCGATAATCCACCTCATTTTCTTCTTGAATGGGCAAAGCATCCATATCAGCCCGAATTGCCAAAACCCGCCCCGGTTTGCCGCTGTCTATAGTTGCGACAATACCAGTTTTAGCAATATTAGTTTCATGCTCTATGCCCCATTCCTGCAACTTTTGCGACACAAACTGCGCCGTTAAATTTTCATCAAAACTCAACTCCGGTTTTTGGTGCAAAAGGCGACGCCATTCGACTAGCTGAGGCTGTAAATTTCTAATCTCCAGCCGCAATTGAGATAAATCGACAGAGGTTAAATTCGGTAAAGTAGAAACCATTTTTTATTCTCCTTTTTTTAAATTCGGTTTTAAATCGAATCAGTTAATAAATTATCATTACTAATTATAGCAATAATCCCACAATTCGACGGGCGGGACGCCCATCCCACAATTCGGAATCATCCCACAATTTGGAATCATCCCACAATTCGACAGGCGGGACGCCCATCCCACAAGGGGAAAGTTAAAATTTAACTTGCAACTTGAATGTGTTGATTTCTTAATAAATGGCAATTCCCAATTCCCAATTACCATTTCCCCAGATGACAACTCCCAGAGTTATTTAGAAGTCTGAGGAACTAGATTAACTCCCGGCAATAAGCGTTCCAAATCTAATTCGGAAGCAATTTTAGCTAACTTAGCAAGGTCAGTCGGGTCATCTAAATGCGGCAAAATACCCAACACAGGTATTTGAGTCAGCGACTGGATCAAATCAACGGGCGCCAGATCGGCAATTTCTTCTTCGGAACAAGCTTTAACGCAATTAAGCACAATACCTGTCAGCTTAAAACCAGTGTGTCTGGCGAGAGCAACATTCGCCACAGCTTGCCCGATCGCCCCCAACCTCACAGGTACTACCAAAACTCCCCTCAGCCGCCAATCCCTGGCAATATCGGCCACCGTCAGTTCCCGCGTTACAGGCGATCCAAGTCCTCCCAAAGCTTCCACCAATACAAAATCCTTGCGCTCAGAAAGGCTTTGCAGCGCCGTCCAGACTTTTTCTAACTCAATATGTCTCCCCTCGCGTTCGGCAGCAATCGGCGGTGCTAGAGGCGCGCCAAAGTGCAGCGGATTGAGTTCTTGGGGGGATTGGTCGAGGGAAAACAAACGAGTGTATAGTTCGCGATCGCCGGTTCCCGTTTGCAAGAGTTTCATAATTCCCAAACTGCGATCGGGAAAATACATTTGCCAATAAGCAGCCAGAGCGCTGGTCAAAACAGTTTTGCCCGCGTCGGTATCAGTTCCAGCAATTAGCAGCGAGTTCATTGGCAAATAGCTAACAAGTAATTGGCCTCAACATCAGTCTAGGGGAATTTTGCCAGAAGTTTAGAGTTCCGGCGACGGTGCGGGAGTTGGCGCAGGTTCCGGTTCCGGCGCGGGTTCCGGCGCGGGTTCCGGCGACGGTGCCGGAGTTGGTTCCGGTTCCGGTTCCGGCGCGGGTTCCGGCGCAGGTTCCGGCGACGGCGCGGGAGTTGGTTCCGGTTCCGGTGTTGGCGCGGGTGTTGGCGCGGGAGTCGGTTTGGGTGCGGGAGTCGGTGCGGGCGTCGGTTTGGGCGCTGGAGTCGGTTTCGGAGTCGGTTTGGGCGCTGGAGTCGGCGCTGGCGTCGGTTTGGGTGTCGGAGTTGGCGCTGGCGTCGGTTCTGGGCTTGGTTCCGGCAAAGGTTCTGGGCTTGGTTCTGGCAAAGGTTCTGGGGTTGGTTCCGGCAAAGGTTCTGGGGTTGGTTCCGGCAAAGGTTCTGGGGTTGGTTCCGGCAAAGGTTCTGGGGTTGGTTCCGGCAAAGGTTCTGGGGTTGGGGTTGGCAAAGGTTGTAGGGTTGGGGTTGGCAAAGGTAGCGGGTTTGGTATGGGAGTTAGTGTCGGCGTCGGATTTATGAGTGCTGGCGCAGTCGGAGTGGGTTTGGGGCGCGAATTGTTGAGAAATGAGCCGACTAAAGCCCAGGAACCGAAGCCTGTCAAGATTACTAAGCCGGCCAGCAGACCGATCGCAGCGATGGGATTGTCCCAAAAAGAGCCGCCAACAGGCTCACTTAACGGGTCTGGCTCGTTTTGCGGGCGGGAACTTTGGGCGATCGGCTCGGGCGGCCTGCCCACTGCCACCGTTGCTATTAGCGAAGGGTTTGTCGGCACCACTGCTGGCGCGGGCGGTACAGTTGGCGGGTTAGGCTTAGGATTAGTTTGGCCGTCGAGTGCTTGGGCGACTTCGCTGACAGATTGATATCGATCGCCTGGAGACCGACTCAACATCCGATTCAGCACCAAAGCCAAACCCGTGCTTACCTGCACTCGCTGCTGCCAATTCCACTGCAGCGTTGTTTGATCGAGCAATTCCTGCGGTTCTTTGCCCGTCAGCAGGACGATCGCCGTTACGGCTAAAGCGTAGAGGTCGCTGCTGGCAGTTGCCCGCCCGCTTTGCAACTGTTCCATCGGCGCGTAGCCGATTTTACCGACAGTTGTCGCGTGGGCTGTTCCTTCGGGAGACTGGACTTTGGTGGCGAGTTCCTTCACCACACCAAAGTCAATCAGCACCGGCATTTGGTCGTTTTCCCTGCGGATGATATTTTCTGGGGAGATGTCGCGGTGGATGATGCCGCGGGCGTGGATGTGAGCCAGTACCGGCAGCATTTGCCGGATAAATACCAAGACTTCGGCTTCGGTGAAGGTGCGACCCTTTGAAGTTCGATCGAGCATCAGTTCGCGGTAAGTCATCCCTTCCACGTAATCCTGCACTAAAAACAAACGCTGGTTTTCTTCAAATATTGCCCGAAACTGGGGAATTTGCGGGTGCGCTATTTGGTAAAGTATTGCCGCCTCTCTTTGAAACAATTCCTTCGATTTTTCCAAAACGTAAGGCCCGCTTTGCACTGGGATCAATTCCTTCAGGGCGCAGCGTTCTTGAAACCGTCCCAAATCTTCTACTAAATAAGTCCGGCCAAATCCCCCTTGACCTAAAATATTCACCAAGCGGTAGCGGTTTTGTAGGAGAGTTCCAATAGCAATAGGTGGCTGCATAAGTTTAAGTAGAAACTGTTAAAAAATAGACGATCGCTCACAGACTTAGTAATGCTATGTCTTTAATGCTCTTGAGCATACTTCACTATCTGTAGTCTCCAGTCCCGACCAAAGTTAGTATTTTACATTTTTTTGACATTCTTGGACGCAAGGATGGTCAGAAACCGGGTTTTTTCACGAAAATACACAGGTTGCAACCCGCATATCCGATCTAAAACCCGGTTTCTGCGTCAATATCTCAAGGGAGAAATGCACGATTTTTCGTAGAAACCGGGTTTTTTGGCTTTAGCCCTAATAAGTTGTCGCCCCTCGGCCTAAGCCATACATCTCTATAAAGCTGGAGATTATTTATGGGAGATGTCTACTGACTACTGACTACTGACTACTGACTACTGTCAACTGTCAACTGCCAACTGTCAACTGTCAACTGTCAACTGTCAACTGTTAAGCTTTGCTTTCACCATGTCTTGAATTCTGTTACCGTCTGCTTTGCCCTTAAGCTGCTGCATTGCCTTGCCCATCACCTTGCCCATTTCTTTTGCAGAAGTAGCGCCAACCGAGGCAATCACTTCGTCAACGACTTGGCTCACCTCTTCGTCTGACATCTGCGCCGGCAAATACTCTTCAATAATTGCCAACTCCGCCTCCTCTTGTGCCACTAAATCTTCGCGGCCGCCTTTGCGGTATTGTTCGATCGAATCCCGGCGCTGTTTCGCTATTTGCATCAAAATTTCCAGTTCTTGAGCTTCTGTTAGCGTGTCTTGGCCGGAGGGACGGAGGCTGACTTCTTTTTCGAGAATAAATTTTTTGATGCCGCGAACTGTTTCCAAGCGAACTTTGTCCTTGGACTTCATGGCTGCTTTGATTTCTGCGTCAATGCGTTCTCTTAAGCTCATCGATTTCTACCTTGCTTTGCCCGATATCAAAAATCTGGAGTATGCTTCCGATTCTTAACTTTTTTTACAGTATTTTTCAAGTTTATTGCCTGTTGGTGGCATTTTTATCGCATTGAACCCGGATGACTTCCGTCTTCGACTGAATTTTGGGCGGCTAGACTTCCAGCCTCGACCCCAAATTGACTCACGCCAGAATTTTTAGAGGTAGGGGCAGAAGTGCGATCGTACTTCTGCCAGTAAATATCTCGCTAGAGCCCACATTCCGCACCCTGGGGTCTCACACAGCATAATTACGCAGAAAACTCTATCTTTAACCCACATTCCGCACTCTGGGGTGTAACACAGCATAATTACGCAGAAAACTCTATTTTTAAAGTAATAAATTATGCCTTGAAACTGTTTTTTATCCGTTAATGTTACGGTATCGCTGACAAAAGTATAATTTATAGCTTTATTGCTGGGTAAAAATAACTAAAAACAGATTGTGACCCTTGAGGGTGCGGAATGTGCGCTAGAAACCCGGTTTATCGGACATACTTCTGCAACTCCTATTCAGTTCGCCTAACTTAACAGTTGTGGCAGCCCCGAAAGTTAAATCTCTCACAGAATTGGCTGAATATTTCTAGTTTCCGATGGTAAGATAGCGATGGAATAAACGTCCTGCAAGAGGCCTGCTGTGATCCGTTCTGCTACTTTACCGCTTTCGCTTCCCGAACCGCCGGTTTCCGCTCATGACCGTCTGCGGCTGTTCTCCGGTTCTGCTAATGTTCCCCTCGCCCAAGAGGTGGCTCGCTATCTGGGGATCGATTTGGGGCCGATGGTTCGCAAGCGGTTCGCTGATGGGGAACTCTACGTTCAAATTCAAGAATCGATTCGGGGTTGCGATGTTTACTTGATTCAGCCCACTTGTGGTCCGGTAAACGATCGCCTCATGGAATTGTTAATTATGATCGATGCTTGTCGGCGCGCTTCGGCCAGACAAATTACTGCCGTCATTCCCTACTACGGATATGCTAGGGCTGACCGCAAAACGGCTGGAAGAGAGTCGATTACTGCGAAGTTGGTCGCTAATTTGATTACTGAAGCTGGGGCCGGTCGCATTTTGGCGATGGATTTGCACTCGGCTCAGATTCAAGGTTATTTTGACATTCCTTTTGACCACGTTTACGGCTCGCCGGTGCTTTTGGATTATCTGGCGAGCAAGCAGTTGACGGATATTGTTGTGGTTTCGCCGGATGTTGGCGGAGTCGCTAGGGCGAGAGCTTTTGCCAAAAAACTTGGCGATGCTCCCCTGGCAATTATTGACAAGCGCCGCCAAGCTCACAACGTGGCAGAAGTCATGAACCTCATCGGTGATGTGAGGGGCAAAACAGCCGTGTTGGTGGACGACATGATCGATACTGCCGGCACCATTTCTGAGGGCGCGAGATTGTTGCGCCGCGAGGGTGCGAGGCAGGTTTATGCTTGTGCTACTCATGCGGTGTTTTCGCCTCCGGCGATCGAGCGTTTGTCTAGCGGGGTGTTGGAAGAGGTAATTGTTACGAATACAATTCCTGTGCTTCCAGAGAACCGTTTTGAGCAGTTGACAGTGCTTTCGGTAGCGAATTTGCTGGGAGAAACTATTTGGCGGATTCACGAAGATAGTTCCGTTAGCAGTATGTTCCGCTAGACAGGAAAGGCGCTTTTTGAATGTTTGTTTTAGGGTGCGTTACACTTGGTTAACGCACCATTTTTTTTGCGGATAGTGCGATCGTTTCCCGCAAGTAATATCAAGTACCTCGGTAAAATAGCCATAATACTTGTAGGGGCGGGCGTCACGAAAAATCTGTAATTCACATCCAGAATATCTATAAACCCGCCCTGACCGGGCTACAAACCAATTTTATTGTCGTTGTGCGATCGCACTTGGTACCGCCGGAACAAGAGATGCTAAAATCCTATCTTGTTGTCTAAAGAGGGCGACTTTTTTATATTCTAGATAAGTCTCATTAAAATAAGGAGCCAATAGGCAAAAATCATGAAACATTCACTTGTACGGACAGTTGCCGCACTGGCAGGTTCAGCAATTTTAACACTCGGGGCGATCGGTTCGGCTAAAGCATTTACTTTTGACGAAACCGAAATTAGCCAAGACCGAGTAATTGTCGTCGCCCAACCCCGCCCTTTCGGCGGCTACCAATTGCTAATTTTAGAACAGGTATCTGACAAGCGGCAGTGCTGGAGCGAAAGCGGCTCTAATCCCGTGAAAGTCGATCCGTTATTAGTTACTTTTGATTTCACCGGTATTTGTGGCCGCGCAACTGACAGCAACGGCTTTTCAATTCGTATGGCCGGCACCGATTTAGCATTAAAATACACCCTAACTTTGGAAACTGTTGATGGCAATGTTCTTCTAATGGGAACTCCGGTAGATTACCAAGGTAAATCGGTGATTATCGGTCGCACAAACGGCGATGTTAACGAATTTATGAAAATCACTCTCGATCCTGCTTGGCGCTTGAGTAAAAGAGCTTACCAAGGCCGCACATTAGGTCACTTTTATTTCACTACCAATCAACCCGCACCGGGAGACATTGGCAATACCGGAGGCAATACTGGAGGCAATACCGGAGGCAATACCGGATGCAATACCGCAGGCAATACCGCAGGCAATACCGGATGCAATACCGAAGCAATACCGCAGCCAACACCGCAGCCAATACCGCAGCCAATACCGCAGCCAATACCGCAGCCAATACCGCAGCAGCCAATACCGCAGCAGCCAATACCGCAGCAGCCAATACCGCAGCCAATACCGCAGGAAATACCAATACCGTAGGCAATACTGGCTTTTCTAAAATTAGGAGATAGCTACCGATGATATCTACGCTTCCGAAATTAAAGAAGCTGTGGGCTTTGGGTTTGTAGCCCGGTTTTCTCAAAATAATACCTTTCGACCGCAACTTGCTGTTACTAGAGAGCAATTGGTATCTTTAGTTTTGGAATCCTGGAAAGGAATACAAGGTGCTAATATCACATTTCCTAGCCATGTTTCTATCCCTCCCTATAGCGATTTTCCTATTTCCCGTTGGAGTGCCGGAAAAGTTCTATTTGCGCGGGATAACAAAATAGTTAGTGGCTATAAAGATGGAACTTTTAAACCTACGCAGCCCGTCACTCGCGCTGAATTGATGGCGGTGCTGCGAAGAGTGGCGGAATGTGGTTTGTCGGTGCGGGGAAGGCAGCCGAATTTAGTTGTTAAAGAGCCGTCTAAAATTTTTTCAGACACTCAAAATTATTGGGCTGCTTCTATTATTACTCAAAAGTCTTCTTATTGTTCTGTTGCTGCCACTGTTAACGAAATTGGCTCGGTTTGCTTTCGATGATTCTGCAAAGCGGAATTACGCGGCGGCTACTTTGCGGATGCTGAAATGCGTTAAGGTTCAGTAATATCGTGTTCGGTCAATTACGCGCAATAAAATTGGTTTGTAGTGAGGACTAAAATCTTCACTACAAACCAATTTTATTTTGCTCGTTCGAGCGGACATGGTATAATTCCTGTTTTATTGCTTCTTTCTTTTTCCTTCTTCCTTCTTCTTTCTTACTTCTGCTGTAGATGGCTTTTTGGGGTTTTTCTGAACGGGGATTGTCTGTGACTCTTGCTGTGCGATGTCGGGGGTTGATTTGCACAAGTCATTTAAGGAAAGTTTTTGTTGAGTTTCAAGTTCGTTGAGTCGGTTTGAGGCTGTTTCTAATATTTGCTTTCCCTGTCGGACTTGAATAGTAGTTTTATTTTCGATCTCATCTAACAACACAAAAATCGAGACTGTTTGCCAAATATCTAAATCGTCGCCGATGACATCGCACTCAGACACAATTTTGCCGTTTTCGGGGACGTGAATTCCTAAGCCGGAAGCTTGAATTAACGGCTGGATTTCTGCTATACTTAAATCCGCAAGATCGGTAATTTTATGTTCGAGCGATACTAAATCTGCTAAATCTGGCAAGTTAACCGATTCTGCCACTAAAGCATCGAACTTGAAGGTAAGAGTTTGATTCAGCGGATCGGAAATGGCATAAATTGATTGAATTTGCGATCGACTAACCGCACCTTTCTCGAAAAAATCTCTACCTTGCGGGGCGATCGCAATTTGCCCATTTTCAGCCACCTCCAAGCTTTCCAAACTAACCAGAGTCGCCGCCGTAGTCTTCACAAAAATCTCGTCTAACCCCAGCAAATCCGCCAATTCCTTCAAAGTTGGCGCAGGTTCAAACTCAACGCCCGCCCGCAAAATGAACTCTTCCAACACGTTAAACTGGCGCGGTTCGCTAATCGCCACCTCCAGCGGAGTTTGCCGGATTGCGAAGCGGAATTGACGCGCCGCCAACACTGACAAACCCGGATTTTGTTGCTCAATTTGTTCGGCTAGCGAACTTAAATTCGAGTCTATTAGTTTAGTTGAGGACGGTAGAAACATCTACAAAACCTCCGCAGTGACGCACCGTTTTTGAAACTTCCTGATACATTTTTCCGACAGTACCTGTTTGTTGGGTAAATAAATCGTGGCAGCCGACAACAATCAGCAATTCTTGAGCGCGGGAAAATGCCACATTCACCCGTTCCGGTTCCTTAGCAAATCCAATATCGCCCCTAACATTATTGCACACTGTGCTGACAATAATTACAGGTCTTTCCATGCCTTGAAATATGTCAACCGTACCAGTACGGATGCTCAAAGCAGGGAATTTTTCGCCTTCGATTCTGTCTTTAATTGCATTTAATTGAGCAGCATAAAAAGTGATAATTCCGATTTCTTTCGGTGGTTCGCCGTCTGCAACTTTGGGCTGCCAAGCTGTCTCCATTTGTTCGCACAAACGCTCGATCAGGTCAATTTCCTTGACATTCAACCGCGAAGTACCCTGTTTTTCCTCTTCAAACCCTTGTGCGACGGGCGTTTTCACCCACAGGATATGATTGTTTTCTTGAATGATTCTACCTGCGAGATTGTGGGCGCGTTTCGTGTCTGCTTCCTGGATGCCACAGTTGAGTTTTTGCTGGTAAAACTGATTGATTGCGCCCATGATTTGTGGGTGCATTCGATACTGAGTTGTCAGCATTTTTTTGATGCTGTCGCTGGCAGTTTCAAACAATACTTTGAACAAAGATTCTTTTATGAAGCTAAGTTCGTCTCCGGTACAGCCGATGTCTTCGGCAATATCATCGATCGTACTTTGATTAAACATCGGCGGCAATTGCCTGTGATCGCCCACTAATACTAACTTTCTGCCTTTCAAAGCGGGGATTAACAACTCGGGCGGAGTGCATTTGCTAACTTCATCAATGATGACTGCATCAAAGCTGGGAAAGTTTTTAGTAAAATCGAAACTAGCAGCTTGCACGCAAGTAATGCCGATCACGTTGGCATTGTCAATATAAATTTGCTTTAAATCGTTGCGGTCTTTTTCTGATGGATTGCGGAGTTTTTGAATCCAATCTGTCACAAACGTTTGAGAGCGATTTAGGGCGGTTTCTTCTTGTTCTAATTTCCGCTGCCAAGTTTTGAAAAGACGCTTAATTTTGCTTAAAAAAGCTCCGCTGAATAATCCTGTATTCGGAACTTCTGGCTGGTATTGAGTCGGGATATTTTGCCATGCTGACTCCCACCAATTTCTCTCAACAAGTAATGCTGCTGTCGGTTGCTGTTGTTGCAGTTGAGCGTTAATTTCGCTCAACTCTGCTTGCAGTTGAGCGAGGTGCTGCTGCGCAGTGGTTGCGGCAATTTGCAGCGGGGATAAATGCTCGTCAAGAGTATTTTTGATAGTCTCCAAAACCCCAAAAGGGTCTAAGTCAGCAATTAATTTTTCAAGCTGAATCGCGCTTGCTTTCCAAGCCTCAACTTGCTTGACAAACTGCTGCGGTTGCTCCCAAATATTGGATTTCTGGGCGAGATATTGTTCGGCTAAAATCCGCAACTTTTCAGGGGCGTTTGGCTGTTGGACAATTGCTTGCAACAACTTAGTAACTTCGCTAATTTTTAAGTTTGCCTCTTGCTGCGCTGTTTCTACCTGAAGTTTAGCGGCGGATATTTGCTGCTGGCTCAAGGTTTGACCGATTTTATCTAATAACTGTTGCTGTTTTATAAGCTGCTGTTCGGTTTCGGTTTTCAGGGGAACCACGCACTGACGCGCATTTGCTAGGATACTGTGCAGCAATTCTTTGACTAGGCGATCGAAGGTAGCCTGGATATTATTTGGCTGCAATGATTCACTATAAAATTGTTGAATGCTACTTAAGAAAGTGCGAGCTTTTTCGATGATAAATTTGCGCTGACTTTGGCTGACTTGGGAATAGCTGGCGAAGTCTTTGGCTAGTTGCTGCCACTGTGTACGATCGCCCGCAGAGAGCACGATCGGCGTTTGACTCAAATTTAGGTGCAGAAACTCGCTAAACCGGAACTGTTGCCCTTGTATGTCCTTAAAACCTGCGCTTTCTTCGTGGGATATCGCCTTTTGCAACCGATCCAAATCGGGCAAATTGATTTTGCATTTGGGCGGCACGATCGGCAATTTGAGCGATCGGGCAATTTTCAGCAATCCTGCGGGCAATTCTACCATATCATCCGCGAGCATGGCGCCCGTTTCCCAGCAAGTTTTCACGACTTCATAGAGTCCCGTATCTGCCGTCTCGATCCACTGTGCAACGGCGACGACAACGGCTGCAATTTCCGCTTTTCGCAGTTCCAAATTCTTGATTTTCTGTTCGAGATTTTGGCGGTGTGTCTGATTTTGCCGATCGCCCAATTCGAGTTGATTCAAAGCCTCAGACATCTGGCGGGAAACCCGCAACGACTCCGCAACCGCCGACATAGCGTGACAAACATCATCAGCGCGATCGAATGCTGTCTTAAATTCCGATATTTGCCCTGCTACAGTTTCCTGCAGCCAAACAGCAATCCCAAACGCGCCGCAAGCAGGGCGATCGAACCCAATTTGAGTAGCATTGCTAGCGGCAATCCGAACATTTGCCATAAAGTTTTCTACTAAAACATTGCCTTCTGAATAGGGTTTTAGTCGGGGCATAAACTCGGCAACTTCTGGAGATTCCCAGTTGACATTAGGCGCATCCAGCAGATTCTCTAACCCGCTAACTAGAGATTCAATATCGTTTTTTTCGGTTAAATTATGTTCATAATCTGCTGCTTGCTGGTTGCACTTTTCCTCAATATTTGCTTTACTGTCGTGCAGGTGTTTTAGTTCATTAAAAAAAGCTTTTTCGGCGGCACAGTAGGCGGTAAATCGCTCTGATTCTGCCACCAACTGCCGCAAAGATTTGACATTAGTCAGGCGCTGCGAGAGCTTTTTTTCGCAGTCAGTCGCCGTATTTTGCAGCCAAGTGCCGATCGCATTTTCTTCTAAAAACGGCTGCCCTTCTTCCTGCACCTTATGAGCTTTTCCCTTCCGCAAAGCCCGAATCGCCGGATTGTGCACTAACCGACTCAAAGCATTGTCTACAGCCAAATTTGCTTGCGAAGCAATTAGCGTTTTCCCGCCCTGACGGGCAATTTGATAGCAAATCTCTGCAATCACAGTTGTTTTGCCCGTTCCCGGCGGCCCTTGAATCAAAATTAAATCCCGCGCCGAAAGCACCGTTTCTACGGCGGCAAGTTGGTCGTCATTAGCATTGCGATTTAATAAGTTTTCCCGATCCAATTTAATCAGTTTTTCAGGCAGTCTCGCCTGAGAAGAGTCGAATAAAAACTCACTCAAATAGGGATTTTGAGCGCGGCCATCTGTCAGCATTTTTAAAGCTTTTTTCTTGCGTTCGATCTGACTGATATCGCCCGCCGCCTCAAAATACAAGAATCCTTGTTTGGGCAGTTGATATCGCCCGCCCGCCATGCGATCTCCTAAATCAACATCTAACTTAATGCGTAATTTACCATGTTCAAAGTCTATTTCGGCGATGCTGCCTAATGTCTCTCCATCTCGGCTGCTTCTGCTTCCGGGCGGCGAATCAAACAGGATAATTTCTTCATTTCTGGCTTTTTTCAGCCTTTCGCGAAAGTCGCCCAATTGTAAGGGATTTTCATCATAGCCGTCAAGAGTTGCGGAATTACGCTCAATTTCAAAAGTGACGATTTTAAAGCCGGAACCGTAATTATGACCGCGAAAAGGCACGCAAAATTGACGCGCTTCGGCGATGCGTTTTTCCACATTTAAAAAAGTATGCCAAACTTTTAGCTGTTCCGTAGTTGGTATGTGTCTGTCGTCCCAAAACGGCATTTGTTGCACGCGGGCGATCGATTTTACAGGAATTGGCGATCGACTGTTAGCCAAAAGTCGCAACTGAACCGGCAAAGAATACCCATCTTTCCTCCCTCTGGGAACCGCCACCAAACCAGCATCCAGCAGTTTTAAACCGCCAATTCCGTCTTCACAGCGTACAGTTGCTAACAACCGCAAAGTGCGATCGGCTTTTTGCAACAATTGGGGTAATTCAAAATCATCTCCATCCGTAGCAAGGAGCAATTCCCAGATTTCTTCTTCCGAAAATCTCTCATTTACCTTTTGGCGGCGCACGTAGAAAAGATTGTGCGATTTCCCAGCTATCTCCGACATCAGAATTTCCGCACGCTCTTTGCATTCCCAAGCGCAATATTTCCCTAAAGCCGCTTCTCCTTCTATATCCCGAATAAACTTATTAATTGTGCGATCGCCACTAAATTTATATCCCCAATCTTCTGCTACTAAAGACGGCATATCGTGATTTTTAGATTTTAGATTTTAGATTTTAGATTGGATTCAAGATTAGCACATAGGAACTTGTGCCGACAGAACGCCTAAATCCCAAAAAAGATTAAGGTGTGCAATGCACACCCTAGGATCATCGCAAATTACCGTACAGGCGACGGGCGATCTAATTAAACAGTTCAGAATTAAAAGGGCGAATGATGGGAATTGAACCCACGAATGGTGGTACCACAAACCACTGCCTTAACCACTTGGCTACACTCGCCATATCTTTTGTAACTATAGCATCAGATCTCAGCACAAGTCTAGGGGTAAAGCAAAAATATTTTGAAATATTTCTGAGCGTCCCTGAACCGGACAGATCGATTGTGCCTCAAATCCCACGCACAGTAGGAGTTTAGCACAATTTGCGCTCCGCGCGATCGGCAACTATCCCGCTTCCTGAGCAGTTGCGCGGCCCGGACTCGGCAGCTCTGGCAGCATCCGCATTCAGCCCAGCGCATTAAAATAGCCTCATAAGCCCAGGCGCATCTAAATTTTACAGTCAAGTTGGATGAAACTCACATCTTGCAGCATTCTCAAGAACAGGCAAGATGCCTGTTCCACAAAGAATGAATTTCTTGTCGGCCGTTGCTCTTCTAGCCCGCCCCTAAAAGCCTGATTGAGAATGATGCAACATCTCAGATGAAATGCTTGTGGAGTGTTCCGACCGCCCGAAAAATACAACGCAAGATGCGGGACAGCTTATCCCACACCGCATGAGTTATCAACCATCCCTTTTCTCTCTCTTCTCTCTTCCCTATTCCTTCGCGCCGCTTCGCGTCTTCGCGGTTCGTTTAAAAAAAAGTCTTGTCCGCAATCTAAAATCTAAAATCTAAAATCGATATGAGCTACTGTATCAACCCAGAATGTCAAAATCCTCAAAACTGCAACACCGCAAAATTTTGCTTAAACTGTGGCTTTAACCTGTTGCTGAGACAGCGGTATCGCCCGATTCAACTCTTAGGTAGAGGCGGATTTGGCAAAACTTTCCTAGCAATTGATGAAGATCTCCCATCTCAGTCCCGCTGTGCAGTCAAGCAATTTCATTTTTACGACAGCGACCCCGAAATTTTTAACAAAGCCGTTGAATTATTTCGGCAAGAAGCCGTCCGTTTAGACGAACTCGGAAAACACCCGCAAATCCCCACATTATTAGCGGGCTTTGAACAAGAAGGCCGTATTTATTTAGTTCAAGAGTTTATAGACGGGCCAACTCTTAAACAAGAATTAGACAAGAGTGTATATGATGAAGACCAAATTTGGCAACTGCTGCAAGACTTATTGCCCGTGCTGCAATTTATCCACGACAAGCGCGTTATTCACCGCGACATCAAACCCGAAAATATTATCCGCCGCCAGTCGGACAACAAACTCGTACTGATCGATTTCGGCATTGCCAAACTGCTGACAGATTCAGCGATACTCCGTCCAGCAACGCTCATCGGCAGTCAAGATTATGTAGCTCCCGAACAAATGCGCGGCAAAGTATTTCCTGCTAGCGACCTTTACAGTTTAGGTGTTACTTGCATTCGCCTGATGACGCAAGTTCCTCCCTTGAATATGTACGACTGCAACAACGAGTGCTGGTGGTGGCGCGAGTTTCTTCCTAAAGGCACGAGTATTAGCGACGAGTTAGGTGAAATTTTAGATAAATTGCTGCAAACTCGTCTCACTCAGCGGTACAGTTTTGCTACGGATGTTTTGCAAGATATCCAAGCAGCTTTAGATATTCGCCATCAAAATTTGCTTTCGCCCAAAACGCCGATCGCTCCTACTCTCAGTAATAGCAATAACTCAACCGAGCTCAGCGCGCTACAAACTCCTGATTCTCCAATTTCACCCACCAATGCCGTCGCCTATTCCGCAGAAACTTTTTGCTTATCTGTTACTTCAAATCTCGATCCGACCATGATTTCTGGACGGGGAGTTGATTATACCAAATTGCGGGATTTTTTGTCAAACAAAAAGTGGAAAGAAGCCGATCGCGAAACTTGGACTCTGATGTGTCAGTCTCTTTCCCAGCAACCTGGAACTCAGCTAGAAATTAGCCAAATTTACCAGCTACCGTGCGAAGATTTGCAAACAGTCGATCGCCTTTGGCTGCACTACAGTCAAGGTCGGTTTGGCTTCAGCGTCCAAAAGCAGATTTACGAAAGCGTTAAGCGAGACTATATCAGATTTTGCGATCGGGTCAACTGGCAGACCTACAACTCTACTACTTTAGGACAAGTTAAATTTACTCAGCAAGCACCAATCGGACACCTCCCCTCTCGCAGTTGGGTTGGCGGCATTCAGTGGCTGCGGCACCTCGATGCCCTGTCAGCCAAATTAACCGAGTGCGACAATAATACTGCTCCTAAATTGTAATTTGTCTACCTACTAACTAAGTAAATTTTTATTTTTAAACTCTACCTGAAAGCAGAGAAATTTGTCTCGTTAGATGTAACTAGCGACCGAGGTTCGCTGCGCTCGGTTGCCGCACAATGGATTCTGAATGCTAACACAGATAAAGTCTGCGATCCTCAGACTTTAACAACAGAACTAAAGAGAGGTACCGATCCATGTTTTTTCACAAAAAACAATTAATGTCTGCAGTGACAGTAGACGAACCCAACCCCCGTTTTGCGCAATTGTTGCTAGAACAGTTTGGCGGAGCAACCGGAGAACTGACAGCAGCTTTGCAATACTGGGTGCAGTCATTTCACTGTGAAAATGCAGGGATTAAGGATATGCTCCAAGATATTGCCCTAGAAGAATTCAGCCACTTAGAAATGGTGGGGCAACTCATAGAAATGCACACCAAAAACGTTGACCAAACAGAAGCTTACAAAAGCACTTTGTTTGCCGTGCGCGGCGTAGGCCCACACTTGTTAGACAGCCAAGGTCAAGCTTGGACGGCAGCTTATATCAACGAAGGCGGGGATGTGGTGCGCGATTTGCGCGCTGATATCGCTGCCGAAGGAGGAGCTCGCCAAACCTACGAAGAATTGATTAAACTAGCACCGGATGCAGGAACGAAAAAGACGCTGCACTTTCTGCTGACTCGCGAAATTTCTCACACTCAAATGTTCATGAAAGCTCTGGAATCGCTGGGTAAACTCACCGATCCGCTGTTCGGCAATGTTCCGCCAGATAACACCGTAGATCTCTACTTTAACTTGTCAACAAATGGCAAGGACGAACGCGGCCCTTGGAACTCGGAACCTACATTCCAATACATCGCCGAACCAGGCCCAAGACCTTAATCGGAATATTCCGCAATCACCCTCACAGCACAGTAGCCGAGTAGGTTGGGTAGAGCTTCGCGTTACCCAGCCTACTCTTTCCTATCAAGAGCGATCGGCTAAAAAATGTTATAGTTATTGAAAATCTCCCGGACTCCAGCAGAAACCGGGTTTTTTTTACGAAAATACTTCGCAGCAGCCTCTTGCAGCCGTTGAAAAACCCGGTTTCTTGAGTTGGTACGCGCAAGTCCAGATCCCGATCGAACATTAACATCAAATCCATATTGAAATTGCGCTCGACCTATTTATTAGTCTCTCACGGCAGCCGCGACCCCAGACCTCAAGTAGCTTTGGAAAACCTAGCTCAACTGCTGTCTCAAAAATTGGCTGACTCGTTCCCCCCCGTAGCAACCGCCACCTTAGAACTCGGGCCCGCACCGCTGCACGAACAAATTTGCAGTTTGGGCGAACGTACCCTGTCGCTGGGACTGACAGAATTACAAATCCTGCCTGTATTTTTATTGCCGGGAGTTCATGTCGCCGAAGACATACCGGCAGAGGTGGAAATTGCACAACAAACTTTTGGTGACAAGCTAAAAATTGAATTGCGCCCGCATTTAGGTTCCCAGGAAGCCGGCTTAACAAAATTGGTAAAAAGCCAGATGCAAGAGGTGGCTTTTCTCCCCAATCTGCTATTGCCAAAATGGATTTTATTATCTCACGGCAGCCGTCGCCCCGGAGGTAACTCGACAGTTGAGGAAATCGCCAGCAAACTCGGTGCGCTGACAGCTTATTGGTCGGTAAAGCCGAGTTTGGAAGAGCAAATTGACAGTTTGGTTCGTGGTGGACAGCAGCAAATAGGGATTGTGCCATACTTCTTATTTAATGGAGGAATCACAGATGCGATCGCCAAAAATGTCGCACAGTTAAAGCAGCAATTTCCTACGGCGGAGCTTTATCTCGCAAATCCTCTAGGCGCAAGTGTAGAATTAGCAGACTTAATTGGGAATTTAATTCAAGAATGAACCGCAGAGGCACAGAAGAGGTAAAGGAAGCAAGAAAAATGTCTTTAGGAAAAGTGTATTTAGTAGGCGCGGGGCCCGGAGATCCGGGTTTGATGACCTTGAAGGGAAAAGCTCTGTTAGAGTGTGCGGATGTGGTGATTTACGACGCTTTAGTCAGCCCTCAAATTTTGGCAGCAATCAACCCCGAAGCAGAACGAATTGATGCCGGAAAACGCAAAGGCCGCCACTCGTTAATGCAAGATGAAACAACTCAGCTAATGATAGAAAAAGCGGGAGATAATGCGATCGTAGTTCGTCTCAAAGGTGGCGATCCGTTTATCTTCGGCCGCGGCGGCGAAGAAATGGAAGAGTTGGTAAAAGCTGGAGTGTCGGTAGAAGTTGTCCCCGGTGTAACTTCTGGGATTGCGGCCCCTGCTTATGCGGGAATTCCTTTAACACACCGATCGTACAGTTCCTCAGTCACATTTGTCACCGGCCACGAATCAGCGGGAAAATATCGGCCGGAGGTAAATTGGCAGGCGATCGCCCGGGGCTCCGAAACCATTGTAGTATACATGGGAATCCACAATTTGCCTTACATTATCGGCCAGTTAACAGCAGCCCAATTGAGTGCAGAAACGCCCATAGCGTTAGTGCGCTGGGGAACGCGGCCGGAACAAGAAGAATTGATCGGAACTTTGGGTACAATTGTAGAGCAAGTTGAGGCGGCCGGATTTGCAGCACCTGCGATCGCCGTCATCGGAAACGTCGTCAATTTGCACTCGATATTGTCTGGCTGTCGGCCAGTTTCTCAGACTCAAGACTTACGCATCGGGGACTAGAAACCCGGTTTCTTAGAAAAAGTTGCCGCGAGGAACGATAAATATACGAAGAAACCAAGTTTCTGAGGTCGCAACTGCGTCCCGGAGTAAAACACTCCGGGCTTGAAGTGTCTGCCATAGAGACTATTTTCTCTGTGGGAGCATTTCTTCGGAGAGTAAAAAGCGTTTTTAGGAGCGCCAGCGTCTAAATGCTCTCACCCTTGATGCTCCCTTTTTCTTTGCCTTGGTCGCCAGAAACATAACAAAGTTTTAATCCCGGTTGATCTCAGATTTATAGAACTTACATATATGGAATGACACAGCCCAAAAACGGATACAACCAAGACTTACAGCAGATTCCACATTTATGAAGTACACCCGCCTATAGTGAGCTTCCCCGTAGGGACACGGCACTGCCGTGTCCCTACACTTCACAAACCAGGAATACGCTGTAAGTCGTGGTGATATAACAGTTTTAGACCAAACTTCAAGCTCCTAAATTTATCTGTGGAGTAAATCTAAAATCTAAAATCTAAAATCTAAAATCGACTGACAGAACCCAAACACCATTCAATGTTTACGAGGTATTCGATGAGTTCCAAATTAGTTCCCCAAGAAACAAAGCCCCAGCCTAGAACAAATTCAGCATTCAAGCAATTATGGTCAATGCACGCGGTGATGGCAAGCTGTTATCTGCTGCTGTTGGTTGGGGGATTTTGGATGGTTAGAATGCCAGACAATACACCATTACAAGGTAACTCTTATAGCTTGCACAAATCGATTGGGGTGTTGACAATTGGATTGCTAACTTGGCGTATTTTCATTTTGCAGCAAGTTTGGTGGCGTAAGTATACGCGCCGCCTCCCCAAGTTTACAGGTGAGTGGATTCGCAGGTTTCTACTGCACACGGCAATTTATCTGTTTATGCTAGCGGTTCCTCTGAGCGGAGTTTTCCTATCTAATTCCTATAAAAGCGGGAATGTCCCTTTCTTCTGGGTTGCAACGTTGCCAGATATCTTTCCTAAAAATGCAGCGGTTGTAGATTGGGCAGGAGATTTACATTTCTGGATTGCTTATACTTTCCTGGCCTTTATTATACTGCACACGATCGACCAACGAAAATATGTGCGATCGCTTTGGAGACGAGTAACCCAAGGCCTAAAAAAATCATCGCTCAGTTAACCTTAATCAGTTCGCGATCGTATCCATAACGTATTTATATCATTCCTCGCTAGAAGAGCGTTAGCTTTCGCGCTCCGAATAAAAGCAATCGCAGCATCTGTTTTTCATAGGTTCTGCCTCCAAGACTGTTACATTGAGTTGTTGACACTCTCCGCTCTTTCATAGACCGAGATTATTAAGACTTTTAAGTCTTAATATCCCTATTGCTACGGCTCCCAGGCTGACCGCGTTTGCACGTAAGCGATCCGTAATGTCTTCTGAAGAATGTTTTCGGCGTAGGCTTTCCCCCAGTCCGGGGGTAGGTTTTTAAATCTTGTCTGATTTGGTGTTAAATTTAACTCCGATCACGCTACTTAATGTTTTGTTACATACTTATAAGCTTTCCCGCCTACTTACTTATGAGCAACCAAAATCCGGCCGAAAAACAAGCCATAGAACAAGAGCGCAGCGAAATTTTACAACAGCTAGAAGATTGGCTAGAAGCTCCCATGCTGGTGCTGGCATTTGGGTGGCTAGCCCTATTTATTATGGAATTAATTTGGGGATTAAACCCCTTGCTAGAAGTGGTTAGTACCACGATTTGGATTATTTTTATTGCAGATTTTCTAGCTAAACTCGCGGTGGCTCCCCGCAAAATTTCCTATATTAAAAGCAATTGGCTCACGGCTTTTTCTCTGCTGTTGCCTGCTTTGCGTACCTTTCGATTTATACGAATTCTGCGCGCATTTAAAACAGCACGGGCTGTCCGAAGTTTTCAACTGTTGCGAGTCATGACTCGTACTAATCGAGGGATGCGGGCATTAGCTGCGAGTGTTAGCCGTCGCGGATTTGGTTATGTCGTAGGGCTAACGATAATTATTACCTTGGTAGGTGCAGCAGGGATGTATGCGTTTGAAAAAGATGTTGCCGATAGTTCCGGGTTAAATAATTACGGCACAGCGTTATGGTGGACGGCAATGCTGATGATGACAATGGGTTCGGAGTATTGGCCCAAAACGCCAGAAGGTCGCATACTTTGCCTTGTTCTGGCACTCTATGCGTTTGCGGTTTTTGGTTATGTAACTGCGACCATCGCCACATTTTTTATTGGTCGCGATGCAGAGGATGACGAAGCAGAATTAGCAGGAGCAACATCAATTGCAGCACTGCAAACTGAAATGGCTGCCTTGCGGGCTGAGATTCAGCAATTATTGAATCAGAATTTAAAGTCTTGAATTAGGTAGATGCCAAGATCAAGTTTTGGTCAGCGTTGGTACAACCGTTTCGCCAAACACCTCAATAAACTGCTCTTGCTCTCGGTTAACGTTGTGCAAAATTAGTTCATCAAACCCCAATTCAATATCTTTTTGCAACCACTCAATATGCTGCTCTTGGTCTGCCGAGATGCGGACGTGTTGATATAACTCTTGTGGTTGTACAAACTCCCCGGCGGCATCAAATTGATCTGGTGTTATCAGTTCTGTCAGCATTTTGCTTTTGAAGATGTTACTGCGCCATTGATGATGAGCGCCTTGTAGTGCTTTCTCTGCATTACTGTCATAGGAAAGCTGCACTTTCAAAATCATTGGTTTCCCTTCTCCACCACCGCGACGAAACGCATCGACGACTTTTTTTAACTTTTCAGGTGGGCGAGAAGTAGTAATTAATCCATCTGCCCAACTGCCCAACCATTCTGCGGTTTCTGGGGTAACTGCGGCGCCGATAATTAATGGGAGAGTTTCCGGGCGGGTATAGAGTTTTGCATCTTCTACGCACACTAAACCGCGATGGGTGACGGTTTCTCCTGCCCAAAGGGCGCGCATAATATCGACACATTCTTTGAGGCGCGTGTTGCGATCGCTCTTAGTAGGCCACTTATCCCCAGTAATATGTTCGTTCAACGCTTGACCGCTGCCAACCGTGAGCCAAAAACGATTGGGAAACATTTCTGCCAACGTTGCCGCAGCTTGGGCAATAATAGCCGGATGATACCGCTGTCCGGGAGCGCAAACAACCCGATAGGAAAGCCTCGGCGTTGCTTGCATTGCTGCACCCAACCAAGACCAAGCAAAACCACTTTGTCCTTGCGCTTCACTCCAAGGATGAAAGTGATCGGAAGAAAGGGCATGGGTAAAGCCAGCTTGTTCTGCCATTTGGACATATTTCAGCAGTTCGCTGGGCTTAAACTGTTCGTGGGAAGCGTGATAACCAATTTGTGCCATAACTTTTTAGGAGTTTTGAGTTTGAAGTTTTGAGTTTGAAATTTTGAGTTTTGAGTTAAAATATCCAGACTTAAAAGCAGGTGATTTAATCAGGACGCCTTGTAAAAGTTTTGAGCTTTGAGTTAGATAAGTTTTTAATAAAAAAAATTGTCCTCAAAATTCATAACTTTCTGTATAACGGGCAAGCTTATGAACGGAAAATTCGCCGATAGCGAGCTTCAATTACCGAGTAGATGCCATAGGCAATTAAACCCAAAGGTACTATACCCAAAATCACTGGACTAAAAGGCTGTTGTGCCAGAATTCCCAACACCTCGCCCAATCCCTTCGTTTGACTGGCATCCGATAGCCTTGCTGCTTGAATTAAGAAAAAACCGATTATAACGAAAACAATTCCACGTGCAGCAATTCCAGCTCGACCCAACCGTGTCGCCCAAGTTTGCTCGGTTGGGCTCATTTCATCTAGCTTGAAATGGCGGCGAAATTTGGCTTTATATGCTTCGTAAAAATAAGAAAATCCTACACCAATAACAATTGAGCCTGCCAATCCTACCAGCCATTGTCCAAACGGTTGCGCTAAAACTTGGGCTGTCAAATCTTCGGTTCTATCGCTATTACCACCGCCCGAACCCATTATCAGTTTTACAGCCGTTAAAGCCAAACCTGCGTAAGCTAAAGCACTTAAGGCGTAGCCAATGCGTTGGGCAATTCGCTTGGCATCAATTTTCTGTCCTTGGTGTTCTGGGTCGAGAATTGTCTGAACGATACGCCAAAGAGCATAACCAATAATGCCAATCGTTACAAGAAATAGCAGAAATTTACCGAACGGTTGGTTAACAATTTCTGATAATGCACCCCTAGTATCGGTTGTCCTGCCGCCCATACTAAAGGCTGCTTGTGCTGCTAGAAAACCGACAATAAAGTAAACTAAGCCTTTGGAAGCATATCCCAATCTTGCCAGTCGCTCAAACCAGGGATGAGAAGCGGCCTGTCCAATTGAGTCTTTAATGCTGTCCGTGGGTGAGTTGTCCCGTTTCATATTTTTTATACTTTAGTTGTTAACGACTGCTGGCATAGGCAATGCTGCATTCCTTTCCAGTTAACTGAGTTCTTAAACAAACGATTTATATTATCATTTATTAATTTAATAATTAGCTTATTTAGAGATTTTTGTCATCTGTCTTGAGCGGGAGTTTCATCGGTTGATTGATTGATAAACTTCACATTAACTGGGCTTGACAAATATAGCTTTATGGGTTATCCACTGGCTTCGCTGATGGAGCAGTCTGCCAGGGGTCTAGTATATCTTTGATTAAAACTTCTTTAACCCAAATTTGAATAACAATTAGAATTGGTAGCGCTAAAAATAATCCCAAAAAACCAAAGAAAAATCCGAATGCTGTCAAGAGAGCTAAGGTGTAAGCGGGAAGCAGAGATACCTGCTTTTCCATAATAATAGGTGTGACCAAGTTGCCTTCAATTTGTTGAATTAGGAAATAAAGCAACAACACCGCGCCTGCTTTTGAAGGCGAATCTAATAAAGCCAGCAGCAGCGGTGGAATTACGCTTAAAATTGCGCCCATATAGGGAATTAAGGCTAATATGAATGCCAGAAGCCCGTTCACAAAAGGCAGTGGAACTTGCAAAACAAACAAACCAATAATGCTCGTAATACCAATAAAGCTCATGCTTAATGCAACGCCTGCCAACCAACCCATTAAACCCTCTTCGCATTTTGAGAAAATTTCATCGGCTCGCTGGCGGTAAAAAGCCGGAAAAAGGCTGATAGCTGCGTGGCGATATGGCATCGGGTTTACCAGAAGCATGATTGTCAAAACGGTAATTAATAAGGTATTGATAATCAAGCTTAGATAGTTGGAAAACCACAGATAAATATGCGAACTTGTCCACCGAAAAAGCGTTTTAATTTCTTGGGTTAAATCGTCAATACTGGGAAGGTTATCAAAAATTTGTCCGGGTAATCTTGCTTGCAACCAATTGCTCCAAAGTCGCAGTTGTTCTATTCCTAGCGGGACGAGTTGGGACAACTCTTGAAATTGATTGCTCAGGCGCGTTACTATGAGAGTTAGCAAGACAGCGCTCGCTGTGACTAGAATCGCAATTGCTAAGGCGATCGCCACTCCCCGCTTCGCACCCGACTGCTGCAATCTTCGCACTAAACGGTTGAGAGCGATCGCTAAAATTACGGCGGTAAAAAACAGTAAAACAATCGTTCTAATTTTCCACAAAATAGAGAGCGAGGCTACCAAAGCAAAAAAACCGATCCACTTTCCTAAACCCATAACAAAAGCCTCTCTATTCACCAACACTTAACTCGATCAGGGAGATTTTTTTGGCTAAACTTTCAACAGCGAGAGTGAGCGATCGCATCAATTCCGAATCCTCACTGTATTCTGCAGAAGCCAAATTCATCAGCCGCTGACTTTGGCTAATTTCTATTTCCTGGCTCCACTCTTGTGCGGTAGTATCTTTATAAACCCCAATCGTTATTCCCTGTTGTTCATTCAAAAGCGAAAAACAAGGAATATCTGATGCCCCATCACCCACATAAATGACTTGCGTTAGCGGGATGTGCAATTCTTCCGCCGGAACATCCCGATAAACAAATGTCTTGCCATCGTCTTTTGGAGCGTTGTCAACGCCTTTGGCAAGTTGAAACAAATAGCGAGTTTTTTCCGTGTGAGTTACAATTTTTTTGACAAACTCAATCTCGCCCTCTTTACCATAATGGAACTCGCAACCCCACATCGCCTTAAACTTGGGGGCGATGCAATTATTACGGGCAATTTCCACCATACCGCAGCTAATTAGATAAAATTCAACTTCCACTTTGGGGTTGATTGCATAAGCGCTTTGACGTAGGCGATCGAACATTTCCGGAACGCCCTCAAAGGGCGCTAATTTTTCCCCAAAATTTGCTAGATATTCCTGGGTTATTTTGTTTCCTTGACGCTTAGATTCCTCGATAATTGCGTAAAATCTGGCTAGAATATTGTCCCAACCGCTATCAATTAAAGGTTGAATTCGCTGGCGACGAAAGGCGAGGGCATCAATATTGAGGCTTTCTAACAGACTATCGACGGTATCCGGGACAAGGGTATCGTCGAAGTCAAACACGACGGCGATATAGTTAGATAAAGGTTTGGTTGCGAGAGTCATAACAATTTGAAAGTGAAGGTTAACTAACAACAGCAACTTGATAGTTGCGATTTTCCCTATTTTGGGAAATAGTAGCGAATCGGAGATGTTTAATTGTGGTCGATTGCAATATCTAACAATTCAATTCCGAGTGCAGTTGAGGAGGAGTTTGTATCTGTAACAGTTTGCCAGCGCCCGACAAATGTAACTATTATTCTTGCGAAATTCGGGCACGTTCACCTCCTAGCGCCACTATAAAAACCATGTTTAACTTCCTCCTCCACTCGTTCCAATTATTCCTGCCAGTTGTAAAAGATAGATAACTGCAAAGCAGGCAAAAAAGATCCCTGCAATTACCGTTCCCCCCCAGATAAACTTCGAGGGTCGCAATTCCTTGGGCAGCATTCGATGATTCACATAAAGCGTTAATCCAGTCACAATGGGAATGTGAGCTGCTTCAATGCCTCCAGCCATTTGTAACAAGGAAACGGGTTCGCCGAAAATCAGATAAATCGCAATGGGTAACGCAGCTAACAGCACTATAATATAAAATCGCTGCAAAAATTTTTCATTCGTCCAACGACCCTGCACGCCAAATCCTTGCAGTAAAATTTGCGTGCCATCGGCAAACATCCGCCCAAAGCCATCTTGGACTGAAAGCGTGGTGCTACAAAAAGTAATAAAAACAATTGCCACCATAAACCAAAAGCCAAATGGCCCCCAAAGGTCGCCTAGCAAACTACCCAAAATTTCTGCTACTTGTTGTTCTTTCGGCACTAATCCTTGGGGACGCAACAACTCGCCACCGAGAATCAAAAAAGCGAGGGCAGCTAACAGCGCACCCACGACTGCTAAGGTGTTGGATAAACTCATTAAAGTCACCCAACCTTGCAACCTTTTTACTTGTTCGTGGCCGATTTGATTAAAATCAAGGGGTTGTTCTTGTTTGATGGAAGCAGCACCGTATCCTCTGGCTTCCACCCAATAGGAATACCACATCAATCCCGCTGCCCCTGCTAGCATAAAACCCAGCCAAGGTAGGATTTCTTGATATTGCACGTTTTGGGGAATTTGAGGCACTAACCCCGCTGCGAGTTGTCGAACGTTGGGAAAGATAAAAATAGCCGCAGCTACCACTGCCAAGGTGCGGCCGATGCCGATAATTGAGGAAATTTTTTCAACAACTTTATACTGCCCCATGAACACAATTGCTGCCGTCACAGCGATAATAATCACCGTCCAAAGTTTAACAGTTCCTCCTGTTACTAGAATTAGTGCTGTAGCGGCGGCACCTGCAAGTCCGGCAACCGTGGATATTGCTACTACCACCTGCGGCAATAAAATTAGCCAAATCGTCCAATTTTTTGGCCCAGGAATTTGCTTGAAACCTTCTAAAATCGTTGCGCCCGTACAAACCGAAAACCGCCCGACTTCATTGTTGATAAACCACTTGAGGATAACAGCCGCTAGCAGCGCCCACAACAGCGAGTAGCCGTAAAGTGCTGCAATTCGAGGTGTAAATAGTAACTCACCAGAACCAGCAGCCGACAGCATCCATAAAAAACTCGGCCCCAACCATTTAAAGCGATCCCAACCCTCTGGCGGCTGCGGGATTTGTTGATTTGTATTTTCACCCTGTTGGTTAGTTATTTGTGCAGAAAAACTGCGATCATCGCTATGTCTATTCATTGTTATTACTCGATTAGTAACTGGTCAACACCGATCGATTTACCCACGATTTATGGTGAGGTTGAATTTGTGGATTTTCATATTCCGGTGCTTCACAGCTTGTTAAAACGACGCTTGCTGGTGGCTTTTCCCCAAAGTCCGATTAAACCAAAGACAACTGCGATCGCCAGCAAAAACGTTAGATTGAACTGAATGTCAAAGCCACTTGCATGATTGTGCCAACGTAAAACTCACAGCAGGTATTGGCCAATTGCAAATGATGGTACGCGCAAAGCCAAAAAAACTGCTGCTAGTCCCAAAAAAACGGCAATCTCCACAACGAATGCGATCGCACTCCGGCTTGACTAGGTTCTCAAGTTTGAGAGAGGACTTTTCCTTCCCAATTACAGCGAGCGAACCAGCTAGAAACATCCACAATCGCATTCGTGGTTGAATTTTTGAATTGGTCAGGTTTTCTTGTACTCAAGGAATTAATTTTGTACAAAGATACCTCCTAAGACTGCCACTCTTACTTTTTCACCCTACACCTATGTCGGCAGGGTAAGAGCATCTCAATCAAGCTTTACAAAAGGAGTTGAGAACAGTCATCATATAATCATTATTCATAGAAGCCTGTTTGATTTTTTGACGAAGACTACGCTGCAATGTT
>JACJNY010000026.1 GCA_014695295.1 Microcoleus sp. FACHB-61 | reverse complement strand
GCCATAAACTGGAATAGTTCAAATCCGAATCTGCACAATCTGTCTTTACAGGCAACAACAATCGTGAGCTGTTCACCTCGCATAAATCTGACCAGTAGGGCTTGCAATCCTTTTCTTTTGAAGTTAATGCCTGACCCGATATCTTGGACGATTTCCGCGTCTGGGTACTGCTGCTGCATGAATTCAGCTTGTCTAGCGAGGTCATCTCGCTGTTTTGGCGAACTAACTCGACAGTAGCAAACAACGGTAGTTTTAGTTGCACCGCGCTGGTAGGACTCGACATCGTAGAGTCGTTGCCCTGCTTCGTTTTTGATGCTTTTGATCTTCCCTTCGTCTGCATATTTTCTTAAGGTGTGTGGATGCAAGCCCAGAAATTCGACCGCTTTTCTGAGTGGTACGTATGCCATGCAGTAAATAGTAGCATATATAAATAAACATAAGCAAATTATTTACTGTGCGTCAACCCCTTCGACGAAAAACTTTGATCGGGGTGAGAAGTTTGAGGATTATCAACAGCTTGAATCGTTGGAAGAGCAGGATACTCTGGGGATGTTGTTGGAAGTTCTTCACAAACGTGCCGTCGGATTCGGGGAGTTGGGTGTGATCCGGGAAGGCGGGGGGCAACCCTGTCGCGCTGAGACTTTGGGTCATGGCTGGTATGCAATCGACTCGCGATCGAACTGATGCTCTGTTATAGCATAGCGATTGGCGATGATTTTTGTGGCCCAAGATAGCCATCGTTCTGAAAAATCTAGCAATCGACCTACAAAAAAATGGAAAAATGGTGTCAACTCCCACTTTTCCAAATTGTTATTTTTGTGCGGTTTCCTGGTTTTTTAACTCTTGTTCTTGCATCTGCAATAACTCGGGAACTGTTACGAAAATGTACCCTTCATTTCTCAATCGAGCAATAATATCGGGCAAAGCTTTTACAGTTCTCGATCGATTGCCGCCGCCGTCGTGCATCAGCACAATGCCGCCGGATTTTGCCTGCCTCATCACGTTGTCCGTCAAAGATTCCGTAATAGTGCGCCAATCAAAAGAATCAGCAGACCACATCACAACTGCATAATTTTTCTTTTGAGCGTAAGCTGCCAATCCATTGTTTAAAATGCCTCCTGGCGGGCGGAACATCGATGTTTGGACGCCCGTCAGCTCCTCAATTAAGGATGAAGTGCGATCGATCTCCCGAGCTGCACCCTCTTCGCTATACTTAAGGTATTCGTGGTTCCAAGTGTGGTTGCCGATCGCGTGACCCGCTGCTGCGACCTGTTTGCCAATTTCGGGATAAGTTTGCAGGTATCTTCCTACCCAGAAAAAGGTAGCCTTAATATTGTTTTCCTTTAGAATATCTAGGATTTGTGTAGTTGCTGTCGGCCAGGGGCCGTCGTCAAATGTCAGGGCGATCGCCTTGTGCTGGGAGTCGAGTTTCGCCTCACGAATGGTTGTACCTTGAAACTGCGACAGTACGGTTGATTGAAAGCGGATTCCCTGCAATTGGGCTAGAGCCTGTTGGGACAATTCAACTCGATGGGCGATCGCCTGTTTGAACTGATTAATATTGGAGATTGGCTTTTGTTCTTGCGACTGGGATACTGCCAAGGCTTGCGCCTGAATCGGTTCCAATGGCTGATTTGCCCGCAAGTTAATCGGCAACGTCACACCCAGCAAAAAACTTGCTGTGGCGGCGATAAAAGCAATGATTAAACTTTTTCGCCGCCTCAACAGCCGTTTCATTTTTGTCACGTCATTCTCTCCTTCACACCTTGCACAGTTAATTCTAGATTTTATGTTGATATCAAGTTAATCCACTTAAGAGGATAATCTTAAATCGGATTGCCCCTAAAAATGCTACAGGAAATAACCGATCGTGGGGAAGTCCGTCCGGATAAAAAAATTTAAGATTTGTGTGCAAGAAATCCCCTAACCCATAAAAACGGGGGATGGTTGAAATTTTTGCCCGGCCAGGGGGACGGCGCTCAAACCCGGTTAATGGCACGATATTCTTAGGGACTCAGGCCGCATCGGCCCGCGTCCCTACCTGACACTGCAAGTTGTTGGTTTAACCGGATTTAATATGAGGGGCGATCGCCCGCCCGGAGCGTCGTAAAATTAACTTTTAGGGCCCATTCTCTCTTTGTACAAGCCGACAATCCGATCGATAACTTCAGCAACAGTCAGATTGTCTGTTTGAATTTCCACAGCATCCGCCGCTTTGCGCAAAGGTGCAACCTCGCGAGTGCTGTCCTTTTCGTCCCGCAGGGCGATGTCTTGTTCCAACTGTGCCAAGCTAATATTAGCCCGATCGGTTTCTTTAAGTTCTAATAGCCGCCTGCGCGATCGCTCTTGTACCGAAGCCGTCAAAAAAATCTTCAGTTCCGCATCGGGAAACACGTTAGTGCCGATATCGCGCCCTTCTGCTATAATTCCGCCTTTTGTGCCGCAGCGCCGCTGTTCCTCCACCAGAAACTGCCGCACGGCGGGAATCGCCGCCATTTCTGAGACGCGGGATGTCACTTCCAAACTGCGAATTGCCTCGGTTACGTCTTCGCCGTTAATCTTCAACATCTTTGATGCGGGATCGAGGTTGTATTCCAAATAGCTCGAACTGACTAATTCGGCGATCGCGCATTCGTCGGAAATCGGCGTGTCTGTTTTCAATGCCAGCCAAGTCAGCGCCCGATACATGGCGCCGGTATCCAGATAAAACAAGTTCAAAGCTGTTGCTGCAAGGCGAGTTACGGTAGATTTGCCAGCTCCCGCCGGGCCGTCGATCGCCACAATTGGCCGGCGGTTCCTGAGAATTATATTGTCAATCAAGCGAGTAGAGCCGACTCTGGCTGCCACGGCTAAAAGTCCCGCTGTTTCCACAACCTGCAAGGGCGTCAAAGTGTCGGGATCGACGAGTTCGGCGTATTCGAGCTTGACTGCCGGCTCTCCTGCGACTGCTGCGTGCGCGGCAGCGAGTGCGGCCGCTGCGCTGCGATCCCCTGAAGAAAAAGTTTCCGAGGCTTGTTGCAGCGCGCGGTAGAGTACGGAGGCTTGCTGTTTTTGCTCTGCTGTTAAATACTGATTGCGAGAACTCATTGCCAGTCCCGATTCTTCGCGGACGATCGGACAAGCGACAATCTCTACAGGCAAGTTAAAATCAAATACCAGCTTCCGAATCATTGCTAGCTGCTGCGCGTCTTTTTGACCGAAATAAGCTTTTGTCGGCTGCACCAAACTCAAAAGTTTAGTCACAATTGCCGCGACGCCCTGAAAATGACCGGGCCTTGCTTTGCCGCACAAAACCGATGTCATCGCCGGTGGCGGCACT
The DNA here is from genome assembly GCA_014695295.1 of Microcoleus sp. FACHB-61. Classification (GTDB taxonomy): domain Bacteria; phylum Cyanobacteriota; class Cyanobacteriia; order Cyanobacteriales; family Microcoleaceae; genus Microcoleus. The sequence continues at coordinate 20,041 of JACJNY010000026.1, read as the reverse complement.
ACTTGAGTTAAGGATGAAAGGTGAATTTCTATCTGTTTTTGCGCGGCTTGCTCTGTTTCTGTACGCGCGGCGAAGCTATCCCGTAGGGAATCGACCGCTTGGTTGCCGAACATTTCGGTTGGTGAGGGAGCAAAAATGACATCAACCCCAGCTTGTTCGCACAACAGGCGGTCTTGCTCGAAATTCCGAGGATAATCTTGAAAATCTTCTGTTGGCCCAAATTGCAGCGGGTTGACAAAAATGCTGACCAGGGCGATCGCATTTTCTTGCCTTGCCCGCTGGATCAAGCTTAGATGTCCTGCGTGCAAAGCTCCCATCGTTGGCACTAAACCGACGGTCAAATGAGGTGCAGCAGACTTTTGTGAATTTAAGTAGCAGCGAAGTGCTGCAATGGTAGTAAAGAGGCGCACCGGTAGAATCTCCTGAAGGCATTCGGCAGAATACAGAATTTATTTGTCAGAATTTGTGGGTTCTGACATCTTGCACCGATGTTAGCAACAAGCTCGCGTACAAGAGAGCGGGACTATGACGACGAGTGCAAGATGTGAGTTTTATTCTAGTTTCTGCTTTCTACACTTCGGATAAATTTTGTATTCTGCCTTAGAGTACCGTTCAGCGTCCAATAGTTGTTTGCTGCTGCGGTTCGATTATTTCGATTTCGACTCTCGCAACGCCGCTGCTCATCATTCCCAGCACGCTGGCGGCGCGGGCGGACAAGTCAATGAGCCGATCGCCCACATAGGGGCCGCGGTCATTAATGCGGACGACTACGGTGCGGCCGTTGTCGAGATTTCTCACCATGACTCTAGTTCCGAAGGGCAAGTGGCGGTGGGCTGCGGTCAAATCATTTTGGTTGAAACGCTCGCCGCTGGCGCTGAGGTTGCCGTCAAATCCCGGGCCGTACCAGGAAGCCCAGCCGCTGAGCCGCACTTGAACTGGGCCCATAGACAGCAGGGGGGGTTCTGATTGGGGTTTGCCTGCGACTTCTTGCAGGGGTGGGGCGTTGCCTAGGAGGCGGCGGAGGCGATTGGTTGCTTGGAGGGCGTCTCGGCTAAAGTTGCTGGTGCTGTCCGGGAGGATGGTTTCGGCGTTGATGTTTACCAAGTCCTCACCGTTTGCCTGGATAATGTAGCGATCGCCTTTTTCCCACTTAACGGTAATGCTGTTCGGATCGATGTTGTTGCGGGCTAGCTGGTTGAGTCTTGCTGCTAAGCTGGATGCCCGCCACACTGGATCGGCTTCTTGGTTGTTGGAGTTGCTGGCAATGTTTCCAACTTTGGGATTTTCTTTCGCGCCCTCTACTTGCATCTGACTGCTAGCACTGGCTTTGCTGTCGCCAGTTTCTCGCAAAGGCGTGTTTTTTTCCGGACTGGCCTTGAGAAATGTGATGACTGGAATGTTTCGTATGTAGACTGTCGCTGCTTGTCGCCCGCCCAAGTCGTGCGGCTGAATTTTGGCGATCGAGTCTCGGTCAATGTCAGCTCTTGCTTGGTACTGATACTGTCCGACTTTTTGTGCTTCGACCCGAGTCGCGTTTAACTGCGGGGACGGTTGGGTGGCAATTACTTGCTTGGAAGCCTGAGAGTTTTGCTCGTCGGCACCTGTTGCTTGTGCGTGACAAGAGGATGCCGTTCCTACCACAGGAACTAACAGGACAGCGAGTAGAGCACCAACAAATTTTTCCTTCATACGTCCATTTTTGTGAAGAGCCATTGCCAACCGAGATTGGAGGATTGGCCGTTTGGCGGCGGGCGTCAAGGATTTCTCTCTTGCCCTTCGCCATTCCCCCGTGAGTCAAATCAAAGTATCGGGTGCGTTTTTGCTTTAATGCTTCAGCCCAAAAAAAATTTGGCGGAAACTTCCCTGACACTTGACAACTCGTACTCGATCCGCAATTTGTGTGTTGTTCACGAACTGCAACAGACTACCACAAACTTTTGCGGTTGGGGATCGCTGAGATCGCAGTTTTCACCAAATCTTCATCAACTCTTCTCAGAGCGCTATAGCATAAAATGCTTTACTTGCAGTGCTTACAGCCGTTTCAGCTATTCCAGAAAAATTTACAAAAATTTACACAAATTTAGCGTTTTTTGTGGGCTGCCGAATGGCTAGTCTTAAAAAAGCTGTTTGTCAACTGTTATGGGCATAAACTAAAAATTAGAAATCGATTTGGCGGACTTATGGATTATCGACAAGCAGGTGTGGATGTTGAGGCGGGCAGAGCTTTTGTCTCGCGCATCGGGAGTATGGTCAAGAGCACGCACCGATCGGGTGTTTTGGGCGGATTCGGCGGATTTAGCGGGTTTTTTAGCGTCCCGGAGGGTTTAAAAGAGCCGGTGATGGTTTCGGGTACTGACGGCGTTGGGACTAAGTTGAAATTGGCCCACAATCTCGATCGGCACGACACGGTAGGTATCGACTTGGTGGCGATGTGCGTCAATGACGTGCTGACATCCGGGGCCGAACCCCTCTTTTTTCTCGATTATTTAGCCACAGGAAAGTTAAATCCCGAACAATTAGCTGCGGTAGTGGCCGGGATTGCTGACGGTTGCAAGCAAGCGGGCTGTGCTTTGCTCGGAGGGGAAACGGCAGAAATGCCCGGTTTTTACCAAGCGGGCGAGTACGATTTGGCGGGGTTTTGCGTGGGAATTGTCGAAAAGAGCAAATTGTTGGACGGTTCGCGGGTGCAGGTGGGAGATGTGGCTGTGGGGCTGGCAAGTTCGGGCGTGCACAGCAACGGTTTTAGTTTGGTGAGGAAAATTGCGGGCGATCGAGGTTTTGATTGGCATTCCCAACCCGAACAGTTAGGCGGCAAAAGTTTAGGAGAAGTGCTGCTAACTCCGACTAAAATTTATGTTAAACCAGTTCTCGAAGCAATTAAGAGCGGTTTAGAAATTCACGGGATGGCTCACATTACGGGCGGCGGTTTGCCGGAAAATTTGCCCCGCTGTTTGGGAGCAAATCAATCTGTGAAAATTGACAGCAATAGCTGGCCAAGTTTGCCAATTTTTGACTGGATTGCTGCAGCGGGTCAAGTTGCCACAGCAGATATGTTCAATACTTTTAATATGGGGATTGGGTTTGTGCTGTTGGTCGATCCCAGGGAAGTAGAACAGGCTGTTAAATGGTTTGACTCTCAGGGAATTGGTGCTTGCGCGATCGGCGAAGTAATTGAGGGGAACGGAGAATTGATAATGGGCGTAGATTAATTTTAGTTGAATGAATTAAAATTAATCGCCTTTTTTTTTAGGGTTAAAAGCTTGACTCTAAGCATTCAATAAAGTACAATTAAATAATGGAAGTGGTGGCAAAATTTAAATTTTAGTTACTGCTTCCATTATCTAAAATATACCACAAGATTTCCATAAAAGTCAATAGGTAATAGTTTCTTTTTTTAGGGCTGATTTTTTAACAAGATTTTCAGAAACTGGGTTTATTGAACAATACCTTGGCCAACTTGAGTTTGTATTCGTGACTTTTAATATGGGCATTGGGTTTGTGCTGTTGGTCGATCGCCCAAAAGTAGGACAGGCTGTTGAATAAGCTGTGGGTGATGACAAAACTACTGGCAACTTGGGCTATCGGGTGCGCTTAAATTTCGAGACTAGCTTTACTGGAACTGACCGTGTGAGAACGCGGTTGCAAGCGAGAAATAATGCTCGGTACGATCGCACTCCCATGACTCGCACCAACTTTGACGGGGATGGCGGCTCTCAAATCACCCTCGATAAACTCAGCTATCAGTTCGTCATCGGGAGCCACACTAATGTTGAAATTAGGGCAAAAAAACTTACTTCTGATGATGTAGCTCCTTTAATCAACCCTTATTTTGATAGTGCAGCTCAAGGCGCAGTTTCTCGGTTTGGAGCGTTCAACCCCGATATTTACAACACTCCTGGAGAAACTGGAATTGCCATCAATCACCAATTGATAGACCACCTGAATTAAAGAAAACAAAGACAATGCTACTTCTGTGCACGTAGAAGCTCTGTAACGCATCCAAGTCAGCGATTTTATCAGCGTTAAGCCGGGAGTTTATATGATTACAAATACCGCCCACAACAAAGACAACGGTACAACCTAGGTGGGAGTTTGGCGGACAACTTTTACTTTATAAAACGTTAAAACTTGTGCCTTGCCTACTTTTTTTAAATATAAGTTCGTGGCGCAACTATCTATCTTTAGCCCCGGTGGCATCAATACCTTTATAAACTGCATAAATAGCCTTTAATCAGGGTAATTATGCAGTTTTTTTGTCCATCAAACCCGGTGTCTGGCAACCCCTGTGTCCAGGATTAGATCTTCCTTTACCAGGATGACTTGATTCCGATTTGTGGTATGTTTTGTTGGCGAGGGGATTTTTTAGGACAATTTTCGAGATGAAACGTTTAAAATTAAAATCAATGCTGGCGGCGGCGATCGCGATCGCCTTTTGTTTAATCGCGATCGCCAGCTACGCCCAAGCCAACAAGACTTTAACACTGGCGACTTCCCCAGACTACCCGCCCTATGAATTTAAAGATACGGCTGTTAGCGGCAACGAAATCATCGGTTTTGACATCGATATTGCCAAATATATTACTAAAAAATTAGGCTACGAGCTGAAAGTAATTGGCATGGATTTTAACGGCTTAATTCCCGCTTTGCAGGCGGGAAGAGCCGATTTTGTGATGGCTGGAATGACTCCCACAGCAGAAAGGAAAAAAAATGTTGATTTTTCTGACCTTTACTACGAAGCTCAAAATACAATTGTCGCCAATAAAGGCAGCAATTTGACCAAAGCTGAAGATTTAGCCGGGAAAAAAGTAGGCGTTCAACTCGGAAGCATTCAGCAGGAAGCTGTGAAAAAAATGCCCGGGGTGCAACTGGCTCCTCTTAATAGGATTCCTGACATCATTCAAGAAATTAAATCAAACCGCCTCGCGGCGGGAGTGATCGAGGATACTGTCGCTACGGGTTATGCAGCAGCGAACCCGGACTTGGAATTTAACACAATCCCAAATACTGAAGAAAGCGGTTCGGCGATCGCCTTTCCGAAAGGTTCGAGATTAGTTCCAGAATTCAACCGAGTCCTCCAGCAAATGAAAGCCAGCGGTCAAATTAAGGAACTAGCTACTAAGTGGTTTTCTCGACCGATTCCGCAAGAACCTGCTCAAGCAAATCAGCCTGCGGTAGCGTCCAAGTTCGGGTTAGATTTTGGCAAAATCTTGCCGAGTTTGCCTTATATTTTGTCCGGGATTGGGGTAACGCTAACTTTTACCTTGCTGTCGGCATTTCTCGGATTTATCTGGGGAATCGTGCTATCTCTGTTTAAGATTTCTAGCATTAAACCGCTGTTCTGGTTTGGCACTGCTTACACCTCAATTTTTCGAGGAACGCCGCTAATTTTGCAGTTGACTTTAGTTTATTTTGCAACACCGCAGCTTACGGGCTATAATATATCGGCGCTGCAAGCTGGCGTGATTACTTTTTTCCTGAATTCTGGGGCTTATATTTCCGAAACTATCCGCGCGGGAATTCAAGCTGTAGATAAAGGTCAAAAAGAAGCCGCAGAATCCCTTGGCGTTCCCTACAAACTGATGATGGGCGATATTATCTTACCGCAAGCGTTGAAAAATATTTTGCCTGCATTGGTGAATGAAAGTATCGCTTTGCTGAAGGATTCAGCTTTAGTTTCAGTAATTGGCGTAGAAGACTTGCTGCGCCGCGCTACAATTGTGGGAGCAGAAAAGTATATTTACTTTGAACCTTTGATATTTGTCGGCGCAATTTATTATTTGATGGTGCTTAGTTTAACTTGGGGGGCCAATGTACTCGAACGTAGACTCCAAACTAGCAGTTAAGGTCGATCGCCTGTATAAATATTTTGGCAATCTGAAGGTTTTGCGCGAGATAACTACTGAGATTCATAAAGGAGAAGTGATTGCCATTATCGGCCCTTCGGGGTGCGGCAAGTCTACTTTTTTGCGGTGTTTGAATTTACTGGAAATTCCGACTTCGGGACACATATACATTGACGGGGTGGATATTACTTTGCCGAAGGCAGATATTCTGAAAATCCGCCAGAAAGTAGGGATGGTTTTTCAGCATTTCCACTTGTTTCCGCACATGACTGTGCTGCAAAATGTGATCTATGCCCCTGTAAAGGTGAAGCAGGTTGCTAAGGATGAGGCGCGTCTGAAGGGGTTAGAATTGCTGGAAAAAGTGGGTTTGTCAGATAAGGCGGAGGTTTATCCTTCTAAGCTTTCGGGGGGACAAAAACAGCGGGTGGCGATCGCCCGCTGTTTGGCTATGGAACCGGAAATTTTGTTGATGGACGAACCGACTTCTGCACTCGATCCTGAAATGGTTAAAGAAGTGTTAGATGTGATGAAAGCTTTGACGAAAACGGGAATTACAATGGCAATTGTAACTCACGAAATGGGTTTTGCGCGGGAAGTCGCCCACCGGATTTTGTTTTTGGATGGCGGAAAGGTGGCGGAAGATGTGCCGCCGCAGGAGTTTTTTAGCAACCCGAAGTGCGATCGCGCCAAGCAATTTCTAGAAAAAATGCTTTAATCTGATATCGCATCCGCAATTAAACAGGTTTGTAGTTCGATCGCACATAATCTCACATTCTCAGCCCCGCACCCTACAATCACGAGAATATTTAGTTTTAAATTCAGCTTTTTTTACTGTGCCGATCGCGCTGGCGATCGAGCTTTGCCAAAACAGCACCAGAAACATCCGCCAGAATGCTAATTATCCGATACAAAGCCACCGCACTCAGAATTATACCCGTAGAAAAGCGATCGGACAGCAGGGCGATCGCCGTTGCTTCAAATACTCCCATTCCCCCCGGTGCACCCGGTACAACTAAACCGACAACAAACGCAAAACAAAAAGCACCTAACAAGTTGGGAATATTGCTAAAGTTCACCGGAGTTAAAGCCGTTACAGTTAGCAAAAAACCGCAGCCCCGCAATCCGATAAAACACATTTGTCCGATTAACGGCACTAAAGGATAGCGTTTAATTGGCAAATTAATTTGGCGGCGGGACTTGACATTCGATGTTTTTTTTGCTATATTTGAGGTAGACTCTACACGAAAATTCAGTTCCTCGCCTGCCTCCTCCCCAGTATTTGAAATTTCCCCATTATTCTTTGATAACTTCAACTGCTCTACAAATAGAACGATAGGATTTAAAATTCGGGGATGAATCGCCGTTAAAATAGCAGCAAAACCGATAATCCGCAAAAACCAATTAATTTTCTCAAAACAAATCAACCCTATCAGCACGCCCGCAGAAGCCATCAGCAGCGGTTCCAGCAACACGCTGAGAGTAGCAGCTTTGGGGAAAATGCCTGCCTTTTTTGCCTCCAATATTCGACCCCAAAAATGCCAAATATTCCCCGGCAAATACTTGGCAATATTAGTTTTGAGAAAAACTTGAATCGCCCACGCGGCATTTACAGGTTGGCGGAATTCCCGCAAAATCAACATCCACACCCAGCCGACAAAAATTAGAGAAAGTAAAGTGACGCCGAGGGCGATCGCCAGCAACGGAAAACTTTCGGCTCGAATTTGGATATTCGCGACTTCTCGCCAGTGAGTTAAAAAAGCTTTGGCAATAAATAAAAACGTCCCGCCCAAAATCAAATAGCGCAAATAAGGCTGGAGACTGGATTTCAAGATTTTGAAAAAATTCAGAATTCGATGCAAGTGTTGTTTTCCCATTTTCTGATCCCGATTGTGAATTTGGGATTAAGTTATGCTGTTTTAGATTTTAGATTTTAGATTTTAGATTTTAGATTAGCACAGGCAGAATGTTGGTTGATTTACATGACATATAACGGAATAAACCTGTTTGACCTCACCTATGCAGGCCTCTTTGTGTTGTTCGGCGCACCCTACAGACTGTCCCCAATGCCCACCCTAGAGACTATCTACTTAGTGCTTTCTTAACCACAAACTTAAATTTAAAATCTAAAATTTAGATCGATATACCTCGCTAGGAGTACATTTCTATGACCGGCCCGAGCCCTGACGGTCTTTCCTATCTTTTAGATGATAGCCCCAACAGTTTTGCCTTGACTCCGGGCTTTTTGACTCCTTATCCTAACGGATTTTTTGCCCTCGGAGGTAACGATTTTATTGTCGGTTCCTCAGATGCCGAAATAATTAGCGGTGATAATGGTAACGATCGCATCCTCGGCGGCAGCAATTCCGATACGCTGTTCGGTGGTGCGGGCAACGATGTGCTTAACGGCGGTGTCAGCAGCGACATCTTGTTTGGCGATGCCGGCAGCGATACCTTGCAGGGAGGTAGGGGAGATGATGCCCTTAACGGTGACTCCGGCAGCGACGTTTTAGTGGGCGATGCGGGCAAAGATATGCTGACAGGGGGTTTAGGTCCAGATACCTTTATCCTCCGCAGCGACTCCGCAGTCTCCGATCCGGCTGCTGCAGACGTTATTACTGACTTTAACAGTTTTGTGGATTCGATCGGGCTAACTGGCGAGCTAAGCGAAGCTGACTTGATTCTCGAAGAAATCTCGATCGCCCCCGGTATTTCCAATACATTAATTAAAATCCGCCAATCAAATGCTATTTTAGGCTTGGTAGCCAACGCATCTCCACAAGACCTCGCCTATACATTCATCTCTGCAAGTACCGTATTGGGCAACCAACTGGATCAAGCTCGTGATTTAGGCGTTTTGGGCGACACTCAAACGATCGCAGACTCGGTTAGCAACGCCCGGCCAGACTACCTTTATCGCTTTACTTTGCCTGCAACTAGCGACTTTAAATTAACTGTCAGCGGTTTGACGGCAGATGTTGACGTTGCTGTGATTAAAGATATTAACGGCGACAATTCTATTGACTTCACCGATATTATTGCTTCTTCTCAAGAACCGGATTTATCGCCGGAGTCGATCGACATCGACAGTTTAGTCGCAGGAACTTACTTTGTCCGAGTTTATCAATACCAAGGCAGTACAGATTTCACCCTAAATCTGTCTGCAACTCCTGCAACTGTTTCTCCTAACAATCCGAGCAACTTGCAAGGTTTTGACTCTCGTTTTGGGTTCGGTTTGGTGGATGCAGCGGCGGCAGTTGCTAAAGCTCAAGGTACTGCAACTTTTCCTGACGTTCCCGACTTGGGCGGCGACGAGTGGGGCAGAGATTTAATTAAAGCTCCAGAGGTTTGGGCCCGGGGCTTGACTGGAGACGGAATTGTGGTGGCAGTTATCGACAGCGGAGTTGACTACAATCACCCGGATTTGACGGGGAATATTTGGAGTAATGCCGGGGAAACCGGTGTTGATGCGATCGGTCGCAATAAAGCTAGCAACATGGTTGATGATGATGGCAATGGCTTTGTTGACGATTTCCGGGGATGGGATTTTGTTAACAACGATAATGACCCGATGGATGATAACAGTCACGGCACTCATATCTCGGGTTTAGTTGCTGCGAAAAAAGATGGGATTGGGATTACTGGTACGGCTCCTACTGCGAAGATTATGCCTTTGAAAATACTCGATGAGGCGGGAGTCGGCAAAATTAGGGATGAAATTAATGCGATTAATTATGCGGTGGCAAATGGAGCCAAGGTGATTAATGTAAGTTTGGGCGGCCAAGAGTTGAATGATGAAGAATTGAATACGATTCGAGCCGCTGAAGCTCAAGGCGCGATCGTGATTGCGGCGGCGGGAAATGATGCTCGCCTACAACCAGATTATCCGGCTCGGTTTGCCAATGAGGTAGGAATTGCTGTCGGTGCTGTTAGCCGAAATGGCTTGTTTGCGGATTATTCTAACCTGGCGGGTTCGCAGGCAATTAATTATTTTGTTGCTCCGGGCGGCGACGGCGGCAGTGCGGGTTCTGGTGATGTTTATTCAACTGTGCCGCTTTCTCAACCGGGGATTCCCTATCGATATTTTGCGGGTACTTCAATGGCAGTGCCGCAGGTAGCTGGGGTGATAGCTTTGATGTTGCAAGCTAATCCGAATCTGACTCCTGCTGATATTAAAAGGATTCTTGCGGAAACTGCCAATCGAGCGGTTTGAATTTGATTTTGTGCGATCGATCTACAATCCTCAATCTTATACCAATTATTAAAAGCGAACCGTAGGGACACGGCAATGCCGTGTCCTACTCCCCGCACGGGACACGCATTGCCGTGTCCCTACTTTTCAGAATTGGTATTAAAAATTGGCGGCGTAACTTAAGTCAAATTGGCGGCACAGAGTGATGCAGCAGTAGTTTGGTCGATCGAATACTAACTCGTAATTCATCTCGCCGTCTATTTTGGTGATGGGCTGCTTTAAGGGGATGCCCTGAATGTCGTATTGGCGGCGTTCTAAGGCACTCCAGTCGATAATTTTGATGTCGATTTGGTTCTGCAACTCAGTTGCAATCAGATATAGTTGCATCTTGTCTTGAACTTCCCCAGTCAGGGGAATTTTTATTAACACTGACTGAGTGACGATGGGTTTTTGGTCGTTGGGATACTTCTGGGTGTGGCAGCTTTTGAGTTCTATATCGTAAGGTTCTACCTTGAATTTCTCTCCGCTGGCGATCGCAGACGAGTGCAAGTCTTTCAGGCACTTTTCTAGGTGAGGGATCAGCCCTAAGTCTGAATCGCACAGCAGTTTGCGAATATTCGAGGTTTCAGTGACTGTCATTGTAGATTTTTGATGTTATTTTTTAATTCTTAACTTCTAGCTTACCGCGAAAAGCAGCCATATTCTACTCTACTCGCGACCTACTTCCAAAAACCCCGTTTCTGGCCAGTATGTCGCGGTGAACAAGACATTTTTTGGCAGCAACCCGATGTTTTTTGCCTTCATCCTTTCAGATTATTTTTTTGTAATTTTCCAGAGATTAAGCTCAACATTAGCGTCAGCCGGAGCTATTTGATAGTTTTGTTGCTGAATTGCCGATCGCAAACTTGAGGACGGTCTGTATAAAAACAACTCGCTGAAACCGCCGGGAATTTTTGGGGGTTGCGGTTTTTTCAGTGCCAATTGTCGATTTCTGTAGCAAGAAGTGTAACAGCGGGGTTCTATTAGCAGTTTGACTTTTGGTTCTAGGTAATAACTTAAAGGCATCATATATGCGATATTGGCATCGCTGATCATTAGGGGATTGCTGGCTTGATTAACAGCCCCAGCTACTTCCACGGCGCGCAACCAACCGCTGCCTTTATTCCACCAAATGTCTGTTTGAGAACTAACTCCACCGGATATAATACCTGCGAAAAACAGTGCAACTATAACTATTCTCCATAGTTTTTGCTGTTTGAAGCTATCCAAATTGTTACTAATTTTCGCAGACAGCAGGTAAGCCACTGCTAGCTGAATTCCCACATAACAAGGAACTAAATATCGCGGATTTGCCGATCGCCTCCCGCCTTTAAGTATATCCGGCAACGCTAAAAATATAGCGGTTGTCGCAATTAATAACAATACCATCAACCACACTCGTTGTGGTGTTTTTCTGCACAGAAAATAAAGGGCATAGCCGACTAAAGCTAAAATCATTATGCCAACGGGAATTAGCAAGGCTAGTTCTGTGGCGTTGGCAGTTCCATCAATGCCAACATCAAAAAATCCTATGGTGATGGAACCAACCCACCGGCTGACTAATCTTAAGAAATTTGTTTGTTCTGCCCATGCTGTTGTGCTTCTAACTTGATTGACGTTTTCTACAGTATTTACGAGGGAAGGCATGAAGCCGATTAAGGCGATTAAAGCTGCTGCATAATAGGCAATAAATGTTTTAACATCGCGCCAGTTGGCAATGATTGCGACGTAGATTGCGTGGGCTGCGGCAACGCAGACAAATAACAAATGGGTGTACAATCCCAGTGTTGCTGTGCCTGCATAAAGCGCCCAGGAAAGAACGAGGGCGAGAGGATTTTGATTTTCGTCAGGGCGCATTGCTCGCAGCAAGGCTGCACTGGATAAAATAGTAGTTACTGTCCACAAACTGTACTGTCTCGCTTCTTGGGCAAACAAGATGTGGTAGGGAGAAATTGCGAAAATTGCGATCGCCATCCACGCCACTGCTGAAGATTCAAATAACTCCCAAGCCAGCCAATAAATTGCGGGAAATACTAGCAAGCTAATCACGGCGGCCAAACTTCTCATTGCTGCAACGGAACTGCCGAACCATTGCGCCCAATGTCGCGCTAGTACGTAATACAGCGGCGGGTGTTGGGGGTCTTCTGTTGCTAAAGAATTCAGGGTATCCCTTAAAGTTTTTTCGGAATTTATCTGCTGATATTTTTGTAAATCAGAGGGCGAGATTATTTTCTGATACGAAATTTGTTTGATTATTTCGGCTTCGGTGTAGCCAGAAACTCTCAAAGAAGTATATGTTTCGTCGATCCAGTAAAATTTGCGATCGAGATTGGCGAAGCGAAATAAAATACCGATGACTAATACGCCTATAATTAAAAATCGCAGCCACTTGTCAAGTGAAGGGTTGTGAGAATTTAGTCGATCGCGATCTTTAGTAGATTCCATTTTATAACAAGCTGACCTCGCAGAAGTTTTTTTCTGTTACCCCACCCGTAAGGTGCGCAATGCGCACCTTACCAACTTAAAAACCCGAGAGAGGACGGAAGTCCTCACTACGAACAAAGGAATGATTAATCATCTACTCCTTCTATCGGCGCAAAACCCTGCCGCTGAATATTTTCGGTTATTGTGCGGGGTTCGAGGAATTGCAGCAAATAATCCGGGCCGCCAGCTTTAGAACCAACTCCCGAAAGTTTGAATCCTCCGAAGGGTTGTCGCGATACCACAGCGCCGGTAATTCCGCGATTGATGTACAGGTTTCCGACTTCAAAATCGGATGCGGCTCGATCGATATGCGAAGGCGTGCGAGAATACAATCCGCCGGTTAAAGCAAAATTCGTGCCGTTAGCAATCGCAATCGCTTCGCTGAAATTCTTTGCCCGAATCACCGACAAAACCGGGCCAAAAATTTCTTCTTGGGCGATAGTTGCTGTCGGAGATACTTCCGTAACAATGACGGGACCGACAAAATAACCGGTTTCCGGTGCCGGCATTTCTAAAGCTATTTTAGCTTCGGCGCGGCCTGTTTCGATGTATTCGCGGATGCGCGAATGGGCATTTGCATCGATCACAGGGCCAACTTGAGTGCCGGGATTTTCTGCTGCGCCGACATTGAGCGATCGCGTCGCTTCTACCAATCTTGCCACAAAATTATCGTACACCGATTCGACCACAATTACTCGCGAACAAGCGGAACATTTTTGGCCGCTGTATCCAAATGCCGAATAAACTACGCCTGCAACTGCTTGGTCTAAATCCGCACTTTCATCGACAATAATTGCATTCTTGCCGCCCATTTCAGCAATTACTCGTTTCAGGTGTTTTTGCCCCGGCTGCAAAATCGCAGCATCGGCATAAATCCGACAGCCCACTTCTTGAGAACCCGTGAAAGTAATCATGTGAACGTCAGGATGTTTCACCATGTAAGCGCCGACGGTTGAACCTTTGCAAGGCACGTATTGAAATACGCCTTTGGGAATGCCAGCTTCCAGCAAAATTTCTGTGATTTTTGCTGCAATTACTGAGGAAACCTCCGCAGGTTTGAGCAAAGTACAATTACCTGCCACCAGCGATGCCACTGTCATGCCAACGGGAATTGCGAGGGGGAAATTCCAAGGCGAAATGATTAAAGAAATGCCGCGCGGCTGATAGGTGTAGCGGTTAGTTTCTCCGGGAATGTCGTAATTTTTCCCTTGTTCTAACCGTTCCATTTCGTCGGCATAGTAGCGGCAAAAATCAATAGCTTCGGAGACTTCGGCATCGCATTCTCTGACGGGTTTGCCGACTTCAAACACCATCCAAGCTGACAGTTCGTGCCGCCGCTGTTCCATCAACTCTGCGGCTTTGCGGAGGACGCCGGCGCGCTGGCGGACGGGGGTTTTCCGCCAACTGGTAGAGGCTGATTTTGCTGCTTCAAGGGCTTGTTTGGCCTGTTCTTCGGAAAGCAATCCGATTTTGCCGACTACTTCTGTGGGATTGGAAGGGTTGAGGGAATTAACTGTTGCTTCAGTATTTTGGTACTCGCCATTGATTAGGGGTAAATAGGTTTTACCTAAGTTAGCGCGCACTGATTTGAGCGCTGTTTCTGCTTGTTGTCGCAATTTGGTATTGGCGTAGTCGGTATCGGCAACGTTGGGAAATACTTTGCTGTAAACTAGCTGGTCATTTCCATTAGCAACGGGCGCGGCTAACAATTGTTCGATCGGCATTTCTTCGGAACTTTGCCGGATGAAAGAACTGTTGGCGGTATTTTCCAGCAAACGGCGGATCAAATAAGCCATTCCCGGCAGCAAATCGCCGTAGGGACAGTAGACTCGGACGCGATAACCCCGATCGACCAAAAGCTTAGCCAATTTGTCGCCCATGCCATACAGCACTTGCATTTCAAAGCGGCGGCGCGGTATATTGAGAGTCTCGGCAATGGCGATCGCCCTCGCTTGCGATCGCACATTATGACTGCCAATAGCTGCATACAAATATTCGTGATTTTCTAGCAGCAACTGCGTCATCTGCTCGAAATTGGCATCGGTAGCAACTTTGTCATTGTAGACCGGCTGCGGCCAATCTTTCTGCATCGCTTTGATAGTTTCCTGATCCCAGTAAGCGCCTTTTACCAGCCGCACTGTTACCGGATTTCCGCGTTTTTTTGCCCAGGAAATCAGGTTTTGCAAATCTTGGGCACTGTCGCGCAAATATGCTTGCAATGTAATTCCGATATCCGTGCGACTGCGAAACTCTTCCTCTAACAATAAGTCTTTGAGAATGGTCAGAGTTAAACTTTTGTAAGCATACTGTTCCATATCGAAATGAACAGCAGCTCCCAACTCCTTCGCGCGGCGCAGTAACAGGCGAATTCTCTCGCTTACTTTCTCCTCGCTACCTTTAGCATCCAAAGGGTCAAACTGAGAATAAAAAGCCGTTAACTTTACCGATACTTGCACTCGCGGCAGAGTTTCGCCGTCAGCTTTGTCAATTGCATCTACCTGCGACCAATTCTTCGCTGCATTGGCGAGTTCCTCCATCAATTCCAGATAGCGGTTAAGATAAATTTGCGCCTCAGTTTCAGTAATGACAGCTTCCCCCAAAAGGTCAACTGTAAAACCCATTTTATCTTTGCGAAGCCGCTCTAAGGTTTTAATTACCTGCTTGATATTTTCCCCAGAAATATACTTGTGCGCCAAAGTTTCCACAGCAGGCGCAACCGTCGTCGCCGCCAATTGACCCGGAACCGAATCAGGGCTAGCAAAGTTGAGCAATTTTTTCAATGCTTCGGGCAATTCTACCTCTTGGGCGGTCAGGTATTCTTGCAAGTGGCGGGCAATTTCCGGCCTGCTGCGGAGGGCCGGCAAACAGTCAATAAATCGAAACAACTGCACCCGCAGTCCGGGGCTGGCCATCGCCCAATCCATGAGTTTGTCGTCCCAGCGCATTTGGTCTTGGATCTGACCGAAAAAAGAGCGCTTTTTCTCTTGAGTTACCCGCAAAATTTCTTTGGCAATTTCCTGGGTTTTTGCTTCGTAGATGTTTTCAGATACTTGTGCGATCATTGGTAATAAGTAATTTGTAATTTGTAATTAGCAACAGGGGGACTTTATGTATTTTGTAACTACCCCCTGATACAATTATAGTTGCTATTTGACTTCAATTTTAACTTGGTAGTTTGCTTGCCGATCGCCTGAAATTTCAATAGTATAATCGCCGCTACTGGCTAGTTGACCTTGCCACTGACCTGTGCTATCGGCAGTACCTAAATTTTCACCGTTAGGAGCAATAATTGCTGCGCTAACTTGACCTTCTTGAACATTTATTGTCATGCTTTGGCCGCTATTGCACTCGAGTAAGTAGCGCCTGGATATGTTGGCTCGCAAACTATTGCTCAGAGTAGTTCCCGTAGCACCGGCTTGAAAGTAAACTCGCTCGGTTACAGGGGTTTCAACCGCAGCGGGAGAAGGAGAAGGAGAAGGCAAAGGAGAAGGGAACGGCGAAGGCAACGGCAAAGGCAACGGCGAAGCAAGTTGCGGAACGCCAGACAGAGAGGGTATTTGAGTGGGGCTGGGCGACGGAGGGATGCTGGCGCGCCGTCCTCTTCCAGGTGCTGGGGGAAGTCCGGGCCGACGGTTGACGGGCGCTGCTGCGACAGGGGGAGGGCTTTCGGGGAGGGGTACGTCAGCGGGTAGTTTGATTTGAAGGTTCGCTCTTTCCTGATACATTCTCCACGCTAGCAAACTGCCGACACTAAGGACAGAACCGACTAACATTCCGCTGACAAAAACTGCTAAGATTTGCCAGGATCGAGCTGGTTTTGGTTCGGGGTTGGCAGTTGGAATTGTTGGAGGCGGATAACTTGCAAGTTGAGTTGTTGCCGCCGCGCTATCGGCGGCAATTGGAATTGTTTCGGCCTCGTCGATTGGCGCTGAAATATCTTTGGGCGCGACAATTTCTGCGGGAGTTTCTGGGGGTGCGGAAGTTGAATCGCCACTGGCAATTTCACTGCGATCGAACTCATCGCTGGCAGTGGAAATTGTTTCCGGTTGCTGAGTCAAAATTTGTTTTTTTTCCTGTTCGTCGCTCATGGGGCTAAATTTATTTTACAAAGACCGCTTTTAGACATTTTACGTTACTGGTGCGATCGCCTGCACTGAAATTATCTAGCAGAAGCAAGAAGGCACGACACGGATTTTGACACGGATACACGGATTAATTATCAAGCGTTAGGCAAAATTTAGAAGGAAGATTGTTCATCTGCATACCAACCTGCCCTGATATTAGTCTATATTGTTTAACTTAATTACTGCTTCAATCTCGTCAGGAAATGCTTCAGCATAAGCCCAGGCATTTTTCAAGTCGCTAGCACTAAGATGCGGATAATCTTCTAAAAGTTGAGGATCAGTTGCACCTAATCGACGAGACTCTAACAATCCCCAAACAGAAATTCTAGTCCCGGCCATCCTGGCATTACCGCCGACTACACCGGGAGTTTTTTCAATCCCCTGCCAGGTGTTAGTTAAACTTTGAGCTAATATCTGTATTGCTTGAGCTTTCTCGGGCGGAGTCAGGGAAAGCAGTTGCGGTTCTAATTCTTTTAGTGTCATAGTTAATCAGGGGTTTGACTGTTGGGAAGGTCGTATCTATATTATAGCGATGATCTTTTTACTAATAAGAATAAACAAGTGAATTAATTTCCTACAAAGCTAAGGCTAATGCGGTGTTGGTACATCGAAATCGTTAAACGATAGAACATTATAAGATGTGCCTGTTAAAGCTCTGACTAGCTTTTGGTCGAGAGTTAGCAAAGGCGCGTCAACTTGCTGTGAAAGAGCAACGTAACTGCCATCATAAGCAGAAATTCCATAATTTAAGGCGAGGTTTGTTGCATCTAAAATCAGTTCAGCAGTAGATACTGCACGCAAGGATAAAGCTCTAAGATTAGCTAAATCTGTTGGAACATCGGCAGCAGCGTAAAGTCCAGCACGGACATACTTCCAGATAATATTTGCACACTCAATATAAAACAGATCGGGTACAAATATTTCAGTCTGTGGAATTTCAAGATGGGTAAACAATTGAACGACTTTAGATGAGAGCGGATCGGGGATAAATTGCTTAATCCCCACGCTAGCATCGACTACGCACCTCACAGGATTGGTCATCTGTCGCGATCCTCTCTAATTAAAGCGGTACTATCTAGTATCATCCCCATATTCGCCGGACGAGACTCGCGACGGCGGCTGATTTCTGCCAATAGTTCTGTTACAGACTTTTTACCTTTTCCTGAGAGGGGTTTTGTCTCTGTTGACAACTCGGCTTCTAAAATGGCGATCGCAAAGGCGCTAATCGAGCGGTTTTGAGCCGCGGCTAACTCTTGCAGTCTCGCGTACAATTCCTCTGGTATATTTTCTATTTGCAGGGTAGCCATCTGTTAAACTCCTAGCATAGTTTTCCTAAATATTAGCATAGGCAGGCGGGTTTAAGAGATAGTTACTTTTAAATATAGATTGTTGGTAAAACCCACTCATTGTATTTTTAAAGAGGTATCTTGCGATTTACTGTTGGTTGGGGGCGGGTTTATGAGATTGTTAGTTACAGGCGCGTATTGTTGGTGGAACCCGCACATACAATTTCCCAATTTCCCATTCCCCATTCCCCATTCCTAATTACCAATTACCCATTAGTAATTATTAGGCAAAGACTGCCAAAAAGGCCGCTCTTCTGGCTTCCTCACAGTATTCGTCGCCGACTGCACGTTTCCTTTTAATTCTTGATAATACCTGTCATCCAGAAAACTAACGCTGACGCCAGCAGGAAGCAGCAGTTGGCGCAATCTTTCCTGAGTGTAATCAACACCGTCAATCATTGGCCCGCGCGGATTTGAAACTAACAACTTGCCGTTAACTGGCACCGAATTGACCATATTCGGCCACCACGCATAACCGCTGTAGCCAAACATCACCGGAACTTGAATTATTTGGTCGTCTCCGAGTAAAAACTCTCTTTTCAACTTCTCTATAATCGGATTAAGTTTCTGATTTTGCAAAGAGAGATTGTGTTGAATTAAAGCACGGTTTTTCAAGGCGGCGCTGACAGTTGTTTGAGTGCTCAAACCACGATTGAGCGTCACATCGCCGTAACCTCTTCCCTCCAATTCTTCCAACAGCTTAACTCCGGCTTCGGGACTGGCGATCGCCATTACATATTGTCCGGGAGTTTGAGTGGGAATAAAATTGATAATTTCATCGACTTGGCGAGTCAGAAGCCAAGAAGTATCAATATCCACTGGCGGCCCTTGAATTCTCTGAGCTTGAATAAAATCAAGTACCTCTGGATTAAAACTAGCATTTCCCGAATTCCCGTAATAAACTCGACCCATTGGGTGTCCGGGAATCGGCGGTGTCACCTGCAAATTGCCGTATCCGTCAGACCACTGACTTACAGGGTCTAAAGAACGAGGATTGCCAATTTTAAATACTTTCAAATCCCGGTCTTGAGTTGATTTAACAGGCGGGTTTTTCTCTGGTTCGCTATTGCTTTTTAGGGCGACCTTAAACTGGCGTAGATCCGATTTTTCGGGGAGTTGAACGTATCCGTTTTTCTGGGTATCTTGCATCCAAGTGCGATCGCCCTGGAGAATTTTTACTTTAGCCCCCGTGGGTTCTACTGCTTGTTTTAGTTGCGAGATAAATTCGCTGTTTACCGAGCCTCTGTCGCTGACCTGAACTTCGGTTACTGGTGCTGTATTGGGCGGTATCATCCAAGGACTAACGCCCATTTGGATTGTTGTGGAGGCAATTTCTTGACCGTTGTTTTGGGCAGTGGCTTTGAGATTAACAGTGCCGTTCCAATTGCGATCGGCAAATTGTTTGGCTTCGACACCTAAAACAATATTCGTGCTGAAAACTAGAGGTTTAGCACCGGATATATCTACAGGTTGCCAGCCGTCGCCCGTCTTTTGGAAAACGCTGATGTGAGGGCTGGCAATGCTGTCAGCCGTGATAAATAACTGAGAGGTTTTGAAGTTTTCAGACAGTGTTAAGTTAACTTGAGAAAGCATTGCTGCACGGCGGGGAGCGCTAACTTTGGTTTGTTTCCAAGTCGGTATCTTGCCGCGATCGTTATTGCGATCGTTAAATGAAATTAGCGCGCCCTTGGACAAAGACCATTGTTCTTTTCCGGCTTCGTCTTGCTCGTTGATTTGGCCATCTCTGTTAGTATCTCCCGCAAAGAAAAAGTTCGGCGGGGACACTGCGGGCGTAACTGGGGCGAGAGTGGGTGTTGCGGTTGGTTGAGGAGTTGGTTGAGAAGCTGCTTGCTGATTTCTCTCTAACTCTTGTCTTTCAAGTTCTTTTCGTGCTAATTCTTGTCTTTCAAGTTCTTGTCTTTCAAGTTCTTTTCTGGCTAACTCTTGCCTTTCAAGTTCTTGTCTTTCAAGTTCTTTTCTGGCTAACTCTTGCCTTTCAAGTTCTTGTCTTTCAAG